>JAJQCQ010000025.1 GCA_021202635.1 Lachnospiraceae bacterium | reverse complement strand
TAGTCGAAAAAATCCTTTAAAATCAACAATTTAGGGCTTGACATAATAGGAAGGGCATTCTTGTTTTAAATTGGAGAAGGATGGCTATACGATCATAACTGACCCGTATGCAGATGGAAGTGTTCCTGGATATACTCCGGTATGCGAGAAAGCAGACATGGTTCTCTGCAGTCATGAACATGCGGACCACAACTTTCGCGATGGAGTTGAGCTAATCGAGCGGCCGGGACTTCCGTTTCATGTGGAAGTAATTGAAACTTATCATGATGAGGTTTGTGGGAAAAAGCGCGGCCCGAATAAGATATTCATTATTGATGATGGAGAAAACCGCGTTGCGCATTTTGGAGATTTAGGGTGTGAGCTTACGCCAGCGCAGATGGAAAAACTGCAGAATCTGGATGTGGCTATGGTTCCTGTTGGAGGTTATTTTACAATAGATGCGAGACAGGCAGCAGATCTTGTCTGCTCATTGAAACCTGGAATTGTGATACCGATGCATTACAGGAGTGAGAAGCACAGTTTTGGATATGATGTGATAGGAACAGTTGACGAGTTTATTGAGATTATGGATAATGTTAAGACATTATCCGAAAGTGAGATCGAAATCGCATCAACGAATGCTTCAGGATCACAGGTAACCGTACTACAGCCCAGAAATATAGCAATATAAAAGAATATGGATATAGAAGAAGCAAAACGAATCCTGGGAATTACAGATGAAGATGATGGCAGAACGGCTAAGATAAAATTTCGGAGATTGATCGGGCGATATCATCCGGATGTAGCAGGAACGGATTCAAAAGAACACCAGAAACTGGCGCAGAAGATTAATGCTGCTTATTCTTTGCTCAAAAGTGAAGAATTTTTCCTGACGAAAGCTGTAGCAGAAGTCGTTTGGAGAGAAATCGTAAATGAGTCTGTATTTACAGCGAGAAATATTTACGCCCCATACCATATGGATATTGATTCGGAAGGCTTATATCAAAAGGTAACCAATGGAAAATACATGTGGGATCCAAACGAAGAAGAATTCCCATTATTTCTTAAGAGCATTTATCATGCTGCGCGCGATTTGCTGGATGCAGTCGAGGCGGAATGCAATGTGACTGGAAATACAGATACGCTTCGCATCTCCAGTCAGGAACACTTGTTTCACTGCCTGGCAATGCAGTTTGTGGAACCTGCAGACTGTCTTCCCAAAATAGCTGAACCGGATAAGGTTGATAAAGAGAACCGCAAAATATATCGTTTTTGCGCCTATGTTGGGGAAAAGCAGAATCTGGATATTATGAGAAGAATTGCTTCCCTGCGTACCACTGAAATTGTCTACCCGGCAGCTCTCCGAAACGGACGATTGATGGTTGCTGATAAAAACGGAGGCAGTCTCGGTCATCTTTCCTTCGCTGAGGATGAACTGTATTACTGTCTGTTTCCATTTATGAGTGCACATATGGCTCAAGTCAGGCTGACCGTAAAGAATGTTCAGAGGAATAAAGGAAACTTTCTTCGACAGGCAAAAGCCGAGATGGAGTTTTTGATACGCTTGAGTCAGGATGCAGACAGCTATCGGAATCCGGATATGAATGAAAGGATAGAGAGAATTCTGGCAGACTATCGGAGCCAGCTTCGGAGAACTGCATATGCTGGAAGATTGTAAATCTGCGGGAAAGACTTATTATCAAAGCGGACAGTGGTATACGGATGAAAACATCGACCAGATGCTGATGGAACATCATCTGAATAAGAAGGCTCGAAGGAGCAAGAGTAAGAATCATTTAAAGGGTCCGGCAAAGCGCACACAGGAGAACGATGCAAGGTTTGCAGAATCTTTTGAGCGAATGATAAGTATGGCGGTGAAAAAACAAGGCGGCTGAGAGCAGTAGCTTGGTGGCTGGAAGCGAGATTTATTTCGATTTGTTTCAGCTGGTTTTTGTATGAGGGAGGATTTTAATGAAATACGAAAAGTATTTATCTACATTGCCGAGGCTGGACAATAAAGTGATTGTTGTAACTGGAGCAAATTCGGGTATTGGCCTCCAGACCGCGAAGAATCTGGCATATCTGGGTGCTCATGTGCTTCTGGCATGTAGAAGTGAACAGCGTGCCAGAAAAGCAATTTCTTATATCCGCAAGGAGGTCCCGGGAGCCAGACTGAGATTCGCGCTTTACGATCAGGCTTCTTATGCGTCGATTGACCGGTTTGCCCGAACATATGAATCGCGTCATATTGATGCGTTTGTATTTAACGCAGGAATCTGCGGCTCGGATCCGACACAGATGACAGAAGATGGAAATAATCTTATTCTTGGCACGAATTTTTTCGGCGTGTATCACATGATGGAATTGTGGAAGGATAAATTCCGCAGGGATCATACGAGGGTCGTTTTTGTTTCGTCTCTGGCTGGTACGCTTTCAAAAGAAGAATCGATTCGGTCTTTTGCGTCTGAATCAGCGAACCGGCTGTACGGTTATTCGAAGCTTTGTGTATCGGTATATGCCTGCAAATGTATGAATGAAGAGGGACTCGAAGCCGTACTGGTGCATCCGGGTATGAGCGGTACGAATATTATGTTTGGACAGGATTCCGCATTACCTGGCACGGTTGTGAAAATTGGAAAAAAATTGCTCGCCCTGTTTCCGGATAAAGGTGCGAAACCATCCCTAATGAGTGTGAGAGCAGTTTGTGAACCATATCGGAAATATCTTTATATTCGCCCGCGTTCCATCTTTGGCATTCTGGGTTTGCCAAAGATTGTGAAAATGCCGGAGAATTTCATAGAATCAGACATTCTTGAAAAGAGGTAGACAAGTTTTCTGGCAAATCTGTAACGTCTGCACACTGACAATGAATCGGCGGAGCAAAAATGCCCCGCCGTATTAACCCCATATTTTGCTGATACTATAATTTATCCCAATGGGACATAACCTGTACGAGAAAAAAAGTTTTTAAGACACAGGAGCATTTTTCTATTTGTGATAAAAATCTGTTGTGGGGGAGTGAGAAATTATGAGTTGCGGTCTGGCTGAGTTCCAGAATGAATCATGTGCGCGATAACCCGCAACATCGATGCCAGGTCTATCACCATCAATCCCCATAAGAGGATTTTCCAGACAGAGATTCCTTTTTGCACGATTGGACGCAGTATGCTTTCGTCTCCGATGGATGCCGCGTATTCGCGGTTGACGACGCGGGCGTTCAGATACATATAAAGCACATGCTTTGCAGCGCGTCGCAGTGCCTGCCGGAAGCTGTTGGATTCCGTTTCGTATTGGAAGGTACCGCCGCAGCCGTCCATCCAGAGGTCTCCGCCCGCCCGAAGCATTTGGTCGCCGTTCATGTAGGAATGGTGATCGCTGTAATCCGTGATGACCGCTCCCTGGAAGTTCCATTCATTTCGCAGGATTCCGGTCAGCAGTGCTTCACTGCCTCCGCTCCAGACGGCTCCCAGACGATTGTAGGAGGTCATGATTCCGGTCGCGCCATAATCTTCGATCGCGATCTGGAAAGGAGTAAGATACAGTTCGCGCAGGGTTTGCTCTGTCATCCAGGTATAGACACCATCGCGGTAGACATCCGCTTCCTGGTCATTGCAGATAAAATGCTTGATGTAGCAGTAGCAGCCTGCTTCGAGGGAACCGGCTGCGATATTGCCACAGAATTCGCCGGTGAGCAGGCTGTCTTCGGAAAAATATTCGTAGTTTCGTCCGCCCAACGGCGTGCGATGGAGGTTCGCGGTGGGAGCGTACCAGCCGCTGATCCCGGATTGCAGGGCTTCTGTGCCGATGGCGCGACCCATCTGGCGTGCGAGGTCTGTATTCCAGGATTGCGCTAGCGTACTCTCACTGGGGAATCCGGTGCCGGTATCTGAACCGATAAATCCGCCGATCTGGGAAGGGCCATCCAGTTCCCTGGCGGCTTCTTTTCCGACACTCTCCAAAGCGGCTGTGTGGGAATAGGCATGTGTAACAAGCTCGGTCATTTCGCTGATTGTCAGCTGATCAAGCAAATCCTCCCAGAGCGGATCATTGTAATCTGCTCCAAGCTGGTAGCCAAGTTCTGTGGTGACGCCGTTTTCTTCAATCAGAAGTCCATTGTCTGCGCCTGTGGTAATGGGTTCCTCTTCCGGATCCATCCAGTTTTCCGCCATTTCTTCCGTGTAAAGATTGCAGCTGGCAACGGATTCGGGCATGGCACGGCTCTCGACATTTTCAGTCGGAAAGGTGCCTGCAAAATCCGCACGTGTCAGCCAGATGATTTCCTGGTCAGAATCGCTGCCATCCAGGCTTACGCCATCGATAGCGTCTTCCCCGGTAAATTTATTGCTGACCGTATTTCCTGTTGAGGAGTCTGATTCATAGTATATGCCTTCATTCAGGACGCAGCGGATGACAGCCTTTTCACAGCTGGCTATGGTGTGGGCGTCGCGCCGAAGGGTGATCTGATATTCGCCGGCTTCCAGCTCGTATCCGGCAAAACCGTTGTCGTTGGCATCGTAACAGTCATAGGAAGCCATGTCTTCCGCCTGAAAGATGAGCGTAACCTCTTCACTTTCTCCTGGCTCAAGCAGAGATGTTTTTGCGAATGCGGCAAGCTCTACGGACGATTTTTCTATGCCGCCGGCTGTGTATGGGGCGGAAAAGTACAGCTGAACGACGTCTTTTCCGGCAGTATCTCCGGTGTTTGTCACACGCACGGTGATACTCAGCCTGGTATCGGCGTCCAGACGGGTGCCATCCGTCGGCGCATCGAGGACTTCCCATTCAAAACTGGTATAGCTCAGACCATATCCAAACGGATATTGGACGACTCCATCATAGCCGGAACCGTATATGGTTTCTGTTTCATCCCAGAATCCTTCTGTGTCTGCGGTTTCATACCAGCGGTAGCCGACATAAATTCCTTCGGTGTAATCAATGTAGCTGACCTGGTCGTAGGCAGTGCCATTTCCCAGACTGACGTTGGTAGTGCCATTATTCGGGTAATAACCGGAGGCGTTGGTGTAACTTCCTGTGCCATCTTCGCCTGCATTGGCATAGGCGGCGGATGAGGAAAGGTCATAGGCCCAGGTATCGGCTGTTTTTCCGGAAGGGGAGATTTCGCCCCAGAGGATGGAGGGCAGGACAGAGGCGCCGGAAGCACCGGTCAGTCCGACCAGCAGGCAGGCGTCTACACCGGGAATGGTCTCGATTTCACCGACTGCCATGACATTACCGGTATTGAGCAGGACAATTACATTCTCATAAGTGCTTCCGACGTATTCCAGAAGCGCAATTTCTTCTGTGGACAGATTCAGATACGTGCGGGAATCATCTACAGTGACTGAGCCGCTCTGATCGGTGATTTTATATTGTACAGATGGCAGGTCGATGCTCTCGCCGGAAAAACGCCCTATGACGACTATCGCCGTGTCAGACCAGCTTTTGGCCTCCGCAAGGAGTGCCTCGCTGTAATAGTCTGTGTCATCAATGGCAGGCTCGTAGAGACGGCAGCATTCCTCAGGGGAGGCGTTTAAGGAATCGGTATAGTCGCGTTTGGCGGCAAAGTTCTGATACATTTTCGTCAGACTGGTGTTATATGAAATGCCGTAATCGGTAAGCGCCTGCAGCAGATCTGTCTCAACCCCGGAAACACCTCCGGAGCCGCTGCCGCCGCCCAGCCATTGTGTGGAAGCCCAGCCAAAGACATTGACTTTTGTGATGCTTTCGCTAAGCGGCAGAGTTTTATCGTTATTTTGGAGCAGCACGGTGGATTCTGCCTGTATTTGAAGAGTCAGCTCGGCAGAGGCTTCTGCTGTCGCTTCTTTTTCTTCTGATGAGGCGCTGGAGGAGTAATTGCCAAGATACAGGTCAAGAATGGGAGAATAGTAAGAGGCAGCAGTATTTGCGAGGAGCAGAATAACAAGCAGCAAGGAGTGAATGGCAAGCCTTGTACGGCAGCGCATGTTTCCTTTTGGATGTTGTGCTGTGTGATGAGAGATTTGGCTGGAAGTGGTCTGCCTGTAAAGGTGCCCGGAGGAGTGTTTCGGTTTTTGCATAGATTCTCCCTTCGTATGAATCCTGTTGCCTCTCACTGCGCGGATCGTGTGCAGTGAGAGGTATTCTTTTTTTGTCCAGCGTTTGAATATTCTGCTATTTTACTATAGGCAGATTTAATTTACAATGAAAACTTCATTTTTAACTTGTCGTATTTCGGATAATGAGATACAATAAACCAGACCTTCGAGAAATAAAAAGAATCAGGAGACAGAATTTTATGACAGAGATGAATCTGACAGAAGAGAATAAGAAGCATAAGTACCAGACAGAGAGAAGCTCTGCCGCACCGAAGAGCTTTCGGATCACAGGTACGGGGAGCTGTGTGCCGTCCCGTGTTGTGACGAACGATGACCTGACGGTTTTCCTGGATACCAGTGACGAGTGGATACGAAGCCGGAGCGGGATCGAGCAAAGGCATATCTGTACGACGGAGACGACTTCTGATCTCGCGATTCAGGCTGCACGGAATGCATTGGAAAATGCGGATGCTTCTCCGGATGAGATTGACATGATTCTCTGTGCTACGATCAGTGGTGAATACATATGTCCATCCATGGCCGCTCTGGTGCAGCGGGAGCTTGGTGCACAATGCCCCTGTATGGATCTGAGCGCGGCCTGCACCGGTTGGATTTATCTGATGGATACTGCGGCTGCTTTTTTTGCGCGCGGAGGTATCCGTAAGATGCTGATTATCGGAGCAGAAGCTATGTCCCGTATTGTGAACTGGCACGACCGATCTACCGCCGTGCTATTCGGGGATGGAGCGGGAGCTGCGGTGCTGGAGCCGGGGGATCATTATCTGGCGTCCTCCTTTGTCACAGCGGGCGGCGATGAGGTGATCGCGATCCCCACAAAAAACGGGATTTCTCCCTGGCTGGAGAAAGAAGAAAAGCTTCCGCTTATTTTTATGGATGGACAGGAGACCTATAAATTTGCGGTGAGCAATCTGCCCAAACGGGTGGATGAGGTGCTGGCAAAGGCCGGACTTCAGGAAGAGGATCTGGACTGGGTGGTACCGCATCAGGCGAATAAGCGTATCATCGACAGTGCTTCCAGACGTCTGAAGGGTGTGCCGGCGGATCATTTTTGCGTGAATCTTCAAAAGTATGGCAATACTTCCGCTGCCAGCATTCCGCTGGTGCTGGATGAGTGGAATCGCGCCGGGAAGTTCCAAAGGGGAGACCTGATTGTCATGGTGGCCTTTGGCGGAGGTCTGTCCAGCGCGGCGTGTCTGGTGCGCTGGTAAGGCGCTGGTAAGCATGAGAACGGACAACTTTTTCCTTTACAAAATAAAAAAAGTGTGATAGAATGACAACCGTGCGCAGGAAACTGTGTACGGATTGCACCTGTAGCTCAGGGGATAGAGCAGTGGTTTCCGGTACCACGTGTCAGGGGTTCGAATCCCTTCAGGTGCGTTTTTTATAAGCTGATCAGGCAGGGGAGCGTTCGCTCCCCTTTTTTCATACCTGTTTCTTAATGTGTTGTCTGCTTACAGGAAACGAGACACAGACTGTCAGCAACCTGGCTGTAACGATAGATCTGATTGCTGAGAATTTCTTCGATGGAAACATATTTCTGATTGATTTCTCTTACGATGTTCTGGAGTTTGTGAGGTTCTTTGTCATTCCAGTTGGAGACAGGAAGAATCAGACATTCGTGGATACTGCTTGGGAGGACATAGAAGTCGCCTCCGATTTTGTCACTGACGGAACGAAGAATATCGTTGTAGATGATGTTGACGGCACCAAAGCTCAGCTGTTCGTTGGTAAGGATGTACATACAGGGCGCTTCCGGATCACGTGGGGGAAGCGTCACGTGTGTGATCTCTTCGAGCATATCCATCGTCCCGATCCGGTATGGGCGCAGGATGCGGGTATTGTGAACTGCGATGGCGTGCAGCTGACGGACATCTGTGTCCCAGGTTTCTAAGTGCGCATCCCGCACGAGGATGCTGGAGCGTCCGAAGGAACTGTTTTCCATCTCGTAGTAATAGACGATCGCCAGATCCAGGAAACGGAGATACGGGACGTGTTCCAGAAGCGACTGATTCATCTCATAATTTACCAGACGACAGACGATGTGTTTGCATGCCTGTTCGAACTTTGTATAGAAAGAGAGGTCGCAGGTCCGGATCTTCTGGTTCTCGGTGTGGAAAGCGAGAATTTTTTCTGCCAGTCCGGGAAGGCTGGCGCCGTCAAGATATTCCTGATACAGGGAATCCAGGTAGATCGTTGGCGCGGTGTTTTCTCCGGGGAGCAGGATGGTCATACCGTCCATCATCGGCAGATTGATCTTTTGATACTGGCTGATGTGAATACTGGCCTCAGGGTCCGTGCGCTCCCGGACTTCTTTTGTAATGGTTTCTAAAAACTGGCTGTAGTTCAATGATTACCACCTTTCCTGTTGCTGAATGTTAATTGCTACAGCGCAGATTATAGCATGTAAAGTCACACAAATCAAGTATAATTTCGAAATTAATTTAATAAAATAAAATGATGTGAAATAATACAATTATGGTAACTGCTACAAAAAAACATCGTATGGCATCCAGCTGATTCCATACGATGTTTCCGTTTCTTATGAACTATGTTATAAACGATGCGTCGAAAGCGGTGCAGAATCCGGACTGCTCCTTAAAAACAGATCACACACGGGAGAGATATTCACCTGTACGTGTGTCAATCTTGAGCCTGTCCCCTGTGTTGACAAACAGCGGAACATAGACGATCGCTCCCGTCTCAACAGTCGCCGGCTTGGAAGCGCCTGTTGCGGTATCTCCCTTCAGGCCCGGCTCTGTCTCGGTCACTTCAAGCTCTACGAAGAGAGGCGGCTCCACGGCAAATACGTTGCCATTGTGAGAGCAAACCTTTACCATCTCATTTTCTTTGACAAACTTCAGAGAATCCCCGATCGCTTCACTGTTTAAACCGATCTGGTCGTAGGTCTCTGTGTTCATGAAATAATAAAGATCTCCGTCTGAGTAGAGGTACTGCATCTCTACGCGGTCAATACGGGCTGTAGGGAACTTCTCGGTCGGACGGAAAGACTTCTCTACCACACCGCCGCTGATAATATTTTTTAATTTGGTTCTGACAAATGCGGCACCTTTGCCCGGTTTCACATGCTGAAACTCGATAATCTGGTAAATACTGCCGTCCATCTCAATTGTAATGCCATTTCTGAAATCACCTGCAACAATCATTTTTTCGTTCTCCTCCATATATTGTATCGCATGATCTTTTGTATTCTACCTTATTCGCCCATATTTTTCAACTGTTTTCTCATGTAAAATTTAGATTCTCTTAAGAAAATAGTGTTTACATATTTCAGTAAATATGCTAAACTAACATATAGTTTATGTGCTATTATTCTGAAAATTGAATGAGAGAAGCAGGTTTTTCTTTTTTTTAGAATTGTTGCATGCAAGATCGGATAAAATCCGGAAATAAAGTGATCGTGTATATACAGAAGAGGAACGTGACAGTACACGGAAACAGGGAGGAGCAGAAATCTATGTTAGATGACATCAGAGAGTGGATATCAGACAATCTTCGCTATATTCTTTTGGGACTGGTGATTCTTTTACTGATTATTATTGCTGTCTTTGCGGTGCGCCTGGTAACACACATCGGCACATCTTCGTCGAACAGTTCTCAGAAAAATGTGGAGCAGCAGACCGACGCCCAGACCGAAGAGGAGACAGCGGCGGATGATACGGAGGAAGCGCTTGTCAGGGATCAGGAGGATCTGCTGGAGCTTGCCACTTCCTATTGGATGGCGATCGGCGACCAGGATTTCGATACGCTGGAGACCTTGTGTGGGAAGACCTTTGACGAAAGTGCGCGCGCGACGGTGGAGGCGATGGATACCGCAGTGGAGTCTTATAATGATATTATGACTTATTCCAAGTCGGGGCTGACGGAAGGATCCTATGTGGTATATGTTTATATGGAGCTGAAGCTGACCGGTATTGAGACACAGGCGCCGACTCTGCGAGAGATGTATGTGCAGCCGGATTCGGATGGTACCCTTCTGGTGGTGCAGACCAGCGATTATACCTCCGAGATTACGGCCTATGTACAGGAACGGCAGAAGGATTCGGATGTGCAGGCATTGATTGCGGATGTCAGTGAGACGCTGACTGAAAGATGTGAAGCGGATGAGGATCTGGCGCAGTATATTGAATCCCGCACGACAACGAGCAGTTCGGATGATGATTCGGATGACAGTTCTTCGGATACCAGCTCGGATGGGACGCTTGGAACGATGCAGATTGGAGCGAGTACTGGTGTAAATGTCCGCAGCGAAGCGTCCGCGGACAGCGAGAAGCTCAGTTCTCTGGTAGCGGGATCGCAGGTGGAGGTATTGGAGAATCTGGACAGTGGATGGTCAAGAATTTCCTACATTGATTCAACCGGAAGCACGGTAGAAGGCTATGTGATGACAGAGTACCTTTCAGCGGTAGGCTGAAGCGGCAGCGAATGATGCATGGGAGTGATGAAGAATTTCATTGCTCCCTTTTCTTTTTCTTGTCTGAAAAGTTCTGATGTGATATAGTAGACTTCAGCGTCTGAATGATGTATGGCGCTGCTGAATACAGGATAGGGTGTAAGCATATGCGGGAAGGAATGAAAAAAAACAGCGGGGAATTTATCCGCCTGAATAAATATCTGAGCGATGCCGGTTTCTGTTCAAGGCGTGAGGCGGATCGTCTGATTGAAGCCGGCCGCGTATCTGTGGATGGGCAGAAGGCTCTGCTGGGACAGCAAATATCCCACAGGCAGAAGGTTGCGGTAGATGGAAAAGGGGTCACGCCAGAGCGGGAGCTGATTTTGCTTGCCATGAACAAACCCGCGGGAGTGGTCTGTACGACGGACAGGCGCTGGGGAGACAGGACGATTTATGATGTCCTGAATTATCCGAAACGGGTTTTCTCCATCGGCAGGCTGGATAAAGATTCAGAAGGCCTTCTTTTGCTGACAAACTACGGAGATATTCTGAATAAAATTATGCGTGCCGGGAATTACCACGAAAAGGAGTACGTGGTGACGGTGAATCGGGAAATACGTCCGGACTTTCTGGAAGCACTTTCACAGGGTGTATATCTGGAAGAACTGCATGTGACGACCCGTCCGTGCCAGGTGTCTCTGGCAGGGAAGAACCGCTTTCGGATTATTCTGACGCAGGGATTGAACCGGCAGATTCGCCGTATGTGTACGGCACTTGGCTATCAGGTAACGAAGCTGGTGCGGGTGCGGGTAATGAATATTGAATTGGGAGATTTGAAACCCGGCGAATTCCGGCAGGTCAGCCGGAGTGAGTATGCGCGGCTTAACGTGCTGCTTCGCGGTTCGGAAAATCCTGGAATGAGAGGGAAAAAGACATGAATCAGAAGCTGGAACGGATGAAGGAGCTTTCCGCCTTGCTGACAGAGGCGTCGAGAGCATATTATCAGTCAGATGATGAGATTATGAGTAACCTCGAATATGATCGTCTGTATGATGAGCTGGTTCAGCTGGAAAGAGAGACTGGTACTGTACTTGCAGGCAGCCCAACGGTATCCGTCGGATTTGAGGCGCTGGATGCCCTGCCAAAGGAACGGCATGGGGCACCGATGCTTTCTCTGGATAAAACGAAGTCCCCCGGGGCTCTGGCAGAGTTTGCGGGTGACCATGAGATATTGCTTTCCTGGAAGCTGGATGGCCTGACTGTGGTATTGACTTATCAGGAGGGGATTCTGGCGAAGGCTGTTACCCGTGGAAATGGTGAGGTCGGAGAGGTGATTACAAATAACGCGAGAGTATTCCGGAATATCCCCCTCCGAATCCCTTATCAGGGGGAACTGGTGCTGCGTGGAGAAGCGATTATCACCTACCAGGACTTTCAAAGGATTAACGAGGAGATTGAGGATGTGGATGCCCGCTATAAAAATCCGCGGAATCTGTGCAGCGGCTCTGTACGTCAGCTGAACAATGAGATTACAGCCAGGCGCCATGTTCGTTTTTATGCGTTTGCACTCGTAAAGGCAGAGGGGGTTGAATTCCACAACTCCAGAGGCGAACAGCTGAACTGGCTGAAAAGTCAGGGATTTGAAACAGTAGAGTATAAGAAGGTGACTGCGGCGCAGGTTCCGGAGACGGTGCAGTGGTTTGCGGAAAAAATACAGCATTATGAGGTGCCTTCGGACGGGCTTGTGGCGCTTTATGATGATATTGCCTATGGACGTTCATTAGGGCGTACGGCGAAATTTCCACGTGACTCGATTGCGTTTAAATGGAAAGATGAAACGATGGAGACGCATCTTCAGGCAATCGAGTGGAGCCCGTCGCGCACTGGTCTGATCAATCCGGTTGCGATTTTCGAACCGGTGGAGCTGGAAGGCAGTACAGTCAGCCGGGCAAGCGTTCACAATATCAGTATTTTAAGATCTCTGAAGCTTGGGATTGGAGACCGGATTCTGGTCTATAAGGCGAATATGATCATTCCGCAAATTGCGGAAAATCTGACAAAAAGCGACAATGTAGAGATACCGAAGTTCTGTCCCGCCTGTGGAGGTGCAACGGAAATCAGGTCTGCCTCGATGCGGGAAGCGGACACCGTTGAAACGCTGTACTGTACCAATGAAAAATGCAGTGCGAAGAAAATAAAATCCTTCACACTGTTTGTCAGCCGCGAGGCTTTAAATATAGAAGGGCTTTCGGAGGCGACTCTGGAAAAGCTGATCGGGCATGGCTTTATTCATACCTTTGCGGATGTTTTTCACCTGGCGGAGCATCGGGACGCGATCGTCCAGATGGAGGGCTTCGGAGAAAAATCTTTTGCCAATCTGCTTCAGAGTACGGAACGGGCCAGGAAAACGACGCTGCCGCGGCTGATCTGCGGACTGGGCATTCCAAACATTGGCGTGGCGAACGCAAAGCTGATCTGCCATTCTTTTGCGTATGAGCTTGATCAGATCCGTTCCGCTTCGGCAGAACGTTTCGCAGAAATTGAGGGACTTGGCGAGGTGATTGCGGCCTCCGTGGTGGATTATTTTAAGGATCCGGATAATCAGCAGACATTGGATCAGCTCCTGCCGGAGCTTGAGGTGGAAAAACCGGATCTTTCATCCGGGAGCGAACAACAGAGACTCTCCGGCAAAACCTTTGTGATTACCGGCAGTGTAGAGCAGTTTGCGAACCGCAATGAGCTGAAAGTATTTATTGAAGAGCGGGGTGGGAAGGTGACAGGGAGCGTTACCGGAAAGACGGATTACCTGATTAATAATGATACGGCCTCCGCCTCGACGAAGAATAAAAAGGCGAAAGAGCTGGGTATTCCGATCCTTTCAGAGGCGGATTTTCTGGGGATGTGTGGGGAAAACCTGGCAAATGATTAAGACAGGACAGAAATAAGGAGGGGTCGACAGATGCCGATTAAGGTACAGAAGGAGCTCCCGGCAAAGGAAATTCTGGAGCGGGAGAATATTTTTGTGATGGATGAGAGCCTTGCGCTTCACCAGAACATCCGTCCGATTCATATTGCGATTCTGAATCTGATGCCGCTGAAGGAAGAGACAGAGCTGCAGCTTCTGCGCTCTTTGTCAAATACGCCGCTTCAGGTTGAGGTAACGTTTGTGAAAGTGACTTCACATGAATCCAAAAATACGTCCATGAGCCACTTGAATAAGTTTTATGTGGAATTTTCTGAAATTCGCAATCAGAGATTTGACGGTATGATCATAACAGGAGCCCCTGTTGAGATGATGGAATTTGAGGACGTCGATTACTGGCGGGAACTGACGGAAATTATGGATTGGACGAATATGCATGTGACGTCTGTCATCTATCTGTGCTGGGCGGCCCAGGCGGCTCTCTATCACTATTACGGTCTTCAGAAACGGCTTCTGGACAAAAAAATGTTCGGCCTTTTCTGGCACCGGGTAAAAAACCGGAAGATCCCTCTCGTGCGGGGATTTGATGATATGTTTCTGGCACCGCATTCGCGTCATACAGAGGTTCCGATTGAGGAGATCCGCAAAGTGAAGGAGATCACGATTCTGGCTGAATCCGATGAAGCGGGAATGTTTCTTGCGATGGCGGACGGTGGCCGCAGAATCTTTATTATGGGGCATCCGGAATACGATCGGGTGACTCTTGACGGGGAATACCACCGCGATCTCGAAAAGAATCTTCCGATTGAAATTCCGAAGAATTATTACAGGGATGACGATCCTTCCGTCAAACCACTTTTGATGTGGCGTTCCCACGCGAATAACCTTTATACGAACTGGCTGAATTATTATGTCTACCAGGCTACGCCGTATGATCTTATGGGCACGCCGGATTTTGCGTATGTCTACAGTCAGCTAGATAAGTGGAAGCCACCGATGAATATTGCCGATGACTATAACTTTAACATTTGATAAACATTCCAATCGCACGGGGAAATACTGAAATGATTGACAATCCCCCATTTAGCAGGTAGAATCTAAACGGTTGCGGTTTGTTTGTATACAGAAAGGAGCAATTAGAATGGCAAAGGTTGGTATTGTGATGGGCAGTGATTCCGATATGCCTGTGATGAGCAAGGCAGCGGATATGCTTGAAAAGTTTGGCATTGATTATGAAATGACCATTATTTCCGCACACAGAGAGCCGGACGTATTTTATAAATACGCGAAGACGGCGGAAGAGAAAGGCTTCAGGGTGATTATCGCAGGAGCAGGAATGGCGGCGCATCTGCCAGGCATGTGTGCGGCGATTTTTCCAATGCCTGTGATTGGCATCCCGATGCATACGACTTCACTTGGCGGCAGAGATTCTCTTTATTCGATCGTACAGATGCCCACAGGGATACCTGTGGCGACGGTAGCGATCAACGGCGGAGCAAACGCAGGGATCCTGGCGGCAAAGATTCTGGCAACCTCTGATCCGGAGCTTTTGCAGAAGGTAAAGGATTACGCGCAGGAGCTGAAGGAGCAGGTCGAGGCGAAGGACGCAAAATTACAGGAAACCGGATATAAGGGATATGCCAAAAGCTGAGCAGAATCCTTCATTATAAATAAAAGGCGAATCTGGAATGGATGCAGGCAGTCAATATGGGAGGACGATATGGATTACAAAAATGCAGGAGTTGACATTGAGGCAGGATATCGCTCGGTAGAGCTTATGAAGGAACACATTAAAAAGACGATGCGCCCGGAGGTGCTGACGAATATCGGCGGTTTTTCCGGCGCTTTTTCCATGGATGCAGTCAAAAAGATGGAGAATCCGGTGCTGGTTTCCGGGACAGATGGAGTCGGTACGAAGCTGAAGCTGGCATTTCTTATGGATAAGCATGATACGATTGGGATCGATTGTGTCGCGATGTGTGTGAATGACATCGCCTGTGCGGGCGGTGAGCCGCTTTTTTTCCTGGATTACATCGCGTGTGGGAAAAACATACCGGAGAAGATCGCAGAGATTGTCAGTGGTGTAGCGGAAGGCTGTGCACAGTCCGGGGCGGCACTGATCGGCGGGGAGACCGCGGAGCATCCGGGTCTGATGCCAGAGGAGGAATACGATCTGGCTGGATTTGCAGTGGGAGTGGTCGATGAAAAGGATCTCATCACCGGTGCAGACCTCAAGGCAGGAGATGTGATTCTGGGGATTGCTTCTTCAGGCGTTCACAGCAATGGCTTTTCGCTTGTGCGCAAAGTGTTCCCGATGGAAAAGGAAGCGCTGTCCACATATTATGAGGAACTGGGAGCTACACTGGGAGAAACGCTGCTGACACCAACGCGCATTTATGTAAAGGCGCTCCGCGCGGTGAAGGAAGCAGGCGTTCGTGTAAAGGCGTGCAGCCATATCACTGGTGGTGGTTTCTACGAGAATGTGCCGAGAATGCTTCCGGATGGGATACGCGCGGTGATCAGAAAGGACAGCTATCCGATTCCGCCCATTTTTGATTTACTGGCAAAAAAAGGTGAAATAGAAGAACATATGATGTATAATACCTATAATATGGGCATTGGTATGGCGGTGGCGGTTGATCCGGCAGATGTGGAAAAGGCAAAAGCTGCGATTACAGCTGCGGGTGAGACGGTATATGAGATTGGCATTGCAGAAGCAGGGGAAAAAGGAGTAGACTTATGTTAAAAGTCGCAGTGATGGTTTCCGGTGGAGGAACAAATCTTCAGGCGATTCTTGACGCGATTGATGCGGGAAGGATTACCAACGCCAAAGTCGTGCGTGTCATCAGCAACAGTACAAAGGCTTTCGCTCTGGAACGCGCCAGAAAGGCCGGAATTGAGACAGCGTGTATTACCAGAAAGCAATATCCGGAACCGGAATTGTTTGATCAGGCGCTGCTGAAGCTTTTGCGGGAGTCAGGCGCTGACCTTGTGGTTCTGGCCGGCTGCCTGGTGGTCATTCCGCAATGTGTGGTCGATGCTTTTCCGAATCGCATCATCAATATTCATCCGGCTCTGATTCCGTCGTTCTGCGGTACCGGCTACTATGGGTTGAAGGTGCATGAACAGGCGCTTGCGCGCGGCGTGAAGGTGACCGGAGCGACGGTACATTTTGTAGATGGCGGTACGGATACGGGTCCGATTATTTTACAGAAAGCGGTTGAAGTGAAGCAGGGAGATACGCCGGAGGTGCTGCAGCGCAGAGTGATGGAGCAGGCAGAGTGGGTGATTCTTCCACAGGCAATTCATCTGATTGCGAATGAGAAAATACGGGTGGAAGGCAGACGTGTGATTTTCGAAGAGTAAATCACAGGTCAGATGGAAGTATACAGGCAGGAGGAAAAAAATGAAAGTTTTAATCATAGGCAGCGGTGGCAGAGAGCATGCGATTGCGTGGAAAGTTGCGCAGAGTCCGCGTGTGGACAAGATTTACTGTGCTCCGGGAAATGCGGGGATTGCGGAATATGCAGAATGTGTGGCGATCGGTGCGATGGAATTTGATCGTCTGGCAGCATTCGTAAAGGAAAAGCAGATTGATCTGACAGTGGTTGGTATGGACGATCCGCTTGTCGGCGGCATTGTCGATGTGTTTGAAGAACAGGGGCTGCGTATTTTCGGACCGCGAAAGAATGCAGCGATCCTGGAAGGGTCAAAGGCGTTTTCGAAGGACCTGATGAAAAAATATGACATCCCGACGGCCGCGTATGAGAGCTTTACAGACGCGGATGCGGCGCTTCACTATCTGGATACAGCCAGACTTCCGATTGTTCTGAAGGCGGACGGGCTGGCTCTCGGGAAGGGCGTGCTGATCTGCAATACTCTCGAAGAGGCAAAGGCCGGCGTGAAGGAAATTATGCTCGACAAAAAGTTTGGCAGTGCCGGGAATTGTATGGTGATTGAGGAGTTTATGACGGGGCGGGAGGTCTCAGTGCTTTCTTATGTGGACGGCAAGACGATTAAACCAATGACTTCCGCTCAGGATCATAAACGTGCAGGAGATGGGGATACCGGTCTGAACACCGGCGGTATGGGGACTTTTTCACCAAGTCCATTCTATACGAAAGAAATCGATGCATATTGCCAGAAGCATATTTATCAGCCCACCGTTGACGCGATGGCGAAAGAAGGCCGCCCGTTTAAAGGTATCATTTTCTTTGGACTGATGCTGACCGCGGATGGCCCGAAGGTGCTTGAGTACAATGCCCGCTTTGGGGATCCGGAGGCGCAGGTTGTCCTGCCGCGCATGAAAACTGATATTATAGAAGTTTTTGAAGCCTGTATTGACGGGACACTGGACCAGGTTGACCTGGAATTTGCGGACAATGCGGCTGTTTGTGTAGTGCTTGCATCGGATGGATATCCGGTTCATTACGAAAAGGGACTGAAGATAGAGGGACTTGATTCTTTCCACGGAAAGGATGGTTATTATGTATTCCATGCGGGCACAGCCCAAAAAGATGGAGAGATCGTGACGAATGGGGGGCGTGTACTGGGTGTGACTGCGACTGGTGCTGACCTAAAGGCTGCCCGGGCGAATGCTTACGATGCGGTGAACTGGATTTCCTTCGCAAATAAATATTATCGTCATGATATCGGAAAAGCGATTGATGAGGCTTAGCTGATCAGATACAAAACACCGGCGGCCCCTTCCGGCGTGTGGAAACAGACAGCTGTGTGAGGCAGTCCGGTGAGCAATAAGGAGAGTATAAATGAAAATGCTATCATCTATGAAAAATATAAGTAAGAAAAAGATCGGGGCGGTTCTGCTTTTGCTTGCCGCAGCGATGTGGCTTTGCAGCACGTTTGTGTCTGCTGACAGCCTGTCAGCAGATAATTCGCTGTCGTCGCTGGGCATTACGACGGAGGGAGCGGTTGTATCTCCGGAATTTGCTTATGGTACGACGGAATATGAAGTGACGGTTCCTGCTGGGACTACTTCGCTGACATTGAGTCCTACCCCATCGAACAGCGCGGCATATATTGACAGCATCGGCGGAACGGATCTGACGGATGGCTCGACAACCGTCTCTATCGTGGTCGTTGCAGAGAACGGTGATGCCTATACGTATTATCTTTATGTCACAGCGGAAGCCGCAGAAGCAGAGACGGAGCCGCAGACCGAGACGGAAGTGCAGACCGAGACAGAGGCTGAGACGGAAGATTCCCGTTATGTGAGCGTAGCACGGGAAACACTTGAGGAAGCACAAAATACGATTTCTACACTGAAGGCGGAGACCAGCTCCTATCGCGACCGGGTGGAGCTTTTAATGAAGATTCTGTATGGCATGATTGCTTTGTGTGTCGTACTTTTGTTTATTGTGATTAATCTTCTTTTAAAGAACAAAGACTTGAAATCAGAACTGAAGAATTACAAAGGCCTGAATTACTCTTCCGGGCGCCAGGCACCGAAGAAGGAAGAAGAAAAACCGAAAAAAGAGGCAAAACAGAAAAAAGGGAAAAAGAAAAAAGAAAAGAAACCGGTAATCGTAGAAGATACCAGACATCAGCAGCCGCAGGAGCTGGATGAGGAGGATGCTTTTGACCGTACAGGCCGGGATTCTTTCTACGAGCAGGAGAATTCGCTGAATGGACAACAGAATGTGGATGATCCAACAACGGTTCCGAAACCCTCGAAAGCCAGGAGTCAGGCGAAACGGATGCCGGAATATGCGCAGCCTCAGGAAAAACCGCGATATGAGTCACCGAAAGATTTGCCAGGTGGTACCGGTGAGGTTGATATTGATTATATTGATCTTTAATTTTAAAGTAACAGTTTAGAACAAGCCACAGACATATGGCGCGTTAGCGGTATATAGCCTGCATGCAGGCGTCGCTGGACGTCCAGTGGACGTCCGCTTAGCGACGACCGAAGCGGAGCGTAGACCTGCGGCCTGCTGTTTTGAATAGCTACATTTTAAAAAGGTGATTATGGGAGAGAAATACAAAGGAGTGGGAAAATGCTGATAGAGATAGACTTCCAGAGTGAAGAAGCACTTTATATGCAGCTTCGAAATCAGATCGTGCTCGGGATTGCGCGGTCAATGATTCGGGAGGGGGATCCGCTTCCATCTGTACGGCAGATGGCGGGAGATATCGGTATTAATATGCATACGGTGAATAAGGCTTACGCTGTGCTTCGGGATGAGGGGTTTGCATCGATAGACCGGAGACGCGGCGCGATTATCGCTTTGAACGGAGACCGGCAGAAGACGGAGGAAGAATTACGCTCCCAGCTCCTTGTTTTGCTGGTGAAGAGTATTTGCAAGGAAATTCCGCGGACAGATGTGCATGCATTGGTGGATGAGATATATGATGAGCTGCTGTCGAATCCCGGAGAAGTGTGCTGAATTTGTCTGTTTCAGATGAATTTCCTCCGGTCGCTGGCCGGGAGGCTGAGCAAACGGGTTGGCCTGGTTCTGATTTGGAGCATCCGGGTTAGGAGAAAAAGATGGAAGTGATTGTTGCGAAAACCGCCGGTTTCTGTTTTGGTGTGAAACGAGCGGTTGATCAGGTCTATCGACAGATAGAGGAAGGACATAAGCCGATTTATACATATGGCCCGATAATTCACAATGAAGAAGTCGTGCGGGAGCTTTCTGAAAAAGGAGTCCGGGTAATCAACAGCGAGGATGAGCTTTCTCAGGTGAAGGAAGGGACAGTGATTATCCGCTCGCATGGTGTTCCTCGGCGAATTTACAGAAAAATTGAGGAAAACGGCCTTCACATGGTTGACGCGACCTGTCCATTTGTCAAAAAGATTCATCGGATTGTGGGAGAGAAAAGCGCAGCCGGAAATGAGATTGTCATCATTGGAAATGACGGACATCCTGAGGTGGAAGGAATCAAAGGATGGGCGGATGGACCTGTGAGCGTGATCGGTACGGAAGAGGAAGCGGAAAAATTCCGCCCTTTGCCCGGACGATCTCTTTCCATCGTTTCGCAAACGACATTTAATTACAAGAAATTTGATAAATTAGTTGAAATTCTTTTAAAAATGCGTTATGATACTACAGATGTCATGTGTACGATATGCAGCGCGACTGAGGAACGCCAGTCAGAAGCCCGTACAATAGCGGGCAAAGCGGATTGTATGATCGTGATAGGAGGTACCCATAGCTCGAATACACGCAAGTTGTTCGAGATATGTAAGACGGAATGTGCAAATACTTTATATATACAAACTATGAAAGATTTGGATATTCGACTATTGCCATCCATAGGCTGCGTAGGCATTACAGCAGGGGCATCGACCCCAAATAAATTGATTGAGGAGGTATCAAAACATGTCAGAAATGAGTTTTGATCAAATGTTGGATGAATCATTCAAAACAATTCATAATGGGGAGGTAGTCGAAGGGACTGTGATTGATGTCAAGGAAGATGAAATCATCCTTAACATTGGCTATAAAGCAGATGGAATTATTACCAGAAGCGAATACACAAACGAATCGAATGTGGACCTTCGAAATCTTGTCCAGGTGAATGACAAAATGGAAGCGAAGGTTTTGAAGGTGAACGATGGCGACGGCCAGGTTGTTCTTACCTACAAACGTCTTGCTGCAGAGAAAGGCAATAAGAGACTCGAAGAAGCATTTAATTCTCAGGAAATACTTACAGCACCGGTTGTACAGGTACTGACAGGCGGATTGAGCGTTGTTGTGGAAGGGACGAGAGTCTTTATTCCGGCAAGCCTTGTTTCCGATACTTATGAGAAGAATCTTGAAAAATATGCGGGCCAGGAGATTGAATTCATCATCACGGAGTTTAATCCGAGAAGAAGACGCATCATTGGCGACCGCAAGCAGATTCTGGTAGCCCGGAAAGAGCAGATGCAGAAGGAACTCTTTGAACGCATCCAGCCAGGTGATGTGGTAGATGGTGTTGTAAAGAATGTGACCGATTTTGGTGCGTTCGTAGATCTTGGCGGTGCAGATGGCCTCCTCCATATTTCAGAGATGTCCTGGGGTCATGTTGAGAATCCCAAGAAGGTCTTTAAAGTAGGTCAGAAGCTGACTGTTCTGATCAAAGACATCAATGGCAGCAAGATTGCACTCAGCCTGAAGTTTGCAGATCAGAATCCCTGGCTGACAGCGGGTGAGAAATATGCGAGAGACAGCATTGTAGAGGGCAAAGTGGCCAGAATGACGGACTTTGGCGCATTTATAGAGCTTGAGCCGGGTGTGGATGCATTGCTCCATGTTTCTCAGATTTCACACAATCATGTGAATAAGCCTTCCGATATTCTGAAGGTAGGACAGGTGATTGAGGCAAAGGTGGTTGATTTTAATGGCGAGGATCATAAGATCAGCCTGAGCATGAAAGCCATCGAGAACCAGGCACCGGTACAGGCTTCAGATGATGAGGAAGCAGCAATGGATGAATCAGAAGAGGAATAATGCGAATAACGTATTCCGGAATGAATCTGTAAATTTGCCGTGATAAAATTTCCGATCGGATAAATGAAATGATTTTTCATGAAAAGAGGAAAGGGGTATAAATCCCTTTCCTTTTTTACCTCTGCGCTATATAGGCAAGAAGTGTCCTGGCGTAAGAAGCGACTATCTCTTCCTGCTCCTTGAATTCATTCGTATATTCCATATACAAATCCTTATTTTCGTAGTTTTCCTGAAACAGCGGCTGTTCCCTTAAAAAAGCAATAGCATCGGATGAAGAGGAGACGTTTGGCAGCGGCAGGAAACAACCGCTTCTCTCAATGAAGCAGGTGTCCGGTTTTGCGGGTATCCGATATTCTTTTGCAACATAAGAGGCTATACTTTTATGGATTACCTGATGCTCCAGAGGGAGGTAGAAGTAATTTTTATAGTCGTGAAGGTAATATCGAAGAGTCCCGGAAAAAACAGGAATGGTAAGTTTTCCGGTCTGACCATCTGCGGACAGCGTGATTTTTGAGGCTGCATGGCTTTCATGAATCGGCTTTGTCAGAATCAGCAGATGGGGAAGCGGCTGGATGGTGGAGAAGGAGAGCTGCACGCATTCGTATTCACGTGCGTCTGAATCTGAAACCAGGATTGTCTCTGCTTTATCGATGCAGATATGGCCGGCAAAGAGCATATGATACGATTCAAGCCTCAGAATCTGCACCATACCGAGCAGATCGTCGCGGTTGTGCCGGAGCAGAAGCTGTTCTGCTTCGAAAGGCGCCGGAGAGTCTGTGTCAGGGCAGAGTTTCTTCCGGGAGCTTTCCGCATCGCTGACAGAAAGGGAAGCTTCATTTGTGGGGAATGTATTCGAAGTCGCATAGCGCCAGAACACGGAGACGACCTCCTTCCCGCTCAGATGATCTTCCCGCTCCCACCCGGAATATTTTTCCAGAAAACTCTGATTCATGTGAGGTAGATTCAAAACCTTACGCAGAGCACGGAACCGCTGGTATAGATCTATGGAAATCAGACGCTCGAAAGGAGGGAAAAGCCCGTTTGCGGCAGCCCGTTTCTGAACAAAAGGAATGTCAAAGGTATTGCCATTGAAATGAATCAGGTATCTCGCCTTTTTTATCGCCTCAAAGAAGGAAGAGAGCAACGTTTTCTCTTCCTGTACCAGGCGAATACACAATTGATGGCGATTCCAGCTGTTTTTCTCATAGCAGATATAGCCGATCAGAAAGAGAAAGGCTGTATCCGCAGACAGACCGGTGGTTTCGATATCGAAGAAGACACAGTCTCTGCAGGATAAAGCTTTGCTGCATGGTTTGCTGTCAACAGCTGGATAGGATTCCGCAGGGGCTGCAAAAGGGGAGGCAGGAGATGTCATCTGCCCCTGTTTTTCGACGCTTTGTAAAAGGATGGTGCCGAGTGCACCATCCTCAATCAGTCGAACTTCTTCTTCGTTCAGGGGATGTGTTTCATGGAGCATGATACTGTGCTTCCTTTCAGTCTTCCGGGAATCCGCTTGTGCGGTACATAACTTCGTCTTCTGTGATAAAAAGCGCTTCTACATTGTCTATGGACTCGATCAGTTCCATACCATCCTCCAGACCGAGGACAAAACAGGTGGTACTCAGAGCATCGCAGACCGTTGAGGAATCAGCCAGTATTGTGACACTGACGAGACCGTTATCAGCCGGATAGCCGGTATTTGGATCGAGAATGTGATGATAGATTGTCCCGTCGATTTCAAAATAGCGCTCATAGGTGCCGGATGTAACGACGGACTCTCCGGTACATTCCACTACGGTAATGATATCTGAGCTTCCGCCGAAGGGCTTCTGGATGCCGATTTTCCAGCTGCTGCCGTCCGGCTTTGTGCCAACGGTCTGCACATTTCCGCCAAGATTGATCAGTGCGCTTTCAATCCCCTGTGAGAGCAGATAATCTTCCAGACAATCAGCAATATATCCTTTCGCGATGCCGCCAAGGTCTATTTCCGCTTCCGGATCAGAGAGCGTAACGGTCGTTCCTTCACAGGAAACAGCTGTATAATCAATATGTAAAAGTGCATTTTCGATTTCCTCTTCGGAAGGGATCAGACCGGAAGCGTACGCTTCCTCCGTCGTCTCATCCCCGGTGACCAGACTGGCTTTGTTTTGTACGTCCCACAATTCGACCAGTGGTGTAATGGTGATATCAAAAGCACCATCGGAGAGCTCGGAATAGTATAGTGCTGTTTCGATCAGCCAGGCAGTCTCTTCACTGACTTCGGTGGGTTCGCCGTTACTGTGATTGATCTTCCATACATCACTGCCTTCTACCGTACGGCTGAGCATTTGCTCATATTGATCTAACAGATCAAAGCACCCGTTCATGGCGGTGGAATCCTTATCTCCATAGAGGGTGATTGTAATTACTGTATCCAGGAAAAACCCTGTTTCTGAAGTCTTTTCTTCCTCTGCACAGGCGGGGACGGCCTGGAAGAGCAGCGCGGCTGAAAGTATGAGTGACAAAAAACGATGGGAATGAAACATAAGAAACTCCTTTCGTTATTCCGGCAATGTGGAACACCCTGGCAGAGCTTCCGAATATTGCCTTATCTATAGAATGATCATGACAGATATTTCAGGGGCGGTAAGCATCCTGAAAAGCTGCCCGTCCTTAAGTATATCATAGAAACAGGGTTTCGCACAGAAAAATTTCTGTGGTGTTTTTTTGTGTTTTTTCGCGGAATGGACGGATTTTTTGTTTACAAAATAAAGAGAAAAGTGTATCATGGGAAACGACCAGAAGGAATTGCGGTGAGAACCGCAGACAGGACATCGGGTAAGGAGGAGAAAATGGCAGTATTGGTAACAGGCGGAGCCGGTTATATCGGCAGCCATACATGTGTAGAGCTTTTAAACAATGGTTATGAGGTTGTTGTGATGGACAATCTTTATAATTCCAATGAAAAGGCCATTGAACGTGTAGAGCAGATTACAGGGAAGAAGATTACCTTTTATAATGCGGATATGCTGGATCATGATGCAGTGAACGCGATTTTTGAAAAAGAATCGATTGACTCCGTGATTCATTTTGCGGGGTATAAGGCAGTCGGCGAGTCAGTACGCAAGCCGCTGGAATATTACCACAATAACATCACCGGTACGCTGACCCTCTGTGATGTTATGAGAAATCACGGGGTAAAGAAGATCATTTTCAGTTCTTCAGCGACCGTTTATGGGGATCCGGCGTTTGTGCCGATTACCGAGGACTGCCCAAAAGGACAGATCACAAATCCGTACGGCCAGACGAAGGGAATGCTGGAGCAGATTCTGACGGATCTGCACGTATCTGACCCCGAATGGAATGTTGTGCTGCTGCGCTATTTTAATCCGATCGGTGCGCACAAGGCTGGCATTATCGGCGAGGACCCGAAGGGGATACCGAATAATCTGGTGCCCTACATCGCGCAGGTTGCGGTAGGCAAGCTCGAAAAGCTTGGCGTATTCGGGGATGATTATGACACGCCGGATGGAACGGGCGTGCGGGATTACATCCATGTGGTTGATCTGGCAAATGGACATGTAAAGGCGATGAAAAAATTTGACGATGAACCGGCAGTCCGCATTTATAATCTCGGCACCGGAAAGGGATACAGCGTACTTCAGGTACTGCATGCATTTGAAAAGGCCTGTGGGAAAGCATTGCCCTATGAGATCAAGCCTCGCCGCGCAGGCGATATCGCGACCTGCTATGCGGATCCGACAAAGGCGAAAGAGGAACTGGGATGGGAGGCACAGTATGGCATTGACGAGATGTGCGCAGATTCCTGGAGATGGCAGTCGATGAATCCAAACGGGTACAATGACTGAAAAAGAGGATATTTCTGATTATCATGCTTATAAGCGGGATGGATTTATCCACCGCTTTATGAGAATAAAGCAGCCACGATGGTTTTGCGTAAGTAGATTGTTCTGGCTGCGTGCAAACGACTTTTTGTCGTTTCATATTATACTTTTACCGAAAGGAGTAAGACAATGATTTATTCACGAGAAGTAGAAGAAATGTGCCCAGTGGCGCAGGGAGTCCATCATGGCGCCGCTCCGATCCCGGAAGAAGCAAAATGGGTACAGGCAAAAGAGATCAAAGACATCTCTGGCTTTACACATGGCGTAGGCTGGTGTGCACCACAGCAGGGTGCCTGCAAGCTGAGCCTGAATATTAAGGATGGCGTGATCCAGGAAGCTCTGGTCGAGACGATCGGCTGCTCCGGAATGACGCACTCTGCGGCAATGGCAGCAGAAATCCTTCCGGGACTTACGGTTCTGGAGGCATTGAATACAGACCTTGTCTGTGACGCAATCAACACCGCTATGAGAGAGCTGTTTTTACAGATCGTATACGGCAGATCACAGTCCGCTTTCTCTGAGGACGGTCTGGCAGTAGGCGCTGGTCTGGAAGACCTTGGAAAGGGACTTCGCTCTCAGGTCGGCACGATGTATGGCACACTGAAAAAGGGTCCGCGCTATCTGGAAATGGCAGAAGGCTATGTGACCGGTATCGCTCTTGACGCGGATGATGAGATCATTGGTTATCAGTTTGTCAGCCTTGGCAAGATGACAGATTTCATCAAAAAAGGCGACGATCCGAACACTGCATGGGAAAAGGCGAAGGGTCAGTATGGCCGTGTAGCTGATGCAGTGAAGATTATTGACCCGCGCAAAGAGTGAGTAAAGGAGGTGTGACAAAATGGCTTTATTTGAATCGTATGAGAGAAGAATTGACAAGATCAATTCCGTACTGAACAGTTATGGAATCGCTTCCATTGAGGAAGCAGAGAAAATCACAAAAGACGCCGGACTGGATGTTTACAATCAGATCAAAGGCATTCAGCCGATCTGTTTCGAGAACGCCTGCTGGGCATACACCGTAGGTGCGGCGATTGCGATCAAGAAGAACTGCCGCAAGGCAGCTGACGCAGCGGCAGCCATCGGCGAGGGCCTGCAGTCCTTCTGCATCCCGGGTTCTGTAGCAGATACCCGTAAGGTAGGCTTAGGTCATGGCAACCTTGGCAAGATGCTCCTGGAAGAGGATACCGAGTGCTTCGCATTCCTTGCTGGCCATGAGTCTTTCGCGGCAGCAGAGGGTGCAATCGGCATCGCGGAGAAAGCGAATAAGGTTCGTCAGAAACCGCTTCGTGTCATCCTGAACGGCCTTGGCAAGGATGCTGCACAGATCATTTCCAGAATCAACGGCTTTACATATGTAGAGACAAAATACGATCCGTATACCAACAAGGTAGAGGAAGTGTTCCGCAAATCCTACTCGGATGGCCTTCGCGGCAAGGTAAATTGCTACGGTGCGAACAGCGTTCCGGAAGGCGTAGCGATCATGTGGAAAGAGAACGTAGACGTTTCCATCACCGGTAACTCTACGAACCCGACCCGTTTCCAGCATCCGGTAGCTGGTACCTACAAGAAAGAGCGTATCGAAGCTGGCAAGAAGTACTTCTCCGTGGCATCCGGCGGCGGCACAGGCCGTACCCTTCATCCGGACAACATGGCGGCAGGCCCGGCTTCCTATGGTTTCACCGATACCCTTGGACGTATGCATTCTGACGCGCAGTTCGCAGGATCTTCATCCGTACCGGCGCATGTAGAGATGATGGGTCTGATCGGCGCGGGCAACAACCCGATGGTCGGCATGACGGTTGCGGTTGCAGTGTCCATTGAGGAAGCAGCGACGGCTGGGAAATTCTGATTAGCTGAATATTTAACAGATGTAAAATGGCTTGCTATTTTACAAAATTAACAAAATCCGCTAGGACGAGCAAAAGCGCTTAATAAAAAATAAGCAGCTTCGGCTACAAAATGCCCACGTAAATTTTTATTTTCATAATTTGCGTGGGCAATATTTCTACTCTCTTATAAGCAAACCGTAGAAACTGTTGCTGTTCAGTATATAATAACCGGAGAATACAAGTCACTATTGAGAAGCAATCGGAAATCTAACTATTCAGAACAGCAGGCAACAGACCGCCTGCTTTTTCTATGCACTTTCTTTGTATTACCATTAAATAATGTATCTGATTTCCTGTGTTTTTGACCAGAAGATATTTAGCTGGCAAAAGGGATATCTAGCGGGAGAATACTGGTGGAGAGGACTGGCGGCAACCGGGCTTGTTTTCTTACTTTCGTTCCTTTCGGGGTGGTGTATTCATCAAATCTCCGTAAGAATGAGCAGCCTGATACAAAATAGAATAAATAAATGATGAAATACCTGGACTTGCCTGAAAGTCAAAATGTATGTATAATCTTCGTATCAATCGAAATCAAAGAAGGCGAAGATTATGGAGAATAACCTTAAAAATCATACAGAAAGTCAGTCCAGGCGGGAAAACCGGGCTGACACTTATGGCAGCCGTTATGAGGATAAAAACAGAAGTCAGAATACAGGGAGAACTGTCGGAAAAAACGATAATGCTTTTTCACAGAAGCAGGGAAGCAGTACGCGTCGGCAGAGAAGAAAGCACCGTAACAGAAAAGATGTCGGCAGGAAGGCCGTGCTTCTTTGTCTGGCTGTGTTTTTAATTCTTGTGATTGCTGTTCTTGCAGGAATTCATTTTCTTGGACGCAGCGGTCAGGAAAATGTTTCTGGCAGTCAGGGGATTCTGCGTTTATTTAGCAGCTCGAAGATCACGGATACGGCACCGGACGTCACGATTGATCTGGATTCGCTTTACAGTCCGTATGCTGTGCTGATTGATAAGAACACAGGCACTGTGCTGGGATCGAAACGCAGTGATGAGAAGATTTACCCGGCTTCTATGACCAAGATTTTGTCGGTGTGGACAGCGATAGAGAATATTTCTAACCTGGATGACTCTGTGACGATGTCTGCTGATTATTATGACACACTTTATGCGCAGAATGCTTCTCAGGCCGGGTTTGAGCCGGGGGAGACGACGGTGATCCGGGATTTGCTCTACGGGGCATTGCTCCCATCCGGCGCGGAGTGCTGCATGCAGCTTGCGATTGAGGCGGCTGGTTCAGAGGAGGGGCTTGTGGAGCTGATGAACCAGAAGGTCGAGGAGCTTGGGCTGACGCAGAGCCATTTTACGAATTGCACCGGACTGCATGATGACGAGCAATACACGACGACGTATGAGATGGCTCTGATTTTGCAGGCGGCCCTGGAAAATGAGACCTTCCGCACGGTTTTTACCACCCACTACCACGTAATGTCCGCGACGGATGTTCATCCGGATGGGTTTACCGTGTGGAGCACCTTTTTTAAGAATGTCGCAGATGAGATCGTCACAGGCGGCGAAATTCTTGGCGCGAAAACCGGCTATACGGAAGAGGCCGGACTTTGCCTGGCGACCATGGCACAGGTTGGTGAGCGGGAATATATTCTGGTGACTGCGGGATGGTCGTCGGAGGATGTCGGTTCCTACCATATTTTGGATGCCTTTACCGGATACAATCTGCTCGGTGAAGCACTTGGACTGGGAGATGAAAGTACGGATGCGGAATCATAGGGGAATAGCAGCACAGGATGTCTTAATATGAGTATCGGTATCGTATTGTGTGGCTTGTGTTTTATTTCCGCGAAGTAACAAGCCAAGTAGCCGTATTTGTACGGGCATTTGACTGGGAAATGGGTAGCTTATGTGTATGTGAATCAACCTGTAAGGGGCAGAGCTTGCCCTGCCCGAAAAAATATTAACTCAGAATTTCACCTGTTGCCCTTTTCTCCGTTCAAAAACAGTATAATAGCGGAATCCCAGCGATGTGAGCAGTTCTTCTGCCCGTTTAAAGTCATACGCGATATGCTGCGGCTGGTGGGCGTCGGAGCCGATTGTGACCAGCTCGCCGCCCAGTTCCCGATAGCGCCGGAAGACATCTGCACAGGGATTGGGCTCGCCAAGCCCGTATTTATAGCCGCCGGTGTTTAGCTCCATGCATTTTCCATGTTCGATCAGGTAGCGCAGGATTGGGTCGATGAAATCTGCATACGCAGCATATGAATAATTCTGGTTTCGGTTCGGACCATAGCGGACGATATAGTCCATGTGTCCCAGGGTGTCATAATCGCTCAGAGAGAACCTTTGCAGATTCTCATATTCCGAGCGAAAATATTCTTCATATCCTTCCCGCTCCGTTCTGCTTTCAAAATACTCCGGATAGTAGGGATCGACTCCGCAGACAAAGTGCTGCGAGAGAATCACGTAATCAAAAGAGTATTTTTTATACAGGGACGAGAGTTCACCCGGAAGATGCGGCATCATGCCAAATTCCACGCCAAAGCCAATTTGAATTTTATCCTTATAATATGCGCGCAGATTTTCCAGCTTTGCAAAGTACGCATCAAAGTCCAGAAACGTAAAATCTGCGCCCTTTGGGTCGGGTGGCGCGTCGATATCCAGATGCTCGGTGAGACAGATGCCGGTAAGCCCAAGCTCCTTTGCGCGGCAAACCATTTCTTCCATTGGCGTATCGCTGTCTCCGGAAAACGCAGAGTGCATGTGATAATCATAGAGAATGCTCATAAATGTCCGTTCCTTTCTGCGAAAGGCAAGCCAAAGGGGCTTATAAAAGATCCTTCGCTCTGCTATCATAGCGAAATCCATGTAAAAAGTCTATAAAATTTTTTCGTTCCTGCATATTAACACTTGAAATTCTGGGAAAAATTAGGTAGAATAGCAAAAGGTTGGGGAATATTTAACAATTCCCGGCAATACCTGTTCAAAAACACATATAGGAGGAATTATTATCATGGCAGTAAAAGTAGCGATCAATGGATTTGGACGTATCGGCCGTCTGGCATTCAGACAGATGTTCCAGGCAGAGGGCTACGATGTAGTAGCGATCAACGATCTGACCAGCCCGAAGATGCTGGCTCACCTTCTGAAGTATGATTCTTCACAGGGTAAATATGAGAAGGCTGACACCGTTTCCTATACGGACGACGCGATCGTAGTAGACGGCCACACCATCACGATCTACAAAGAGGCAGACGCTTCCAAGCTTCCGTGGGGAGACCTTGGCGTAGATGTAGTTCTGGAGTGCACTGGTTTCTATACCTCTAAGGCAAAGGCTGAGGCTCATATTACTGCAGGTGCTAAGAAGGTTGTTATTTCTGCTCCGGCTGGAAATGATCTTCCGACCATCGTTTATAATGTAAACCATACAACTCTGACAAAGGAAGACACTGTTATTTCCGCAGCTTCCTGTACGACAAACTGCCTGGCTCCGATGGCGAAGGCTCTGAATGATTATATGCCGATCGAGTCTGGTATTATGTGCACGATTCATGCTTACACCGGCGATCAGATGATCCTTGACGGACCGCAGAGAAAAGGCGATCTGAGAAGATCCCGTGCAGGCGCTGTTAACATCGTTCCGAACTCCACAGGTGCTGCAAAGGCGATCGGTCTGGTTATTCCGGAACTGAACGGCAAGCTCATCGGCGCTGCACAGCGTGTTCCGACCCCGACAGGTTCTACCACCATCCTGAACGCAGTTGTTAAGGGCGAGGCTACTGTTGAGGGTATCAACGCAGAGATGAAGGCTCAGGCTACAGAGTCCTTCGGCTACAATACAGATGAGATCGTATCTTCTGATATCGTTGGTATGAGATATGGTTCTCTGTTCGATGCGACACAGACCATGGTTGTGAACCTTGGCAATGGTACTTCTCAGGTACAGGTTGTTTCCTGGTATGACAATGAGAATTCCTATGTAAGCCAGATGGTTCGCACAATCAAGTACTTCGCTGAGCTGGCTTAATTGCCGCCGCGCATCTGGTCGTAAATACGATAAAAGACCTAATGTGAAAGAGGTCCGGTCTAAAAAGGACCGGGCTTCTTTTTTGGTAACAGTTCAGAGCAGCGCCTGCTGTTCCGAACAACTACCTTTTTTTGAATTTCAAAAATCAGGAGGATTTCCCAATGCTTAACAAAAAATCAGTTGATGATTTCAACGCAAACGGCAGAAAAGTTCTGGTTCGCTGCGATTTCAATGTACCATTGAAAAATGGCGAGATTACAGACGAGACCCGTATCGTGGCGGCACTTCCGACAATCAATAAGCTGATCGCGGATGGCGGCAAGGTAATTCTTTGCTCTCACCTTGGAAAAGTAAAGAATGGCCCGAACGAAGGCGAGTCCCTGGCTCCGGTAGCAAAGAGACTGAGCGAGAAGCTTGGCAAGGAAGTGAACTTTGTTGCGGATTATAATGTAACCGGCGAGGCGGCTACCGCAGCGGTAGAAGCGATGCAGCCGGGCGATGTAGTGCTTCTGCAGAATACCCGTTTCCGCGGCGCAGAAGAGACAAAGAATGGCGAAGCGTTCAGCAAAGAGCTGGCTGACCTCTGCGACGATTATGTATGCGATGCGTTTGGCTCTTCTCACAGAGCACACGCATCTGTAGCAGGTGTGACCGAAGTCGTTCGCGCGAAAGGCGGCAACTGCGCAGTTGGCTATCTGATGGAGAAAGAGATCAACTTCCTTGGCAACGCAGTAGAGAATCCGGTAAGACCGTTCGTGGCCATTCTTGGCGGCGCAAAGGTAGCGGACAAGCTGAATGTCATCTCTAACCTGCTTGAAAAATGCGATACGCTGATTATCGGCGGCGGCATGGCTTACACCTTCCTGAAAGCACAGGGCTATGAGATCGGCACTTCTCTCTGCGATGATACGAAGCTGGATTACTGCAAAGAGATGATGGCTAAGGCTGAGAAGCTTGGCAAGAAACTGCTTCTTCCGGTAGATACCGTTGTGACATCTGAATTCCCGAACCCGATCGATGCAGAGATTGCTACGGAAGTGTATGCTTCCACAGAGATCCCGGCAGATAAGATGGGCATGGATATTGGACCGAAGACGCAGGAGCTTTACGCGGAGGCAGTAAAGTCTGCGAAGACTGTGGTATGGAACGGCCCGATGGGTGTATTTGAGAACCCGATCCTTGCGAAGGGCACGATCGCAGTAGCGAAGTCCCTGGCTGAGACTGATGCGACAACGATCATCGGCGGCGGCGATTCCGCGGCAGCTGTGAACCAGCTTGGCTTTGGCGACAAGATGTCCCACATCTCCACCGGCGGCGGCGCTTCCCTGGAGTTCCTCGAGGGCAAAGACCTTCCAGGCGTAATGGCAGCAGACGACAAGTAATGCGAATGCCCGCGCACGAGATGAAGCGCCGTAAGGCGCGGAATCGAGGAACGGCTCATTGAACGAAAGAAATATAGAAGCCGTGCACGAGAATAAAGCGACTTACGTCGTTTATTATAATTATGAAACAGGAGAATACAATCATGGCAAGAAAAAAAATCATCGCCGGCAACTGGAAAATGAACATGACGCCGAGCGAGGCAGTAAAGCTGGTAGAGACACTGAAACCACTTGTAGTAAATGACGAGGCAGATGTAGTATTTTGCGTACCGGCAATTGATATCATTCCGGTTGTGGAAGCTGCGAAGGGTTCCAACATTCAGGTTGGCGCTGAGAATATGTATTTCGAGGAGAAGGGCGCATACACAGGAGAGATTTCTCCGAACATGCTCACCGACGCTGGCGTGAAGTATGTAGTGCTTGGCCATTCTGAGAGAAGAGAGTATTTCGCTGAGACCAGTGAGACCGTAAATAAGAAGATGCTCAAGGCTTTTGAACACGGCATCACACCGATCATGTGCTGTGGCGAGTCTCTTACACAGAGAGAGCAGGGCATCACGATGGACTGGATCCGTCAGCAGGTAAAGGTTGGCTTCCAGAATGTGACGGCTGACCAGGCTAAGACCGCTGTTATCGCTTACGAGCCGATCTGGGCGATTGGTACCGGCAAGACAGCGACCACGGAGCAGGCACAGGAAGTTTGCGCGGGTATCCGTGCGTGCATCGCGGAGATCTACGATGAAGCGACTGCTGCAGAGATTCGTATCCAGTACGGCGGTTCTGTAAACGCGAAGACCGCGCCGGATCTGTTTGCGCAGGCAGATATCGACGGCGGACTGGTAGGCGGCGCTTCCCTCAAGGAAGATTTCGGGAAGATCGTAAACTACAAATAAGCATCAGATTTTGAAGGAAACGGGCAGAGAAGATGGCTCTTCTCTGCCCGTTTTTTAAAATTTTCTGATGCAGGTTTTCTGACACGCCTAAATATGCTATACTGGGCACACGGATTTAATGGGAATGATTTTGTAGCTATCTCAGAAAGGATAAAAAAAGATGCGGCAAAATATACAATATGATATTATGCATATGGACAGGAAAGTGGCGCAGGTCGATACGTCCGGGCGCTGCAGGATTTATTTTAAATCTTTTTTGCCGTATCATCTGTATCTTGACGACGAAGATGAGGAAATCGACACGCGGGTAAATAACGTAACCAATTTTTATTACTGGTGTGCTACGCGTGTTCTCACCCTGGATCGAAAATACGCGAAAGAGATTCTGAACAGCATAGGTATGGGGCAGGCAGTCACAGACCGTGACCGGGCAAAGATTGCCCTGTCTTATCACTGCGTTTCCCTGACGGATGTATTCTGGGTAAAGCCTGCCGGGGAGAAGCTCTCTTTTTCTGATGTGAATCTCTATGAGAATCATCTCAGTAACGCATTTATCAGCGTTGCGCTGCGCGGAAAACAGCTGACGGTTGATAATCAGTCACTTGCAAGAGACATTTCCACGAATGGGTGTTTCCCTAAGGCATGGAAAAGGGAGAGGGATCAGTTTTTTCTATTGAAAGGCAGAATAGATCATTCTGTGGAAAGGGAACTGACAGCGAGCAGAATTTGCCGGTGCTTTGGCGTCAATCAGGTTCTTTATGAAGAAGGATATTTTGACGGGGAACGGGTATCGGTCAGTGAAAATTTTACTTCGAAGGAGTATTCGATTGCTTCGATGGAGTCCTTTCAGATATACGCGGTGAATCATGATATGGATTTGAAAAAATACATTCTCCGACTTGACGGGCATAACTATTACATGATGAATGTGATCGATTATCTTGTCGGGAACACGGATCGCCACTGGGGAAACTGGGGCGTCCTGGTGCGAAATGCGTCCAATCGTCCGCTGGGTCTTCATAAGCTGATGGATTTTAATCAGGCGTTTCATTGCTATGATTCACTGGATGGCGCGGCTTGTCAGACGATGTTTGGCGAACGGGCAACGCAGAAAGACGCTGCGATTGAGGCGGTAAAAAGAAACGGGCTGAATCAGATTTGCGAGGTGGAGGAATCCTGTTTCAGAGAAATGCCCGAATTCCGCGAGATGTTTCAGGAACGGCTGGCGGTATTAAAAAGGTCTGCCAAATGAAAGGCAGGGGAGATAGTCCCCCTGCTCACTCCGGTTCTACAGATTTGCGAACGGCGATAATTCCAACCGGATAAAATATCCCTGCTCGTGCTGGCAGACGGGGCATTTGGCGGGCGCTTTTGTGCCTGTGTAGATATAGCCGCAGTTCAGGCAGATCCATCCGGTCTGGACGTCGGAGACGAAGAGCTTGTTTTCTTCCATATATTGTGCGAACCGGCCGAAACGGTCGCCGTGATATTTTTCAATGGCGGCAATCATGTGGAAGGAGCCTGCGACGGTCAGAAAGCCTTCCTCTTTTGCAGTATCGCCGAAGCTTGTGTAGACGGATTCTGCCTCTTCGTATTCATTGTGCTGGGCTCTGCGCAGCAGGTCACTGATGCTGTCGCTTAAGTCGACCGGGTAACCGCCGTCGATGTGGACGGTAGAACCGGAAAGCTGCTGCAGGTGATTATAGAAAATTTCCGCGTGTTCCCGTTCCTGATTGGCGGTATAGGTAAAGACGGCCTCGATCACGGGAAGATTTTCTTTCCTGGCCTGGGCGGCCGCAAAGGTATAGCGGTTCCTGGCCTGGCTTTCGCCTGCAAATGCGCGCATCAGATTGTCTTTTGTAACACTGTTTTTAAAATCAACTGCCATGAAATGTCCTCCTGAACGATATATATAATTTGTTTCCTTAGGTTGATTATAGTATTGACAGATTTTGGAATAATATTCATTTCAGCCGTTCAGAACTGAAGGGAAGCGTAGCTCAGTGACCTGCTGTTCTGAAGAATAATTATTTATAATTGTCTGTGATTGTTTATAACAGTAATGAGAGTAAAATATGCTTGTAAGTCTGACCACTCTTTGGTAAACTGTATGGCGGTGAAGTTGCCTGAGCGGACAAACGGCTGGTTACATCCAAAGAGATGGAGAATTTTAAGCGGCTGGAATGTGATTGGCATGCGGACAGGGCAATGAAAATTGAATGAAAGAGGCGGCATCTGTGTGCGGACTTATGCCGCGGAAAGGGCATTTTTGATGAATGAGAGCAGAAAAGGGATTCTGGTCGTCAGTTTTGGGACAAGCTATGAGGAGACCAGAAAAAAGACCATTGACCAGATTGAGGCGAGTATGAGACAGGCGTATCCCGCCTGGAGGGTATACCGTGCCTGGACGAGTGGAATGATCCGCAGGAAAATTAAAATGCGTGACGGGATCGATATTCCGGATGTAGAGGAAGCTTTGATGCAGATGGCGGCAGCTGGGATGGCGGATGTCGTCGTTCAGCCGACGCATGTAATTAATGGAATTGAGAATGATCAGATGCTGGAGAGTGTAAGAAAATGCAGGCATCTGTTTTCGCGTATTTCGGTGGGAAAGCCGCTTTTGACCACACAGGAGGACAATGTGCGCATTGTGCGCGTGATTGCGCAGGAGCTGAAAATTCCAGAATACGAAGCATTGGTCTTGATGGGGCATGGGACGGAGCACTACGCAAACTCTATTTACGCGGCGCTGGATTACCAGTTTAAGGACATGGGTCATCCCAATTTTTTTATGGGGACGGTGGAAGCCTATCCGGCACTGGATTCGCTGATGCGGCGCGTACAGGAGCAACAATTCAGACAGGTCGTTCTGGCACCGTTTATGATTGTTGCGGGCGACCACGCGGAAAATGATCTGGCCGGTTCTGACGCGGATTCCTGGAAAAGCCGTTTTGAGAGCGCCGGATTTGAGGTGAGATGCGTTTTGAAGGGACTTGGCGAATATGCCGGGGTTCGGGAGATGTTTCTGGATCATGTGCGGGATGCGATGGATGCTAAATAACTGGATAGCGGGAGGAATACTGTGGGAATACGGATGGCGGGGATTGACCATGAAAATGCCCCGATTGATATACGGACTGTTTTTTCTTTTACGAAAAAAAGTATGGCAGAGGCGCTGGAACGTCTGAAACAGGTGAAGGGTGTCAACGGCTGTGTTATGATCTCGACCTGTAATCGGATGGAGCTTTATTTAAGTACCGGAGAGGATTTTGAGAGCGATTTGTACGGGCTGCTCTGTGAAATCAGAGACATTCCGGAAACGCTGGACTATCGGTTATTTTTCCGCTTCCGGCAGGAGCGGGAGGCGGTGCATCATCTGTTCCGCCTTGCGGCGGGTCTGGAGTCGCGGATTCTGGGGGACGATCAGATCGTGACACAGGTGAAGGATGCGCTGGCGTTTGCCAGAGAACATTACGCGGCGGATCATGTGCTGGAGACGCTTTTCCGGATGGCGGTTACATCCGCGAAGAAGGTGAAGACCAGCGGAGAGTTATCCTCCACCGATCAGTCTGCGGTTCATACTGCGATTCGAACTCTGAAAGAAGAGGGATATACTTTTGTCGGGAAAACATGCATGGTGATTGGCAATGGCGTGATGGGGAAGCTGGCTGCGACGCAGCTGCAAAAACAGGGGGCATTTGTCACGGTGACGGTTCGTCAGTACCGCAGCGGCGTGGTGGAGATTCCGCCGAACTGTTCACGGATTGATTACGGGCGGAGGATGGAGCTGTTTGGCGAGTGTGACTACGTGCTGAGCGCAACTGTCAGTCCCAATTATACGCTGACCAGAGAGCTGGTCGTGGAATATCGGAAAAAGCCGGTTGTTTTGATCGATCTGGCGGTGCCGCGGGACATTGAACCTGGCGTAGCCGAACTGGACGGTGTGCGTCTCTATGACATTGACTGTTTCCGCGAAGGGGCAGTGAGTGAAGAACAGCAGCAGGCGATTGCGGATGCAGAAGCCTGTTTTGCGAAGCAGATGGAAGAGTTTTTTGACTGGTATGAGTGCGTGGACATGATTCCGAAAATTCAGTCGATCAAGACGCAGACGGCAGTTGATCTGGAAAAACGCCTGACAAAAACGGTGCGCAGCCTTCCCCTGGAGGAGCAGGAAAAGGAAGCCCTGAATGAGGAGATTGAAGGGGCGGCAGAGCGCACAATGAATAAGCTGCTGTTTGGACTGCGGGACTGCGTAAGTGAGGCGGCGTTTCGGGAATGTATTGAGGGGCTGGAGAAATTGTATGGCGTGGAGTCGTGAAGATACGGTTTATTCGGACAGAAAGGAAGACGGGACAGAATGACCAGAAAAATTGTGATTGGCAGCCGGGAAAGCCAGCTGGCCGTGATTCAGTCGGAGATGGTGCGGCAATACATACAAAAGACGCATCCGGAGCTGTCCGTGGAGATTCTTACGATGAAGACCACTGGCGATAAGGTATTAAATCAGTCTTTGGAAAAAATCGGAGGCAAGGGACTTTTTGTAAAGGAACTGGATGCGGCTTTGCTGGATGGCCGCTCTGACCTGTCTGTCCATAGCCTCAAGGATGTCCCGATGGATCTGATGGAGACGCTTCCGCTGATCGCGTATTCCGCACGGGAGGATGTGCGCGACGCGTTGATTCTCCCGGAAGGAGCGGACGAGCTGGATTTTTCAAAGCCAGTCGGCTGTTCCTCCAGACGCAGGATGCTGCAGCTTGCGCAGCTGTACCCGCAGGCCACATTTGCGCCGATTCGCGGAAATGTGCAGACCCGATTAAAAAAACTGGACAGCGGCGAATACTGTGCGACGATTCTGGCGGCGGCAGGGCTGAAGCGGCTGGGGCTTTTGCAGCGGGTCAGCCGGTATTTTACGACCGAAGAGATGATCCCCGCTGCCGGACAGGGAATTCTGGCGGTACAGGGGCGCGCGAGAGAAGATTATACTTATCTGGAAGGCTATTCGAATCAGGAGGCTGCGGTCTGCGCACGGGCGGAGCGCGCTTTTGTGCGGGCACTTGGGGGAAATTGCAGTACGCCGGTTGCGGCATATGCGCGGGTGATTCAGGAAACGGATTTATGTAAGACGTTACGCCTGGTAGCTTTTTACTATGATGAAGAAACGGGAAAGGCCTATCGTGGTGGTGAAAGCGGAAACCTGGAAAGTCCCGAAAAGCTTGGAGAGGCTTTGGCGCTTTCTTTTAGATGACAGAATCTGAAGAGGAAAATAATAACCGAACGGAGATTGGATTGTGAAATTTGAATTTGAAGAGAAAAGATGTGTTTCAATCAAACAGCAAGAGTTGTCTGGTAAGGTCTTTTTAGTAGGTGCAGGTCCGTCGGATCCCGGACTTCTCACACTAAAAGGCAAGCAGGTTCTGGAATCCGCGGAGGTAGTTGTTTATGATGCGCTTGTCGGTCAGGAAATATTGCATATGATTCCCGATTCAGCGGAGATTGTTAATGTCGGGAAACGGGCGAGCCACCACACGCTGCCGCAGGAGCAGATCAGTCAGCTGCTTGTGCAGAAAGCGAAGGAAGGAAAGCGGGTGGTACGCCTGAAAGGCGGCGATCCGTTTCTCTTTGGACGCGGCGGCGAGGAGATTGAAGAAATGATTGCGGCTGGAATCTCTTTTGAAGTGGTGCCAGGCGTGACATCCGCCTTTGCGGTTCCGTCCTATCAGGGGATACCGGTGACACACAGGGATTATTGCTCCTCGGTACATGTGATTACGGGACATAAGCGGAACGGAATTGCTCTGGATATTGATTTTGAGGCGCTGGTTCGCACAAAAGGAACGCTTGTGTTTTTGATGGGCGTGAGCGCGCTGGGGGATATTTGTCAGGGACTGCTTGCCGCGGGCATTGTGCCGGAAACACCGGCTGCTCTTTTGATGCAGGGGACGACTGCACATCAGCGGCGCATTGTGGCGACAGTGGCGACGCTGGAGGAAGAGACAAAACGACAGGGCGCCTGTACGCCAGCAATCATTGTCGTTGGCGAAGTCTGCGCCCTCTCGGAGCAGTTTTCGTGGGCGGATAAACAGCCTCTTGCCGGAGTAAAGGTATTGCTGACCCGTCCGAAGGATCGGAGCAGTGAGACTGCTGCGAAGCTGCGGGAAAAAGGAGCCGAGGTTCTGGAGCTGCCGACCATCCGCACGGAAAGAATACAAAAGAATGAACGTTTGGAGCAGGCATTGGAAAGGCTTGGTTCTTATCAGTGGATTGTGTTTACAAGCCCGACAGGCGTGCGTATTTTCTTTGAAGAGATGGCAGCGCACGGCATTGACTGCCGAGCGCTTGGTGCTGCCAGGTTTGCCGTGATTGGAAGCGGAACCCAAAAAGAGCTGGCCAAGCATGGATTTTATGCGGATCTCATGCCGGACGTTTACGACGCGGCACATTTGGGAAGAACGCTGCAGAATGCCATTGATCCGACAAAAGAATCCCACATTCTTATTCCCCGCGCGGCGCTTGGCTCACCGGAGCTTCTTGAGGAGCTGGGGGATGACTTAGAAATAGAGGATATCCCGATCTACGAGACAAAATACGAGGACAGCCGGTTTGTGGATTTACAGAAAGAATTTTCTGACGGTGCTATTGACTATGTGATGTTCACGAGTGCTTCGACGGTTCGCGGATTTGCGCAGGCTGCGGGAGAGATTGACTACGCGAAAGTACAGGCGATTTGCATCGGAAAGCAGACGGAGGCGGCCGCGGCTGCACTTGGCATGAAGACATATGTGGCCGCAGAGGCATCGATTGACAGTCTGGTTGCGTGTCTGTGTGAGGCAGTACGGCAGAAAAACTTTGCAGGGTGATTTACGGTTCATGATTTGAATACGCAGTAATTATGTTATATTGCTCTGAGTTTTACTTGCGGTTTTTCTTGACTTCATTCTGGCATGCCGATACAATGAAGCTATAGAGAATAGTAAGAAATATGCTTTTTGATAAATAAAATGGTGAAGGAGAGTATATGATGGCTGTTTATACCTTTTTACAATTGAAAGATGCAATTTCCCCTATTGCCAGAGAGCATGGAATAAAAAGTGTATCTCTTTTTGGATCCTATGCAAAGGGAATTGCGAAAGACGATAGCGATGTTGATCTTTTGATAGAAAAAGGACAGATTCATTCATTATTTCAATTGTGTAGTTTTCGATTGGCAGTAGAGGATGTGCTGAGAATCCCTGTTGATCTGGTAACTACAGAGTCATCAGATGAAGTCTTTCTTAATCGAATTCGAGAGGAGGGAATATTAATATATGGAGCATCGTGACTATACAATTATACAAAAAATTATTTTGTATTGCGATCGAATCGAAAATTATCTGTCTGGAAATAAAATGATTCGGGCGACAAAAGGTAGTCACCTTTGATCATACAATACCGCACCATGAA
>JAJQCQ010000048.1 GCA_021202635.1 Lachnospiraceae bacterium | reverse complement strand
ATTCAGGCTTCTTTTTTCTCTTTAGGCGTAAAAACTTACGGGAAGTTCACATTCAATAGTCAGGAGATGCAGAATCTAACGAGGATTTCGGTCTCATGGCGAAGAATCTCTACTTCCGAAGATGCCAGCGGGTTTTAAAGCCTGGAATTGGAGCACAAGCCCTCCATTCATTACCAGCACCCGCTGGTATCCTTATATACATACGGCCCTATAAGGATTTTTATGGCTTACGGCGAAAGTATTGCATACACCTGTGCATGCGTTTTCCTGGTTACCTTTCCCCTGCTGAAGACTCGTGTAGGACGCACAACCATCTCCCCAGAGAGTTGCAATTCCTTCTGCGAGAATGCGGATGCCCTGGGGATTTCTTTGACCGACTTAGACGCTTATGTCCTGTCCCACGGACACTATGACCACTCTGGAGGGTTTGAGGAACTGTTTCGCCGCGCTCCAACTGCAAAGGTATATGCCAGAAAAGAGGCAATGAATAATTACCTGTCCGCTGCCGGAGGAATGCACGAAATCAGCGTGCCGCAGGCGGTAGCATCGCAGCGGGACAAATTTATTCTGGTAGATGGAATCAGAGAAATACTTCCCGGAGTATTTCTTGTTCCACACAATACAAAAGGCCTTGAGCAAATTGGCGCAAAAAACGGACTGTACAAAAAACAGAATGATCAGATCATCCCCGACGATTTTGCGCACGAGCAGAGCCTGGTGATTTCATCCGCTATGTCATAAATTCTTGATTACCTGGTTGGATTCTCCAGGCATCTTACCATCACTGACATTTCCCATTTATGTCATACCTCATCCTGTATCTGCAATGTTTCTACCACCCGTCCTGCCTGTATATCCAACGTCTTTGAATACATCCACGCTACAAAACCTCTATTTTGCAGCGATGCTCCTTCTTCTTCCGACCATATCCAATGCCCACCATCAATATCCGTCCCGTATGGCGCTTCTTCTCGGCCATTTTCCCCTGAAATTTCATTACATAATTTCGATTTTTTATCTGCCGGATGGCTGCCTCTGGCGTATCATCAACCTTCAATTCCAGGATAATGCCATCCTGCCCCTGTTTTTCCGGATAAAAAATGAAATCCACGTACCCGCGCCCTGCCTTATCTTCACGTTCCACATAATAGCTATCTCTTGCCGCCAGATAAACGAGATTTACAATCGCGGTCAATTCAGCCTCATCATTATAATCCAGTAAAGGCGTTTCTGTATCGTGAGCAAATTGCAGAATCTCTTCCACAGTATTTGTATCGCACTGTAATGTCGCTCGCAGCATACGTTCAGACTCAATTGCGAGCCTGTGGATATAGCCAAGTCCTTCCCGCTCCCGAATCGTCTTTTCAAATTCATCCATCAGTTCTTTATTCGGGATACGCACTTTTCCTTTCTCATAATCCAGGAAGCCATATACTACCATCGCTGACAGAATTTCATTGCGTGTGTTTAAATTCATCGATGTTGCCGCAAACTCCTCTACGCTGGCCTTCACCGCTTCTCCAGCCACCATAAGAGCTACATCTTTCTTCACATCATCTATATCATTTACTACATACGTAGAAATCTCGGAATAAGGCCCCGTTCTCGTCCAGTAGCTCTGAATAGAATTTCGGTCTAAAGCTTCAACTACAGAACGAGGATTGTAAATTCGTTTTGATGAAAGAGTATGGTAGCCATCATACCAATAACGTAAATCCTCTCTTGTAATCCTGGGAGGCTCTGTTCTTGTCTCGTATCTTGAATATAGTTCATCTACCTCAGCATCTGTAAATCCGAAATAGTCACTGTACAGGGTATCCGTTGGCATGGAATACTCTTTAAAATTATTAATCGTGGAGCCGCTCGAATACTTCGCTATAGGAAGCACCCCAGTCATGTAGCTTAAGGAAACATAGCCGGTATCCTTTGTCATTGTCGCCAGCCAGTTTATAAAATACTTTCTATCCTCATCTGTAATAAAGCTCTTATGAAAAATACAATCCCATTCATCCAGTACAAAAATAAAAATTTCCCCTGTCTCTTCATGAATCATCCCCAAAAAGTCGGCGGATGATAAACCTCTCCAGTAATCCACATCTGGAAAACTCTTTCGAAGATCCCGAATCAGAAATTTTTCAATCTGTTGAATAAACTCTTCATAGCTGCTGCTTTGATTCGCTGGCTTAATGAAATTCATATAAATCACATTATGCTGATTCATATGCTGCCGATAATCGTTCTCTCCCGAAATCTTTAATACTTCAAATATGCTGCTACTGTCTACGCCTTTCCCGAAGAAAGCTCCAACCATAGCTGCCATTATTGATTTTCCGAAACGGCGTGGTCGAGTAATACAAACATGGTTATTGCCTTCTTCGACCAGGGGTATCAATTTTCTTAGCATATCCGATTTATCGATAAAATAAGGCTTCTTCGTCTCACTCTCATAGAGCGAAAATGGTCGTGTACTATTAAAATAATAGCCCATATATCTGCACCTCCACACCCGTAGCTTTATACCTTCTATTGTCACGCTCAAACTATAACACAAACCAAAATGCAGTTCAACAGCAACTTCTATGGTGACGACGCAGAAGGAACCAAACGGTGCCCCAGCTCCGCCTGGCCCGTACCTATATCTTTGATTACACCTTTGATTATACCGCGCACTGACGATGTGCGAACCCCTCCATTTCTCGGCTTTTTTCGTCCATGTCCAGGGTTCGAACCCCTGATCGCGCACGGAAAGCACGGTTTTCAATGGCCATGCATATCGAGAGCGTATGCCTCTCACTTTACTCCCCGCAACATAAACATCGGCCTGGAGCCGTAATTCATTTTTTCAGTCTCATCCCAGACTTTTTCTCCGATTTCCTCATCTGTGTAGATCAGCCGGAATCCGGCACGGCGAAGCAGCTCAATATCCGTCTCCGGCCGTTTGCAGCGGCTTAAAACGAGCCTGCGGGAAATATCTTCCATCTTATCGCTCTCTGAGTAGGATTCAAAATCCTTTAACTGAGCGTCTTTCACACGCTTCCGGTCCTCTTCAAAGGAGACTGCTTTCGCGTCATCAAAAAGGTAGTTGTACCATCCCGCGTCAAAGTTCAGCAGCACTCCGCCCTTTTTCAAAACCCGGTGCCATTCCCGGTAAGCATCTCCCGGACGTTCCAGATTCCAAGTCAGATTTCTGGTAACGATTGCGTCAAAGCTTGCGTCCTCAAAGTCCAGATTCTGGGCATCCATCTGCCAAAAGTCAATCTTATCCGCGAGAGCTCCCGCGTTTTTCTTCGCTTCTTCCAGCATTTTCCAGGTATAGTCGACCGCGGTTACCTGATATCCGCGCTTTGTCAGGCCAATCGCGAAAAAACCCGGACCTGTTCCTATGTCTAACACCCGCTTCCCCGGAATTCCTTTTAAATACCGCTGCAGCACTTCCATCCAGCGGCGCTCGTTTTCATGCTCCATTTCGAAGCGCACTTCCTCAGAATAGCTTTTCGCACGCTTTGTCCAGTATTCTTCTATCTCCCAGAGCATGGACGGATTCTCTTTTCGCGCTGTCGCATTCATAGCATTGCTCCTGTTCCTGTTATAATCTGGGCAACAGTATATATCAAATTGAAATCTGGCACAAGCCCCACCGGGGGTTATAAAAACAGGAAAACGCCCGCAAAAAAGGCCTGTGAGTACTGGTCAGGGTACCCACAGGCCACATGTCTGATCGGAAAGAAAGCTGTCACATCGTTTTCTGTGCATTCACATCAGACGATCTGTCCCATCCATCAGTATAACTGTCCGTTGACAACTTTAAACGTAGCATTATCATATACAATCGTTCCATTGTAGCTCGTATTCAGGACGCCGTTTTCTACCACAAAGAACGCGCCGTCATACAGAACCACCTGAGAGACTTCCTGCACCTGTCCGGAGGCAAGGAAATACCATTTGCCGTCGCCGCCAATGCTCGTATCATTCAGCCACAGTCCATTATAGCTGGTAAGAAGATGACCCGCTGAAGCAAGGAAGGTAGCTCCATCGTATTCGACCACAAGACCGGTCTTCGTCGTATCCAGAATACCGTCAACGATATAGAACCACTCTCCATCATACAGTGCCGGACCGGTCCACTCTGTCTGAACCCGTCCGAATGTCAGGAAATACCAGGTTCCATTGTAGAGATTCAGTCCGTTTGCATCGCTGCAGAGCACACCGTTCGCCACAAAGAAATAATTCCCATTATACTTTGCAATTCCACTGAAGGAGGTATCGATTTTGCCATTCTTATAGTAATACCAGATCCCGTCGCCGCCAAGGCCAAGACCGTTTTCCGTATCCATGCTGTCCGCATTGATTTCATCATAAACGGCCTGTGCCTCCTCCAGCGCCTTTTCTGCGGCATCATACGCGTCTTCTGCCTCCGCAAGAGCCGCCACAGCTGTATTATATGCTTCTACCGCTTCATTATACGCGTCATACGCTTCTGTCAGCGCAGTCTGGGCAGCGCTCACCGTAGACGCATTCGCCTGGTCAGCCTCGGAGAGATCCTCCGCCGTCGCCGCATTATAAGCGGCTGCGTAAGCAGAAATGGCCGTATTGTAGGCTGTCACAGCTGTATTATAATCGGTCTGTGCCACCTGCAGCGATGCAGTCGCCGCATTGTACAGTGTGGTCGCGTTGCTCACTGCTGTCTCCGCAGCTGTCACCTGGGTCGTCGCATCTTCGAGCGCCGCCGCAAGAGCCACCAGTGTGTTATAAGTCTCCTCCGCGGAGTCCAGAAGTACCTTCGTTTCTGCCAGAGTCTCCTTCGCCTGGTTCGCCGTCTCTTCCGCGGTCTCTGCGTCTTTCGCCGCCTGCGCCGCTACAGCCGCAACCGAAACTGCATAGTTATACGCTTCCTCCTTCGCCGTCTCTGCCGCCGCAGCCGCTGTGACCGCCTCGTCATATTCTGCCTGCGCCGCTTCCACTGCCGCTGCCGCAGCTGCGTAGCCGGCATCTGTCTCACTCAGCTTCGCAAGAGCCGCGTTCGCTTCTGTCAAGGTCTCTTCCGCTTTCAGAAGAGCCGCAGCTGCAACGTCATTCTCTGTGACTGCTTTTTGAAAAGCAGCTTCTGTGGCATTGTACGCCTTGGTCGCAGTCTGTGCTTCCGCATATGCCTCTTCATATGCCGCTGCCGCCGCCGTATTTGCCGCATCCGCCTCATCGTACGCCGTCTGCGCTGCAGCCACAGCAGCCTTCGCCGCCTCGATCGCCTCTTCTGAGACATTCGCCGCGTCATATTCCTCCTGCGCCGCTTCCTGTGCCGCTTCCGCCTGACTCAAAGCGGCTTTTGCCGTAGTCAGCGCCGCGCTCCAGGTCGTCACCGCTGCCTCTGAGCTTGAGAGGTCTGCCTTTGCCGCCGACAGATCCGCTGCCGCCTCCGTAAGCGCTGCAGTCGCTGTCTCCAGAGCCGTCGTACCAGTGGAGGTCGCCAGCTTACTTGCCGCCTCGATCAATGCCTCTTCCGCCTCTGTTACCGCGCTTGCGGTACTTGTCAGCGTGATACTGGACGCCTCCATCGTTTCCTTTGCCTCCGCAAGAGCCGCTGAAGCCGTTTCCATCGTTGTCTGTGCTGCATCCAGAGCCTGCGAAGCTTCCAGCAGTGTGGTGGACGTCGCCGCTGCGGCAGCCGTATCATCCGCCGCACCCGCAGCAGGCGCTGCCGCCATGGCGAATCCCAGCACCATAGCCAGAACCGCGGCCTTTTTGCATAAGTTTCTCCTGTTCATAATCTTACTTCTCCTTTTCCTGTCTGCAAGAAAATACCTGTCCCAATGTTTCCGTTTTGATTCTAACACACAATCCTGTAAAATAAAAGTAGCATATCTCTTATTTTCTTTCAGCTTTTCCATAATATACTGCTGCACCTTCGCTGCACCTTCCATTCCCGACCGATCGCATCCTTCCATAATACCCGCGTCCCCGCCTTGCGCCGCGCGTTCCCTTCCGCCCTCAGGGTGACCGTACATGGAAAAACCTTCCTCCCCTTTTTTTACAGAAAGTTCTGAATTTTCTGATTATGTCATTGGAATACTGACTTCTCATCTGTCAACCTTTTTTCGACAAAGTCCGACGGAATTTTTCATTTTATCAGAATCCACAAAACGAACGTTCTCGAAAAAAAATATGTAAACCAACTTATTTCCCCACCCAAAATGTGGATAATGTGGATAACTTAGTGTATAAGTCCATTTTGGCGCGTTTTTTTATCCACTGACGTGTGAATAAATTTGGGATAACTTTTGGATTTCTTCGATTATTGCCCTGCCTCCCGCCACAGATTTTGTGCAGGTTTACTTACATTTTTTTCGTTTTTCGCGTCACATGACAATTTGTGACGTTTTTGTTATCTGACCTTTTCATTTGTTTTCTGATAATTTTGTCAATTACTTGTCATTTCTCTTTCCCAGGCGGCCACATCCTTATCCGGCTCTGCACATATAATGATTCGAGCGACAAAAGGGGGATGATCAAAAAACAGCAGCCAATCCCGCACGAGGTTTTGGCTGCTGTATGATAAAATATCTCATGTCTTAAGCTTCCGAACCGCACACCTCACTCCAGATCGGTATTCAGGTAAGAGATGAACCGGTTCCCGGCTGCCTCAAACAATGCCAGGCTGTCGTTTGGCCCATAGTAATAAGTCTCCTCCTCGCCCGGATTAAGCAAAATGAGGTTCCCGTAATCGTCATAACCGGTGATGATCACACTGCCGGTCTCGGTGGCCGCTATAACCGCTTTGCCTTCGCTGACAAAATAGAGTACCTGGTCGAGCGTACAGCCCGTCAGGTCTACAACGTCTTTTTGCAGGCTGGCTTCCAGCACATCAACATCCATAATACCGGTCTTAATGATGTCCGGAATATTGTCCAGGCTGATGGTGGCCTCGTCCTGCTGGTTTCCGCGCTCCCAGACGTATTCTTTGGCGTCATTGATCACCACACCGACCATGTCATCCGCGCGGAGAATCGCCTCCACCGCAGTCGGCCATGCACTGTCGAGGCTGCCGCCCGCATACACGTAATATAACTTTTCCTTCTCCGTGTTAGGCGAGATCTCTACCGTCACACCGCCGCTCTCTGAGGCAAATTTTCCATTCACCACCTGCGGGGTCGTATCTGTGATCGTAGTTCCGACGCGCAGCAGAATCTCCGTCTGTCTGACATCATCGGTCTGCGTCGCAATGCCATAGTCTACCCGGTCCTCCGTATCTGTGCTGACAATCGTATCAGAGGTCGTTTCCACATATTCTCCGTCCACAATTGTTACACGAGTGAGTGTCAGCAGACTGTTTGACTGTGTCACTTCCGTCACATAGGAACCGTCCGGCGTATATTTTTTTATCGTCTCCCCACTGCCGCTCGTGATGACAAGCATATACATGGGGAATACCTCGGAGCCTTCGCTGGAGCTGTCGATGTCCGAAAGCATGGCAATCCCGTAGACCAGATTTTCTTCCATATAGCAGACTGGGCGGATACGCTCACTGTCGCTGCAGGAAACCTCCCAGGTTTCGCCGGTCTCAAAGTCAATCGTACAGAGAGTCTGCGAATCATAACGCTCGCCCTCGGAAAGCCAGCTGAAATACCGGTTGGATTCTGAGCTGGCGTAGCAGCCGGTATTCACATTGGTGATGATGCTCTCATATTCCCCTGTTGCCATATCAATCTGATAAACAATATTTTCCAGTAAAATATAGCAGTCCTGACCATCATCCGTAAGATACGCAAGATTGTCTATATCCAGCTTCAGACTGTCGTAAGCCTCCATCGTGCGCACAAACAGCAGCTCCTCCGAAGTCGAGGAGGAAGCTTCGTAATGATAAATCGCGATCCCGTTTTCCCCCTCGTGATCTCCCCGGTTCATATAACCGGAGACAACATACCAGACATCCCCGCTCCCATCCACGCGCAGAATTTTGATGTTATTCTGATCGTAAAAGTCACGGTAGTCCACGTCTTCCTCTTCCGGGAAGCCGAACACACGCGTCATCTTCCCGCCATTGATCACATACGTCCACAGCTCATTTTCCTGTACAAACGCCACCACCGTTTTGTCATCATCAAACGCGTACTCCACATCGCTGTCCGTGATGCCAAGGTTAATGCCGCCAGATTCCAGGACCGTGCTGTCCGTATTAAAAATCTGGTCGGTCGTTCTCGTAAAATCCAGCAGGTACACGCGCGTATCCGTGTAGCGCAGGCGGTAAAACTCGCGGACATTGTACGTGATCGTCACACCCTCGTCATCTACAGCGGATATCCGGTAGTTCAGCACAAACGAAGCCGTCGTGCCATTGATATCCACCAGGCTCGGCGTTGGCTTGTAGGCAATCTGCGGATTGAGAGAACCCCACATCAGCTGGTCAACCGTGTCATGAATATCCATTGAAGCAAGCGTCTGACTTGTGCCCGTCGTATCGTCCGGCTCCACCACGACGCCCAGGGAATCCTGATCGGTCTTATTGACGCATTTTGCGTAAAACCCGGTTACAAAATCAAGATATTCATCCAGATGCAGTCCATCCTCCAGAAGCAGCCGGGTGTAAAAATAAATCTCCCTCCCACCGGCGGAAACCTGAATTTTAAGAATATATTCCTGATTCAGCAGCATCTGATTCTGAATCGTCAGAGTCGCTTCCAGACAGCCATCATCATTCTCCGTCAGGTTCAGAACACTCGTATTCTCCAGCGACTCGCTCCCATCCAGCGTCAGGACCTCATAAGAAAGGCTTTCTACATTCGATTCAAACGGATCAATCAGAATATCGAGTTCATGGCTCGCGTCAAGGATTGTCACGGTATCACGGATATAGTTCACATCCATCTCGCGGGCGTATCCGTGCAGACAGTTATAGCTGACCCCATCGTCCTGCATATAAACCAGCGGAAAGGTCGCGCTGGCCATCGCCTCTGACGTATTTGGTGTCGCCTGGTTCAATACCCGCGCAAAAACATACACCGCCACGACAAATACGAACAGCAGAACCAGAACATGAATAACCAGGTTTCGTACCGTCTTCAGTATATTGTGCATAAATCATTCTCCTGTTTTTTCCCGGCGCTGGTCCGTATCTCCCCAGTTACCCGGCGTTACTCTTTTCTTCTTTATTAGTATACTATCCGCAGACGAATTGAACAAGTCTTTTTTGGTTACTGGTCACAACCCGACCATTTCAGCATTTATCCCGACAAAAGCGGTAACGGCCGCGTCTGCGGTGCATCTCCTGCAGCACCATTACCCGGATCAGATCTTCAAGCGGCACACATATTTCCTCCGCCTGCGCAGCCGCAGTCTTATTCTCTGCCGGATCTGCTGTCACGTCTTCCACAGAAGCAGCCGGCCGGCTGGCCTGCTCATCTGCTCTGTCTGACGCCATTTGCTTCCGTGCCGCCTCCGCAATTTTCTTCTGCAGAGCATAGACGGTCGTAAAATCCGGATACTCATCAAACATGGCGCTCCCTTCATACTCCATCCGGTCGCACTCCTCCTCGATAAACGGCAGCAGTTCCTTCGCAAGATTCGGATACATCGACTGCAGCATCCGAAAATCCCGCTCCGTCTGCAGTTCATCCGCAGGATGGGAGAAATCCAGCGGTATCACGGATGGGATCCCCGCTTTCTCTCCTTTCGACTCCCTTCCCTCAATTTCTTCCGCACACAGGAATGGCTCTCTGTTCGTCAAAAGCTGCTTTTCCTGCTGTTTTTTGCAGGAGTTTCTTCTATTATTAATATAGCCCATATACGCCACTTTCCACTTTTTCTTATCATATGCACCAGAACCCTCCAGCGTACCGATGTCCATTACAGGTCACACCCTGACCAGATTTACCTTAGCCACTACAGGTGTGACCAGTAACCGATCTCCGCTCATAAACCATGCTTTGTGCAAATCCTCCTGTACAAATCCAATTCGCTGCGGTATACTTTCACTGACCGCAGCGATTCCGGAAGCCAGCCTATGCGTTCTGTTTTCATACCGCACAGGACCTCTCGCGTTACCGGTCACACCTCCGGCTGCATCGAAAGGACGACAAAAATGGCAAAACAAAAAGAAATAAAAACGAATGCCATGCGGATCCTTGACCGCATGAAAATCCCATATACATTCCAGACCTACGAATGCGACGAATTCATTGACGGCCAGCATGCCGCTGATCTGCTTCATCTCCCGCACGAGATCGTCTTCAAAACGCTCGTCACAGTCAGTCCCGATCACGCATATTTTGTATTCGCGATCCCGATTGACGCAGAGCTTGATCTCAAAAAAGCGGCCAAAACCGCAGGCTGTAAGTCTCTCGCAATGATTCATGTAAAAGACATCCAGAATGTCACCGGCTATATCCGCGGCGGCTGCACCGCGATCGGTATGAAAAAAGATTATCCGGTTTTTATGGATGAATCCGCACTCCTCTATGAAAAAATCGCCGTCAGCGGCGGGAAAATCGGGCTGCAGCTTACGCTTACCCCCGGCGATTATGAAAAGGCATGTCATGCGGTGTTCTGTGATCTGACACGGGAATGATCCGACAGGAACCTTTTTTGTCACTTTTTCTCAATTTGGGGATTGCTTTTTTCACAAAATCATGCTATTTTAAAGCGACATGAGGGAGTAGTTGGCACCCTTTGGAGCGTGTTGCAAGTCAACATACTGATTCTGACAGGATGAGAAGAATCTGGCTTGTATGAAATAACGAGACTCATGTATGGTACTGTGTGGCTGCCATACATGAGTTTTTATGGGCAGCTGAGCAAATTCGCTGCCCTTTTGCGTGCGTAAAACTCTTTCACCGCATAATTATCCATGGGCAGCGCAACACAAAAGGAGGAGCATTATGCTACTGTTTCTGCAAATTCTTTTTACCATGTTTATTGCCGAAATGGGCGATAAGACACAGCTTCTGATGATCGCCATGACCTCCCGGTATAAGCTCCGGGACATCATCATTGGCTCCGGAGCCTCAATTCTGGCATTAAATGCAATCGCGGTGGGCTTAGGCGCTCTGATCAGCCGTTTTATTCCGACCTGGCTGATCAAAATCATCGCTGCCCTCGCTTTCTTCTATTTTGCGTGGACTACCTTATGCAAAGTCGAAGACGGCGAAGAAGAACAGGTCAAAGAATCAAAGTTTCCACCCATCCTGACGGTCTTCGGCACCTTTTTTATCGCGGAGCTGGGCGATAAGACACAGCTGACCGCTATCACCTTCGCTGCAAACGAGGGAGTAAACAATGCCATCCTGGTCTGGCTGGCCTGTTCCATCGGCCTGTTTGCCGCGGACCTGATCGGTATGCTGGTCGGTCACCTGATCGAGAGCAAAATGCCGGCCGGTTTTCTGGATAAGCTGGCGTTCGTGATCTTCGCAGTCTTCGGATTTACCACCATGGAGGACGGCGTCTGTCTTCTGACAGCCGGGTGGATTTCCTGGGCCGTTGCCGGATGCGCAGCCGCACTGTTCGCAGTCCTTTGCGTCTGTACGTGGAAAAAACATCAGAAGGTCTGTCAAAGCGAATAAACGTTTTTACGCGGCCGTGCCCGCACGGGCCGGGGCAGCTTTCGCCATAAGAACCCCTTGCGTTGCTCTGATAATCAAAGAAGCACTGGAGATCACTTATCATTGAGTGTGCCCAGTGCTTTTTATTTTGTAACAGTTCAGAACAGCATCGAAATGAAAAGACAGACTGTGCAGGTTTACCTGCTAAGGGCTGTTTTTTCATTTCGGGATGGGCGGAACGCCCATCAAGCCACAGACATATGACGCGTTAGCGGCATATAGCCTGCATCGCAGGCGGTCTGCGGCCTGCTGTTCTGAATAGTTACTTTATTTTCAGATACGATTCAGACTTCTCTACTCGCGAACCCATCTCAGGTATTCCTGAATCGTTTTCTCATACCCGTTCTCGGACGGCTCATAGAATATCCGGTCTTTGAGGGAATCCGGCAGGTACTGCTGCCTTGAAAAATGCTTCGGACAGTCATGCGCATATTCATATCCAACTCCGTGCCCAAGCTTTGCCGCGCCCTTGTAATGCGAATCCTGCAAATGCGGCGGGACAGCCGCCGGAGTCTGTTTTACCGCTTCCAATGCGCCAAAGATGGCGTTCGTCGCAGAATTGCTCTTGGGCGCACAGGCAATGTAAATCGCCGCCTGTGCCAGAATCAGCTGTGCCTCCGGCATCCCGACCCGCTCTACCGCCTGGGAAGCGGCCACCGCCACCTGCAAGGCCTGCGGGTCGGCGTTCCCGACATCCTCGGACGCGCAGATCATAATCCGCCTCGCGATGAATGTCACGCTCTCACCCGCATACAGCATCCGCGCCAGATAATAAACCGCCGCGTCCGGATCAGAGCCCCGCATGCTTTTAATAAAGGCAGAAATGACGTCATAATGCGCATCCCCATCCTTATCATAGCGAACCACGCACTTCTGAATGCACTCCGAAGCAACCTCCAGCGTAATGTGTATTTTCCCGTCCGCCTCGGGCGAGGTCGTGAGAACCCCCAGTTCCACCGCATTGAGCGCCCGCCGGGCATCTCCATCTGCGATATCCGCCAGGAATTCCTCCGCGTCCGCGTCAATCTCAGCATTGTACGCCCCCATACCGCGTTCTTCATCGTAGACCGCGCGGTGAATCAGGGCGCGGATGTCTTCCTTTTCCAGCGGCTTCAGCTCAAAAATCACTGAGCGGGAAAGGAGCGCGCCGTTGACCTCAAAATAAGGATTCTCCGTCGTCGCACCGATCAGAATCAGCGTCCCGTCCTCTACAAACGGAAGCAGATAATCCTGCTGCCCCTTGTTAAACCGGTGAATCTCATCCACAAAGAGAATCGTCCGTTTCCCGTACATACCAAGGTAATCCTTCGCCTTCTTCACGACCTCTTCCATGTCCTTTTTTCCGGCCACGGTCGCATTGATTTGCGTAAACTCCGCCTGTGTCGTATTGGCAATCACCTTCGCAATCGTCGTCTTTCCCGTCCCCGGCGGCCCGTAAAGAATCAGGGAGCTCAGCTTGTCCGCCCGGATCGCGCGGTATAGCATCTTATCTTTCCCTATAATATGCTGCTGACCGACGATCTCGTCCAGCGTCCGCGGACGAATCCGCGACGCCAGCGGAGCGTCCTCCTGCATTGTTTTTGTTCTTGCATATTCAAATAAATCCATTACTTTCTTCTTTCCACTTCAATTCAGTCTCTATTCCCATGAAAGCTTCAGCTTCCGGCCATTCGCCGCACAATCCGAAAGATACAGATTAATCAGTGTCTGATAAGGGATACCGGATGCTTCTGACTGTCCTTTAAAATATTTTATCGTACTTTCGTCTATATTAATTGTAATCTGCCGTTTTAGACGGTTCGAGTAAGGATTCTTCCGTGGATTTAATTTTTCAATATCATATTCGTCTTTCATATGACTACCTCGCATTCCATTTTAAATATATCTGTTTCTCTTTTGCAGTTGCTTTTCTTGCAGAAATAATCCGTATCACATCTTCTTTCCGATAACAATGACTGACGATACAAGTCTTCTCCCTTTCATCATTCCCAATAATCAGGAAACGTTCCTCATCTTTGGAATGCTCTGGATCATCGAACAAAATCGCCGCGTCATCATAAAAAATTTCCCGCGCATTTTCAAAGGATATTCCATGTTTTTTTATATTAATCTGGTTTTTGTTTTCATCCCATTCGAATTTTATCATTTTCACACCTATATTATAATTACATTATAATTATCCGTCAATCTCCAAAATATATATTGTTACTTCCATAACTCACTCCAAAATCAGTTCATCCACCGTCACAAACACATACCCTTGCTCCATCAGCGCGTCCACAATCAAAAGCGCCGCATCTACTGAGGATTCGTAGTAATCATGCAATAAAATAATGTCGTCCGGCCCGACTGCTTCGAGTACCCGCCGCACAACATCACTCACATTACACGTCGTCCAGTCCAATGGGTCCACGTCCCAAAGCACTAAAATCATCTCAAAGGAGCACTCCAAATCCTTTCGCCACGAGCCAAACGGCGGGCGTACGTATTCCGTATCCTTTCCGGTAATTTCCTTTACCAGGGCGCTGGTTCTTTCTACCTGCTCACAGGCCGCTTCCACACTCAGATCTGTGATTTTCACATGGTCATAGGTATGATTTCCGATCAGGTGCCCCTCCTGATCCATTCGGGCAATGATCTCCTCATTGCCAGGAATGTTTTCACCAATCACAAAAAAAGTCGCCTGTACGCCGCGCTCAGCCAGGCCATTCAGCAGCTTCACCGTATAGACCGGGTGCGGGCCGTCATCAAACGTCAGCGCCACGCGCTTGATTTCGTCCCATTCTGCTTCCGTTTCCCAAGTCGTTTCTTTTTCCCATGCCGCCACTGCTTCTGTCTCTGGCGTCGCGTCTTCTGCCACTGTCATGTCCGTCTCTGGCGTCGCGTCCGCCGCCACTGTCATGTCCGTCTCTTCCGCGGCCGCGCCTGTCGTCAATGCCATCCCAGGAGTTACATCCGCTGTCATCGCCGCCTCCCAGGCCGCATCCTTCTGCATATTTTCCGCTCCCAATACCGCATCCGCAATTTCAGGAGTTCCCCCTGCCGCATCCTCCTGTTGCAGACTCCGGTATATACAAATCAGCAAAACAACCGCTGTCATGCAGGAAAAAACAATCATCGGAAAAATCTTTTTCATCCTGTCCCGCCCTGTTTTCCGTCTATTTACTATATGAAGCAATTCACAGAAAAATACAGGTGCGGGTTATACGGTATTATTTTTTCAGCAGCACCTTCCGGAAGTTTTTCTTCCCGCGCTTCAGCACCAGGCCATCCGCGAGCTTTTCTCCGGCCACCACGGCTTTGACATCTGTCACCTTCTCGCCGTCCACCGTCACGCCGCCCTGCTCGATCGCACGGCGTCCCTCGGAGCGGGACGGTACCAGTCCGGCTTTTAAGAGCAGAGAAATCAGCTCAATCGCGCCGTTTTCATCCAGGTCCGCTTCCGTAATCTCAGCGGTCGGCATATCTGCGGCATTTCCGCCCCCGGCAAACAGTGCGCGCGCGCCTTCCTGCGCCTTCTTCGCTTCCTCTTCGCCGTGAACCAGAGCTGTCAGCTCGTACGCCAGAATTTCTTTTGCCGTGTTGAGCTGGCTGCCTTCCCATTTGTCCATCTCGTTGATCTGCTCCAGCGGCAGGAAGGTCAGCATCCGCAGGCATTTCAGTACGTCTGCATCCGCCACATTTCTCCAGTACTGGTAAAAATCAAACGGAGAGGTTTTGTTCGGATCCAGCCACACCGCACCGCTCTGCGTCTTGCCCATCTTCTTTCCTTCGGAATTCAGCAGAAGCGTAATCGTCATCGCGTATGCATCCTTGCCCAGTTTGCGGCGGATCAGCTCCGTGCCGCCCAGCATATTGCTCCACTGGTCGTCACCGCCGAACTGCATATTGCAGCCATAGTTCTGGAAGAGCATATAGAAATCATAGCTCTGCATAATCATGTAGTTAAACTCCAGGAAGCTTAAGCCCCGCTCCATGCGCTGCTTATAGCACTCCGCAGTCAGCATCCGGTTCACGGAAAAATGCGCGCCCACCTCGCGCAGCAGCTCCACATAATTCAGCTTCATCAGCCAGTCCGCATTGTTCACCATCAGTGCCTTATCATCCGAAAAGTCAATAAAACGGCTCATCTGCACCTTAAAACAGTCGATGTTGTGCTGAATCGTCTCCGGCGTCATCATCTGGCGCATATCTGTTCTCCCGGACGGGTCTCCGATCATTCCCGTGCCGCCGCCAAGCAGCGCAATCGGCTTATTTCCCGCCATCTGCAGCCGCTTCATCAGGCACAACGCCATAAAATGGCCGACATGCAGGCTGTCCGCTGTCGGGTCAAACCCGATATAAAACGTCGCCTTCCCATTGTTTACCAGATCGCGAATCTTATCCTCATCCGTCACCTGCGCGATCAGGCCTCTTGCCACCAGTTCATCATAAATCTGCATTGCTTTTCTCCTCACTTTCGTTTTACTTTGGTTCCGGCTTATCCGGTTCAGGGAGAAGGCAAAAAGAAAAGCCCTCATCCCTATAATCAATCTTATAAGGACGAGAGCTGTAAGTCCCGTGTTACCACCTTATTTCACAGACAGCTCACACTGTCCGCCTCACTGAGTACAGGAAAAATATATCCCTCTATACTCTGACACCGGATAACGGATGTCGCTCCGCCGCAGCCTACTAAGAATTTTTCTGACAGCTCCATATCTTCTCTGGTCTCATGTATTCTGTATGTTCCAGAACCAGTCAATCATGCAAATTCTGTTTGGTGCGGAGCTCCGGGATGTATTCAAAAACAGCTTCCGCGTGCACCTCTCATCATCGGGTCTCACCGCAGCATCCGAAAACAAGAGTCTTCTCTCCTGCTTCAGAAGCCATATGCGCTGCCCCTGCCGGTAACTTTCTGTACCTTCCGCTGCTCTTTACTTGTTCCCTTCCTCGCTTTTGAGAAAGTATAGCCATTTCCCGCTGTTTTGTCAAGGACGAATTTGACGATTGCCATTTCCGCTATTATATGCCCTGAAAGGCGATCATCCAGCGCAGACGAATGGCAGATATCGGGCGCTCTGCGAATCATTTTTTCGCTTCCAGCAGAAAGCGAACCGCATTTTTATGAATGATCCCATCCCTCGAAAAATCCATTTTGTCGAAAGAAATGACATACTTAGGATAATTATCGGGGATCTCACGAAACGCCTGAAATTCCCGGTCAATCACCTTTTGATCATAAAGATAATAGGCTACCTGATAATATTCCTTCTGCTGTCCCTGCACAGCGACAAAATCAATCTCACCCTTTCTGGTCTTTCCCACATAGACATCATATCCGCGCACCAAAAGCTCATTGTAAATCACATTTTCCAGCATAGCACCCATTTCCAGCTTAAAGGTGGAATTCCGAATTCTCCCAAGTCCCATATCTGTCAGATAAAACTTATCCATTTTCGTCAGAATCCGCTTGCCGCGAATATCATAACGGCTGGCGCGCTCCATGATCATGGATGAAGTAATGTATTCCAGGTAATTATAAATCGTCTCTCTTGATACCTTTCGATTTTCACTGAGAAAAAAATCTGTCACCGCCTGGACAGAGAAAGTCTGTGATGGATTACATACAAGATATTCGACCAGCCGGTTAAATAAATCAATATCCTTAATCCCACTGCGCTGCACAATATCACGCAGAACAATCGTATCAAACAGGTCTCGCAAAAATGTCTTGGTCTGTTCTTCGTTCTCCATCTGAAAACGCTGCGGCATCCCGCCCCAGTTCATATAATCCAGTAAAACCTCATCCGTGACAGATTCCCGGTCCAGTGCTCTGATTTCGCAGACCTCGGAGAAGGAAAAAGGATACATACGAAAGCTCACGGTTCTGCCGGAGAGGTAAGTCGCCAGCTCCCCGGACAGCAGTTTCCCATTCGAACCGGTTATAAAAATACTCGTATCAAATTTCATTCGAATCGAATTCACCACGCGCTCAAATTCCGATACTGTCTGTATTTCGTCAAAAAAAAGATAATATTTTTTCCCTGTAACAATCTTCCCTTTTACATATTCGTGCAGATCTTTGCCCGAACGGATAAAGGAATAATCATAATCCTCAAAATTCAAATAGAGAATCTGTTCTTCCGAAATCCCCTGCTCCCGCAATTCTTCCATAATCTGCGCCAGCAGAACCGACTTTCCGCATCTGCGAATCCCCGTAATCACCTTTATGAGATCCAGATGATAAAAGTCCCGAATCTTCGAGAGATAATATTCCCTCTTAATCATTTTGATATCCCCTTACCTTCCTGTCACGGATCTATCACTTTATACGCAGAGTTATTTCCATATACAGAAGCCGTCTCATTACAGAATGAGGCTAACTGCGTAATATCATTGCTTATCGTATCCCATACTCTGTCAATGTCTACAGCTCCGTAGTTGTGTACAAATATATTTCGCATTCCCTTTATAGCCGGCCAATAAATCTGTTCTCTGGTCTTCTCTTTAAATTCATCAGACAAATGACCCGTAAGCTCCCCTATCTGTAACAGGCTCATACAAACCGAATTGCGAAAATCTCGATCACTCTCAAAAATTGTTTTATCATTTCCAAAACGTTCTACCGTATTTTGAATATCTGAACAGTAATTTCTAATATGCTCCAAAATATCAATATCCACATTTTTCATAAATGAGCTTCTCATCCTCTCTGATATTAGAGACAAACTTTCTGGTTCTGTCTGCATTTGCCCGGTGCTCAAGCGCTTCTGTTGTCACCAGGTCTATCGGCTTTTTCAGAGCGCTACTCAATTCATCATAGAGCCTGCCAAGCGCAAACATCCCTTTGAATTGTCCTCCCTCGATCCGAATATCGATATCGCTGTCCGGAGAAGCTTCCCCTCTGGCATAAGAACCAAACAGCCACGCGCGATTAATCCCAAAGGCAAGAAAAACAGGTGCTGTGATATCCTTTATTTCCTGTTCTGCGTAAATTCTTTCCAAAATGTATCACTCCCTCCCACTGAAGCAACAGGTGCAGAACTAGAGTAGCATATCTTTTCCGGTTTCGCAACTGCAAATTCTCGTGATTCCTGCTATGACTCCAAATTAGAGTCTTTCCATTTTTTCCGGAAGTTGTTCCCTTCCACCTTTTAAATGGTTCTTAAATTCTAAAGCAAGCTTAACACATTTGCTTCATGTACAAATCCCTTGCCGTCTCCGCCATCAGCCGCTCATAATTCGGAACATCTGTCTCATTGCCAAGAAAACACAGTACAAAAGCATCCTCTTTTGAAGTTTTTCCGTCCTCAAGTCTATGTGTCGATTCTCTCCGTGCGTTTTTGCATTGTTTATTTTCATTCTGCCGCTTCTCGTAAGAGTCCCGTGATTCAATCACCGCCACATCATGGGTCGTGCCGTCATCCTCACCGGTCTTGTGCGCGATCACCGGCGCGTCCGGGAATGTGTGCAGATAAAAAGGAATTTTCCCATTCAGTCTCTGGTGCGTAAGGATCTGATACATCTCGGCGGAGGCCTCCGGCGAAATCAGCTCCCCTCTGTAAACCGCCTCCAGAAACCATGCCGCGTCCGCCGCCGTCACATAATTTTCAATTCCCTGCGCCGCACGCCCGGCATCAAACATTTTCCTGCCAAAAACCGTCTTCTCTAGCCCGAGTGTCTCCCGGAGGAAATGAGCCAGCCGCTCCTCTCCCACCAGATCAAACAAAACGTTTGCCGCTGTATTATCGCTGACAATGATCATCAGCTCGACCAGATCCCGGATGCGAACCGCCGGTTCCTCCTGTAAATACGTCAGCACCCCGCAGGATGGCACACAATCCTCACGCCGAACCACAATTCGATCCTCCGGGGCAAAATCCCCATCCTTAAAGCCCTGAAAAACAGCGGCCATCAGAAACATTTTTATCACACTTGCCGCAATATGCGGCTCTTCGGGACGATAGGTAAACGTCTCACCATCGGACAGATTTTTGTAAACCACGCTGACATTGCCCGGTATCGCCTCCAGGCGGCGGCGTAGATTTTCCCAATATGCTTCCATGCGCCTGCTTTCACCATTCTCTGTATTCCTCTCAGAGAAATTATTTTCCTCTACCCCGTTCTGTTCTCCGAGAGGAGTTTTTTCCACTAATCCAGTTTTTTCTGCGATAGCATCGCAATTCACTCCATCTGTGCCCGCCGATTTTTTCTTCATCGTCCCCGCGTCTGTACATCCCGCAAACACACTCCCGCAAGCCGTAATTCCATGCGCCAGATCCTCCCGATAGTCCTCATCCGCAGGGTTCAGGCTGTTGATCGTGACATACGGCGTCGCCTTGTACGCGGTCGAATGAATATAACGACCCTCTCCCAGATACATTGCCACATGCCCCGGGAAAAAGAGCAGATCGCCCGGCTTCAGCTGTTCGCGCGGAATTTCCTTCACCGGATATCCTTCCATGATCTTCGCGTCGCGGTAGATCAGGACGCCATTCTCCAAGTAGCTCATGAAAACAAGCCCGGAACAATCCAGCCCCAGGGCTGACTTCCCGCCCCAGCGATACTGCACCCCCAGATATGCGCGGGCACTTTTTACGACATTCGCACGAAAAGACGCCTCATCCGGTGTATATGAAAGAAACCGCTGCTGAAAATACTTAAATTCTTTCACCACGCCTGGAATGTCAGAAGATACCATCGTTGAAGCGCATTCCTTTGCATCTGACATTTCATCATCATCCATAAAATAAGAGCAAAATAGCAAATATGAATCGTCATCCCTGCGTTCCCGCAGATACTTCTCATGTACATACCCCAAGCGTCCTGCCGCCGTGCGAACCAGACACCAGCCATCCGCATTCTCTCTATTCGTCAGGTATTCCGACTTTGTGTTCGCGTTTTCTGCGTCAGAAACGTTCTCTTCTCCGGAGATTTTTTCCACAATCGCGTTTTTCAGCAGCCGCTCCAGCGGCAGTCCCTGCACCTTCGGCCGATCAAGCAGATCCGCAACCGGAACATCAATCCGGAAAAAAGCTTTCGATTCTGTCTGCGAAGCAGCTCCAGCCGGCTGATCGGCGCCAGCTGCGTCACCGCGACATAACCGGAATATCCATAATGCGTTTCGGCTCTGATCCATCCGTTTTCCTCCGTCTCCGGAAACACCCGCACCGCCCAGCCGGAAAAAATCTCATCCTCAATCCCGCTGTCATTTTTGCCTGGCAGACAGGGATTGGCTCCGTCCGCCTGTTCCGTGGCTTCCATCCCCGGTTTGCCCCGCAGGAAACAATTCTCATCCGTTACAATTCTTAAATTACTTTCCATAAAATCTGTCCTCTCAGCAAAAAAACTATCTTCGCCTGGTACCGTTTCGACTGCGCCATTTCTCTTACCGTTGTCTCGCCTGCCTCCATCTTTGCTCAAGATCGATGTTTCTTCACATACACGCTATTTTGATACCACAAATACAAGGTTTCGTGCGTTCTTCCTTACTATGCCCGCGCCACACACGCAAATTCCACCGGAACCCGTGTAATCCCGATTCCGCTTTCTTCATTCAGGAAAATCTTCGGCCCGCGGTAAACCGGACCTCCCTCATATGGATCCTCGGCACACAGCGACGGACCGTCCAGGTCTGCCATCGTGATACAGCTTCTCGCCGCCGCCAGATGCACGCCCGCGCTCACGGAAACCTTGCTTTCCAGCATACAGCCGACCATGCACTTTACCTGATACCGTTCCGCGAGATCACAGATCCGCAGCGCCTGGTGGATGCCGCCGGTTTTCATCAGCTTAATATTGATCAGATCCGCCGCGTGTTCCTCGATAATCCGCTGGGCGTCCTCATAGGAAAACACACTTTCATCGGCCAGAATCGGCGTATCCACAGCCATCGTCACGCTCTGCAGCCCATGAAAATCATGGTAGGAAACCGGCTGCTCCACCAGTTCAATGCCAAGCCCCGCGTCCTCCATTGCCCGAATGGTCGCGATCGCTTCCTCCTTCGTCCAGCCCTGGTTCGCATCGACCCGCAGAATGACATCCGGCCCGACTGCCTGCCGGATCGCGCGCACACGCTCTACATCCTTCTCGCCGCCTTTGCCGACCTTTACCTTCAGAATGCCAAAGCCATCCGCCACTGCCCGCAGACTGTCGCTCACCATTTTTTCCGTCTCATCCACGCTGATCGTAATGTCCGTCTCCAGCTCCGCGCCAGTGCAGGAAGCGTTTTGAGTACTGGCGCCATTCGAACTCCCCTCTGCCAGCACCCGATACAATGGTTTTCCCAGCAGCTTCGCGTACAGATCATACAGCGCGATATCCATTGCCGCCTTCGCGGAAGTATTTTTAGCAATGGCTTTCTCCATTCTCCGCATCATTTCATCCAGATCCTGAAGCTCCATCCCCACAACCGCCGGCGCCAGATAGCCGCGGATCGCTGCCTCGATCGACTCCTTCGTATCTCCGGTAATCACCGCGGTAGGCGGCGCCTCGCCGAAACCGACACTGCCGTCGTCCGCCGTTATTTTCACAATCAGATCACTGATACTGTCTACCGTCCGAAGCGCCGTCCGAAACGGCGTCACCAGCGGTATACAGATCGTTCCAATTGCTATCTCCTGAATTTTCATAATCTCCCTGCCTTTCTTTTCACTCATTCGTAATTTCTTGGGTAATTTTCACTTGCTAATCTGATTGTCCCGCATATACTCCCAAATCACGCCCGCGAATTCCTTCCCATATTGTTCATACTTGCGGGTGCCCACGCCATTGATGGAAAGCATTTCCTTTTCTGTCTGCGGCAGATAGGTACTCATCTCCCTAAGCGTTTTATCCGAAAAAATAATATACGGCGGGACATGTGCTTCCTGCGCCATCTGATATCGTTTTTGCCGCAGCAGTTCAAACAGCTGCGGATATTTTACCTCCGCTGCTTCCTTTCTCTTCTCCGGCTGATCCTTCTTCGGTTCCTTTTCTCTTTCCTTCGGAAGCTTTAGTACAATCCGGCTTCCATCTGCATCGTTCCCTGTTTGCTCCGCCAAAATTCGGCCTGTCATAGCCATCTCGTTATGCTCCGCTAAATTTCGCTCGGTCATGGATATCCCTTTTTGCTCCACTGCGCTCCGCCCTGCCATGGCCAGACTCGCCTCGTCCTGCTCCCTGGGCAAAGCCAGAAACCGTCTGCCCTGGTCCGTAAGCTTCAAAACCGGATAGTCTCCCGGTGTAAGAGACAGATAGTCCTTCACGAGCAGATCATTCAATATCTGCCGGATCCTCACAACTGTCCGCTCTTTCAGCTTTCCAAATCCGGGATTCCGCTCCAGCCCAAACCGCCGCACCTTATCGTTCACGGTTCCATGAACCGCGTCCGTGATTGCCTGAATCCCATAACGTTCACGGCTGGAGCGTACCAGTTCGAGAAGCACGGCTGCCTCCTCCGTGACGTCCACATCCTGAAATTCCGTGAGGCAGTTTTTACAGTTCCCGCAATAATTACCGCCGTACTCGCCAAAATAGCGCAATATGTAGTCCCGCAGGCATTCGTTCGTGAAACAATAGAATGTCATTTTCCGCAGCCGCTCGTAGTTCCGCTCGCGCAAAAGCTCCAATTCCTCCCGCTCCAGCTCCGGATTTTCCTGCTGCTGAATCAGAAACTCATTGATTTTTACATCCTTCGCCGCATAATAGAGGATGCATTCCGCAGGTTCACCATCCCGCCCGGCGCGACCCGCTTCCTGATAATAGCTTTCCACATCCTTGGGCATATTATAATGAAGCACATACCGCACGTTCGACTTATCAATGCCCATTCCAAACGCATTCGTCGCCACCATGATCGGGCTCCGGTCGTAAATAAAATCCTCCTGGTTCTGCTTCCGCTCCAGGTCAGAAAGTCCCGCATGATAACGAGTCGCCGGATAACCGCTTTCCACCAGCTCCCCGTGAAGCTCCTCCACGGTTTTTCTGGTATTGCAGTAAATAATCCCGCTCTTTCCCTTATTGCCCATCAGGTATTTCAGCAGCTCCTGTTTCTTGTCCTTCGGCTTCTCCACGGAAAAATACAGATTTTTCCGGTCATAACCCGTGACCGTGACAAGGGGCTGTTCCAGACCCAGAATACACTGAATGTCTTCCTTCACCGCCCTGGTGGCAGTGGCCGTAAAGGCACTGAGCACCGGCCGGGTCGGCAGCGCGCCCACAAAATCCACGATTTTCAGATAGCTTGGGCGGAAATCCTGCCCCCACTGCGAGATGCAGTGCGCCTCATCCACCGCCACCATCGAAATCTCCACAGCCCCCGCCAAAGCCAAAAAAGCCTCCGTCATCAATCGCTCCGGAGCAACATAAATAATCTTATACCGGCCCTCTCTGGCAAATTCCAGCGCCTTCCTGCACTGATTTTCCGTGAGAGAGCTGTTAATAAACGCCGCATGCACCCCCGCCGCGTTCAGCGACGCCACCTGATCCTTCATAAGCGAAATCAGGGGCGACACCACGATCGTGATGCCTGGGAGCAGCAGCGCCGGAATCTGAAAGCAGAGCGATTTGCCCGCGCCGGTAGGCATAATTCCCAGCACATCCCGCCCGGAGACAATCGCATCCACCAGCTCCTCCTGGCCTTCGCGGAAGGTAGTATAACCGAAGGTCTCTTTTAGTACGCTATACTTGTCCATATTTTATATTTTCTCTTCCCCGTAACGTCCATCGATTTTGCATTGTAATCATGCTCCATCTTAACTCATTTGTGTAGAAGACGCAAGACTCTAGTTACAGGTCACACCCTAACCAAATTTCCCTTATTTTTGCCCCTACAGGTATAACCAGTAACAGGCTCTGTTCGTATGTCTAATTTTTTCACACAATCTCCGCAAACTGTGCTACAATTATACAGTTCCATTTATCGTCATGTATGAATTTGCAGCACGGCGTCATCCTGGCGCCAGAAAGGATTTTATGGGTGCTGTTTTATTATCTCCACTTTATCTTTTGCTTCACCTGTACCTCGCCATCCGGATCCTGTCCTGGTTCTCCGCCATCGGCGGACCAATGAGCAAAACATGGGGTTCGATTCTATTTCTCATACCGTTTGTCCTGGTCACAGTGAGTCCCCTTTTAGGCGCGTTCACACACGGACGCCTCAAACGCGTCACAAAACAGATCAGCAATTACTGGCTTGGCATCCTGCTGTACCTGGCTCTGTTTCTTCTGCTCTCCGACCTCGTCCGGATGCTGTTCTGCCTTGCCACACAGCGGCCGTTTTTCTTGTTCGCATGGAACAGTGAATCCACAGACACTTTTTCACGTACTGCGACTGTGGTCGGTGATGCGATTGTATTCACAGCTACCGCACTCCTTTCCATATATGGGATCGTGCACGCCCGCCAGGTGAAAAAGGTGACTTATTCTGTAAAGATTCCTAAAAGCTGTGAACTCTTTATCTCTAAAAGTGAACATACAGAAACTATATCTGCACAGAAGCCTGGAGCGGATACAGTTTGTGTTCGTAAAACTCAGCACAATGCAAAATTAAAAATCGCCCTCGTCGCGGACCTGCACCTCGGCTACAGCGTCGGTCTGCCTCAAATCAGAAAAATCGCGGATGTCATCCGCGAGATGGAACCAGATCTGATTGTGTTCGCAGGCGACATTTTCGATAATGAGTTTGCCGCCATAAAGCAGCCGGAAGAATGCGCCCGCATTCTGGCATCGCTGAAAAGTACGTACGGCTCCTTTGCCTGCTGGGGAAATCATGATGTAGAAGAATTAATTTTTGCGGGTTTTACCTTTCATTCCAAAGAGACAAAAGTATTCGGCAGTCCGCAGATGAATCAGTTTCTGGAAGCCTCCGGCATCCGAATTCTGGAAGATGAAACGCTGCTGATCGACAACGCCTTCTATCTCACCGGGCGGCTGGACGCTTCCTGCCAGAAATCAGGAAAAGCCTCTGTCCGCCGTATCAGACAGAGGCAGAGCAAGTCACGCATTTCCTCTTCTGCCCATACACAGGAAGAATCGTTCGCTTATCCACAGCCAGACGATTCGAATTTCTGCCGCAGCGCGTCCAGTAAACCGGTCACCGGGCGGAAAACGCCTGCCGAGCTTACTGCCGGTCTCGACCCGGAGAAGCCTCACATCGTAATTGACCACCAGCCATCCGAGCTTCCCGAACTGGCTGCGGCAGGCGCAGATCTGGTGCTCTCTGGACACACACATGACGGACAACTGTTCCCGGCCAGTCTCACCACCCGCATTGGCTGGAAAAATTCGCGCGGAAAGCTCTGTATTGGAAACATGACCAGCATTGTCACTTCTGGTGCGGGCGTCTGGGGGCCGGCCATGCGGGTCGGGACAAACAACGAGGTAGTTGAACTATTCGTTTCATTTTCAGAGAAAGCCTGATCTCCTCCTGCAGGCAGATAACCTCTGTCTCGTCAATCACTATATCAGGCTTTTTCATAAATCACTGATACATCTCCTCCAGCGTGACAAGCTTCACATCTCCATCCTCTGCCGCCTTTCGCAAGCCTTCTGTAAACCCGCTCCGGGAGAAAATATAATAATGATATCTCGTGCCTTTCCCAAATACGGAGGCATATTCCTGGAGCAATTCCAGTTCATCCATCCCAATCGCTTCATTTTTATATTTGCACGAACCGATCAGATATTCCTTCCCTTCTGTCGAAGTTCCCACAATATCAATCTGCACCTGCTTTTTCTTTCTCATGTCGGTTCCCCACCACTGTCCGATCTCATTCAGATCAACCGGAAGATCCTCCGCGTAATAAAGCAGATAGTCCCGGCACATCCGCTCAAATATAAGTCCCATGAAATCAGAAAGCTGCTCCTTTACCGCTCTCTGGTAAGTTCTTCGAATTCTGCCGGAATCAATCGCGCTGCTGTTTGCCGGAACAAATCGATACCAGAAGCGGAAAAAGCTGTCCGCCAAAAGATAAATCGTCTTTTTCCCTGGTTTTTCAGTAATCGGCGTTTCCTTTTTTACGATCCCCAAATCAATTAATGTTTTCAGATAACTGGAGCAGACTCCGCTGTTTTCCCCAACCTTTGTCGCAATCTCATTTAAATGAGACGCTCCTTCCGCTATCGCGCGAATGATCGCATTGTAAATCGCCGGCTCCCGAAGCTCTTGCTTCAATAAATTCGCCGGTTCTTCATAAAGATAACCGGATCGGTCAAATAAATTTGTCAGCAAAGCCTCATCCAGATCCGTCTTCACGTTCAGTTTATTAATATAATGAGGAACACCTCCCGTAATGCCATAGATCAGGGCATTCTCTGCAAAAGAGCGTTCCGGATGAAAGACCGCCGTATCTTTATAGTCCAGTGGTTCTATTTTAAATTGCGCTGTACGTCTTCCATACAAAGGGCTTTCCTGTCCAAGCACCTGATTTTCCATAAAACTCATGGAGGAACCGCAAAGGATCAGACAAAGTCTGGAATTCTGCCATTTGTGGTCAATCACATGCTGTAGCATCGCGGAAATCGCCGGTTTTGCCTTTGCAAGATAAGGATATTCATCAATCACAAAAACCATCCGGTTTTCTTTGGACAACGCAGTGATCTCATCAAGAGCAGCATCATAATCCCGATACACAGGCGAGAAAAGCGAATCCGGTCTTTCATAGTTCATGATAGCCTTTGACAGGCTTTCCAGATTTTCCTGCGCCGTAGTATTCAAAGCTGAAAAAAAGATCGTCGGCTTATCCTTACAAAACTCATTAATCAGGGCTGTTTTTCCGACTCTCCGTCTGCCGTAAATAATCATGCATTCAAAGTCGCCGTTTTCATAGCGGATATTCATTTTTCTAAGCTCTTCTTCGCGGCAATAAAATCGTTCCACAGGCTTCACCTCACCCAAATATATTTTCAAAAAAGTAAATCACGATTATGTTTATTACGATTCTGTTTTTAATTATAATTCGGCTAACAAACTCTGTCAAGGCCTTACAATCGAGCTGGGTGCGGCTTTAGCCGCAAAACTCATTGCCCGGCCCTGCGCATAAAAACGAATTCACCCCTCGCCGGGAACTATCCAGCGAGGGGTGAACCGCAACCTATTTATTCTCTGTTTCTTTATACAAACGCATTCCTTGCCGCATCGTACGTATAATCGACTGCGGCCAGCTTTTCCGTAATCGCTTCCCGTGCCACTCCGAGTTCCGCACAGAGGTCGTCTAAGGACGCGTAGTTGTCCCGGAGCTGGGTATTCACATAGCTTAATAAAATCATCGGATCGTTTGGCAGTTCCATTTTTGTTCTCCCTAGCATTTCATTGCAAGGCCACACCCTGACCAGATTGCCGTGTTCCGTCTCTGCCGGTGTGACCTGTGATAACATTTTACAGACCTTTCCTCACCCTACCGTATCAACCACTCTGCGCACATCCGCCGTCAGCTTCCCGTTCTCCGTGGTAAACACGATCGTGTCGTCCATGCCGACCTTTCCGGAGAGAATCAGCCGCGCGGCCAGGGTTTCGACGTTCTTTTGCAGGAACCGCTTCAGCGGGCGGGCGCCGTAGACCGGGTCATAGCCGCCCTCAATAATCCATGCCTTCGCGTCCGGTGCAAGCTCGATGCGGATATCCTGATCCGCCAGGCGCCGGTTCAGATCGTCCACCAGCAGGTCAATGATCGCGCCGATGTTGTCCTTCGTCAGCGGCTTAAACATAATAATCTCATCAAGCCGATTCAGAAATTCCGGCCGGAAGCTTGCGCGCAGCTGTTCCATGACGCGATCCTGGCAATCCTGGCGGATGCTGCCGTCCGGCTCGATGCCTTCGAGCAGATACTGCGAACCGATGTTGGAGGTCATAATCAGGATTGTATTTTTAAAGTCCACCGTGCGCCCCTGCGAGTCGGTGATGCGCCCATCGTCCAGCACCTGCAAAAGCACATTGAACACATCCGGGTGGGCTTTTTCCACCTCATCAAACAGCACGACCGAGTACGGCTTGCGGCGCACCGCCTCCGTCAGCTGACCGCCCTCCTCATAGCCCACATATCCGGGAGGCGCTCCGATCAGACGGGAGACGGAATGCTTCTCCATATATTCACTCATGTCAATACGAACCATGTTCTGCTCGTCGTCGAACAGGTTCTGCGCCAGCGCCTTCGCCAGCTCTGTCTTGCCGACGCCCGTCGGTCCCAGGAACAGGAACGAACCGATCGGCTTGGACGGGTCTTTGATACCGGCCTTCGACCGCAGGATTGCCTCGGTCACCTTCTCGACGCCGTCGTCTTGGCCAACGACCCGTTTGTGCAGCTCGTCGTCCAGCGCCAGAATCTTCTCGCGCTCGCCCTGCGTCAGCTTCGCCACCGGGATGCCCGTCCAGCGGGAGATAATCCGGGAAATCTCTTCCTCAGTCACACTCTCATGCACCAGCGACATATCGCGCTTCTGCACGATCTCCTCCTCGATTGCCAGCTGCTGCTGGAGCTTTGGCAGCTCGCCATACTGCAGCTTGGCCGCCTTTTCCAGGTCATAATTGCGCTGCGCCAGCTCAATCTCCTTGTTCATGGCCTCAATCTGCTCCCGCAGGGTGGAGAGATTCTCGACGGCCTTTTTCTCATTGTCCCACTGCGCCTTCTGCGCGTTAAAATCATCGCGCAGCTCCGCCAGCTCCCGCTGCAGCACCTCCAGGCGCTCATGGCTCGCCTTATCGGTCTCCTTTTTCAGCGCGGCCTCCTCGATCTCCATCTGCATAATCCGCCGCTGCTGCTCATCCAGCTCCGTCGGCAGCGAGTCCAGCTCCGTCTTAATCAGCGCGCAGGCCTCATCCACGAGGTCAATCGCCTTATCCGGCAAAAACCGATCGGAGATATAGCGGTGCGAAAGCGTCGCTGCCGCCACCAGCGCACTGTCCGTGATCTTCACGCCATGGTACACCTCATAGCGATCCTTCAGCCCACGCAGAATGGAAATCGTATCCTCTACCGACGGCTCATCCACCATCACCGGTTGGAACCGCCGCTCCAGTGCCGCATCCTTTTCGATATACTTCCGATACTCATCGAGCGTCGTCGCGCCGATGCAATGCAGCTCGCCGCGCGCCAGCATTGGCTTTAACATATTCCCAGCGTCCATCGCACCGTCCGTCTTGCCCGCGCCGACAATCAGGTGCAGCTCATCAATGAAAAGGATGATCTCCCCTTCACTCTTGCGCACCTCCTCAAGCACGGCCTTCAGGCGCTCCTCAAACTCGCCGCGGTACTTCGCGCCCGCAACCAGCGCCCCCATATCCAGAGAAAAAATCTTCTTATCCTTCAGTCCCTCCGGCACATCGCCGCGCACAATCCGCTGCGCCAGCCCTTCAACCGCCGCTGTCTTGCCGACGCCCGGCTCGCCAATCAGCACCGGGTTATTCTTCGTCTTACGTGACAGGATGCGGATCACATTGCGGATCTCCGCGTCCCGCCCGATCACCGGGTCCAGCTTCTGCTCCCTGGCCCGCGCGACCAGGTCCTGCCCATATTTATTCAGCGTATCATAGGTATCCTCCGGCGTATCCGAGGTCACCCGCTGGTTGCCGCGCACCGTCGAAAGCGCCTGCAAAAACCGCTCCTTCGTAATGCCAAACTCCCTGAAAAACTGCTTCATCGAAGGGCTCTGGTTATTCAGAATCGACAGAAACAAATGCTCCACCGACACATATTCATCGCCCATCTGCTTCGCCACATCCTCCGCGCTCACCAGCGCCTTATTCAGATACTGGCCAATATACGGATTCCCGCCGGACACCTTCACCCGCGCGTTCAGTGCCTGCTCCAGCCGATCCTCAAAATACTCCCTCTGGATCTCCATCTTCTCGATCAGCTTGCCGATCAGGCTGTCCTCCTGATGCAGGAGCGTATACAGCAGATGCTCCTCCTCAATCTCCTGATTGCCAAACTCATAAGCGGCCTTCTCCAGATCATTGACCGCCTGCATCGACTTCTGCGTAAATTTACTGATATTCATAAGCTCCCTCCTCATCTATACGGTGGCCGTATTCCCACACGATCAAAAGATCAGTTATTATCTACCAGGCCGTGTGCGAATACGATGAAATAACAGGTATTTTTTACTTCACAGGAACTATAACACCAATTGTTAGCCAAGTCAAGATGTGAGTGCTAATTTTCTTTCAGGGCTGTGTACATCTGATTTCCCATCTGAGCGACATTCGTCCTGATGGACTTTTCTTTATTTCACCGCAACAAATCCATTTTCCAGAGCCGCAATGATATCATCAATGTGTACCTCCGCTCCATACACCCTTAGGATGTTTCTGCGCTCAACACTCATTGTCTCCGACATCAGAATATCTGTGAATAACAGGATCACTGCCAACAGAAAAAGGAGCACTGTGAAGGGGATAATAAATGCTCTGCGGATGCAGTGCGGGATGGCACGAGTTTGATATATAACAACTAGCCGGTTGTACCCTTTTTTTGTCGCCCTAAAATGTTGATTTACCTGCAAATTTATGTATAATGGGCATAGAGAAGAAACAAAGCCGCCGCTCCGATTCAGCAAGAGCGGTAATCCAAAGATCGATAGAACTGGATACAGGTACTGATACAGATTCAGTCGAATCGGTATCTGATATGGAGGAGTGATTATCTATGGCAGATAATAATATGAAGAAAAAGCTCCCGATTGGGATTGATGATTTTCGTAAGATCCGAACAGAGGGATTTTATTATGTTGATAAAACGACAATGATTCGAGATTTACTGAATGCGTGGGGAGAAGTAAACCTTTTCACGCGTCCACGGCGTTTTGGAAAATCCTTAAATATGAGTATGCTGAAAGCATTTCTGGAAATAGGATGCGACAAATCATTATTTGAGGATCTTGAGATTTCCAAAGAGACACAGCTTTGCGAAAAGTACATGGGACAGTTTCCAGTGATTTTCATTAGCTTAAAAACTGTCCATGGAAGCAATTATGAATTTGCAAAAAATGAACTCTGTACCGTCATTGCAAAAGAAGCACTAAGATTTCAATTTATATTGACAAGTGAAAAACTGACAGATCGTGATAAAAAGCTGTATAACCAGCTAGTCAGGGCCGACGATTCATTAAAAGGTACTTTTGCCATGTCAGAATCGACTATTACAAGCAGCCTGAACACACTTTCTATGCTTTTGGAAAAGTATTATGGGAGTAAAGTAATTATTTTAATTGACGAATATGATGTACCATTGGCAAAAGCAAATGAGCGAAAATATTATGATGAAATGATTGATCTGATTCGAAATATGTTGGATGCTTCGTTAAAGTCAAACCAGAGCCTGTATTTTGCGGTCATGACCGGCTGCCTGAGAGTTTCAAAGGAAAGCATTTTTACTGGTTTGAATAATCCAAAGATGTATTCCCTTCTGGATGCTGAATGTGATGAATATTTTGGATTTACCGATGTTGAAGTTCGCCGGATGCTGAAGTATTATGGGCTTTCTGAGTATTACGATACTACAAAAGAATGGTATGATGGGTACAGAATTGCCAATGCTTACGTTTATAACCCCTGGGATGTCATCAACTGGTGTAATCAGCTCAATACTAACCCGGATAAAAAGCCGAAGAGTTATTGGAAAAATTCGAGCGGCAATGAGGAAGTTAAAAAATTCATCCGGCGGATGGGCAATGGCGTGACAAAAGCGCAGATTGAGCGCCTTGTTTCAGGGGAAACCGTCCAGAAAACAATAGAGGAACAACTGACCTATAATACCATGTATGACAACGTTGAAAATATGTGGAGCCTGCTGTTTGCAACCGGTTACCTCACTCCGAGCGAAATGCCGGATGGCAATCTGGTTCGCCTGAAAATCCCGAATAACGAGGTTCGCGATATTTTCAGCAATTTTATTTTGGAACTGTTCGAAGAAAAAGTCGCAGAAGATGGTTCTCTGGTGACAGAATTCTGCAACGCGCTGAAAAGTGGTGACACTGCTGATGTCGAGCGTGTATTTACGAAAGGGATGGGAAAAACAATCAGCATCCGCGATACAGCAGTAAGAAAAGAATTCAAGGAAAACTTTTATCACGGCCTTATTCTTGGAATCACACTTTTTAAGAGTGACTGGGGTATAACATCAAACAGAGAATCCGGCGATGGCCGTTATGAGAAGAAAATCGCTTCTCATAACGCTCCAGAATCTAACGATTCTGTCGTTGACTTATCGGTTCCGAGTACGCAAGCGTCCTCTCCTTCCGATAAGTCATATTATGATATCCAGATCGAAATCGAAGAGGAAGAAATCGGTATTGTCATCGAAGTGAAGTATGCAGAAGGCGGAGATCTTGATGCGGCATGCGCAGAAGCCCTGGATCAGATCAATAAGAATAATTACACAGCCGAATTGAAGGAAGATGATATGCACAAAATCCTCAAATATGGAATTGCCTGTTACAAAAAGCAGTGCAAGGTCGTATTAGAGCGGGAATCATTTTAACCAGAGAAACCGTCACGCGATTCTGTATGAAAGGACAGGAACCCTATTCTGTTCCTGCCCTTTTTGATGCGCAGGGGCGCACATGGAAGTTTTCCAGCTGACGCTGGATCGCCCCGCGCGGCGAGTAGAGGAAAATCAGCCTACTCGATTGCATCCATATCCTTTTTCCACCTCATTACACTCCCCCGTAACTTTCTCGTGATGCCTACAACCGCCGTCGTATAGTCGTATCATTATCAGGCAAAAATGAAAATAATATTCACAAAAAAACGGGCAGACGTTCCCGCCTGCCCAGGTCTATGCGTGGAAACACAGAAAGGAGGTCATACGGATCACACCGCAATAAATCCCACGCATAAATATTACACATGATTATTGAATAAAAATTTGCCCTTCCGGAACAACTGCCACCTGCAGTGCATGCTGCCCGGAATGCTTTCGCAAAATCCGATTAAAGCGCTGTGCCCTGTGCCATCATCGCGTCTGCTACCTTTTCGAAGCCCGCGATGTTCGCGCCAGTTACGTAGTTGCCCTCTACGCCGTAGCGGCTTGCCGCGTCGGAGATCTTCTCATAGATCTCGTTCATCATTCTCTGGAGCATCTCGTCTACTTCCTCGAAGGTCCAGCTGCGGCGCATACTGTTCTGGCACATCTCAAGTGCAGAGGTACCTACGCCGCCTGCATTGGATGCCTTGCCCGGCAGGAAAAGAGTGCCGTCTGCAAGAAGGAAATCAGTCGCTTCGCGGGTGGTCGGCATGTTCGCGCCCTCTGCTACCGCGATGCAGCCGTTCGCACGCAGTGCTTTCGCATCATCGAGATTCAGCTCGTTCTGCGTTGCGCACGGAAGTGCGATATCGCATTTGATCGTCCAGATGCCCTTGCCCTCGGTGTAAACCGCGCTCGGAACTTCGTTCACATACTCTTTGATTCTGCCGCGGCGGATCTCTTTGATATCCTTTACGACGTCAAGGTTGATGCCGTTCGCATCATAGATGTAGCCGTTGGAATCGCTCATCGCGACCACCTTCGCGCCGAGCTGCTGTGCCTTCTCGGTCGCATAGATCGCAACGTTGCCGGAGCCGGATACGACTACGGTCTTGCCGGCGATGTCGATGTCATGATCCTTCAGCATTGCGTTCAGGATGTATACCAGGCCATAACCGGTCGCCTGTGTACGCACCAGAGAGCCGCCCCAGGTGAGGCCCTTGCCTGTCAGTACGCCTTCATACTGGCCGGTCAGTCTCTTGTACTGGCCATACATATAACCAATCTCTCTTCCGCCTACGCCGATATCGCCAGCCGGAACATCCTCGTTCGCACCAATATATTTGGAAAGCTCTGTCATAAAGCTCTGGCAGAATGCCATCACTTCGCGGTCGGACTTGCCCTTCGGGTCAAAGTTGGAACCGCCCTTGCCGCCGCCGATCGGCAGTCCGGTCAGAGAGTTTTTGAAAATCTGCTCAAAGCCCAGGAACTTCAGGATGCCCTGGTTTACAGACGGATGGAAACGAAGTCCGCCCTTGTACGGTCCGATCGCGCTGTTAAACTGTACGCGATAACCCTTGTTGACCTGTACCTTGCCATTGTCGTCTACCCACGGTACCTTGAAGGAAATGATGCGCTCCGGCTCTACCAGACGCTCCAGCAGGCTGACCGAACGATACTTCTCCTCGTTCGCATCGATCACCAGCTTCAATGAATCCAGAACTTCCTTCACAGCCTGGTGAAACTCCGGCTCACCCGGGTTCTGTGCGACTACACGCTCATAGATTTCTTCTGTGTAAGACATGATAAATTAGCCCCCTTGCTAAATTTTGTGTAATGATTCAGTACAGTGCTAAAGTAAAAAACCGCAGTCTGCCCCTCTGAATCATTCCAATTTTATTTGTGCAAACGGCGTGCCGCCCGTTTCCACTCGTTCTTATGCGACTTTCGTATTTTAATCTTAACCGAAAAATACCCGTGGCAGACGCCACGGGTATCTCAGCTGTTTGCTCCGTCGCACACATGCGGATTTATTATACACGCTTGTGTTTCCTTTTGCAATTGGTTTTCCATCAAAAATTACGGTTTCTCAGGCTTTTTTCATATTTTTTTTCTGTCAGAAGCCATCCGGTTTAATTATTTCCGGATGCACCGTTTCTGTCTCTGGAAGGCAGCGAGTCTCCGGAATCATCTGTACCTGCCGAATCATCTGTGCTTTCCGTCTGATAGTCAGACAGGTAACCCAGTGTCAGTTCAATCGTTTCCTCAATATAAGTGCCATTCGACTGATAGCTTACCACAATTTCAACAGTCTCGCCTCCGGAATAATATGCGAGCAGATTTTTCAATTCTGTCATGGAGCTTACCGTCGTGCTGTCAAATTTTGTAATGACATACCCTGCCTGCAGGCCTGCTGCCGACGCCGGGCTGTCCTCTGCTACCTCGGTGATATAGATGCCTTCCGGAATCCCATACACGCTGGACATCTCAGATGATACTTCCTGTCCGGTAATTCCAATATAAGCGCTGTCTTCCTCGCTGACCGTCTCCGTTCTCGTCTTCTTATTCATCAGATCCTCAATGATCGAAGTCACATCCGAGATCGGAATCGCGTAACCCATACCTTCCACGCCTGTATCGGCAGCCTTTGCGGAATTAATACCGATCACACGGCCATTCATATCAAGCAGCGGGCCGCCGCTGTTGCCGGCATTGATCGCCGCATCCGTCTGAATCATCTCCGCGGTATACGAATCAAGCTCAATCGTACGGTTCAGTGCGCTGACAATACCCGTCGTTACTGACTGGCCATACCCAAGCGCATTGCCGATCGCCACCACCTGCTCGCCAAGCTGCAGGCTGTCTGAATCACCGATCTCCGCAATGGAAATTTCCGACATCGTATCACTTGAGATATCATCCAGCTGCACCGCAACCACCGCGATATCAATCGACGCGTCCGTACCCTTGATCACTGCCTCGGCAGCCGACTCATCGATAAATCCTACGGAAAGCTCCGTCGCATCCTCCACCACATGGTAGTTGGTCAGAATCAGAAGCTCTGTGTCATTCTCTCCGATGATGATACCAGAACCAACGCTGACGCTCTCATACGTAGTCGTTTCTCCGCTGTCAGAACCATATCCGTAGAAATATCCATAATAACCACCGTAATAGCTCTCGAGCTCTGTCACGGATGTATTAGTAATCGTTACCACCGACGGCAACGCCTTCGCCGCCACCTCCGCGACTGTCAATGTCCCGGAAGAGCTATCACTGGATGAACTCTCTTCCGTCACACTGTCATCCGATACCGTCGTCAGCAGAGTCGTCGTACTCGTTTCCGTATCCGACTCTGAGGAAAAAGATGTCGCGACCGCCGTCTCCTTCGATGTAAATCCGGTCAGTCCCGCGACTGCACCTACCGTCAAAACTCCTGCCAAAGCAAATGAAATAACGTTCCTGTTCTTCATAAGTAACCCCTCGCTTTCCTAATGTATAAAATACCCTGTCCCGACCGAGAGGCACCTGTTCAGCCGCACCCTCGCGAAACATATATCAAAGATCAATGCAGCCAGCCGCAGATGCCGGATCGGTTCTGTAGCATCGTGCATGGCTTTTCTTGATGCTGAGGGTAGTATAAATTTCCGGTTTGACCGTTTTGTGTTAGAAATGTGGCTGATATGTGGCAAATTTGTGTCTTTTTTGTGAACGTCGTGATTTTACAGGGCTTCGCACGGGCAGAGTGTAACATTTGCAAATTCATCCCCTTTTTTTTACCCATTTTTGAAAACCGGCCGCATAGATATTCAGCGTCATTGAAATCAGAGGATTTTTAAGGCAATTCCGTCTGTGACGATTGGGCTACCTTTTCCTAAATAATTTCTGCCTCTCACGGGTATACTAATATTCGCCTAGCGAAAACGGCGTAATTCCGGAATTTTCCCACAGGGGTCACTCTCATTTTTCTTCATTTTTTTCTCTATAACCATCACCACGGCGCATCTCCTTGCGCTATGTGTTGTTGTTCTGAGATTTTTATAACGCTTTCACCCTGATAACACCCACAACCTGTTCCACATACTTCCGGCAGGCTTCTTCGTTGTCAGCTTCCACCATAACCCGGATCACAGGCTCCGTGCCGGATTCTCTTACAAGGATTCGTCCCGTATCACCCAGCTTATCAGCCACATCTTTCACAGCCGCCTGCACATCCGGATCGGCCTGTGCCGCAGCCTTGTCCTTCACCCGCACATTTACCAGCACCTGCGGATAAATCACCAGGTCTTCCGCCAGCTTACTCATCGGTACTTTTCTCGCCAGCATTGCTTCCATCATCTTCAGGCTCGTCAGAATCCCATCACCTGTGGACGCATACCTGGAGAAAATGATGTGTCCGGACTGCTCGCCGCCGATGCGGTTACCGTGCTGCGACATATACTCGTATACATACTTATCGCCCACAGCGGTCTTCACATAATCAATGCCCAGCTCATCAAAGGCTTTGTAGAGGCCGAAGTTTGACATGACCGTCGTGACTACGGTATTTGTCAGCAGCTTTCCGCGCTCCTTCATGTATTTCGCATAGATGTAAAGGATATGGTCGCCGGTGATAACGTTCCCCTTCTCATCCACACACAGGCAGCGGTCTGCGTCTCCGTCATAGGCAAAACCGACATCCAGACCATTCTCTACCACAAACTTCTGCAGCCCTTCGATGTGAGTGGAACCGGCATTCCTGTTGATATTAAAACCATCCGGCTCTGCGTTGATTACATAGGTTTTCGCTCCCAGCGCATCAAACACCGACTTTGCAATGTTCCAGGAACTGCCGTTCGCACAGTCCAGACCGACCTTCACATTCTTAAACGAGTATACGCCAAGGGAAATGAGGTAACCGATGTAACGGCTCCGGCCTGAGAAGTAATCCACCGTCTGCCCTACATGTTCGCGCTCGCCATACGGGATGCTATTCCACTTCTGACCGAACCCCTCCAGCTTCCCATCTATATAATCCTCGACAAGACCTATCGTCTCCTCGTCCATCTTTTCGCCGTGATTATTGATCAGCTTGATTCCGTTATCATAATAGGGATTGTGACTGGCAGAAATCATAATACCGCAATCAAAATCATCCACTCTGGCGATATAGGCGACAGAGGGTGTGGTGGTCACATGAAGCAGATATGCATCCGCTCCGGAGGCTACCAGACCGCCAACCAGTGTGTATTCAAACATATAGCTGGAACGCCGGGTGTCCTTGCCAATCACAATTTTCGCAGGAGAGTCATCCCCTGCTCTTCTTTTCAGCTCGCCAAAATACCATCCGAGGAATCTTCCAATCTTATAAGCATGATCACCTGTCAAGGTCTTATTCGCTTCTCCCCGGAAACCGTCTGTTCCAAAGTATCTTCCCATTATCTCTCTCCTATAGCGGTATTCCCGTCACTACTCTTCTCGCTCCACACTCGCTCTTCACTCTCTCCCATCAAATATCTTTGCGCCACACCATCTTATCTACAACCCGTGTGTAGCTCTGGATAATCTTGACCACCTTGGTGCTTACATTCTCTTCGATATAATCCGGTACCGGAATACCGTAATCGCCATTCTTGTTCATCTCCACAGCCGTCTCTACCGCCTGGAGTAAAGAAACTGTGTCAATCCCAGCGAGGATGAAACAAGCCTTATCCAGCGCCTCCGGGCGCTCTGTAGATGTCCTGATACACACAGCTGGGAACGGATGTCCAACCGATGTAAAAAAGCTGCTTTCCTCCGGCAACGTCCCGGAATCAGAAACCACAGCAAAAGCGTTCATCTGCAGGCAATTGTAATCATGGAATCCTAACGGCTCATGCTGGATGACTCTCTTATCCAATTGGAATCCGGATGCCTCTAACCGCTTTTTGCTCCTCGGATGACAGGAATACAGAATCGGCATATCGTACTTTTCCGCCATCTTGTTAATAGCTGTGAAAAGACTGAGGAAATTCTTCTCTGTATCAATATTCTCTTCCCGATGAGCCGACAGCAGGATGTACTTTCCTTTCTCCAAACCGAGCCGACTGTGGATGTCAGAGTTTTCTATCTCTTCCAGATTATTGTGCAGCACCTCAGCCATCGGACTTCCCGTCACATAAACACGCTCCTTCGGAAGACCACACTCATGGAGGTATTTTCTGGCGTGCTCACTATAGGCAAGGTTTACATCAGAGATGATGTCCACAATTCTTCTGTTGGATTCTTCTGGTAAATTTTCATCTTTACAGCGGTTACCTGCCTCACAATGGAAAATCGGGATGTGTAATCTCTTCGCCGGGATTGCTGACAAGCAGCTGTTCGTATCACCCAAAATCAACACAGCGTCCGGCTTGATGGTACTCATCAGCTTGTAAGAGCAGTTGATGATGTTGCCGATTGTCGCCCCCAGGTCATCACCCACAGCGTCCATATACACTTCTGGGTCGGCCAGCTTCAAATCTTTAAAAAACACACCATTGAGGTTGTAATCATAATTCTGACCGGTATGGGCAAGTATTGTGTCAAAATACTTTCTACACTTATTAATCACAGCAGCAAGCCGGATAATCTCCGGCCTCGTGCCGACGATAATCAGCAGCTTGAGCTTACCGTTTTCTTTCCAATGAATGTCATTGTATTCCAGTTTCATAGTTTCTATTTCTCCTTCAGCGTGTGGCTATCACACGTTTTTATTCTTTTTCTACTCGCCCTCTTATACTCACACAGGCTCATAGAATGTATCCGGCCTATTCACATCAAAAATCTCATTGCAGGTCATCACCGTGACCAAGTTTTCTGTCTCGCTTAAGTTTATGATGTTGTGCGTCCATCCCGGAATCATGTGAACAGCTTCGATTTTCTCCCCTGACACTTCAAACTCCACAGTCTCGCCTGTGGCAATATTCCTCTCTTGGATCAGCCCGTGTCCTGCTACCACGATGAACAATTCCCACTTGCTGTTATGCCAGTGCTGGCCCTTCGTAATCCCCGGTCTGCTGATATTGATGCTGACCTGCCCACAGTCCGCTGTATGGAGCAATTCCGTAAAGGAACCTCTATCATCACAGTTCATCTTCATCTCATATTTGAACTTCTCAGTCGGGAGGTAAGTCAGATAGAGTGAATACAGCTTTTTCGCAAAGCTCCCTTCCGGCATCTTCGGCATCATCAGCGTCTCTGGCTGTTTCTTGAACTCACTTAACAGGTCAACGATTTCACCGAGACTTACTTTATGTGTGACCGGAACACAGCAATAGCGACCTGTGGGAGTAAGAGCAGTCTCCACACCGTCAAACTCACACCTACATTCCTTCCCTTCCAGCAGGTCAAACATTCCTTCAACCAAATCATCAATGTACAACAGTTCCAGCTCGGTACTCCTGTCATTCACAGTAAACGGTTCATCGTTTGCCACCGCCCAGCAGAAAGTGGACACAGCGGAGTTATACTTTGGACGGCTGTGACCCATCAGGTTCGGGAAGCGGTAGACCGCAACTTTCGCACCGGTCTCTTCTGCATAAGAGAAGAACAGCTCTTCTCCTGCCAGCTTGGATTTACCATACTCAGAGTTGCCGAACCGCCCCGCTAAAGTTGCCTGGATAGAAGAAGAAAGCATGATCGGTGCTTTGTTGTTGTATTTCTTAAGTGTGGATAGTAAGGTGGACGCAAACCCGAAGTTTCCCTTCATGAAATCTTCCACATTATCCGGACGGTTCACTCCCGCCAGGTTAAACACAAAGTCGGCTTTCTCACAATACACCTCTAATTCCTCAATACTCGAATCAACATCGTATTCGTAGATGTCGTCTATATGGAGATTCGGTCTGGTGCGGTTTTTATTTTGTTGTATGTTGCGTAAATTGGCTGTCAAGGCTGTTCCGACCATGCCCTTTGCGCCGGTTATCAGGATGTTCATAATAATATATACTCCTCTACTTGTTCCTTAGAGGCTCATGTCCCCTTGATATGCATATTCCTATTTTCTTTTCGTCTGAAATCATTATTGTATATTGCTATAGCAACTTCTTAATTTCTCCGTCTTGATATGTTACCCCAGCCTTTCAAAGAATGACCATTATCGTCGAACCAAATCATTAATTCATCCACTTCCGCATCCTCATCAGCCAATTTTTCTGCAAAATTGCAAAGTGCTAACGGTTGCAAAGTATCATAAATCGCTATCATTCTCTTTTTGAGTATAGACAAATGTTCCTGTGCCGCTCTTGTATAGGCCGTAAAATAAAAAACCTGTCCGAAGTCAACTTTTCCATTATAATCAGCATCTACATCACAAATGAGTTTTTGCCATTCTAATTCCAAAAAAGTTATTTCATCTGTATCCTTAAAATAGTAATGTAGACAGCCATCCGCTATTTCTTCTGCATATAGCATACGGATTGATGGTATTGGATGCGTAGAATCCTTTAGATTAGATAATTTATCGAACTTTGCTCCTGCATTCCCGTCAAATAAGCAGAAAGCCGCTGACAAAGCTCCCATCATTAAGGCAAGCTCAATTTGAATATGACCTTTCTTATCTTCTTCTCTGAGCGAACCAGCTTTCACTCTAGCATCTGTATCTATCATCATCAGATTAACCAACATACAGACGGCTGAACTATCTGCATCCAATTCAAGAACTTGCTGTGTCAAATTGGATTGAATCTGTTCGTCAGTCAGGCAATCACAATCTGCTGAGTGTGTGACCGTCTCAGCAATAATATCGTTGTCTATTGAATTAGCATTAATTGATGTTCGGGAAATTAATTCTCCGTTTTCGTTGAATTTATACTTTTTCTTCCAAACTGAATGACGATCCCATAAATGATATAATTCATGCAGAACTATATACCTCCAGAGATAAACTCTAATCCCAGAACGTGCTATTTCAGGATCAACCGCTTTCAAAAGACCGTATCTCTGAAAAATTTCATTCCGATATCTCTGTTCTATCAATTCAGCACCTTTTTGGATAAGACCATGAGTAACAAATATCATGCCACTCGTATATGATGTCGCCAAAGCAAATGCATTAACATCTTCTCGTTTAATAATGTACAGTGGTGGCATATATGCTCCAGAAAAATGCAGTTTCATCAAACCATATATATAATCAAGAGCATCTTTCATCATTTCTAAGGCCATATTACAATTTATAAAATGATTTGAATTCATGTGATACAACTCTTTTGCATCATTAGATATCTCATATATCTGACCGTCTAAATTGATTTTTTTAATCACAAAATCTCTCCTCTTATCGGACTGTGAACTGTAAAATTAACATCTCCAAAGCCGATCCTTCTCGTAGTTGTAGTGTTAAATCCCACGCCTATTACCCTTTGCGCCGGTTATTATTTCTATAGGGGGACTGACCCCGTGTATTTCCGGGAAACGGTATATATAGACTTTTGTTCACCGACATTATAGTTCTTAAACAAAACGCCATTTTAATACAATATTTCTTAAATATGATGCCATAAGGACCGTTTACACAATATAGTTTTTATTTTATCGCATAAAACGGCAAAATTTCATTATAATTCTTAAAATCAAGCAGCACAATACAACATAAATTTAAAACTACATTATAGATTTTAAATTTATTTTTCACCTTATTTTTATAAGGAAAAAAGTGCGAATAGAACTAATGGTTCGCTACTCATTATTTGCCTAGAGAGGTAAAATCCAAGCGAGGCGATACTCACAAACAGGATAGTGTTAAAAGACGGCCATTCAAATCTATGTTGTATATTTAAATTTTATATTGTATGATTAAAGCGACAGAAGGGTAAATCAATTCTGCCCTTCCTACAATATGAACCATAAAAACCGAATATATTGTTGTAATTTTACTGTATTCCTATCAGGATCGCAGTTTTCATCATTGATGCATAGGT
>JAJQCQ010000085.1:2167-164010 GCA_021202635.1 Lachnospiraceae bacterium | reverse complement strand
AGTAACTATGCGGTTTTCAGCTACATTAGCTGTTATACCGTGAATAATTCAGGATAATGCGTTTATTTACTATACCATATCTTTTCATGGAAGCGCAAGCATCTATGCCATATTTCCAGACGAAAACCGATAATGAATTCAAAATGACAGTTCATACTCACGTAAAGTTGTGAAAATGTTACAAAATAAATGCATTTGCCGCTGAGATTTACAAGAAATATCCACTAAATAATATTGAAAATTAGGGGGTATATTGTATAATTTATCTATCTGTTATATTTTAATACAGGAAATTATAGGCGACAGGAGGATTTCTAAATGGACAAATTATCACGCAGAAGTTTTTTAAAAGGCTCAGCGGCGGGAGCAGTTGGGGTGGCAGCCACAGGGCTGTTTGGAAGTGCGCTTACCGCGGCGGCATCAGAGAGTGAGACGGAACTATTGACAGAGGCGGAAGCTACTGTGGCAACAAGCACGGAAACAAAATATTGTAATGGATATGAGAATGCGGATGGCATTGGTATTGCATCGGATGAAGTAAGCGCTACCGAACAGGCGGATATTGTGGTTGTAGGCTCCGGAATCGCAGGATTTATGGCAGCCATGATTGCGAAAGAGCAGGGTCCGGATCTGAATGTGATCCTGCTTGAGAAAAATGGATATTATGGCGGCTCTACCCTGCTTGCAGAGTGCAACGGCCCGGCAACGGTAAAAACCGAAGCGGAAGCACGGCAGACGGCGGCCTCCCATCTTTCCAGCACAAATTATATCGCAAACCCCATGCTTTGGTACGAGCAGGCGCTGGATGCAGGTTATAACTCCGCATGGCTGTTTGGCAAGCACAATGTAGGATATTATAATGCGGGAGTTACTTTTTATGAGGGCGGCAACGGTACCATTCCGATTAACGAGAACCTTGCTCCGGATTGCGAGGCACTCGGGGTCGATATGCGTCCGTCCAACCGCGCGAAAGCACTGATCATGGAGGACGAGTATACCTGTAAGGGCGTCCAGGTGATCGATGCAGACGGAAATGTTTACGCAATTGAGGCTGGTGCGGTGATTCTGTGTACGGGTGGTATGTCTACGAACAAAGAGCTGTTGTCCTATTATTCTTCACAGGATATGGAGAAGATCATCGGATGGGGTGTCGGTCAGGATGGCGACGGACATCTGATGGCAGAGCAGACCGCGCATGGACGTGCGAATCATCTGACGGTTTCCTCTCTGTTTAATAATGTGGAAGGCTATTCCTATGATTCTCCGCTGGGCGTGGCAGCCACCATGCAGTATACGGATCTGTTCGTAAATGAGGACGGCGTCCGCTTCTGCGATGAGTCCCAGGGCGGAAGTCTGGGCACAGCAGAGTCCGGAAAACTGATTGAAGGACAGGGCTATGTGTGGTCGATCATGGATCAGTCCATGGTAGAAAAATATGAAGCCGGTGGCTGCACCCGTCATTATTCTGGTTTCGCTGACGCGTGTGTTGGTGCGGAGCTCGATCTTCAGACGGAGATTGCTTCCGCGATTGAAAGCGGCCTGTATACTTACCAGGCAGATACGATCGAAGAACTCGCGGAGCTGATCGGCGTAGACGCGGAAACTCTGTCAACGACCGTGGCGAATTACAATTCTTATGCGGCAAGCGGTTCCGATGAGGAATGGGGAAAGGCTGCGGACTATCTCTGGTCGTGTGATACCGCTCCGTATTATGCGTTCCGCGTATCTTCCGGTATGCTCAATACCAACGGAGGTATCCGCATCAACACCAATGCACAGGTCGTAGATGCCCGTTATAATCCGATTGCAGGACTTTATGCGGCGGGCGTCTGCACGTCCGGCTGGGATGGCGAGCTGTATGGCGGCGGTTCCTGCCAGACGGTAGGTATGTGGGGCGGTTCCAAGGCTGCCCGTCATGCCCTTGAGACAATCTTTGGTATTGAAGTGGCAGAGGACTGGTACGGCGAACTCCTTGACAACGAAGAGGATCAGGCTCCGAGCGAGGAGAATCTGAACAACAATGGAAGCGAGGAGGCATCCACGGAGGCTGACATAGAGAAAACTACAGAAGCCCAAACGGATTCAGTAACCGAGGCAGCTTCAGAGATCGAGACGGAAGCCGTAACCGAGTCTGGGACAGAGACAGTAACGGAAGCCTCTACGGAAGACATCACTGAGGCTGTTACGGAGGCAGTAACAGAGTAAAAACTGAAACAGATGCTGATGCAGACAGTGAATGAAATACCCCGGAGAAACGAGACACCTCCGGGGTGTTTTGTTTTTTAAGGAGTACGTTCCTGGGCAGACTGTTGCTGCTCATTGATTATTATTGCAGAGACATCTGCGTATGATATAGCTGCAACGACCCAAAAAAATGTCGCTTTTGGAGAAAAATATAACATGGTAGTATTTCGGGTAATTCGATAGAATAGACACAGTCAAAGTGAACGACAACAAAAGACAGAAAAAACAGCAGCTAAAGCAGGAAAAGACCAGTATTTCATGAGCAAAAATAGCAGGCAATGGTTTTCTGGATGAAAAATGTCTTTCACAAAACGGTTATACTAATTTACAAAGGGGGATAAAAATGGGCAACCAAAATCCAGCAAAAGAAACAAAAAAGAAGGGACTTAGTACAGCGTTTACCTGGTTCCACGCAACTTCTGTAAACGGTACGGCTATGGCGATTGCGGCAACGATCGCATCGTATTTTTCTTTATACGTACAGAATGAAATTGGCATTACAGCTGCGCAGCTGGCAGTGATTCTCTTCATCTGCTCTCTATGGGATGCAATCAACGACCCGATTATGGGTGTTGTCTGCGACAGCATTAACCCAAGATGGGGACGTTATCGTACCTGGTTTACATTCACTCCGATCTTCCTGCTGGTGGATATGTTCCTGCTGTTCTCGAATCCGGGCTTTATCCAGGGCAGTACGATGGCTAAATGTGTCTATGTATGTGTTTCATATATGTTCTATGGAATGATCGTTACCGCATATACCATGCCGCAGATGGCTATTCTTCCGGCTATGACACTGGACGATGCGGAACGTAATTCAGTAGTATCAAAGGGCGCGGCTGTCTGCGCACTTGCTTTCACGGTTGCGTCTACGTTTTCAACACAGCTTGTTGAGATTTTTGGCAGCTATCGCAATCTAATGTGCTTCTATGCGGTGTTCGCGATTGTTTCTTTCTGGGGATTGTATAAGACCTCTGAAGAACGCTATGTGATGCCGAAAGACCCTAATGCCGGTGGTCTGAAGCAGCTGGTTTATGTATTCCGTCATAAAGAAATCTGGCCGGTTATGCTTACCTGGTGTCTGGCATCAATCAGCTATGGATTTATGTTTACTGCTTCTGTTTATTATGCGAGTTATGTACTGTTGCCAAAGCGGGTAGATCTTGCCACCATGGATGAAGCGACTCTGGGTGCTACGATAGGCTCTACGATTTCTGTATATATGGGCTTTATCTCGGTAGGTGCTCTGATTTCCATGATGGTATTGATGCCGATTTTCCTGAGAAAGTTTAAGACAGGATATCAGGCGCTGATTGTATCACAGATTCTGACAATTATCTGCTATGTGATTCTGCTTTTCACAGGAACTGCGAATTTCTATTACTGTTGTGTAGTATCCTTTATTGCTACGGCTGTTGGCTCTATGGTAAATGCGTTGGTGAATGTTCTGGTGAACGATACCATTGACTTTATCCTTCTGAAAGAAGGGAAACAGCTAAACGGCATCGTCTCGTCGGTCAAAGGTTTTGCTCAGAAATGTGGTACGACAATCACCAGTTCAGGTGTCCTTGCAATCATCGCGATTGGTGGATTCAGCACGGATTACGGTTATTTTGACCAGCCTGCCTCTGCTACTACCGCAGTTATTATTTCCCGATTCGCGATTCCGGCGGTTGTATCGGCAATTATCCTGATTGTCATGCTGTTTTATCCGCTGAAGAAATACTTCCCGGAGATCGCGGCGATGAAAGAGAAGATGAGAGCGGAGCAGGGTGAATAATACATAGAGATTTGGAATGTTAGACGGAAATGATTTTATGGCTTCCTCTGATGAATGCAGGGGGAGCCATTCCGTATTATGCGCTGGGGCGAAAAAGCCGCCTGAATAATAGTATTGTACATTAGCTGCGCACCGCGGCAATGATGACAGCTGATAATAGAGGAATATCTATGAATGAAGCAGAGTATATTCTTGATTTTGCATTAAAGCTGAGTGAAAAAATGCTGATCAGCGGCGCCAATCTGGAGCGGGTGAATGACACGGTCTACCGCATCTGTGACAGCTATGGCTGCGACGACGTGCATTTTTTCTCACTGAACTGTTACCTGACATTGAGCCTGAAGGATGCCCAGGGAAATCGGATGACCGGACAGCGCTGCATCCGCAGCGGTATGGATACGCACCTGGAAAATCTTTCCCGACTGAATCAGCTTTCCAGAGAAATCTGTGAGAAAAAACCGGATCCGGTGAACCTGGAGGGACTGCTCGAAGAGGCGGTGAATTCGAAAGGATATTCCGTAGGAACACGTCTGATGGGGTATTTGCTTGCAATGAGCTGCCTGACGGTTTTATATAACGGAGGATGGAAGGACTGGATTACAATTCTTATTAATACCGTATTAATCTATCTGGCCGGAATCTACCTGAAAAAGCCGGGTGTAAATCGGATTGTGTATAGTGTTTTCTGTACCTTTGCGGTAGGTACGCTGACGCTCCTGCTGACAAGAATCGGGCTGGTGAATGACATTTATACGGTTATGATTGTAAACAGCATGATGCTGATTCCAGGGATACCGATGGTTAACGCATTCCGGAATCTTTTGTGCGGCAATGAGATCAACGGTATGCTGGAAATTCTGAAAGCCCTGCTGGAATCCATTGCAATTGTCTGCGGTTTTGTGCTGAGTATTTTTTTGTTTGGAGGACTGATTTCATGGTAGAGGCTGTAAAACTTGTGATTGTCTCATTTTTCGCGTCGGTCGGATTTGGAATTGTCTTTCGGATTGAGAAAAAATATCTGGTTTACGCAGGGCTGGGCGGAGCGCTTACCCGATTGGTATATCTGATTTTGCTGCAGCTGATTTCAGAGAGTTTTATCTACAGCTTTCTGGCAGCCATGGCGGCCGCGCTCTTCGCGGAATGCATGGCGGTATATACGAAAAATCCGTCTACGGTTTTTCTTTATCCATCCATCATCCCATTAATTCCGGGGACTCCGCTATATTATACGGTGGTAGGTCTTGTCCTGCAGGATACGGAACGCATCCGGGCGAACGCGGTTACCTGTGTCCATTCTCTTCTTGGCGTGGGGATCGGATTTGTGGTTGTCTCAATGGTAATGTACTACGAGAGGCATTACCGGGCGCTTCATTGGAAAAAACTGCGCGAGGGCAATATGCCGCATAACAATAAGGTCGTACAAAAATAGGATTTAATAAAAATAATCAGCGAAGGAGGAACTCGAAAGATGAAAGCGTTGGGATTGAACCCATATCTCCCATTCTGGGAGACGGTTCCGGATGGGGAACCGCATGTATTTGACGGAAGAATTTATATTTTCGGAAGCCATGACAGGCGAAACGGGACGTCCTATTGCGAGGATGATTACGCGGGGTGGAGCGCTCCGGTCGATGACCCGGGTGCCTGGCGCTATGAGGGCGTCATTTACCGAAAGGAGCAGGATCCGATCAATGGGGCGCCCTATGATGAGGGAAAGCTGCCCGAATTTGACGTTGCCTTTTCCGGGAAACATCTGCACCAGTTATACGCACCGGACGTGGCAAAAGGACCGGATGGCTGGTATTATCTGTATTATGCACTGGATTTTACCAATGTGATTTCCGTAGCCGTGTGTGATACTCCGGCCGGAAAGTATGAATTTCTCGATTATGTCAGAAAGCCGGATGGAACCATTCCACAGATTGGCCGCTGGTTTGACCCGGCGATTCTCTCGGAGGAGAGCGGAAACTATCTCTATTATGGATTTTGTCCGCCCGTGCGCTTTCCGGGAATGGAACATCTGGAGATTCCGGGCGGTATGATGGTCCGTCTGGCGGATGATATGCACACCATCATCAGTGAACCGAAATGTGTGGTGAATGGCTGTGATACCGCTGCCGGAACCTGTTATGAGGCACATCCGTTTTTTGAGGCATCCAGTATCCGGAAATTTGGCGAATGGTATTATTTTGTTTATTCCAGCCTGCAGGGGCATGAGCTCTGCTATGGAATGGCAAAGACGCCGGAAGGACCGTTTGTGTATAAGGGCGTGATTGTCTCGAACGGAGACCTTGGATTCGAAGAAAATGAACTGGCGGTTAATTATACCGGAAACAATCACGGCGGCCTGGTTCAGATTCAGGACAAATATTATATTTTCTGGCACCGCCAGACGCATGGCACTGGTTTTTCCAGACAGGGGTGTGCAGACGAAGTGCAGATTCTTGAGGACGGCACCATCCCGCAGATCGCGATTACCAGCTGTGGACTGAATGGCGGTCCGCTTCCTGCGAAAGGACGTTATGAAACCTATATTGCCTGCCATCTCACCGAGGGCGACCGCACGAAGGTAGGGCATGTAGTGGAATCTGGCCCGGAGGGCGGCGCGCTTGTGATTCCGGAGGAGTGGCCTTATATCACGGAAGAAGCGGCGGCAGATGATAACGATGCAACCAATAAAGGCCTGAAACCTTACATTTATAATCTTCGCAGGGGCGCAGTGGCCGGATTTAAATATTTTGCATTTGATGGCACCGAAAAGAATATTTCATTGGAGCTTCGCGGAAACGGAAGCATGGAGGTACGCCTGGATAACCCGGACGGGGCGGTGATTGCAAGCATAGCGACAGATATTTCAGAAGAGGAAACGGAGGGTAACGACTGGAAGAGCATAAAGACTTCGCTTACTGTTACAAAAGGGACGCATGCGCTTTACTTTGTAGTCACTGAGGGAAAATTAGATTTCGCAGCATTCCATATTGAGTAAATAGGATCGCGCCTGACTATAGAAAACAGAGTTGTTTCAAGTCAGGCGCTTTTATGCGCATGGCCGCGCATGGAGTCTGGCAGCTCTGCTGCCCGCGGCCAACGCAGGCGAGTAGCAGGCAGGAGACTGTCTGCTGCTCGATTTCTCTTTACTCATCCATGCGGAACGGTACCAGTGCCTCATCCGAAGAAAGCTTGTGCTCTTTCCGGTATTTCTGCGGAGACATCTGGTATTGCGAGCGAAATACCCGGGAAAAATGGTCGGAAGAATTATAGCCGACTTTTTCCGCAATGTCCCCGATACTCATATTGGTATTTACCAGATAATCCACTGCCTCGGACATCCGCAGACCTTTAACCAGTTCTGTGAAATTCTGCCCGGTATTCTGCTTGATGAGGGTACACAGATAGGGCTCGCTGTAGTGAAAAAATTCAGCCAGAGCGGACAGCGTCAGTGTCTGATAATGATGCTGGATATACTGAAGCACCAGTGAAAACTCAGACCCAAACTGATAATCATAGAACTGAACCGTCTGACTGTAATTGCGCAGCATATAGGAAAACATCTGATTCAGCCAGCTGATACAGCAATTATTGCTGTATGGGTCCGGTTTATAGCATTCGAGCATGGCGTTAAAGACAATCAGCCGCAGCCATTTGGTAGTCGGACAGAAAAACAGCAGATAATTTGTATGGCTGTTTTCTGACAAAAAGGTGTGGAAAAACTGTGAAAGCAGATTTTTTCCGGACAGCAGGGACAGAAAGGTTTTGTTAAATGTACTTTTGCGCAACATGATACAGAGTACCGTGGAGTCGTCATCAATCGTCAGGTCATGCATGGAGCCGGGGGCGATCATACAGAACTCACCTTCCCTGAGAACACGAGAGCTCTTCTCAAACTGAAACGTGCATTCGCCGCTGGCAACATAATTAATTTCGAAATAATTGTGTTTATGAAGCAGCGGACGGGTGTAGCGCGGATGGCGGATGATAAAGACATCGCGGGAATTCGGGATGATATCGGTCTCCATCACGCAGGTGGGGTCGTTCTCATAAGCGTTAATCGTAAATACCAGGGAATCAATGAATTGATTGATTTCCTCCATGCTCATATCATCCAGCATCTGGTGCGGCGAGACGTCCGGCAAAGGGGTTTCAGAGAGAAGTCCCTTGCGGTACAGGAAGTTCATCATTTCAAGAAACTGTGAACGACTGCCGGTTCTCTGGTAATAATTGGTCAGATGTCTCTGGAATTCTCCATAAGTGATATAGTAGTTCATAAAGATACCTCAGAATGCATGTTAAAAAACAGTAACTGAAAATAATATATTTTTTTGAAGTATAGCATATGTTTATATGAATTGGCAATGAAAATATGTCGGTTCCAATTGAGTAGGCAGATTTTCTCCCTACTCGCCGCGCGGGGCGCATCCAGCGTCAGCTGGAAAACTTCCATGTGCGCCCCTGCGCATATCAAAAGCCCTGCGCGGATGAATGCGCAGGGCATGAATCGTTCTATTGTCTTTATACTACCACTGTCGTGTCTTTATATAATGTACTCATGAATCGGCAGGCAGAAATTAAAAGGTTCCTTTTTCACTGGATATTCCTTCACAGGTTTCTTTCAGCTGAATGTGGATTGCTTCCTGTCCTTCTGTCCGCCTTACAACCAGCATCGCCCGGCCTTCAAAGAAATGGCAGCGTCCGAGGGTGTAGTTGTCTTCGCTTTGCGGATTGCCGGAACCGAAACCGGAGAGTTCTCCCGCGCCGCTGATTTCACAGAGAACCTCTTTCTCCCAGCTGGGCACACGATTTCCATCCTTGTCTACGGCTTCCGCCTGGAGGATCAGAAGCTCACTGTCTTTTCCATTGCACAGCCATTTCGCATCATCTGATTCGCTGTAATTTTCCAGCGTCAGTTTTATGGATACCGCTTCGCCGGCTGTAGAAAGGGCGCTATGCTCTGCTTCCAGACCGCCGCGGTAGTTGATGACTTCTATCGTTCCCGGCTTGTAGGTCAGGCTGAGCGATACGATGCCGCTATCCGGTACGGCTTCCCGGCAGATGCGTCTGCCGTTGACTTTCACCTCGATCTCGTCCGCGTCACTGTAGAGATCCGCGCGAATCTCTTTTCCCTCATAGCCCGGCCAGGTATAGCTTTCGTATACATCCGCCCAGCCCCAGCTGGAGATGGATTCTTTTTTGCCGGTGTGCTTCGGATGCAGAATGGTAATCACCGGCGCATGATCCGTCCCCCACAGCAGACGGCGGAATTTTCCCTGCGGGCGGAGATAGCCGCAGATGTCAAAGTCGCCGCAGTTGCCGGTGTGCCACGGATAATCGCAGAAGAGGCCGCCCTGCTGATCGTAAAAGGCGTGTCCGATGCCGCTCTCACCCAGATAGTCCATCGCTGTCCAGGTGAAGTCGCCGATCACATAGGGATGCGCCATCGTATGCGCCCAGACCTGCTTCATCGCTTTCGGATAGCTTTCCGTGCCGACGATGATGCGTTCCGGGAAATCCTGCCCGTCCTGCGTATAGCGGTCGTCCAGATAATTGTAACCGACGACATCCAGCTCCTTTACATAATCGGCGGTAATCGCGCCCCAGTTTTTTGTCACTTCATCTGCCTGCGCAAGAAACGCTTTTACTTCGTCCGGAAGACCCGCAAAGTCGATTTCCTCGCCGCTGCCGAAAATATTCGCCAGTATGCCGCCGAATTCTCCGGCGTCCAGAAAGACTGCGCACACGCCGTTTGTGATTGCTCTGGTGCTGTCCAGGCTGCGGACATACGCGCACATCGCAGCCGAGATTTCCGGCCCGTTTCCGCTTCCGTCGCGTTCGCCAATCTCATTGCCGATGCTGTACATAATAACAGAGGGATGATTCCGGTCGCGCAGAACCATGGAAGCAAGGTCTTCCTTCCAGTGATCCTCAAAATAAAGATGATAGTCAAACGGATTCTTTTTCGCGCGCCAGCAGTCAAATGCCTCGTCCATCACCAGCATACCCAGGCGGTCGCAGGCGTCAAGCAGAGCAGTGCTGGGCGGGTTGTGACTGGTACGGATGGCATTGTAGCCGCTTTCCTTGAGCAGGCGAATCCTGCGGTATTCCATCTCATCAAACGCGCAGCTTCCCACCACGCCATTGTCATGGTGAATGCATCCGCCTTTAAGCTTTACGGGAATCTCATTCAGACAAAAACCACGTTCGCGTGTAAAGGAGAGCGTACGGACGCCAAAGCAGACCTCTTTTGTCTCCTCCGGAATCTGCGCCGCATGATCGGAAGCAGCATCGTTTGCTTTCCCTGTTTCACATACCCGCACAGCCGCCGTATACAGGTAGGGATGTTCCAGAGACCAGGGGAGCAGGCCATCCTGTGTAAAGGTAAAGTGACAGGTCGTTTCTGCTGCATTGCATACGACTGTTTTTGTTTTTTCTGCGATGCAGTTACCTTCTGAATCGAAAATGGAGAGCGCTACTTCACATTCACTTCCCTGTTGCATCGCGGCAGCCTTTGTCAGTGTCACATCTGCCTGTATGGTACGCAGATCCGGTGTCTGGATGCCTACGGACCACGGCGCAAGATACACGGAACCGCCTTCAAGCAGACGCACGTGGCGGTAAAGTCCGCTGCCGGAATACCAGCGGCTGTTTGGATGTGCGTTGTTTTCTACTACTATTTTCAGCTTGTTCTGCTCGCCAAATTTCAGCCATTTGGTCAGATCCGCGTAAAACTCTGTATACCCATAGTGGTGCAGCGCGGCCATGCTGCCATTGATCCAGACTTCTGTATTTCCATAGGAGCCTTCGATCAGAAGTAGGAACGGATGCCCTTTTTGCGATTCCTCAAGCGAAAAATACTTCTCATAGGTACCGATTCCTCCCTGGAAAAAGCCGCCGGCGCCCTCCATTGGCGCGTCTGGTGTACGTTCTGTGGAAATCATAAAGTCATGCGGCAGATTCACCGTTTTTTTATAAGCGGCGCCCTTTCTGTCACAGTAAGCATTTCCGGTGGAATACGAAAATGCCCAGTCTTTGTCAAAATCATAAGAAATCATTGTGTACCTCCCTCTTTTGTCAAAATGCCGTTTTATTCATCTTTTGGAACGACCGTTCAAATAGTATATAGTAAAATGATGAAGAACGCCAGCAGAAAAAAGAAAAGTGTGAAAATAAGTCGGATAGAGTAAAAGAAAGAACATGGAAATTTTGACTTTTCTTTACTAAACTGGCACTATACGATTGTATGTAACAGCGCAGAGCAGATGCTGTTACAGATACGGAATGGAAAGCGAGGATAGCCATGAAGATTACAAATGTCAGAATCAATGGAATCGAAAATCCATTGGGGTATAGTATGGAGGGAATTACCTGCTCCTGGAATGTTTGCGATACCATTAGCAAAAAACAGACCAATGCGGTCATTGAGGTAAGCACAGGCGCGGATTTTAAGGAAAATCAGTTTCTTTACAAAATAGAAGGCGCATCGCTGGAACAGGGCGGGGAACAGTTGATAGAACTGGAAGAGGATCTGAGTCCGCGGACGACGTATTACTGTCGTGTCTGTGTGACCGGAGACGCCGGGGATGAGGCGGTGAGCGAGACGCAGACCTTTGAGACCGGTAAAATGGACGAGCCGTGGACGGCTGACTGGATTGCCGCTAAAAAGGAAGACGCGTTTCACCCGGTTATGACAAAGAGCTTTCCGCTCAAAGGAGAGATCTCCCGCGCGCGGCTTTATATCTCCGGCGTTGGTATGTTTGAGGCGTATCTGAACGGTGAGAAGCTGGGCGAGGAATATCTGACGCCTTATGTCAATAACTATGAGAACAATATCCAGGTGATCACTTTCCCGGTGGAGGAGTGCCTGAAGGAAGAAAATACCCTGGAAATCATGCTCGGGAAGGGCTGGTATATGTCCGTATTTGGTCTGGCGCTTCAGGCAAACAATTACGGCGACCGCATGGCGGCGATTGCGGAGCTGCATGTGGAATACGCGGATGGTTCCAGTGAAGTGATCGTGACTGACGGCAGCTGGGAGTATTATGGCTCGGACATTGAGGATTCCGGTATCTATCTTGGTGAGACGCTGAACCGTCAGCTTTGGGATGGAAAGGAAAATCCCAAAAAGCCGGTAGAAGTGCTTGCGGATCCGGCTTCTGATGAGGGTACAAAGAATCTGGTAAAATCTCACCTGATGGACCGCATTAGTATTCCGGTGCTGGCAAAGGAATCCGTTCCGGTAAAAGAGGTGATTCAGACGCCGGCGGGCGAGACGGTGTTGGATTTCGGACAGAACTTCGCCGGATTTGTGGAATTTGAGTCAGGGCTTCCGGCAGGGACGAAGGTAGTGTTTGACTGCGGCGAGATTCTTCAGAAGGGGAATTTCTATAATGGAAATTACCGTGACGCCCAGTCACAGTTTATCTACGTATCAGACGGCAGAAGGGAGACGGTGCGTCCGCATTTTACCTTCTTTGGCTTCCGCTATATCCGCGTGGCCGGCTGGGTCGGCGAGCTGAAAGCGGAGAATTTCATCGGCCGTGTGCTTTACTCAGATATCCGCAGGACAGGCTATATCACGACAAGTAATGAAAAAATCAACCGTCTGTATGAGAATACGGTATGGGGTCTGAAATCAAACTTTATTGACATGCCGACGGACTGTCCGCAGAGAAGCGAGCGCCTGGGCTGGACGGGCGACGCACAGGTATTTGCGCCGACCGCGAGCTACCATATGGATACCAGAGCGTTTTTCCATAAGTTTGTCAAAGACCTGAAAGACGAGCAGGCATATTTAGGCGGCGGTATGCCGAATTTCCTGCCGAATATGGGACATCAGGAATCGGCAGGAAGCGTCTGGGGCGATATCGCGACCTTCCTTCCCTATACGCTCTATACCTATTACGGAGATAAAAAGGAACTGGAGTATTCTTACCCGATGATGAAGGGCTGGGTGGATTACATCGACCGCCAGGACGCGGAGCGCGGACGCACGTATCTCTTCGATTTCCTGGATACCTTTGGCGACTGGCTGGCGCTGGATGGTCCTACGCCGAGCAGCTTTAAGGGCAGCACCGACGACACCTATGTATCTACCCTGTATTATTACCGCTCTGCGCAGATGGTGCGCGAAATGGCAGAGGTCCTTGGAAAGACGGAGGACGCCGCACATTATGGCGAGCTGGAGAAAAAAATTGAGGCGGCGATTTACAGGGAATTCTTTACGCCGAGCGGACGTCTGGCGATTGATACGCAGAGCGCCGGCGTGATTGCGATGAAGTTCGGTCTGGGCCAGGACCGCGAAAAGCTGAAAGCGCAGTTCCGGGCGAGACTGCAGAAGGACCTGAACCAGATCAAGGGCGGCTTTGTGGGGGCGCCGCTTCTGTGTACGGTTCTTGCGGAGTCGGGTATGATAGAGCTGGCCTATGATTTCTTACTGAAGGAAGGCTTCCCAAGCTGGCTGTACAGCGTCAATCTGGGCGCAACGACCGTCTGGGAGAGATGGAATTCCGTCTTTGAGGACGGCACGATCAGCGACACGGGCATGAATTCTCTGAATCATTATTCTTATGGCTCAGTCATGGAATTTGTCTATGCGTATGTAGCGGGCATTCGTCCGCTGACGCCGGGCTTTGGCCGCGCAATTCTCGCGCCGCACCCGGATGTGCGCATCCCGAAGGTGGACTGCACGTATGAATCCGTGAACGGAAAATATGTGAGCAGCTGGGAAATCTGCGCGGATGGAAAGATGAAGGTACATCTGGAAATTCCGTTTAACTGTGAGGCGGAAGTGGAGCTGCCGGGATATGATGCTGCGGCAGATGGCGCGGATGCTGCGCTGGTTTCCGGGACTGGCACATCTGCGGATGGAACAGGCATTTGCATGAATGCGGACGGGAAAATGATTCTCACCGCCGGCGCTTATGATTTCCTGTATCAGCCGACCGTGGATTATCGGAAGCCATATACACGGCAGACGACTCTTGGCAGACTTGCGCATGATCCGAATGCGATTGGTATTTTAGGAAAATACACACCGGCGCTGGCAGGCATTGCGATGTCCGGTGATCCGGAGATGGCGGCGAACTCACTGGAAGCGCTGACCCATATGGGCTTCCTGCCGTTTGAACCGGCAGCTCTGGAAACGGCGATTACGGAACTCACGGAGCTTGTTGTGGTGCCAGCGTAATGTCCGGCATCCAATCATTCCCCAGGAGGGGCAGCAGCTTCTCTGGAACGGGGGATGTATCTGGTGAGAAACAAAATGAAATAGATAAAACGATAAACTTTTTAGGAGGAAAAAGAGACTATGGTAAACTTAAAGGCAAATCCGTTTTTCCTGGATGATGAGGGCGTGAAGTGGGTCGAGGAGACGCTCGCTTCCATGACAGAAGAAGAAAAGATCGGCCAGCTGTTTTGTCCGATCGGCGGGAATACGGATCCGAAGTATCTGAAGGGCTTTGTTGAGGAATTCAAGCCGGGCGCCATGCTGTATCGCCCGATGCCGGCGGCCGAGGTGCAGAAGACACACGCGCTGATCCAGAACACCTCGAAAATTCCGCTCCTGTTTGGCGCGAATCTGGAATCCGGCGGCAACGGAATCTGCGCGGACGGCACTTATTTTTCCCGTCCGATGGGCGTAGCCGCTACGGATAATGCGGTCAACGCGTACCGTCTGGGCGCGATTGCGGGCAAGGAGGCGCAGGCGGTCGGATGCAACTGGGCTTTTTCTCCGATCTGCGACCTGGATATGAACTTCCGAAATCCGATTACGAATGTGCGTACCTTTGGCACCAATCAGGAGAGAATTATTGCCTTTGTGAAGGAACAGCTGAAGGGCTTACGGGATAATGGCGTAGCCGCTGCCGTGAAGCATTTCCCGGGAGACGGCGTGGATGAGAGAGACCAGCATCTGGTGGCGTCTGTCAATAGTCTGTCTGTGGAAAAATGGGATGAGACCTATGGCCAGATCTGGCAGTCGGTCGTGGACGCAGGAACGCTCTCCATCATGGTCGGCCATATTTTACAGCCGGCTTACAGCCGCTTCTTTAATCCGGACCTGACCGATGAGCAGATTCTCCCGGCGACGCTCTCCAAGGAAATTCTGCAGGGACTGCTGCGGGGCAAGCTTGGCTACAATGGAATGATCGTGACGGATGCGACGCCGATGATCGGCTTTAACACACCGATGGCGAGAAAAGATGCGGTTCCAACGGCAATTGCCGCAGGCTGTGATATGATTCTGTTTAACAAAGACATCCGCGAGGATTATCAGTTCGTCCGCGACGCGCTGGCGGATGGCCGTCTGACCTGGGAGCGTGTGGAGGAAGCTGTGACCAGGACACTGGCGATGAAGGCGGCGATGGGGCTTCCGGCGATGAAAGCAGCCGGGACTCTGGTTCCCGGCGATGAAGCGCTGGCGGTTGTTGGCTGCGAAGAGCATAAAAAACAGACCAGAGAGTGCGCGGATGAGGCTGTGACACTGGTGAAGGATACGCAGTCCCTTCTGCCGATCTCTCCGGAGAAATATAAGAAAATCCGCCTGTATCTGCTGGAAGACCGCATAGGCGGCGGATTTAAGGACGGTGAGGGTGCTGCAGGCAGCATCAAAGCGAAGCTGGAAAAAGAGGGCTTCGAGGTATCGCTTTTCGATTATGGCAAGCCGGATTTCTATGAAATGTTTGAGGGCGGCGTTGCGGATATTAAGAGCAAGTTTGATCTTGCAGTCTATGTGGCCTGCATCGACACGGCCAGCAACCAGTCCGTGCGCCGGATTGACTGGGTACATCTGATGGCGGCGGATGCGCCGTGGTTCTTAAATGACGTACCGGCGATGTTTATCTCCATCGCGAATCCGTATCACCTGGTAGACGCGCCGATGGTAAAAACCTTTATCAATGCCTATACGCCGACGGAAGAAGTGATTGATGCTGTTGTAGACAAGATCATGGGCAGATCGGAATTCAAGGGTGTCAATCCGGTCGATCCGTTCTGCGGAATCTGGGGCGCGAAATTTTAATGAGGAGGAAAAATTCATGGATGAAATGCCTTTGGAAATGATTTTTGGTAATTATGTGGCCTGGGAGGCGAAAGAGGGCACCTGGTTTCTGAATTTTATGAATGGATCCGAAAATATGTATCTGCTTGAAGGCGAGGAGAAGGCACTCCTGATCGATACCGGCTATGCCGTGGGAAATCTGCGTGCGTTTGTGGAGAAGCTGACGGACAAGCCGCTGCTTGTAGTGAATACCCATTTCCATCCGGATCACGCGGCCGGAAACGGCGAGTTTGAGGAAGTGATGATGAGCTGGAACTACAAGGTAGATGAGCCGTCGGTTACCGCGCCGGGGTCAGGCCCATTCCCGATTGAGGCTCTTCCGCATCCGGATTATAAAAAGATTTTATTGAAGGATGGGGATGTGATCGAGCTTGGCGGACGGACGATTGAGGTACTCGACGCGAAGCCGGCACATTGCAACAGCAGCCTGTTTTTCCTGGATCGGAAGGAGCGTATGCTGTTTTGCGGCGATGACTTTGAGGCAGCCCAGGTGATGATGTATGATAATTCTAACAATCCGGACGCGCCTTATGAGGTGCGGGAACGCCTGATGAATTTCCGTGCAAACGCGCAGCGGCTGAAAGGTTTGAGCGATGCGTATGACTGGCTTTTGCCCAACCACAATGGCTATCCGATCGCCAAGAGCTATCTGGACGATTACATCGGCCTGGTGGACGCTGTCTTTGCGGGAACTGCTGCGATTGAGGATAAACTGAACCATCCGTTTGTAGATATGGATCCGAGAGCACCACTTTTGTGCCGGGTGCGGTATGGGAAGGGAAGTATTTTCATCCTCAAAGAGGAACTGATGAAGGTTTATGGAACAGGCGAAGCATAAAGCTGGCCTGCCAATGCAGCGATAAAAGGAAGCGAGCGATAAGAGATCATGATAGTACGAACTGACATGTGCCTTGCATTGCAGGAATCCGTACTATCATGAAAGAAACAGTTGGAAATCATTGAGGGGTATCAGACGATGGGAATGGATTACAGCAAAGTATCTGACTGGATCATCCGGGAGGATTCTTTCCAGCCGCTGGCTCTGGGAAAATGCGAGGCGATTATGAGCCTCGGAAATGGTTATATCGGCATTCGCAGTGCGACAGAAGAGCGCTACCTGCGGGAGACCAGAGGCACCTTTGTAGCGGGAACCTTTAATAAATTTGATGAAAATGAAGTAACCGAGCTGCCGAACGCGGCGGATATGATGGCGGTCGAGCTGTCCATCGACGGGGAGCCGTTTGATCTGAGTGTCGGCAGCATGGAAGACTACACCAGAGAACTGAATGTGAAGACTGGCGAGCTGAAACGGAGTGTCATCTGGACGTCTCCGGCAGGCAGGCGTGTGTCGTTTGCTTCGTATCGGGTCGTTTCTCTGAAGCATTTGCACTGGATTGCGCAGCGGATCGAAGTGAAACCGCTGGATCAGGACGTGACGGTGAAAATCCGCTCCGGTATCAACGGAACGATGACAAACACCGGAAGCCAGCATTTTTCCGAGGGCGATAAGCGCTTCTATGACAAGCGTTTTATCCAGTTCGTGCAGAGAACGACACAGTCCGGGATTGATTTTGTCAATACGACCTCGCATAAGCTGGTTCTGGGCGGGAAGAGCGTAGACCAGGAAGCGCAGGTGTATATTGAGCGCCGGGAAATCTTTGCCGGGTACGAGACAGCGGTGAAGGCCGGAGAGCTTCTGGAAATTGAAAAGTATTCGAATGTCTATACGACTCGCGATTTTGATGCTCCGCTGCTTTTTACCACGGACGCACAGGAAGCAGTTACAGCCGAATTGCAAAAAAACGGACTTTCCGACTGCAAGGAAATGGAGCAGATGGGCTATCGGAAGATTGCGGATGAGTCTGCGGCCGAGTGGGAGAAAGAAGTGTGGTCGCAGGCGCCAATCTGTATTGAAGGATATCAGGAAAAAGAGGAGATGCCGGAGACGATTGCTGGCAGCACGAAGGAAGCCGGGGGTTCATCCGCAAAAGCAGACCCGGCGCAATTGGATCAGTTCGCAGTACGCTTCGCGCAGTATCATATGCGCGTGATGGTGCCCGCGCACGATAACCGTATGAATATCGGCGCAAAGGGGCTTTCCGGAGAGGGATATAAGGGACACTGCTTCTGGGATACAGAGATTTTCCTGTTGCCTTATTACATATTTACCAGTCCGGAGATTGCACGCAAGCTGGAAGAATACCGCTATCTTTCTCTGCCGGGTGCGCACGCAAAAGCGGCACATAACGGTTATCAGGGAGCAATGTTTCCGTGGGAATCTGCGTGGCTGGATGACGGCGAGGTGACACCGGAGTATTGTGACGTTGACATCCTGACCGGACTGCCGATTAAGGTATGGTCCGGCATCATCGAACAGCATATCACTGCGGATGTAGCCTTTGGCGCCTGGCAGTACGCGGTGATTACCGGTGACGAAGCTTTTATGGATCAGTATGGTTATGAGCTGATCATGGATACGGCCTGCTTCTGGGCGTCCCGCCTGGAGCCGGGTGAAGATGGCTTTTCCCATATCAATGACGTTGTTGGGCCGGATGAATTCCGTGAGCACGTCAATGACAACGCATTTACCAACTACATGGCGTGCTGGAATATGAGCAAGGCCATGGAATATTATCAGATTTTAAAAGCAGAAAAGCCGGCGCTTTTTGCGAAGCTGGAAGAGAAATGGGAGAACCGTGCCGCAGAGGGCGGCTCTTCCGGTCATGCGCTGGAGGATGCGTATGAGAAATGGAAGGACGGCTGCGAACACATTTTCCTGCCGCTTCCGAATGAACAGAACGTGCTTCCGCAGGACGACCGCTATTTGAGCTGCCGCGACATTGATCTGACGAAATACAAACAGCAGGAGCATATCGGCGGTATCATGCGTGACTATAATTTGGAGCAGATCAACCAGATTCAGGTCTCCAAGCAGGCCGATGTCCTGGTTCTGTTTTTCCTTTTAGAGGATCAGTTCACACCGGAGGTCAAGGCGGCGACCTGGAAATATTATGAGCAGCGGACGATCCATGGTTCCTCGCTGTCCCTCTCTACACACGCGGTGCTTGCCTGTGATATGGGAGAGCCCGAGATGGCTTATGATCTCTATCAAAAGGCATCCATGATTGATCTCGGCCCGTTCATGGGGTCGTCCAATATGGGAATTCACGCGGCTTCCTTTGGCGGCGTGTGGCAGTGTGTGGTGTACGGCTTCGGCGGTGTGCGGATGCTTGGCGGAAAGCTGCGCATCAATCCGCTGCTTCCGGATGTCTGGAAACGCTTAACCTATACGATTATCTGGAAAGGGCAGAAGCTGGCGGTGGAAGTGACGAAGGACGAAATCATGATTGAAAATCTCACAGGAGAGACGCCGGTCGAGCTGGAAGTGGCGGGACAGATGCGTGTCCTTGAGGGGAAACTGCGTGTAGCAGTACGATGAGACAAGTGTCTGTGTGTTTATACAAAGGAGGGCGAAATGAGTTATGCGGGCCTGACATTTACCAATGATCATATTCTTATGGAGCAGGAATACAGCCTGCTTCATGAGGCGAACGTAGCTACACTTCTGACCACCGGTAACGGCTATATGGGCGTCCGCGCAAGCCTGGAGGAGTTTTCCAGTCTGGGAATTCAGGGGTTCCTGGTGCGCGGCGTGATGGACGAAGTGGTGGAAGTGCGGCTGACCATGTGCGACAATCTGTACATGAAAAAATACTATGTCGAGGAAGAACGCCTGAAAAAGTTTGAAAAAGAGGAGCGGGCGATCAACCTGCTGGATTTTCTTCTGATCCGTTTTGAAATCGGCGGAGAAATCTTTTATCCGTGGGAAGGCACGGTGCATTCCTGGAAGCGGTGGCTGGATCTGTCCGATGAGACTCTGCACCGTGAAGTGGTCTGGGAGAACAGTAAGGGGCAGAAAAGCCGTCTCTCTTTTGTCCGCTTTGCGAGTTTTGCGGACGACCATACCTACTGCATGAAGGCGTCCATTGAACCGCTTAATTATTCCGGAGAGGTTTCCATTTACAGCGGCCTGGATCTGCGTACAAAATCGAATGGCCAGATGCCGCAGAAATCCATAGGAACCGGGTTTGAAGGGCAGACCCTCTGGCAGGAGGAAATTGTCGGGCCGAAGTATGGATTTCACGCGGTCACAGGTGTTGTCAATCAATTCAGCCAGGGCGACGCCAGATGGGAAAATATAGACGGAACGGCGCCGGGGGCAGATGAGCGCGCGGAAGGCCTGGTTATGCAGAAGATTACCTTTGCAGCTGCGCAAAATCAGTGCTATACTCTGGATAAGCTGACTGCGACGGTGACGAGCCGCGATTTTGAAGAGGGCAAGGTTCTGTCCAATGATGCGCTTCTGAAAGAAAGCAGGTCGCCTCTGGACTGTGTGAAAAAATATCTGGAACGGCTGCAAAAGAGCAGCTATGAGGAAGAATATAAGAAGCATATTTCCATCTACCAGGATCTGGCGGCGAAGCTTGAGATTTCCATAAAAGGAGATGAGACTGCGGATCGGGCGATTCGATTCAGCAATTATCATACGCTGCTGTCGATTGCGCGGAATGATTATGTACACAGCTTTTCCGCGAAGGGTCTGACAGGAGAAACCTACAACAACTTTGTCTGGTGGGACGCGGAAATTTTTCAGGCGCCGGTCTTCCAGCAGACGATGCCGGAATACAGCAAAAATAATATTTTATTCCGCTATTCGCATCTTCCCCAGGCGAGGAAGCTGGCGGAGCAGGAAGGCTGCCGCGGGGCGCGTTTCCCGTTTACAACGGGCGTGACCGGTGAAGAAACGGTCTGGATTGACGTGCGGCATCCGTTTATGCAGATTCATTGCGTATCCGATGTGGCGCTGTCGGTGCTGAATTATTATGTCTGCACCGGGGATGAGGATTTTCTGAAGGAATATGGAATGGAGATTCTGCTGGAGGTCTGCCGCTACTGGGTTTCCCGCACCGTCTGGAATGACAGAAAAGAGCGCTATGAGATTCTTCAGGTAACGGGGACGGATGAGCATCACCCATATGTGGACAACAATGCCTATACAAATTACAGTGTCCATCATGTCCTCTCCGATACGCTGCGTCTGATCGAACAGTTTGATGGAGAACTGTCTGAACTGAAAAGCAGAATCGGCTTTACACCGGAGGATGCGGCTGCGATCGCGGACGTGGCACAGAAGCTGTATCTGCCGCTGGATAAAAAGACCGGGATGATTCCGCAGTTTGACGGCTATTTTGATCTTTCCAGAGAGCTGGAGGTCCAGGGAGGCAGCAAGAGCGGCTATACGCAGATGAAGCAGGCTGGCCTGTATAATAAAAGCCAGGTCATTAAACAGCCGGATGTGCTGATGCTTTTTGCGTACCAGAATCTGGCAGACCGCGGCATTTGCGAGGCATCGGCGGATTCTGGCTGTGGTGCGGACGTGTCATTGGCAGAATGCGAATGCAGCGGCAGCAGCGGCCAGGGGGCGGAAGTACAGGCAAGGGGTGAGTGGAGCATTCCGATGCCGGCGAAGGCCTACAGCCGCAACCTCGACTACTACCAGGGGCGGTGCGAGGCAGCCTCCTCACTGTCCTATTGTGTACATTCGATCTGTTTCGCGGACATGGATATGCCGGAGAGTACTTACGGCTATCTGATGGAGACGGCAGAGATGGATCTGAAAAATATGCACGGCGGTACGGAGAACGGCGTTCATTCCGGGTGTGCGACCGGTGCGTGGATGGCGGTCGTCCGTGGCGTGGCCGGTATGAGGATGACGGAGACCCATGTGGAATTTGACCCACATTTTATTCCGTGGTGGGAGGAAGTGAGCTTCCATTGCGTCTGGCACGGACAGGGCTATCAGGTCACTCTGTCAAATGAAGAGCTCCTTGTAAGCGCCGATGTGAAAAACAGGGAAGTGCTTCCGGTGGTCATTCACCATGTGGGGCAGATTCTGAAACCGGGCGAGATGGGGCGCAGCGTGATTTCTTAATGCGCAAATCTGACAGGTAAGGATTTCGGATGAATGGTTTTGGCCATGTCACGTACTTCCATGTGTGGCATGGCTAATCTTGGTTAAATGAATGGAGTGGAAAACGATGAGAGCACAGAAATGGAATGAGAACTGGATGTTCTGGGAGGATAAGGATTCTTTTGCGCTGGTCTGGAATGTACCGGAAACTGCGCGCAGGATTTCACTTCCGCATGACGCAATGCTGGAGCGCCGCGCCTATGCCGGGAGCCCCAATATGGGAAACACCGGATTCCGGGACGGAGGTATCTACTGCTATGTGAAAAAGCTGTACGTACCGGAAGATGCCCGGGAAAAGCTCCTGATGCTGAAATTTGAGGGCGTCTATATGAATGCGATGGTTTATGTGAACAGCCAGCTCGCGGGAAAGAATATGTTTGGCTATACGACCTTTTATGTACCTTTGAACGATTTTGTCAAATACGGAGAAGAGAATGAAATTCGCGTACAGGTGCGTAACAGTGGTATGACAAACAGCCGTTGGTATTCCGGCAGCGGAATTTACCGGGATGTTTATCTGCTGGAGTCAGAGCTGACCTGTCTGGAGCCGGAAGGAATCCGCGTAACGACGGAATCCGTGGATGATTGCGCAGATGGCAGCTATGCGGTGATCCATGTTGCTTCTGAGCTGAAAAATCTGCGCCCCGCGCCTGCTGATCTGATGCTGGAGACAGTGATTCGTGACGGGGCAGGGACGGAGATCGCCAGAGAACATGCAGCTGTGACTCTGTTCGGGCAGGAAGGACGGACGCTGTCGCAGCGAATCGCGGTAGACCATCCGCAGCTCTGGTCGGACGAGACCCCGGCTCTCTATACGTATGAAATTTCTTTAAAATCAGAGAATAAAGTGGTCGATTCTGAGACCGGCACGTTCGGTATCCGCACCCTGCAGCTGGACGCGAAGCGGGGACTTCGCGTAAACGGCAGGAGCGTGAAGCTGCGCGGTGCCTGCATACACCATGATTCCGGCCTTCTCGGCGCCGCGACTTATGAAGAATTCCATCTGCGCCAGGCGAAAATTCTGAAGGAAGCCGGATTTAACGCAATTCGTTCTTCCCATCAGCCAATGGCTCCTGCCATGCTGAAAGCCTGTGACGAAGTGGGTATATATGTGATGGACGAGTTTTCCGATATGTGGAACCGCATGAAATCCGATCTGGACTATGGCCTGTATTTCCAGGAATGGTGGGAGAAGGATGTGACAGCGATGGTGCGTCGCGATTACAATCATCCCTGTGTTGTGCTGTACTCGATCGGCAACGAGATTCCGGAGATCGGTAGCGATGCCGGCGCGAAGCTTTGTTATGAGATGAACAAAAAAATCAAAGAACTGGATGACACCCGCTATACAACAGCCGGGATCAACGGCGTATTTGCCGCTGGCGACCGGATTGGCGAAATTATGGCAGATCTGGCGAGAAGCTCCGCAGAAGCAGGCGCACCAGAGAAAGCGGATGCGCAGGCCGATACAGATGCTCCGGCAGCGGGCGGCAACGTTAATGACTTTATGACGATGATGGATACCCGTATGGATGACATCGTCGTTCACCGCGCAATCTCTGACAAGCTGGAGAAAGCATGCGCTTATCTGGACGTCGCCGGATACAATTACATGACCGCGCGCTATGAGCGGGACGCAAAAGATTATCCGAATCGTGTGATCGTAGGCAGCGAGACCTATCCGCCTGAGATTGCGAGAAACTGGGAAATCATCAAAAATGCGCCTCATGTGATCGGTGATTTCACCTGGACCGGCTGGGATTATATTGGTGAGGCTGGCGTCGGTATTCCGGCTTATCACTGGGGTGAGGGCGGTTTCGGCGCAGAATTTCCGGCACAGCTGGCCTACTGCGGCGATATTGATATCACAGGCAGAAGGAGACCGGCTTCCTATTACAGAGAATGTGTTTTTGGCCTTCTCAAAGAGCCGTACATTGCGGTGCAGAACCCGAATCATTATGGTGAACCGCTGATCAAAACCCCGTGGGTCATCAGCGACGCAACCGCCTCCTGGACCTGGGAGGGCTGTGAGGGCAAGCCGGTGGTTGTCGAGGTCTATGCGCCGGGTGATGAAGTGGAATTGTATGTTAATGGTAAATCGGTCGGCAGAGCAGCGAGCGGAGAGGCTGCAGGCTACCGGACTATTTTCGAAACTACCTACGAGCCGGGAACGGTTACTGCGGTGCTGTATAAAAAAGACGGCGCCGATGCAGGAAAAATGACTGCCGCAGCACAGACCGAGCTATACACTGCAGCGGCACCGGCACAGGTAGTGCTTACCTGTGAAGAGACCGCAGGAAATGAGCTTCTGTTCATTGACGTGCAGCTGCTTGATGCCGCCGGTATTCTGGCGACCGGAGCAGAGGGCAGGCTGAAGGCAGAAGTCTCCGGAGGAGCCGTGCTGGCCGGATTCGGAAGCGGCAACCCGAAACCGGATTACAACTATCTCGATGGAGTCGCCGACACCTGGGGTGCGACGGCGCTTCTGATTCTACGAAAGACCGGAACCGGAGAGACCATTCATGTAAAAGTAAGTGCAGAAAATGGACTTAAGGGAGAACTGGAAATAGAAGGATAATGTTTTCTTATGGAAAAAGCCTTTCTGTGATAAAGCAGGAAGGCTTTTTCTTGTTTGCGGTTCTGAAAACGTGGAGACCGGCTCAAATCACCTGAAACAGGTAAAATTTCAGATAATCTGTCTCCGGTACGTTCCAGAGGATCGGATGGTCGGGCGCCTGCTGCCGGGCCTCAATCTGACGCAGCTGTACCCCGGCGTCAGCGGCGGCGGAGTGAAGCATTTTGATAAACAGCTCATCCGGCATGAAATGTGAGCAGGAGCAGGTGGCGAGATAACCGCCGCGCGGCAGAAGCTTCATGGCGCGCAGATTGATTTCTTTGTAGCCTTTTTTCGCACTGTCCACGGTGCGCCGGCTTTTGGTGAAGGCAGGCGGATCGAGGATGATAAAATCGTATTTTTCTTCATGACTCTGCTCTAACTGCGGGAGCAGATCAAATACGTTGGCGACGCGGAACGTCATACGGTCGGCAAGCCCGTTACGCTCGGCGTTATGACGTGCCATGTCAATTGCGCTCTGGGAGATATCGACGGCGCAGACATGGGACGCGCCGCCTCTGGCCGCATTCAGCGCAAAGGAGCCGGTGTGCGTAAAGCAGTCGAGCACGCGTTTTCCCGCAGCAAGACGGGCTACGGCCTGACGGTTGTATTTCTGGTCGAGAAAGAAGCCGGTCTTCTGGCCATTTTCTACGTCTACCTGATAGATGATTCCATTTTCTGTGATTTCCGTGAGAGGATCTGTTTTCTTCTGAGCGATGTCCAGCGGATACCAGCCTTTGTACTGCTTCAGCCCCTCCAGTTCTCGTATGGACACATCATTTCTTTCATAGATTCCCCGGATTTCCTGGCCGTCTTCTGTCAGTGTCTGATATAAAAGCGGAAAAATGACCGGTTTCAGCAGGTCCATCCCATAAGAGAGTGTCTGTGTCACCAGAATATCGTGAAAACGATCGACTGTCAGCCCTGGAAACTGATCCGCTTCCCCAAAGATAACGCGGCAGCAATCAATATCTGTGCCCATCACGGTTTTACGGTATTCCCAGGCGTAGCGAATTCTCCGCGCCCAGAACGCGGCGTCAAACTTATCATTCGCATTGCGCGAGATCAGGCGGACACGGATTTTGGAATGTTCACTGTAAAAGCCGGTGCCCAGATATCTGCCGGGCTTTTGCGTTGATGACTCATTTTTTGCGGAGTGAGTGCTGTCAGAAGAAACATGCTTCGTATCCTGTCTCGAATCGGATGATGCAGATACTACATCGACGAGGCATCCGTTTGACAGCGTTCCGATAACATCTCGGATTTCCGCGTCGTAAATCCACGGATGCCCATTCAGAATAGAACGTTCTGCTTTCCTGCTGACTGTGAGAATAGGGTAAGCTCTTTGCTGTTTCATATCGTTGCCTGCTTTCTGTAAATTATAGGTAAATAATGATTGAGTAAGGCTACTATATCACACACAAGCCTGTGTTGCAAGCTGGCACGAGACTGATTTCGCAGGCTTCCAGAGTAACATTTTGTAGTTGACAAAAGGTTGTTTCAATGTTAAACTACGGGAAGTTGAAAACCAACATTGCAAAATGCGTTGACGGAGAATAGTACACTGATTTTCTTTTTTCAGAGAAATGCCGTATGGTGCGAGGCATCAGGAGAGATCAGAAGAACTCGCTCCCGAGCGGCTGTCCGAAATCTTTTATGGATTCAGATGTTCGAAGTGATCGTTTACCGAGTCTGAGTTGCAGAAAGCAGAGTAGACACAGACGGTACCCGACCGTTACCATGGGAAGGATATAAGACTAACAGGTATGGATGACATGCTATTAGGTGGCAGAAGAAGTCCGCTGTACAGCCCGTGTCCGTTGAGTGTATGAGCGATCATAAATGAGAGTGGTACCGCGAAAGATTTTGTAGTCTTCCGTCTCTTCAGGCAATAGCCGAAAGAGGCGGATTTTTTGTGTACAGGATTCAAAGCAGCAGCAAAATGAATAAGAAGCTGCGCAAGCAGCGAATAGTTTGTGAAGCAAACGGGTTTGTGGCCTGCTGTTTTGAATCAGTATAACATTGACCATTCAGGAAGGAGACAAACATTATGATGAACCCCAAAAAGTATACCCGCCAGTATTTTATGCCACCTGAAAGATGCATGAAGTGGGCCGAAAAGGAATATGTGGAGCACGCTCCCATCTGGTGCAGTGTGGATCTGCGCGATGGCAACCAGGCATTGGTGGTGCCAATGACTCTGGATCAGAAGATCAGCTTTTTCAAGCTGCTGGTCGAGGTTGGTTTTAAGGAGATTGAGGTAGGATTTCCCGCGGCTTCGGATACGGAATTTCAGTTTCTGCGCCGTCTGATCGAAGAGGATCTGGTGCCGGACGATGTGACGCTGCAGGTGCTGACACAGGCGCGGGAACACATTATTCGTAAGACCTTTGACGCACTTAAGGGTGCCAAAAACGCGATCGTTCATGTATACAATTCGACTTCTCTGGCACAGCGGGAGCAGGTATTCCATATGTCGAAAGAGGAGATTCTGAAAATTGCCGTGGACGGAGCAAAGCTTCTGCAGCAGCTTACGGATGAAGCAGGGGAAAAGTATCGCTTTGAATACAGTCCGGAAAGCTTTACCGGTACGGAAGTAGAATATGCTGCAGAAGTGTGCAACGCAGTACTTGATGTATGGAAGCCGACAGCGGATCGCAAGGCGATCATTAACCTTCCAAGTACCGTGCAGATGTCTATGCCTCATGTATACGCAAGTCAGATTGAATATATGAATGAACATCTGAACTATCGGGAAAATGTGGTTCTTTCCCTTCATCCGCATAATGACAGAGGCTGCGGCATCTCTGACGCGGAAATGGGGATGCTGGCCGGCGCGGATCGCATTGAGGGTACGCTTTTTGGAAACGGTGAGCGTACCGGTAATGTAGATATCATTACACTTGGCATGAATATGTATGCACAGGGTGTAGATCCGAAACTGGATTTTAATGATATGACAAAGATTACGGAAGCATATGAGAAATATACCGGTATGAAGGTAGATGAGAGAAGCCCCTATGCGGGCGCTCTGGTATTTGCCGCATTTTCCGGCTCGCACCAGGATGCGATTGCAAAGGGGATGAAGTATCGGGAAGAAAATCACTGCGATACCTGGACAGTTCCCTATCTGCCGATCGACCCAACGGATATCGGGCGTTCCTATGACGCGGATGTCATCCGCATCAACAGTCAGTCCGGCAAGGGTGGTGTTGGCTATATTCTGGAGCAGAATTACGGACTTAAGCTGCCAAAGAAAATGCGTGAGGCGATGGGATATGCGGCAAAGGGCGTTTCCGATGAACTGCATAAAGAGCTGCTTCCGGATGAGATTTTCCAGCTGTTCAAGGACAAGTTTGAAAATATTACGGAGCCGTACAGTATCCCGGAAATGCACTTCAAACAGCATAACGGCATTATTGCAGAGGTGACGGTGACCTGTGACGGCAAGACGAACGTCATCAAAGCCTCCGGCAACGGCCGTCTGAATGCGGTGAGCAATGCGATGAAACGACATTTCCGTCTGGAGTACGATCTGGTCACATACGAAGAGCATGCGCTTGAGCAAAGCTCCAGCTCCCGCGCGATTGCCTATGTTGGCATTCGTGAGAAAAAGACTGGTGCGCTTCACTGGGGAGCCGGACTCGATGTCGATATCATCCGGGCTTCTGTCGACGCTCTTCTGACCGCGATTAACCATATGGCGGTGAAGCAGGCTGCGGAGGAAAAATAACGCGGGAAAACGAATGCGGGTATGAGGGTTTCCCTCATACCTGTCCGCGCGAACCGGATGCGGAGCTTACCATCCCATTCTCTTCCTCAAAATCCGGCATGGACGAATAATTATTCTTTTCTGTACTCAGCACATAATGTGTCTTTGTCAGGCGTACTCCCTCCTGTTGTTTGATTTCACGGTGAATCTCTTCGAGTTCTCTGGAGGAATGGCAGCAGATTTTCAGCATATAGTCAAATTCTCCTGTCAGATAGTAGCAGGAAATGATATGCGGATTTGTACGCACATACCGGACAAAAGGGTCAGAAAAGCGCGGATGCTCCAGACTGACTTCCATCAGTACGGTCAGGTCATTTCCGATTTTGGCGTCATCCATGATAATGGTGTAAGCCTGAATGATGCCGGATGCTTCCAGCTTGCGAATTCGTTCGATTACGGAAGAGACGGAAAGGTGAATTTCGTGACTGATATCTGACGCCTTACGGCGTCCATTTTCTTTCAGAGCCAGAATGATTTTATGATCAATGGAATCCATAAAGAACAACTTCTCCCTTCTATAACAGCTGTCAGTAAATCATTGGCCAGCAGCTATAAACTGAAATACAGGAACGTTTATGCTGTCGTCATCTGCTTCGGAATATGAAAAAAGGACAGAACCATCAGGGGAATACCTGACGTCTCTGTCCTTATTTCTTTCGATTTTATAGCTGTTTTTCCAAAAAGTCAATCAGAAATATTTCAGCTGAAACATACTTCGTTCGTTTTTTCTTCACAACAGAAACATATTTTTGAATTATAGTCGGACACGTGCCTGATTGAGATGATTAGCAGGAAATACCGTTTCATGAAAGCGAATTTACATGGATGTCAGGCAGACTGTTTATGAAAGAGCAGGAAATGAGAATGCATCAATTTCGGAGGTGGAAGAATTATGAAGAAAAAACAAATCGCAGTATTGATGGGCCTGGTGATTACGGCGGTTCCGACTGCAGCGTATGCGCAGGAAGGCCAGACTGATGTAGCAGCGGAAGCATCCGTTGACGGAGAAGCCCCGGCGGATCTGCCGGATGAAGCGCAGGAGGTCTCCCAGATGATTATGGGTACCGTGACAGAGATTGGGGAAGATTTCATTACGGTATCGGTTACGACCGGAATGGGCGGCATGGATATGGAAATACCGGGAGATAGTCAGGAAGCGCCTGATGGAAGCGAAGCATCTGAAGATGGGGATGCGGGATCGGACGAGGAAGCGCTGGCAAATGGGGACGAAACCGGAAGTGACAGTGACGCAGCTTCGGATGACATTGATGTAGCGGAGGCTGAGACAGAAACACAGACAATTACTCTGACGGACGAAACGCAGTATCTGAAAATGAGCGGAGGCATGTCTGCCGGAGATGGGGATGCAAATGCTGCCGATGGGGAAGCGATGGAAAAAGCGGATGGAGACGGAGAAGCACCTTCTGGTGAAGGTGGAGAGATGCCGACAGGCGAGGGCGGAGAAGCACCGTCTGATGCGGGGGATGAGATGCCATCGGATGCCGGTGGCGAAGCACCATCAGAAATGGGTGATGAGGTACCATCGGAGGAAGGCCAAGAAGCTCCTTCCGATATGGGAGAAGGCGGAGATGGTTCTATGGATGCTGGCGGTTTTGAAATGGGGGATTCCGCCAAGACAGAAGAAATCACGCTTTCCGATATTGAAGTCGGCGATACAGTCATCATCACCTTAAATGAGGATGGAACAGCAGCAACGGTTACCGTACAGTCCGGAGATTTCAGCATGGGCGGCGGCGAGATGGGTGGTTCCGGAATGGGCGGTGACATGGGCGGAGGCAGCTCCTCCGGTGTGGACAGCTATGATGCCGCAAACACAATTACAGAAGACACGACGATTGACTCAGAAGAGATTACCTCTACCGGAACAGATGAGAACGCTATTCTGGTTTCGGAGGATGTAACTGCGATTCTTACGAATGATACAATCATCCGGGAATCCGATGACAGTACGGGCGGTGATAATTCCAGCTTTTACGGGGTAGGTGCCGCACTGCTGGCAACCGATGGAACACTGATTGTCAGTGACAGTACCATTACTACGGATTCGGAAGGCGGCGCTGGTGTGTTTGCCTACGGCGACGGTGTTGTCTATGTCATGGATACAGTGATTGACACGCAGCTGAATACTTCTGGTGGCATCCATGTTGCGGGAGGCGGTACACTTTACGCCTGGGATGTGACCGCGACAACAAACGGCACTTCTTCCGCGGCGGTTCGCAGCGACCGGGGCAGCGGCACTATGGTCGTCGATGGGGGAACTTATACCTCCAATGGCTCTGACTCCCCTGCTGTATACTGTACAGCGGAAATCGCGATCAGCGAGGCAACTTTGACGTCGACCGCGGCCGAAGCCGTCTGCATTGAAGGTCTGAATACGCTCCGTCTCTATGACTGCGATCTGACCGGTATGGCTCCGGATGATGAACGAAATGATGTGACCTGGACTGTGATTGTATACCAGAGTATGTCCGGCGATTCTGAGGTTGGCAATGGGACCTTCCAGATGGTGGGCGGTACACTGACTTCCACAAATGGCGGTCTGTTTTATACAACAAATACAGAATGTACCATCACTCTGGAGAATGTAGAAATCAATGCCGCAGACGACTGTGAGTTTTTCCTGCAGTGCACCGGAAACACAAATTCCAGAGGATGGGGGACCACGGGCAGCAATGGTTCTGACTGCTTATTTACAGCGATCAGCCAGACAATGGATGGCGATGTGATCTGGGACAGCATTAGCACACTCGATTTTTATATGACAGATGGCAGTACTCTGACCGGCGCTATTGTAAATGATGAGACCTGGGCCGGAAACGGCGGCAGCGGCTATTGCAACGTGATTATCAGCGAGGATTCTTCCTGGATTGTAACTGGCGACAGTACCCTCACAAGTCTTTCCTGCAGCGGTACGATTACGGATGCGGAGGGAAATACTGTTACCATTACAGGAACGGATGGGACCGTGTATGTAGAGGGCAGCAGTGCCTATACAATTACGGTGGAATCCTACAGTGACAGTGCAGATACAACCGGGGCATCTGTCACGGACAGCTTTGAAGATTACGCAGTGGAGCGTCCGGAAGTATAATTGCGTTACTGCTCACAACCCGGCCACGCACCTGCTGTGTGGTCGGGTTGAAAACATAGTGATAACATAGTAAACAGGCAGATCGTCCAGATATGCCATATGGACACAGAACGGAAGGGTGCGGCCTTGTCTCCCCAAAATGGAGAGCGGGTCGTACCCGTTTTTTTCCCAACCTGTTTCCTCTGGCAGAAAATACTGGTAAAGTCCTTTGTGATTATGTATAATGAAGCCATATTTTAAAAGAAGGGGGATTTTTTTATGGCTCTGAAACTTACAAATGACTTCAAGGGCGTCGTTTTTGCCCCGAGAAAAAACGAAATCAAACCAGGCCCGGGCGTTCTTTATCCGAGAGTTCTGGAACTGAAACACGCGGGAGAAGAAAATGGTACCCTGCTGGCTTCGTTCGAATATTACGCAGAACGGGAACCTGCTGTCATTCCGATTTACAAAAGCTCTGACGGCGGTAAGTCCTGGGAGCATTTCAGTGATGTGGAGGACACGAAGAACGGGTGGGGGATGCGTTATCAGCCGCATCTGTTTGAGCTGCCCAAGCCGTGCGGAGAGCTTCCGGCCGGCACCCTTCTGTTTGCCGGCAATTCCATTCCGATGCAGGCATTTGCTCCCGACAACCCTCCGGATTTTATCGGGACGGAGCTCCAGCTTTATATCAGCCGTGATCACGGAAAAACCTGGGAATACCGCTCTTCTTTTGCGTACGGCGGTGTGCCAAAGGAATATAATTGGGAATGTGTCGGACCGGTTTGGGAGCCTTTCCTGTATCTCAACGCGTATGGAGAGCTCACTGCTGTCTATTCCGATGAAAAGCCGCATACGGACCGCAGTCTGAATCAGTGCCTTGCGGTGATCTCTTCCCCGGATGGTGGAAAAACGTGGAGGGAGCCAAAGCTCGTGGTTGCGATTCCGGACGGACTGCGGCGCCCGGGTATGGCAATTGTGACGAAGCTGCCAAATGGCAGATATTTTATGTGCTTTGAGATTGTAAATGATGAGAATTGCGGGATCTTCTATAAGCTTTCGGATGATGGAATGGATTTCGGAGACCCTTCCCTGCGCGGCACAAGAGCGCAGACCGCAGATGGAAAATTCGTCGGGAGCATGCCTTACTGCATCTGGACGAAGGCTGGCGGTCCCAATGGAACGATCCTTCTCAGCGGCAAGCGTGACGGCGACTGGTTAGGCCTGCGGGATCCGGGGAAGTTTCTGGTGAATTACCATCTGGGAGAAGGTCCATGGGAGCAGGTCGATATGCTGGTATCCTACGATTCCAGAATTCATCCGGCCGGATGGAGCATGGGGATGGCTGCGATCGAAGACGATACAAAGCTGATCCAGCTTGCCCCCACGCAGATGAATCCGGAAGTAATGCAGATATCCTATGGGATTGCGCAGATGGAATGCGAATGAGGAGGAAAATGAAAACCGAAGAGCAAATGGTTCGGAACAGGATGTATTATGATTCTCCGATGGGGATGCTTTGCCTGGAAGAGGATGGCGAGGCATTGACGGCTCTGTATCCGACGGCATATCTGCCGCCGGATACCGGGAGGTCCGATGAGAGGAGCTCCGAGCTGCTGCAGCGTACCTGCGATGAATTGCAGGAATATTTTGCCGGCAAAAAAATGGCGTTTGATATTCCGCTGCATCCGCAGGGGACGGAATTTCAGAAAAGAGTATGGAACGCTTTGCGCGAGATTCCCTACGGGGAAACGAGAAGCTATGCGGATATTGCCGGGAGAATCGGTCAGCCGCAGGCCTGCCGCGCGGTTGGCGGTGCGAATCATAAAAACCGGATTCTGATCCTGATTCCCTGTCACCGTGTGATAGGGAAAAATGGGAGTCTGACCGGTTTTGGATGCGGAATCGAGGCGAAAGACTATTTGCTGAAATTAGAGGCTGATCATGTGGCCGGATGCCGTTATAGGTCCCACCTGTAGGTGGAAATATTGTAAATTTGGTCAGGGTGTGACCTGTAAGCATTCCGGAAACACAGTTCTGTGCGATTAAGAATCATTTTTTGCGCTTGATGCAAAGGAATATGCGTGATAAAATTGTGTGGATTTGTTCCAATTAAAAGAACGGAGACAGTACAAATGGATACAGTAAGACTCGGAAAAACAGAGATTGTTACAAATAAAAACGGATTTGGCGCGCTGCCGATTCAGCGGGTGAGTGACGAAGAGGCAGTGAAGATTATCCGCAGAGCCTATGATGAGGGGATTACGTTTTTTGACACGGCGCGTTTATATACGGACAGCGAACATAAGCTGGGGCTGGCGCTTTCGGATGTACGGGAGCATGTGTTTATTTCGTCAAAGACAGCGGCGGTAAAGCCAGAGGATTTCTGGAAGGACCTGGAAACGACCCTTACAACTCTGAAAACGGATTATCTGGATATTTATCAGTTCCACAATCCTTCCTTCTGCCCGAAACCGGGAGATGAAAGCGGTGTGTATGAGTGCATGCTGGAAGCAAAGCGGCAGGGAAAAATATTACATATCGGGATCACGAACCATCGTCTGAAGGTGGCAAACGAGGCAATCGAGTCCGGACTGTATGATACCCTTCAGTTTCCGTTCTGTTATCTGGCGGCAGAGGAGGATAAAAAGCTGGTGGCGGTCTGCCGGGAAGCGGACATGGGATTCATTGCGATGAAGGCGCTCTCTGGCGGTTTGATCACAAATTCCGCTGCGGCTTACGCCTTTGAGGCGCAGTATGACAACGTGCTTCCAATCTGGGGGATACAGCGGATGACGGAGCTGGAAGAGTTCCTGTCCTATATCGCCTGTCCCCCGGTGATGACGGACGAAATCCGCGCGCTGATCGCAAAAGACCGGCAGGAGCTGATGGGGGAATTCTGCCGTGGCTGCGGCTACTGTATGCCGTGTCCGGCTGGCATCGAGATCAACAATTGTGCCCGTATGTCTCTGCTGATCCGCCGATCGCCATCAGAAGCACAGCTGACGCCTGAAATGCAGGCAAAGATGATGAAAATTGAGGAATGCCTGCACTGCAACAAATGCAAGAGCAAGTGCCCGTATCACCTTGATACGCCGACGCTGCTGGCAAAGAATCTGCAGGATTACAAAGAAATTCTGGCTGGAAAAGTGTATTAAGACAGGAATGGATCGAATTATCATATGAAGCGAATCACAATCGAAGACCTTCTGCGAGTGGATAACACGTGCGTTGTCATTGATATACGCTCGCAGGAGGATTATAAGAAAGGAACCGTTCCCGGTGCGGTACATATGGATCTCGCCGGAATCAGAGAGAGCAGGGAGATTCTGCCAAAGGATCGCCCGCTCTGTTTTTTGTGCCATACGGGCGATGAGAGCGATGAGCTGGTGTGTGAACTGGAGGAGGAAGGATTCGATGCTGCCAGTGTGGTTGGCGGGTATCGGGAGTATTTGAGATTTCAGCTGCAGCGTGCGCTTGGGAGTACGCCAAACACCAAAAAGGAAGATCAGAACCCGGAGCAAGCCTGCGTCAGCCATACAAAAAACGCTTTGTGTCTGGCCGACGCGGCAGAGCGCAGCATTATTAAAAAGTTTCGTCGGGAGCTTTGGTACCGGTTTACAAAAGCAGTGCAGGAATATGAACTGATTCAGGACGGCGACCGGATCGCGGTCTGTATTTCCGGCGGGAAAGATTCCATGCTGATGGCGAAGCTGTTTCAGGAATTGTACCGCCATGGAAGACGGAATTTTGAACTGGTTTTTCTGGTGATGAACCCGGGGTACAATGACGCAAATTATCAGCGGATTCTCGACAATGCGAAGCTTCTGAATGTTCCGATCACCGTGTTCCGATCGGAGATTTTCAATATTGTAGCTTCTGAAGAGAATTCCCCCTGTTATCTCTGCGCGAGAATGCGCCGGGGCTATCTGTACAGCAAGGCGAAAGAGCTTGGCTGCAACAAAATCGCGCTCGGGCACCATTATGATGATGTGATTGAGACAATCCTGATGGGAATGCTGTACGGCGGGCAGATGCAGACGATGATGCCAAAGCTGCATAGCAACAATTTCGAAGGAATGGAATTGATCCGCCCGATGTACCTGATTCGGGAAAAGGATATCATTCATTGGGCGGAGTATAATGATTTACATTTCATCCAGTGCGCGTGCCGGTTTACAGAAAACTGCGCATCCTGCGGCGGCACGGAGAAGGGGTCAAAACGGGCGGAAATCAAGCATTTGATCGCCTTTTTAGCCGAACGGGATCCGGTGATTGAAAGCAATATTTTCCGCAGCGCGGAAAATGTGAATCTGAATACGATCATCGGCTGGAAGAAGGACGGTAAGCGGTATCATTTTCTGGATGAGTATGAGACAAAGCAGAAATACGACTGACCGTGGAGCGCAACCCTGGCAGCGAAAACGGTTCAGGAGCCGCTGCGGCATCTGAATAAAAAAATCTGCCTGGAACACAGAAAACGATAAAAAGAGAAAAGATCAGGAGATCAGGATGGAAAAGGATTTAACAAAAGGAAGTGTGTTGAAAGTATTGCTGCGGTTCTCTCTGCCGTACCTGCTTTCTTCTTTTTTACAGACCTTTTACGGGATGGTGGATCTGTATGTGATTGGTCAGTATAACGGAGCAGCCGCGACCTCAGCGGTGTCGATCGGCAGTCAGGTTATGCATATGCTGACGGTTGTGATTGTCGGTCTCGCGATGGGATCCACGGTTGGCCTGGGAGTAGCGATCGGCAGCAGACAGAAGGAGTGGACATCCCGTATTATTGGGAATACGGTAACGCTGTTTGCGATCGGCTCGGTGGCCCTGGTTGTGATACTGATGTCAGCCAGAAATGGGATCATTACCGTGATGTCAGTTCCTGCCGAAGCCATTTCACAGACGGGGGATTACCTGACGATCTGCTTTGCCGGGATTCCATTTATTACCGCTTATAATGTGATCAGCTGCATTTACCGCGGCATGGGCGATTCAAAAAGTCCGATGTATTTTGTCGGAGTCGCCTGTGTGCTGAATATTGTGCTGGATTTTCTGCTGATCGGCGGCTTTCAGATGGGGGCGGCGGGTGCCGCGTATGGCACAGTGATTTCTCAGGCGTCCAGCGTGGTGTTTGCGCTTCTGTTTCTGATGAGGAAGCGGGAAAGTGTTGGATTAAAAATTACCGGAAAAGATTTTCGACCCGAGAAGTCCGTTCTTTCAGATATTCTCAAAGTCGGGGTACCGGTCGCCTGCCAGGACGGATTTATCCAGATTTCGTTCCTGGTGATCACAATGATTGCAAATCAGCGCGGCGTGGATGTGGCAGCCAGCGTCGGTATCGTAGAAAAAATTATCAGCTTTCTGTTTCTGGTGCCGTCCGCGATGCTTTCTTCTGTTTCTGCGATTGCTGCACAGAATCGCGGAGCAAGTCAGCATGGACGGGCGCGAAAAACGCTCTATTATGCGATACTGGTTTCGGTTTCGTTTGGGGTTGTCTGTTTCATTCTCTGCCAGCTGGTGCCGGAACAGTTTGTCGGGTTATTCTCCAGTGAAGAGCTTGTTCGGAAGCTGGGTGGGCAATATCTGCGTTCCTACTCGTTTGACTGTATCATGGCGGGCATCCACTTCTGCTTCAGCGGATTTTTCTGTGCGTATGGACTGTCCGGTTTTTCCTTCGTGCACAATCTGACTTCGGTCCTGCTGGTGCGGATTCCTGGCGCGTATCTGGCAACAAAACGATTCCCGAATACACTGTTTCCGATGGGAATGGCGGCACCTGCCGGTTCTACACTCTCAGCCGTGATCTGTATTGTATTGTTTCTGTCCCATCGGGAAAAATTCGGACTCGCCAAAGAAGAAAATAACCGAAAAGGTGAATAAGTCTGTGAAGAAGGAGAGGAGTATCTTGCCATGCGCGAACTGGAACTCTATATCCACATTCCTTTTTGCGTGAAAAAATGTGCTTACTGCGATTTTCTTTCTGCTCCGGCAGGAAAAGAACAGCGGGATCGCTATGTTCAGACCCTGCAAACGGAGATTCGCAGCGGAATGCCAGGAAGCACATGTTCCCTGCCGGAGACCATGGAATGCGCCAGGCGGGAGGAGTACTTTGTCAGCAGTGTTTTTTTCGGAGGGGGGACGCCTTCCATTCTTCCGTCCGCGCAGATTGCAGAGATCATGAAAACCCTGCGCGCCTGTTTTTCTTTTTCTGAACAATGTGAGATAACGATCGAGTGCAATCCGGGGACTTTCTCAGAAAAAGGCGCGTTATCCGAAAGCAGAATTATGGAGGCTTATCGGGCCTGTGGCATAAACCGCATCAGCCTTGGCCTTCAATCTGCGGACAATGCGGAACTTGCCATGCTTGGCCGTATTCATACCTGGGAGACGTTCCTTTGCTCCTATGAAGCGGCGCGGAAGGCAGGCTTCAAAAATATCAACGTAGACCTGATGTCCGCGCTGCCCGGGCAGACGGTGGAATCGTGGGAGAATACGCTGCGTCAAATTTTAATGCTTGCGCCGGAACACATTTCGGCGTATAGTTTAATCATTGAGGAAGGGACTCCGTTTTATCAGAAGTATCATGAGGATGATTTGCGGCGCGCAGATGGAGAACAGCCGCTGTATCTGCCTTCTGAGGATGACGAGCGCCAAATGTATGCGCTCACAGAGCAGCTGCTTGGTGATGCCGGATATGAGCACTATGAAATCTCCAATTATGCCCGCCCGGGATATGAATGCCGACATAACATCGGCTACTGGCGGGGGACGGAGTACCTGGGATTTGGACTGGGCGCTTCCTCAATGATCCGATGCCGTCAGAAAGGGGACAGCCATCTGGCACAGAGTTCTCTGGTAAGTGTGCGTTGCCAGAATCCGATGGAGCACGGCGCGTATGAGCAATTTGGGAAAGAAAGCGCCTTAAGCTGTGAAATCCTTTCTGTGGAGGACGAGATGGCGGAATTTATGTTCCTTGGCCTGCGGATGCTTTCCGGAATCTCGGAAGAGGAGTTTTCCGAACGTTTTCATCGGTCAATCGATCAGATATATGGCGACAAAATTGATCGTATGACATCCCTTGGTCTGCTCAAAAGACAATGCGGGCGTATATTTCTGACAGCGCGTGGTCTGGACCTGAGCAATCCTGTAATGGCGGAATTTGTGTAACCGTTCAGAAGCAAAGCGCAGACCTGTGGCCTGCTGTTCTGAGTGTTTACATAATATTATATTTATGAACTTTTATATAAGGAGGATATGAAAATGGGAAAATTAGGATTTGGACTGATGCGGCTTCCGCTTTTGAATGCGGATGATCCCAAAAGTATCGACAAAGAACAGGTCTGTCAGATGGCAGATACATTTTTAAAGCGCGGTTTTACCTATTTTGATACGGCGTATATGTATCACGATCATGAAAGTGAGCGCGCGGTGAAGGATGTGATCACGAAGCGCTATCCCCGTGACAGCTATACGCTGGCGACAAAGCTTCCACTTTTTCAGCTGGAAAAGGAGGAGGATATGGAACGCATTTTCAATGAGCAGCTGGAAAAGACGGGACAGGACTTTTTTGACTATTACCTGCTGCACGCGATGAGCGGCGAGCGTTATGATCTGGTAGAGCGCCTGGGCGGATTCACATTTATTGCCGCAAAAAAGGCGGAAGGAAAGGTTCGTCATATCGGTTTTTCGTTTCATGACAAGGCAGAGGTGCTTGACCGGATTCTGACCGATCATCCGGAAGTAGAGTTTGTACAGCTGCAGCTGAACTATCTCGACTGGGAAGACGCAAAGGTGCAGTCCCGCAAATGCTATGAAACGGTAGTAAAACATGGCAAAAAGGTTGTAGTCATGGAGCCTGTCAAAGGCGGCACCCTTGCGAAGCTGCCGGAAAAAGCAGAAAAGCTGCTTCGTGCGGTTCATCCGGACTGGTCAAATGCATCCTGGGCGATTCGCTTCGCGGCCAGCCTTGAGAACGTAATAATCGTATTAAGCGGGATGTCTTCGATGGAGCAGATGCTAGATAACAGTGGTTATATGCAGAATATGGAGCCTCTCACAGAGGAAGAAAAGAATCTGCTGCTGGGGCAGGTAGTGGATATCATTCACGAGGCGGCAAAGATTCCCTGTACAGCCTGCCGCTACTGCGTGGAAGGCTGCCCGATGAATATCGCGATTCCGGACTATTTCGCGCTATATAACGCGGAATTGGAGGATCGGGACAATCCCGCGCATATGGCACGTTACGGGGAACTGTCAAAGGAGCACGGAAAAGCATCGGATTGTGTCGGGTGCGGACAGTGTGAGAGCGTTTGTCCGCAGCAGCTGAAGGTAACCGACTGGCTGCAGAAAACAGCAAAGGTTTTTGAAAAATAAACGGAATAGACAATACCAGGAGAGGATTACAATTTATGAGGGACTTGCTGGAATTAAGAGAAGAGATTGACCTCGTGGACGCCCAGATCACAGACCTGTTTGAGCGCAGAATGAAGATCAGTGAGGAGGTTGCCCGCTTCAAAATAGAAAACGGCAGGAAGGTTTTTGATAAGGAACGGGAGCAGAGCAAGCTGGAGACACTTAGCGCGATGGCGCATAATGATTTTAACCGCCATGGGGTGCAGGAGCTTTTTTCCCAGATTATGGCGATGAGCCGTAAGCTGCAGTATCAGCTGCTGGAAGAAAACGGTGTGACAGGGCGTCTGCCTTTTATTGAGGTGGAGGATATTGACCGGGAGAACATTCGTGTGGTTTACCAGGGGGTTGAAGGCGCATACAGTCACGCGGCCATGCGGGAGTATTTCGGAAACGATGTGAACTGCTTCCATGTGCGGAAATTCCGCGATGCGATGGAGGCCATCGCAGAGGGTTCTGCGGACTATGCCGTGCTGCCGATTGAAAACTCCTCGGCCGGAATCGTGGCGGACAATTATGATCTGCTGGTCAATTTTGAAAATTATATTGTCGGGGAGCAGATTGTAAAGTGTGAACATGCGCTGCTCGGTCTTCCGGGAGCAAAGATTGAGAATATCAAACGAGTGTACTCGCACCAGCAGGCACTTTCCCAGTGTGAAGAGTACCTGTACCGGCATCCCGAATGGCAGCTGATCCCCTTTGACAATACGGCGCGGGCAGCGAAAAAAGTGGCAGAGGATGGTGACCCGACACAGGCGGCTGTGGGAAGCCTGTTCGCGGCAGAGACGTTTGGCCTTGCTGTTCTCGAAGAGAAGATTTATTATAATCAGGCAAACTCGACGCGTTTTATCGTAGTTACGAATCAGCGTGTCTTCCGACGCGACGCAAAGAAGATCAGTATCTGCTTTGAAGTGCCGCATCACAGTGGGTCCCTGTATCATATTCTGTCGCATTTTATTTACAACAATCTGAATATGACAAAGATCGAGTCCCGCCCGATTCCCGGTCAGAACTGGGAATACCGTTTTTTTGTGGATTTCGATGGGAATCTCACAGACAGCGCCGTGAAAAACGCGCTGCGCGGCATCCGCGAGGAAGCGATAAATATGAAAATCCTGGGAAACTATTAAGGGTTTCAGAACCAAAGAGCATGATTGAGGAGAAAAAATGAAACGATCGGATGAACTGATCCTGTACAGAAATTTTGAGAATGGGCAGATTCTGGAAGATATGGATTGGGTATTGGCACATATGGAACAGGAAGAGGCGCGGGAGGAGGTTCAGGTACGTTTTTATTCCTGTATGCATGCGCTGATTGATCTGGCCGGTACCTATGGCTTTGAAGGGAATCTCTGGCACAATTATCTGACCCTGTTATTGGTAAACAATGAAAATGTATTTAGCACCTCCTGTGAAATCAGCGGCCTGACCGATGGAAGTCTGCTTCAGCTGGCGAAGCATGATTTTCGGATATTTATGCACCTGTACCGTCTGGATTTTTCGGAACTCGAGCAGAAGCTGCAGGTGGGATTTTTTGAAGAAATCCTGCATTATAAAAGAGGAACCGTCGAAGGCAGGGTGTTTAACCGGCGCATACGTAACCGCATCTGTGAGCTTGGCGCTTCGTTGGCGGCAGACTCCGCAGCCGGCTCAGATATGGAATCTTCTTCCTGTAAAGATACGGCTGCAGCTTCCGTCAGCCAGTCGGAAAACACTATGTGTAGGACGGATGCCGGATTAGAGAAATTTACCTCGGACATGATGCGTTTTTATCAGGAATTTGGTGTAGGAAGGTTTGGCCTGCATAAAGCGTTTCGAATTGAACATGATGAGAATGGGGTACAGATTCTGCCGATCACAAATATCGCACATGTGAAGCTGGATGATCTGGTGGGATATGAGATTCAGAAAAAGAAACTCATTGACAATACGGAAGCATTCATTCAGGGTAAAAATGCGAATAACTGCCTTCTTTTCGGCGACGCAGGGACAGGAAAGTCTTCCAGCATCAAGGGAATTCTGAACCAGTATTACGATCGCGGACTTCGCATGATTGAGATATATAAGCACCAGTTTCAGGACCTGAACGCAGTGATTGCGCAGATCAAAAACCGCAATTATCGCTTTATCATCTACATGGATGATCTGTCATTTGAAGAGTTCGAGATTGAATATAAATATCTGAAAGCAGTGATTGAGGGCGGTCTGGAGCGGAAGCCGAAGAACGTGCTGATTTATGCGACATCCAATCGCCGTCACCTGATTCGGGAACAATTCGGCGATAATATGGAAGGGGACATCGGCAAACCGGCCGAGATTCACGCGACCCACGGCGGTGATCTGCATGTTTCCGATACCGTACAGGAAAAGCTCTCGCTTTCCTCACGCTTCGGGGTATCCATCTATTTCGGCTCACCGGACAAAAAACAGTTCCAGCATATCGTACGCACCCTGGCCGCCCGCTACGGAATTACCATGCCGGAAGAAGAACTGCTTCTGGAAGCGAATAAATGGGAGCTGAGCCACGGCGGTCTGTCCGGAAGAACCGCACAACAATTTGTCGACTACATTTCTGCCATGCAGTAAAGCCAGGCAAACGATCTTTTTCAATGGAGGTAGCCTTATGGCACTAAAAACCTTCGCGGCTGTGAGTATCGGCTCGGCCGTGACTGAAATGAAAATATTTGAGTTTACGCAGCGCCGGTCGATGCGGGAAATCGAATGCATCTCGACCCGGATCAACCTGGGTCTGGACGTCTATGAACAGGGACGAATCAGCCGGGAACACATCGACGAGCTCTGTGATGTACTGAATGATTTCAAACGCACAATGTCCGGGTACCGGGTTTCGGCTTACCGGGTGTTTGCAACGAGCGCCTTTCGGGAGTCAAGGAACCGGACGATTCTGTGCGATTACATCGAAAAACAGACTGGTCTTGAGATCGAAGTTTTTACAAACGCAGAGCAGCGCTTTGTCGATTATCAGGCGATTGCTTCGACATCAGAGGAATTTGCGGCCATCATCCAGAATGCTACGGCAATTGTGGACATCAGCGGCAGCAGCACACAGATTTCTCTGTTTGATAAGGATAAGCTGATTACCACGCAGAATATCCGTGTCGGTAATATTACGACAAGAGAAAATCTGCTGCCACTGGCGAAAAATGGAGAGCATTTTGAAAAACTGGTGCGTGAACTGATGGCCTATGAACTGGCCGGATTCGCGAAGCTTTATCAGAAGGACCGCAAAATCCGGAATCTGATTGTTTTAGGCGGCAGCCTGAATGAAATGATGCCGATGAAAAATTTTCTGGAGCTTCAGGAGCAATCCGCATTTATATCGAAAAAAGACACCGCGGAGGCAACCGATACAGGTACAAAAAAGGATACCGCTTCTGATATCCGAATCCCGTCTCTGACGAAAGAACAGTTTGAGCGGATTTACAAGGATATGATTGCGCAGACACCGGAGGAAATCGCCGCGAAGTATGACCTTCCATCTGATATGACAGACGCGATTGTGCCTTCCGCGATTATCTGCCGGAGCCTGATTGAGAATTTTGATGTAGATGTTGTGTGGATGCCCGGGTTTTCCTTAAATGACGGTGTTTCATATGATTATGGAGTGCGTATGGGCCTTGTGACACGCCGCCACAGTTTTGACGAGGATATTCTGGCCGCTGCCCGCAGTATTGCGAAGCGCTACAAAACCAGCCAGAGCCACATCCGGAATATTAGCGATATTGCGGTGCAGATTTTTGACCGTATGAAAAAAGTACACGGTCTCGGGGAACACGAGCGGCTGCTTTTACAGATTGCGGTTATCCTGCACAGCTGCGGAAAATTTATCAGCCTGACCGATATCTCTGACTGTGCCTATAACATCATTCTGGCGACAGAAATTATCGGACTTTCACAAAAAGACCGGGCGATTGTTGCTTACACGGTGAAATACAATACCAGTCCTTTTATCTATTATGAGGAATTGTCCGGACGTACGGATTTGTCCGCCAGGGAATATATGATTGTCGGAAAGCTGACAGCCATTCTGCGTGTGGCGAATTCACTGGACCGCACACATCACCAGAAATGTTCCAATATCACCGTGACGTTAAAGGAGCATGAATTAAAAATTTCCGTGGCGAGCCAGCAGGATCTGTCTCTGGAGCGCGGCGCATTTAATGAGAAGGTGGATTTTTTTGAGGAAATGTTCAATGTGCGCCCGGTTTTGAAACAGAAAAAAACATTTTAACGGTCATGGATGACAGAGCATGGGAACATTGTGAGGGAGAGAGGTGTTAAGGGATATGGCAGGTACGGTATTTGAAAAACCGGAATATTACACAAACAGAGAAAGCAGCTGGCTGAAATTTAATGCCAGGGTGTTGGGGGAGGCTCGTGATAAAACAAACCCTCCCATGGAACGACTGAAATTTCTGAGCATTACCGCATCCAATCTGGACGAGTTTTTTATGATCCGGGTTGCATCACTGAAGGACATGGTTCATGCAAAATATACCAAAAAGGACATTTCCGGCATGACGCCACAGGAACAGCTGGATTTGATTTCGCAGGAGGCTCATGAGCTGGTAAAGCAGCAATATTCGACGTATAACCGTTCACTTTTGCCTCTGATGAAGCAGTGTGGACTGGAGATTGTGACGGAGCATGAAAAAATGACCGCCGAGCAGGCCGAAGTGGCGGACCGTTACTTTGAGGAGACCGTTTATCCGGTGCTGACACCAATGGCTATGGACCCGTCCCGCCCATTTCCGCTTTTGCGCAACAAAGCTTTAAATATTGGGGCTTTGATTGCAAAGAAAGAGGATAAGGGAGAAAAGGGAAAAACGGGAAAGGCAGAGTTTGCGACCGTGCAGGTGCCTTCCGTTCTGCCACGTTTTGTCCGTCTGCCGGATGCTGCGGACGGGACGAAATGTGTCATTCTGCTCGAGGAGCTGATTGAGCGGAACATTGATCAGCTGTTTTCCAATTATAACGTAGTCTGTGCACATCCCTACCGGATCATGCGAAACGCGGATCTGACGATTGATGAGGACGATGCTTCGGACCTGCTAAAGGAAATCCAGAAGCAGCTGAAAAAACGGCAGTGGGGCGAGGTGATTCGTCTGGAAATTGAAGACAATATGGACCCGAAGCTTCTGAAAATTCTGAAACAGGAGCTGGATGTCAGAAATGACGATATCTATAAGATCAGCGGGCCTCTGGATCTGACATTCCTGATGAAGCTATATGGCATGGATGGAATGGAGGCATACCGGCAGAAGCCCTATCAGCCGCAGCCGGTGCCGGGAATGAATGAAACCGAAGATATCTTCACACAAATCCGAAAGGGAGATATCCTTCTGCACCATCCGTATATGACATTTGAACCCGTGGTACAATTTGTAAAGCAGGCCGCGGTCGACCCGGATGTGCTGGCTATTAAGCAGACTCTTTACCGCGTCAGCGGCAATTCCCCGATTGTCCGTGCACTGGCGCAGGCGGCGGAAAATGGCAAACAGGTCTCTGTGCTGGTAGAGCTGAAGGCCCGTTTTGATGAGGAAAATAACATCAACTGGGCGAAGATGCTGGAGAAAGCCGGCTGCCATGTGATTTACGGGCTGCTCGGTCTGAAGACGCACAGCAAGATTACGCTTGTGGTGCGGCGTGAGGAGGATGGCATCCGCCGCTATGTACACCTGGGAACCGGCAACTACAACGATTCCACGGCAAAACAGTATACGGACTGCGGCATCATGACCTGTTCTGAACCGATCGGCGAGGATGCGACAGCGGTCTTTAATATGCTCTCCGGTTATTCAGAGCCAAAGCACTGGAATCGTCTGGTGCTCGCGCCGCTCTGGATGCGCGACCGTTTTCTCTATCTGATCCGCCGCGAGATGCAGCACGCCAAAAACGGACTGCCGGCTCGGATCATTGCCAAGATGAATTCCCTTTGTGACAAGGAAATCATTGCAGCACTTTATGAGGCTTCTGCCGCGGGGGTGCAGATTGACCTGATTGTACGCGGTATCTGCTGCCTGAAGACGGGGATCCCCGGCGTCAGCGAGACCATTCGTGTGCGTTCAATTGTCGGTACCTTTCTGGAACACGCGCGTATTTTCTATTTTTTAAATGATGAAAACGAAGAGTTTTATATGGCCAGTGCAGACTGGATGCCCCGAAACCTGGATAAGCGTGTGGAAATCCTTTTCCCGATCGAGGATCCGGATATTCAGGAACGGGTGCGTCACATTCTTCAGATTCAGCTGGATGACAATGTGAAGGCTCAGGTTATGCAGCCGGACGGAACCTACGAGCGAATCGACCGCCGGGGCAAAGAACTGCTCTGTGCGCAGGATTATTTCTGTGAGGAAGCGATTCGGGATGCCAGGGAAGCGAAAAAAGCACATGAGGAAGCTTCTGACCCGGTAAAAACCAGGCGGTTTGTTCCGGCACAGGCAGATATGTAAGCAGGCATCGAATTCTGCTGCTGGTATCCGGAAGTATAAGCAACGCATGGAAAAGCAGAAATACGATGGCGAATACAGATAATTGAGGAAAAAATATGGATTACAGAGCTCAGACAAAGACAGTAACGATCGGCGACCGCGTGATTGGCGGCGGTCATCCGATCCTGATTCAGTCGATGACAAATACGAAGACGGAAGACGTGGCGGGGACGGTTGCACAGATTCAGAGTCTGGCTGCCGCGGGCTGTGATATCATCCGCTGTGCAGTGCCAACCATGGAAGCCGCGCACGCGCTTAAGGAAATTAAGAAACAGATCACGATTCCGCTGGTGGCAGACATTCATTTTGATTATAAGCTGGCGATCGCTGCCATCGAGGCAGGTGCAGACAAGATCCGGATCAATCCCGGGAACATCGGCGATAAGAGCCGTGTGCGCGAGGTGGTTTCCGCTGCGAGGGAGCGGAATATCCCGATTCGTGTCGGCGTAAACAGCGGCTCTCTGGAAAAAGAGATCGTAGAGCGGGACGGAGGTGTGACTCCGGAAGGCATTGTGGAGAGCGCGCTGCGGCAGACGGCCGTGATCGAGGATATGGGGTATGACAATCTGGTGATCAGTATCAAGGCATCGGATGTGATGTTCTGTGTAAAGGCGCATCGTCTGCTGGTAGAGAAAACCAGTCACCCGCTGCATGTAGGGATCACAGAGGCTGGTACCCTGTATTCCGGGAACATCAAATCCTCGGTCGGACTCGGCATCATTCTCTCTGAGGGGATCGGCGATACGATCCGTGTTTCCCTGACCGGTGACCCGCTGGAGGAGGTACGGACAGCGAAGCTGATTCTGCGAACCCTGGGTCTTCGAAAGGGCGGCATTGAGGTTGTATCCTGTCCGACCTGCGGACGCACACAGATTGATCTGATTGGACTGGCAAACCAGGTGGAAAAGATGGTCGAAGACATCCCGCTGGATATCAAAGTGGCGGTGATGGGCTGCGTGGTGAATGGTCCCGGAGAGGCAAGGGAAGCAGATATTGGCATTGCCGGAGGCAAGGGTGTCGGTCTCCTGATCAAAAAGGGCGAGGTAGTCCGGAAGGTTCCGGAGGCGGAACTGCTTTCTGTGCTTCGGAATGAATTGCTGAACTGGAGTGAATAGAAAACCGGAGCGGCAACAGGAATACGGAGGATCAGAGGGCAGAAAGGCAGGAATTTTGTGTGAGCAAGTCATTTACGGATGTATTTCCGGCTCTGGATGTGAGCGACTCTCTCGCGGGACTGTTGGAATATGTGACAGTCGAGCGCGTAACGATGAACAGCCGCCGGGATTTTATGCACGTCTATATTGCGAGTGACCGGCTGGTCTTTAAAAAGTACGTACTGGAGCTGGAGGATGATATTAAAAACCAGCTTTTTCCGGATGCGTATCTGACGGTAAAGGTGATTGAAAAATTTCACCTTTCCAGACAATATACCCCCAGGCGCCTGATGCCGCTCTACGAAGAGAGTATTTCACTGGAGCTGAAAAATTATAATGCGCTTCTCTATACGCTGTTTGTTCAGTCTGATAAAGAATTTACAGATGAAGACACGTTGAAGCTTCAGATTCCGGATTCCGTTGTGGCGGATGGAAAAGAGAAGGAATTACTGGAAATTCTGGAAAAAATATTCTGTGAGCGCTGCGGAATGAATTTCCATGTAAGCTCCGAACGAACGAAGCCGGTAAGAAACCGCAAGAGGGAACAGGCCGACCTGGAGCTGGAGCAGGAGGTTGCGGCGATCTCGAAAAACTATGCCAGAGCAAAACAGGACGAGGAGGAGCCCTCCGCCGGGGATACCGGAGCATTGGACAGCTATGCGAAAAACACGGCGAACAGCAAGGCAAAATCCAGTGCAAAAGAGGCTTCAAAGGGCAATGCGCCGGGTGCTTCCGGTATGGGAAAGAAAAACGCGGACTTTCCGGCAGCCGATCACAGCGGGAACGACAACTCCTTTTCCGGGAAATTTTCGAGGAATCCGGCGACAGCCGGAGGCGACACGCAGAAGAGAAGCAGCGGTTTTTACCGGGATCGGTCGGGCGGTTTCCGTCGTTCTGACAATCCGGATGTCATTTATGGCAGAGATTTTGACGGAGAGCCGATTCTCATTGAGACAGTTACCGGTGAGATCGGCAGTGTGCTCCTCCGGGGGCAGGTTCTTTCGGTGGAACAGAGGGAGCTGCGGATTGGAAAAATCCTCTTTATTTTTACAATCACTGATTTTACTGACTCGATTAATGTCAAAATGTTTCTGACGAAGGAACAGGCGGAAGAGCTTGCCCCCTCGATCAAAAAAGATGCTTTTCTGATGATCAGTGGTGTGACCACGATTGACCGGTTTGACAGTCAGCTGACGATCGGCAATGTTCAGGGAATCAAAAAGATCGCTGACTTCCGCGTCAAACGTGTCGATAACGCCATTGAGAAGCGTGTAGAGCTGCACTGTCACACCAAAATGAGTGATATGGATGGCGTTTCTGATGTGAAGGATATCATTGCACGGGCTATCAGCTGGGGGCACAAAGCAATTGCAATCACGGACCACGGGGCAGTGCAGGCTTTCCCGGATGCCAATCACGCGATCCCCCAGGGCAGTGATTTTAAGGTCATCTATGGCGTGGAAGCTTATCTTGTAGATGATCAGAAAGAAATTGCGGTAAATGAAAAGGGACAGGATCTGGACGCGGATTTCGTTGTTTTTGACCTGGAGACGACCGGTTTTTCTCCGCAGAACAACCGCATCATTGAAATCGGTGCTGTAAAAGTGCAGAATGGAAAAATCACAGATAAATTCAGCACATTCGTCAATCCGCAGGTGCCGATTCCTTTCCGGATTGAGGAACTGACCAGTATCAATGACAATATGGTCATGGATGCCCCCACAATCGAGACCGTTCTGCCGGAATTCATGGAATTCTGCGAGGGATGTGTGATGGTAGCGCACAACGCATCTTTTGATATGAGCTTTATCGAGGAAAACTGCCGCAGACTGGCGATTCCCTGTGATAAAACTGCGGTCGATACCGTGGCGATGGCGCGCGTGCTGCTTCCGGCTCTGAACCGGTTTAAGCTGGACACTGTCGCAAAAGCCGTTGGCGTGCCATTGGGACATCACCATCGCGCGGTGGATGATGCCGGATGCACCGCGGAGATTTTTGAAAAATTTTTAGGAATGCTTCAGAAAAGGGAAATCACAACGCTTGCTCAGCTCAACGATCTGGGGCACTCGTCAAAAGACCAGATTAAAAAGCTGCCGACCTATCACGCAATTATACTGGCTGCAAATGAGGTCGGACGAACAAACCTGTACCGGCTGGTGTCATGGTCGCATATCGATTATTATAACCGCCATCCGCGCATTCCGAAGAGCGTTCTGGAGCAAAACCGCGAGGGACTGCTGCTTGGCTCTGCCTGCGAGGCGGGAGAGCTGTACCGGGCTCTGGTTCGCGGTGCTTCCGCGCCGGAGATCGCCCGGCTGGTCGAGTTTTATGATTATCTGGAAATACAGCCTCTTGGAAATAACCTGTTTATGACGAAGGAGGATTATGAGGACCGCAAAACAATAGAAGAGCTCCAGGATCTGAACCGGCGGATTGTAGAATTAGGAGAGCAGTACCATAAACCGGTCGTGGCCACCTGTGATGTGCATTTTCTGGATCCGCAGGATGAGGTTTACCGCCGGATCATTATGGGAAGCCGCGGATTTAAAGATTCGGATGAGCAGGCTCCTCTTTATCTGCGCACAACAGAGGAGATGCTGAATGAATTTACATACCTCGGGGAAAAGAAAGCATATGAAGTCGTTGTGACGAATACGGAAAAAATTGCAGATATGTGTGAGCGGATTTCTCCGGTGCGTCCGGACAAATGTCCGCCTGTCATCGAAAATTCAGATCAGATTCTGCGAAACCTGTGTTATGAGAAGGCACATGAAATCTATGGGGAAGAGCTGCCGCCGATTGTGTCAGAGCGACTGGAGCGCGAACTGCACTCGATCATTTCCAATGGATTTGCCGTCATGTATATCATTGCGCAGAAGCTGGTTTGGAAATCGAATGCGGACGGTTATCTGGTTGGTTCCCGAGGCTCAGTCGGTTCTTCGTTTGTCGCGACGATGTCCGGAATTACAGAGGTTAACCCTCTGAGCCCGCACTACATCTGTCCGAACTGTCATTACAGCGATTTTGATTCGGAGGAAGTCAAAAAATATGCCGGTATGGCCGGCTGCGATATGCCCGACAAAATCTGCCCGAACTGCGGGACAAAATTGAAAAAAGAGGGATTTGATATTCCATTCGAGACATTCCTGGGATTTAAGGGAAATAAGGAGCCGGATATCGACCTGAACTTTTCCGGTGAATATCAGAGCAAGGCGCATAAGTACACGGAGGTGATTTTCGGCGCGGGACAGACCTTCCGTGCCGGGACGATCGGTACGCTTGCGGATAAAACAGCGTTTGGCTATGTAAAAAACTATTATGAAGAACGCAATATCCATAAGCGAAACTGTGAGATTGACCGGATTGTCCAGGGCTGTGTCGGCGTACGCCGGACGACCGGGCAGCATCCGGGCGGCATTATCGTTCTGCCGATTGGCGATGAGATTTACTCCTTTACGCCGGTACAGCATCCGGCGAACGATATGACGACGGATATCGTGACGACCCATTTTGACTACCACTCGATTGACCACAACCTGCTCAAGCTTGATATTCTCGGACACGATGATCCGACCATGATCCGCATGCTGCAGGACCTGACCGGGCTGGATCCGAAAGAAATTCCATTGGATGACCCGGAGGTCATGTCTCTGTTTACGAGCACGGAAGCACTTGGGATTACGCCGGATGACATCGGCGGCGTGCCGCTCGGCTCTCTGGGCATTCCGGAGTTTGGTACTGAATTCGCCATGCAGATGCTGATCGACACGAAACCAAAGTATTTCTCTGACCTTGTTCGTATTGCCGGTCTGGCGCATGGTACCGATGTGTGGCTGGGCAACGCACAGACGCTGATCCAGGAAGGGAAGGCGACCATTTCCACGGCGATCTGTACCCGGGACGATATCATGATCTACCTGATCAGCAAGGGCATGGACAGTGAGCTCTCCTTTACCATCATGGAGAGCGTCCGCAAAGGGAAGGGACTGAAGCTGGAATGGGAAGCAGAGATGATCGCCCACGATGTGCCGGACTGGTATATCTGGTCGTGCAAAAAGATCAAATATATGTTCCCGAAAGCACATGCGGCGGCCTATGTCATGATGGCGTGGCGTATCGCTTATTGTAAGATCAATTATCCGCAGGCTTATTACGCGGCTTACTTCAGCATCCGCGCGTCCGGCTTTGATTATGAGCTGATGTGTCTGGGAAAAGAAAAGCTGCTTTACCATATGACAGATTTTGAGAAACGCATGGACTCCTTAAGCAAAAAAGAGCAGGATACCTATAAAGATATGAAGAGTGTGCTGGAAATGTACGCGCGAGGACTGAACTTCGTGCCGATTGACATCTATAAAGCACAGGCGACGAGATTCCAAATCGTTGGGAATGATATTATGCCGTCGTTAAGCTCCATCTCCGGACTGGGCGATAAGGCAGCCGCGTCGATCGTGGACGCCTGCAAGGATGGGCCATTCCTCTCAAAGGATGATTTCATGACGCGCGCCAAGGTCGGGAAGACGATGACGGACCTGCTCGTAGATCTCAAAATCCTTGACGGGCTGCCTGAGACGAATCAGTTGTCGATTTTTGATATGATGCCGCGGTGAGGGAATGAGTGCGGCGGCTGCCGTAGGGCTGCTTCGGACGCGGAAGGTTTTCACAATTAATAAATTACTGAATTACAGGAGACGTTAACAGTATGTTTGAGATGTTCTACCCGGATGAATATCTGGATTCTGCGTATGTGATTGATTATTCGTCGTTTTATCAGCGGGGATATCGCGGGATTATTTTTGATATTGATAATACGCTGGTACCGCATGGGGCTCCGGCGAATGAGCGGGCAAGGGCTTTGTTTTCTTATCTGGGGGCATTGGGATTTTCGTGCTGTTTGCTCTCGAATAATCAGCGGGAGCGGGTGGAGATGTTTAACCGTGACATTGGTGCGCACTTTATTGAGGATGCGCATAAGCCGTCCAGGAAAGGGTATCAGCGGGCAATGGAGACGATGGGGACGACCCGTTCTACGACCCTGTTTGTCGGTGATCAGCTGTTTACGGATGTGTATGGTGCGCGGCGAGCGGGTCTGTATTCGATTCTGGTGAAGCCGATTCACCCGAAAGAAGAGATTCAGATTGTGTTCAAAAGAAAGCTGGAGAAAATAGTATTATATTTTTACTGGAGGCAGAAAAAGTGAGTATGTGGGGATCGACTATCCGGAAGCTGCGATCGCTTCCGGATAAAAGAACCGTTCTGTTCGCCTGGATGTGTCAGAAACAGGCTGTATCAGAGGCAGCCCAGGCGATTTTCCCGTTACAGATCGTGTAGTGAACCCTGCCGTAGAGTTCCATCCCGGTAAATGGCGAGTTTTCGGACTTTGACTGGTAATTGCCGGCAACAAAGGCTTCGTTCGGATTAAAGATTACGAGGTCAGCCGCACAGCCGGGACGGATAGAACCGTAGAAGAATGACTCTGGTGTGCTTTCAGGCAAATTGTCCTGTACTGTAGCGGGTTTTGCCAGCGTATTGATCCGATATAGCCTGGCTGGATTGACGGTCATCTTTTCAAGCAGCTGCATCAATGTGAGATGACTGGGGCGCACGAGGTTCGTGATGCCAAGACCCAGGGACGTCTCAAGGCCAATGATGCCGCTGGGCGCTGCGAAGAAGTCTTCTTTTTGCTTCTCTGCTGTGCTGTGTGGTGCGTGGTCGGTGGCGATGATGTCGATGGTTCCGTCGTTTAGTCCTTCAATGATTGCCTGGCGATCCGCCTCTGTCCGCAGCGGCGGATTCATTTTTGCACAGGTTCCGTACGTTTCAACTGCCTCCTCGGTCAGCGAAAAATGATGAGGAGTCGCCTCCGCAAATACAGGCGCACCGAGGGCTTTGGCTGTACGCACGAGCGCAACGGAGGCTTCGGAGCTGATGTGCTGGATGTTGATGACGGCGCCGGTATATCTGGATAACATGCAGTCGCGGGCGACCAGAATGTCTTCTGCAATTGCAGGCGCAGTACGGTTCGTGCCGGATTTCTCAATAAAAGCCGGATCCTCCTCGTGGAAGGAAAGAGGAAGTCCGAGTGCTTTTGCCCGGCACATGGCCTGCTCAGTCAGCTTTTCGTCGCAGAGCGGAATCCCATCATCTGTGAAACCGCATGCGCCCAGTCCGGCGAGAGTTTCAAAATCGGTCAGTTCCTTTCCTGCGAGGCCTTTGGTGACAGCAGCGGTGAAACGGATGCGGATGGCTTCCTTTTGTGCACGCAAAAGGAGGTCCGAGAGCGTATCCGTGTTATCGACAGGCGGTTTTGTGTTCGCCATGCAGATCACGGTGGTAAAGCCTCCCGCGGCAGCAGCGCACGCGCCGGTGTGCAGATCTTCCTTCCAGGTAAATCCGGGGTCGCGAAAATGCACATGGACGTCGACCAGTCCGGGAGCGATCACACAGGAGGAGGCATCCAGGACTTTTTCCTCGTCAGAATCCGGAGACAGGGAACCCGGAAGGGCGATTTCTGCAATCAGGCCGTCTGCAATGCGCAGGTCCGCAGCATATTCTTCCTGTGTTCCGGGGGATAATATCGTGCCGTTTTTGATAATCATGGAACGTGTACTCCTTTTTCATCTTTTCCCGCAGTATACTCTTTCCTTTCTGAAAAGTAAACCGGTGTTTTCTTCATTTTTTGCGTGAAATGTCGGAATTACAAAAATTGACCATTGAATTATCGCCGGGATTGTTTTATACTATTCGCAATGTGTTTTCGTAGCTATGAATTCTCATAGTTACTTTCATAAGAAACCTCAGGAGGTAGGATATGTACAAAATTTTAAAAGCCGGAAAGCTTGCAAACAACATCTACGAGATGGTTGTAGACGCGCCGCGCGTTGCAAGGCGCTGCCTGCCGGGACAGTTTATCATCGCGAAGGCAGATGAGACAGGAGAGCGCATTCCGCTGACGATCTGCGATTTTGACAGAGAGGCGGGGACGATCACGATTGTCTTTATGCCGATCGGAGTATCCACAGAGAAATTTGCCGAGCTTCAGGCCGGTGACTCGTTCTGTGATTTTGTAGGTCCGCTCGGACAGCCGTCTGAGCTGTGCCTGGAGAGCGAGCTGGAAGAGACGAAGAAAAAGAAAATTCTGTTTGTCGCGGGCGGCGTTGGCACAGCTCCGGTATATCCGCAGGCGAAATGGCTGCATGAGCACGGCGTAGGCTGTGATGTAATTATCGGTGCGAAGACCAAAGACCTTGTGATCATGGAAGATAAGTTTAAATCCGTCTGTGATAATCTTTACATAACGACGGATGACGGTTCCTACGGCAGAAGCGGTATGGTGACGAAGGTGATTGAGGATCTGATCGAGCATGAAGGCAAGACCTACGACCACTGTGTTTCCATTGGACCGATGATTATGATGAAGTTCTGCTGCCTGACGACGAAGAAATACAATCTGAAGACCATTGTCAGCATGAACCCGATTATGGTAGACGGTACCGGTATGTGCGGCGCCTGTCGTATCCTGGTCGGTGGAGAAGTGAAGTTTGCCTGCGTAGATGGTCCGGAGTTTGACGGCCATCTGGTTGACTTCGACGCGGCGATGAAACGCCAGACTCTGTATAAGACAGAAGAAGGCCGCGCGCTTCTTGCGTATCGCGAAGGGAAAACGCATCACGGTGGATGCGGAAATTGCGGAGGTGACAAATAATGGCTGCAAAAGGTATGGTAAAGGTTCCGGTCAGAGAGCAGGAGCCAAAGGTAAGAGCGACAAACTTTAAAGAAGTATGTCTTGGCTATAACAAGGAAGAGGCGATGGAGGAGGCATCCCGCTGTCTTCACTGCAAGAACGCGAAGTGCATCGAGGGCTGTCCGGTAAATATCAATATTCCGGACTTTATCGCTGAGGTGAAAGAAGGTAACATCGAAGAAGCATATAAGGTAATTTCCAGATCCAGCGCCCTGCCGGCGATCTGCGGCCGTGTATGTCCGCAGGAGAGTCAGTGCGAGGGCAAATGTGTGCGCGGCATCAAGGGAGACTCCGTTTCCATTGGCAAGCTGGAGCGCTTTGTCGCAGACTGGGCAAGAGAAAATGGCATTAAGCCTCCTGCTCCGGAGACAAAGAATGGCCGTAAGGTAGCCGTGATCGGTTCTGGTCCGTCCGGACTGACCTGCGCAGGCGATCTGGCGAAGCTGGGGTATGATGTGACGATTTTTGAAGCCCTGCATGAGGCGGGCGGAGTGCTTGTCTATGGTATCCCGGAATTCCGTCTTCCGAAGCTTGATGTTGTGGCAAAGGAAGTGGAGAATGTCAAGTCTCTCGGCGTGAAGATTGAGACAAACGTCATCATCGGCAAGTCTGTGACGATTGATGAGCTGCTTGACGAGGAAGGCTTCGAAGCTGTATTCATTGGTTCCGGTGCCGGTCTTCCAATGTTCATGGGTATTCCGGGCGAGACCGCGAAGGGCGTTTTCTCTGCGAATGAGTACCTGACCAGAAATAACCTCATGAAAGCGTTCCGCGAGGACTATGATACGCCAATCGTAAAGGGCAAAAAGGTTGCAGTAGTCGGCGGCGGAAATGTGGCAATGGATGCCGCAAGAACAGCGCTTCGTCTGGGTGCGGAGGTACATATCGTATACCGCCGTTCTGAAGCAGAGCTTCCGGCACGTGCGGAGGAGGTTCATCATGCGAAAGAAGAAGGGATCATCTTTGACCTTCTGACCAACCCGACCGAGATTCTCGTCGATGAGAATGATGCCGTCTGCGGCATGCGCTGCATCCGCATGGAGCTTGGTGAGCCGGATGCTTCCGGCAGAAGACGTCCGGTAGCGATTCCTGGTTCCGAGTTTGATCTCGACGTAGATACGGTGATTATGTCCCTTGGTACCTCACCGAATCCTCTGATCTCCTCGACCACCATTGGTCTTGATGTAAACCGCAGAAAATGCATCATCGCAGATGAAGAGACCGGAAAGACTTCGAAGGAAGCGGTATTTGCCGGCGGCGATGCGGTCACTGGCGCAGCGACGGTAATCCTGGCTATGGGTGCCGGAAAAGCAGCAGCGAAGGGCATTCACGAGTTTCTGAGTGCGAAATAACGATGTTTCTGCAGCAGACAGTTGTCCTGCCCGGGAAAAGCGTTCCTGCGGCAGACAACTGTCTGCTTTTTTTCTGAATCGTTACGAAAAACAATCCTTTCGAGAAACCAGAGGTCTGAGAAGAAATCAGAACGAAATAGAAAGAATATATGAAAATACGCATCCTTACCGTAGGAAAAATCAAAGAAAAATATCTTCGTGACGCGGTGGCTGAATATCAGAAGCGCTTAAGCCGCTACTGTAAGCTTGAAATCGTTGAAGTATCGGATGAGAAGACGCCGGATGGTGCCTCCGAGGCGGAAGAGCTTCAGATCAAGGATACAGAAGCGGATCGTCTGCTTCGATGCATCAGCGATACAGACTATGTGATTGCCCTGGCAATCGATGGACAGATGCCGGATTCCATTGGTCTGGCACATAAGCTGGAGATGCTTGGGCTGCATGGAGAGAGCAGTATCTGCTTTGTCATTGGAGGCTCCCTTGGTCTTTCAGATAAGATCTTTTTACGCGCCAATGAGCAGATGAGCTTTTCCAGACTGACCTTCCCCCATCAGCTGATGCGGGTCATTTTGCTTGAGCAGATTTATCGCAGCTTCCGCATTAACCGCGGCGAACCGTATCATAAATAGATGCGGCCGTGCACACTTAATACAGTCCGTTGTATTTGGGCAAAGGACTGTTCTTTTCGTAATTGCGGCAGAGGTCGAGAAAAGCCTTTGCGGATGGTGTCAGATATTTGTCCTTGTGATAAACAATAAAAAAACTTCTCGTAAAATCCAGTCCTTCCACATTTAGAGTCACAATCTGTTTCCGTTCTAAAACGCTCTGTATCATTCGATACGGGACGGCAGCGATTCCCAGACCGTTCATTACCGCATTGACGAGTGCAGTCGTGCTGGTCGCTTCCCAGATCGGCTTTATGGTAATACCCGCATGCGAGACAGCCAGATCAAATACTTCTCTGGTACCGCTTCCGGGTTCCCGCAAAAGGAAACGCTGCTTCTGAAACTGCTGCAAGGTCAGCTGTTGGTCCTGTATGAATCCTTCGTCCGGAGAAGCGATGATACTCAGATGGTCTTTCATATATTCTTCGGCGTACATGGCCGGATCGTGCGGCGGACCTTCCATCAGTGCGAAGTCCAGACAGTTATTGATCAGAGCCTGCTCCAGTCGTTCCGAGGGGGCTACTGTGACCTGCACATCCGTATCGGGATAATCATGATAAAAAGCTTTCACATAACCTGGCAGAAACTGTGAGCCGATGGTAATGCTGGCCCCTGCCCGCAACAGGCCAACGGAGTCCCAGTTCCGCATCTCCCGCTCCAGGTCGTCGAACTGTGCCAGAATGCGGAGCGCATATTGTAAAAACTTTTCTCCGGCCGGCGTGATCTGGAGCCGCCTCCCAATTCGATCAAAAAGAACAATTCCATAATACTGTTCCAGTTCTTTGATCGCGAAACTGACGGCCGGCTGTGTCATATTCATGTTTTTAGCTGCTTTCGTGGTATTATAATTTGCGTCGCAAACAGCGCTGAATATTTTCATGTGACGTAATGTCATTCCATCGTCTCCTTATATAAAAATCATTATTATTTTGATTGAATTATATTATTTCCGTTATTAAAAAGCAAGTGCTATGATAGGATACAAAAGAAAAAAGAAGGACTTTGGATTTGATGAAGGTGACGATTTGAAGAAAATAAAAAAGTCAAAACAATTGCAGCTGTTTTTTTCTGTCTTCCGCCTGAGTGCCTGTACATTTGGGGGCGGATTTGTGATTGTTCCGCTGATGAAAAAACGGTTTGTAGAGGAACTGGGGTGGCTGGATGAGCAGGAGATGCTGGATATCGCAGCGATTGCACAGTCTTCTCCGGGAGCAGTCGCGGTCAACACTTCGATCCTCGTAGGATACCGTGTATCCGGTGTTTCCGGCGCACTGCTGGCAGTTGGGGGCACCGTGATTCCGCCTCTTGTCATTATTTCTGTTATCTCGATGTTTTACCAGGCTTTTCGTGATAATGCCATTGTCAGCCTGGTTATGGCAGGACTGCTATGCGGTGTAGCCGCGGTAATTTTTGATGTAGTTTTTGATATGCTGAAGCCGATTCTGCAAAAGAGGCAGCTTCTTCCGATTCTGGTTTTTGCGGGAGCTTTTGTGGCTATCCGGTATTTTGATGTAAATATGATTCTGGTCATTTTCCTCTGCGGAGTAATTGGAGCCCTGGAAACCCTGTATGATGGAAAACGCAAAAAGGAGCTGTAAAGAATGATTTATCTCGAATTATTCTGGAGCTTTTTCCAGATCGGTCTGTTCAGCATTGGCGGAGGGTATGCGGCGATGCCGCTGATACAGCATCAGGTGATGGAAGTGCATTCCTGGATCACAGAAACACAATTCGCGGATATTGTCACGATCGCAGAGATGACGCCTGGTCCGGTCGCAATTAATTCCGCGACCTTCGTCGGCACGCTGACAGCAGGCCTGCCTGGTGCAATTGCCGCAACATTGGGCTGCATTGTCCCATCCTGTACGATTGTCATGTTACTGGCATACTTATATTATCGATTCCGAAACATGAAAATGATACAGGGAATCCTCTCAGGAATTCGCCCGGCGGTGATAGCCATGATCTTCTCGGCAGGGATGAACCTGTTTTTTACGGCAGTTTCTGGTGCGGCCTCTTTGCCTGGCAGTCTGAGCGAAATCAATAGCAAAGCGGTTGTGATTTTCATCGGTGCATTTTTTATACTAAGGAAGTGGAAAATAAGCCCGATCTGGGCAATGCTGGGTTCGGGTGCGGCCGGGCTTATCCTGTTTTCTCTTGCATAATTCGCACAAAAAAGATTTACTTGAAATTATCGCTGTTCTATGGTAGAGTGGAATGAAATTGCAAAGACAAGGGCGTTCGAATGTCCTTTTTCTTTTGTCGGACACTTTAAGACTGTAAACTGGTGAAACTGCAAACCCGTAAATCATCCGTATGCGGCATGGATGAAAAAAGTGCGAAGCACGATTCTGAATCGTTACAGGAAAGCGATAACCCAGAACAGAAGGCCGCTGGTCTGCACTCTGCTTCGCTTGCCGCTAAGCGGATAAAAAATCAGAAAGAACAAGAGAAATCATGATTCAGTCGGAAATCACCCTGGAGATCAGGGATTTATGTGTAGAGTTTCATACGATTGCGGGAACGGTCAAAGCCGTAGATGGCCTGAGCTATACCTTACATAAAGGAGAGAAGCTGGGCATCGTGGGAGAAAGCGGAAGTGGCAAGAGCGTTTCTTCCCTGGCCGTTATGGGACTGATTCCCAATCCGCCGGGAAAAATCGTTGGCGGAGAGATTCACTTTGCCGGGCAGGACCTGACCTGCCTTTCAGAAAAAGAGATGCAAAAGATCCGGGGAAATAAGATCTCCATGATTTTCCAGGAGCCGATGACTTCTTTGAATCCCATCATACGCTGTGGCAGACAGATTGCCGAAGTCCTGCAGCTTCACGGCGGCATGGAAAAAAAGAAAGCCATGCAGGAAGCGATTGAGCTGCTGCGGGAGGTCGGGATTGCGAATCCGGAAGCACGTGCCTATGAATATCCGCATCAGATGTCCGGTGGTATGCGACAGCGCGTAATGATTGCCATGGCGCTGGCCTGTCAGCCGGAGGTGCTGATTGCGGATGAGCCTACCACAGCTCTGGATGTGACGATCCAGGCACAGATTCTGGATCTGATCCGGGACCTGAATGCGAAGAGAGGCACCTCGATTCTGTTTATTACCCACGATCTGGGCGTCGTCAGTGAGCTGTGCGATACCGTCATTGTCATGTATACCGGCCATGTGGTGGAAAAAGCACCGGTGAGAGATATTTTCACATCTCCGAAGCATCCCTATACGCAGGGACTGCTCCATGCCATACCGACCATTACAAAGGAAAGAAAGCCTTTGGTTACGATCGAAGGGATGGTGCCAAACCCGACTGAGCGGATTGAGGGATGCAGCTTCTGGCCAAGATGCCCCCGCGCGACAGAAAAATGCAAAACAGAGGTTCCGCCGATTCAAAGTATTTCAGATGAACGGGATGTCCGGTGCTGGCTGTATGCCGGAGAGGAGCAGGCAGGGGGGATTGCGCATGGCAGAGAATAAGAAGCAGGTGCTGGTGACAGCAGACCATTTACAGGTGTATTTCAAAGGAAAAGAAAAGCGTTCCGGTGTTGTGAAGGCTGTGGATGATGTCAGCTTTGATATATACAGAGGGGAGACGTTTGGTGTCGTAGGGGAGAGCGGGTGCGGAAAAAGTACATTAGGACGTGCTCTGATTCGTCTCATTCCACCTACCCAGGGACGCGTGATTCTCGATGGGACAGATATCACAGATCTGAAAGGAACCGACCTGCGAAAAATGCGCAGCAAAGCACAGATTATTTTTCAGGATCCGTCTGCCTGTCTGAACCCCCGCCGCAACATCCGGCAGATTCTGATGGAGCCATTTGAGATTCACAAATTGCAGAAAAAAATGGATGTGAACGCCAGGATCGAAGAATTGCTGCAGCTGGTTGGTATGGATACCTATGTTCTCAGCCGCTATCCGCATGAGCTTTCCGGCGGTCAGAAACAGAGAATCGGGATTGCCCGTGCTCTGGCGCTGAATCCGGATCTGATTATCTGTGACGAGGCAGTGTCCGCGCTGGATGTTTCAGTGCAGGCACAGGTACTCAATCTTCTGCAGGAATTAAAAACGAAGCTGGGACTGACTTACTTTTTTATCTCCCACAATCTGAATGTCGTGTATCAGGTCAGCGATCGGGTGGCGGTCATGTATCTGGGCAAGATCGCTGAAATTGCCGCGTATGACCGGCTCTATGAAAAACGCTATCATCCCTATACAGAAGCTTTGCTCTCTGCCATTCCGCAGGTGGGCGAATCCGGCCAGGGAGCACGCATCCGTCTGGAGGGAGATGTGCCCAGTCCTTCCGATCCGCCTTCCGGATGCCGCTTTCACACCAGATGTCCCAAGGCCTGCGAGCACTGCAGCCGGGTTGAACCGGTGATGAGGGAAATTGAACCCGGACATTTTGTCGCCTGTCATCTTTATGATACGGAAACCGTCTGACCGCTTAGCCGCGGATGATAACAGTTATGAGCAGATGACAGAAGTCATTTGTCCAAATAAATCAGGAGGAAAAAGAAAATGAAAAAAATCAGCAGAAGAGACTTTTTGAAGGGTTCTGCGGCAGGAATGGCCACAGCTGCACTGTCCGGTATCGGCACTGTGGCGTCTGCCTCTGAATCGAACAACACAGTGATTATCGCAATGGGGGCAGGCTTCTCATCTCTGGATCCGGGTTATGTCTATGAAAAATACCCGCAGCTTATCGTCAATGCCTGCTACGAAACTCTGTTCCGTTTCTATTCCGATGACGACACTCCGCAGCCGCTTCTGGCGGAGAGCTACGAATTCTCTGAGGATGGTCTGACACTTACCGTCAGCCTCCGCCAGGATGTCGTGTTTGCCAGCGGCAATCCTATGACAAGCGCAGATGTGGCCTTCAGTATCAATCGCTGCAAGAATCTGGTCAGCAATCCGTCCTTTATCTGTGATACCATCGAGAGCATAGATACTCCTGATGATTACACGGTTGTTTTTAACCTGAATCAGGTAGACAGCGCCATTCTTTCGAAGCTGACTTACAATTCCCTCTCCGTTCTGGACAGTGCGGTCGTGATGGAAAACGGCGGTACCTCAGATGAGGATGCAGCCAGCACGGATACCGCACAGACGTATCTGAATGGCACAAGCGCCGGCTCCGGACTTTATGTTCTTACCAGCTACATTACGGATGAGGAAGTGGTTTTGGAGAAAAATACGGCTTACTGGGGAGAGGAGACCAGCAACGTTGACAAATATATTCTGAAAATTCAGTCCGATTCCAACACCCAGATGATGACCCTGGCTACCGGCGACATTGACATTGCTCTGAACATGACAGACGATACCATGGAGGAGCTGGATGGTGCAGAGGATATCGAGATCGCCAACGGCGCCACCAAAACGGTTGCCTTTGTGATGATGAATATGGATGAAACCTATGGAGGTCCGGTTTCCAATACCCAGGTACAGCAGGCGATCCGTCTGGCTCTGGACTATGAAGGCATTCAGATGATCTGCGGAGAGGGTACCACAACTCCATATGACATTATCCAGGTAGGTTTTATGGGCTGCCTGGGTGAGCGCCCCACCGATTACAGAGATGTGGAGGCAGCAAAGGAGTTTCTGGCTGAGGCCGGCTACGCGGATGGCTTTGACATCGACATGACGGTAACCGACCTGGATATGGAAGGCATCCTGCTCACCGACCTGGCACAGAAAATCAAGAGCGACCTGTCGGAAATCGGCATTAATGTCAACCTTGTGACAGAAGCCTGGGCAGCCGGATACGGCGATGCATACCGCTCAGGTACTCTGGGCTTCACAGTAATGTACTGGGGTCCGGACTACATGGATCCGAATGTACAGCTTGAATTCCTGCCGGGCGGCACCGTCGGCCTGCGCGCCGGATGGACGGCTGATATGGACCCGGATCTGGCAGCTCTCTATTCCGAGGCTATGGCTGCTACGGACAACGAAGATCGTATTGCCGTTCTGGAAGAGATCCAGGAAGCTATGTACGAATATGGTCCCTTCATTATGATTGCACAGGCTCCGGCTCACATTGCTTACAATGTCCGTCTGGAGGGTGTTGAATTCCGGGATTCCATCACCATTGACCTGACTTCCATCAATGTAAAATAACGGTTCTGAATCGTGCGCTTTACGGCGAGCCGGACACGTTTCTTCCGGCTCGCCATGCAGCGTCAGAGTAATCATTTTATATGCAAAAACGATCGTGTAGTTCACGAAAAAGAGGATTTTATGGAGCAATTAAAGTTTATTGGCAAAAAGCTTCTGAACCTGATCATCATGCTTTTGGGAGTGGCGACTCTGGTATTTATCCTGACGAAGCTGATACCCGGGTCTCCAGAGGTAGCAAATCTGAGCCAGCAGGCGCTTAACGATGAAGAGATTGTAGCCGCATATCGGGCGAAATATGGTCTTGATAAACCGGTAATTGTACAGTACTTCCTGTATATTAAGAATCTTCTGTGTCTGGATCTGGGAACCTCTATCCGCACAAATCAGGCAGTGCTGGACGACCTGGCGCGCTGTTTTCCTGCCACACTTGAACTGGCTTTGTTTTCTATCATACTGGCTTCTGTCATGGGCATTCTGTTTGGGATCGTTTCCGCCATCCGGCGAAACAGTGCCCTGGATCATGTATTCCGCACGGTCTCTGTGACCGGTGTGAGCATTCCCCCATTCTGGTTTGCTCTGCTGATGCTGTATTTCTTTTACTATAAGCTGAAAATTGCTCCCGGACCAGGCCGTCTCAGTAATTCCTTTTCCGCCCCCGCTACGGTTACAGGGATGTATGTGATCGACAGCCTGATCGAAGGAGACCTGGCAAAAGCATGGGACGCGTTTTGCCATTTGCTGATGCCGGGCATTGTTCTGGCTGCCTTCACCATGGGCTTAATTACCCGAACAACACGCTCCAATCTGATGGATGTGCTTTCTACAGACTATATCCGCACGGCGAAGGCCAAGGGAATGGGGGGCCTGCGTCTGATCATTCGTCATGCCCTTGGCAATGCCCTGATCCCGGTACTGACCGTAATCGGTCTTGGCCTTGGCAATCTCCTCGGCGGTATGGTATTGGTAGAAACCATTTTTCAATGGCCAGGCGTCGGCCAATATGCCTATAAATCTGTGCTGGCTGTGGATTATCCGGCCATTATCGGAGTCGCTCTTTTGATCGCTCTGAACTATATGGTTATAAACACGATTGTAGATATCCTGTATGGAATCATTGACCCGAGAGTGAGGTGCCGCTGATGCTTCTTTCCATAAAGAAAATGTTTAAGTCAAATCATCTCTTTACGGTTGGCGTCATTATCTGTCTTGCGTGGATTCTGGCTGCCATCTTTGCACCGCTCCTGGCTCCCTATGATCCCATAGAGCAGGATCTCACGGTAAAGCTGCAGGCGCCATCCATGGCACATCTGTTCGGAACAGATAAATTTGGCCGGGATATTTTCAGCCGTGTTCTCTATGGTGCCCGCTATTCCCTGCTGGCCGGATGCCTGACGGTTGTGATTGCCGGTGTCATTGGCACCTTCTATGGAGCCATTGCCGGGTATATAGGCGGCTGGGTTGACAATGTCATGATGCGCTTTTCGGAAATGATTCTTTCCTTCCCGTCACTGGTTCTGGCGATGATTATCAATGCCGTGATGGGATCGAACCTCTTTAATACCATGTTTGCTCTGGTTATTGTTTCATGGCCTACTTATGCACGGCTGATGCGCAGTGTCGTGCTGAGTGTAAAGGAGAACGAATATGTCACGGCCTCAGAGGCTATGGGAGCGACCAATTCCCGGATTCTGATACGGGAAATCATTCCCAACAGCATCAGCTCCGTGATCATTATGGCGACAACAGATATCGGGAATAAGATTCTGATGTTTTCTACGCTGAGCTTCCTAGGCCTTGGCTCTGCGCCGCCTACCCCGGAGTGGGGGATGATGGTGTCAGAAGGCGTGGACAACTTTAATAAATTCTGGATTGCCGGATTCCCGGGACTGGCGATTTTTACGATGTCCGTCGGAGCCAATTTCATTGGCGACGGACTGCGGGATCTTCTGGACCCGAAGCTTCGCACACAGTTCTGATCGAAAAAAATATAACTATTCAGAACAGCAGGCCGCAGATCTATGCTTCGCTTCGGTATTCTGAACTGTTACCAAAAAATTATGGAGAAAGGATGAATCGATATGCTAGACAGAAATCGAGTGAGCAGGGTCCTGAACGCCTTGAATGAACAGGGAGTAAGTCAGATGCTCCTTACTGACCCTATGTCCATTTATTATCTCACGGGGGTTTACATGACACCCATGGAGCGTTTTTATGCTCTTTTGCTTCGCGCAGATGGAGACCATGCATTCTTTCTGAACCGCCTGTTCCATGTGCCGGAAGAGGTCGGTATTCAAAAAATATGGTACTCAGATACGGACGATATCGTTGATCTTGTGTCTCCCTGCCTGGACAGAACTGCTGTTTTAGGCGTAGATAAGGATCTGAAAGCCCGTTTTCTGCTGCCGCTGATGGAAGAGAAGGCTGCTGCCGGATTTGTGAATGGTTCCCTCGCGGTCGATTTTACACGGGGGATCAAGGATGAGGAGGAACAGGCCCGGATGCGCGTATCCTCTGCGATCAATGACGCAGCGATGGCAAAATTCAAGGAGCTGATCCGGGAGGGCGTGACAGAATGTCAGGTAGCGGAGCAGATGCTGCAGATCTATCTGGACCTGGGGGCCGATGGGTATTCCTTCCCTCCTTTGGTAGCGTTTGGCGCCAATGCTGCGGATCCTCATCACAGTCCGGATGACACTGTGGTGAAAGAAGGAGACTGTGTTCTTTTTGATGTAGGATGCATCAAAGACGGATACTGTTCCGATATGACGCGGACGTTTTACTACAAAACAGCCACTGCTCACTGCCGCGAAATCTATGATACGGTGCGGCGCGCGAACGAGGCGGCGATTGCGGCCATCCGTCCGGGTGTGCCTCTGTGCCATCTGGATCAGACTGCCCGGGATTTGATCGCGTCTGCGGGATATGGCTCTTATTTCACGCATCGGCTCGGACATTTTATTGGCTTAAGTGAACACGAATATGGAGATGTTTCTGCTGCGAATACCTGGGAGGCTGTGCCGGGGATGATATTCTCCATTGAGCCAGGTATTTATCTGCCGCAGGATACCGGCGTGCGGGTTGAGGATCTTGTGATGGTGACCGAAAATGGCGTTGAAGTACTCAACCACTATCCCCAAACACTGAAGATCATCGGCTGAGAAATAAGCGCTTCGCCATTATACCTGTGTCTTGCCTGATCCGCAAGCTTGCGCGCCCTGTATAAAGAAAGGAAAGAAGGATGAATCCAAAAGCAATTCTCCATATGAAAAATGGCAGAAGGATTGTGATTGAGCTGCTTCCAAACGCAGCTCCAAATACAGTAAACAGCTTTCTCTCTATGGCGTCCAAAGGCTTCCTGGACCATCACGCGATTGAGCGAATCGTTCCCGGGAACTGGATTGACATGAGCTATACGGCGTTTGGCCATTTGGAGTGTCAATACCTGATCCCCAATGAATTTCAGCTCCATCCTGAGCTGACTCCGCTGGATTCCCATCCAGGCGTAGTGGCTATGGGAGGATACGGCGAGCATGGAATTGCGGGCTGTGAGTTTTTCTTTCCTTTGCGGGACTGCCCGGAGCATCGGGGAACCTATCCGGTCTTTGGCACTGTACTGGAAGGGATGGATGAGATCCGACGACTGGAAACGGTCCGCACGGTTCCGGTTGCTTTTCCGATTCCGGGAGTGGAAGTAAATCGGCCGATAGAACCTGAAATCATTGAGCGGGTAGAACTGGAATTGTATGACGAACGCTATCCGGAACCCGTGCGTGTGGAAGGAGACTGGAAACCGCCCTGCTGGCCGGCATGCCAGTAGTCAGGTGTGTATTCTGTACAGGGAATTCCGATACAGTCTGCCAGACGGAGGAGGAAGAGAACATGGATATGAAACTGGTATTATTGGGAACAGGAACTCCAAATGCCTGCCCGGATGCAAGTGGCCCGGCCTGTGCAGTCATCGTGGGAGACCAGGCTTATCTGGTGGATTTCGGTCCTGGAGTCGTACGCCAGGCATCAAAGGCATACTTTAAGGGAATCGACGCACTGCGCCCGGACCGGCTGACTGTGGCGTTCTGTACACATCTGCACACCGACCATACCGCCGGGTATGCGGATCTGATCTTTACCCCCTGGGTATTGGAGCGCAGCGAACCATTAAAAGTCTTTGGTCCGAAGGGGATTGGACATATGACCAGGCATATTCTGTCCGCCTACCAGGATGATATCCATTTTCGCATTCACGGTTTCGAAAAGGCCAATGAAGTGGGATATCAGGTAGAATCGACTGAGATCTGTCCCGGTGTGGTATACCGGGATGAGAGGGTAACGGTTGAAGCATTTCCTGTCAGTCATGGCACACTGGAAAGTTATGGATATAAATTTACGTCAGGCAATAAAACAATCGTGATCAGCGGTGATACTGCGCCTTTGCATCTGGTAGCAGAACAGGCCGCGGATTGTGACATTCTTCTTCATGAAACAGAATATACAGCCGGAATTGCGGCCCGGCTCCCGAAGTGGCAGCAATATCACAGGGAAGTACATACCCTGAGCTGTGACCTTGCCAGGATTGCGCAAAAAGCCTGTCCCCGGCTTCTGGTAACAACGCATCGCATTTATCACATGGAGATCCAGGATAATACACGCAACCTGACGGCGGAAATCGAAAGACGGGATGAGGCAATTTTGCGGGAAATCCGGGAAGCTGGATATGACGGTGCGGTAGTAAACGGAAAAGATCTGGATATTTTCCCTGTATAGCGACAGGAATCCAGCCCTTCGCTCATTTATTTGCATTGTCTGGCTTTTTATTGTGATGCTGTTTTCATTGTTTGCTTCTTAAATTATGAAAAAGATTCATAAAGTCTTAAAAGAATCTAAAAACTCTTGACGAAAAAAATTTATGTGGTAAGATTGTTAAGAATGAAACGAATCGGAAAAACCTGGGATTGAATGAAATAATAATCAGACAAATCAGCCCCCCCCCGATCTTTCAGTATGCAGCTCATTTACAACACAGATACAGTACAGACAAATTCCGAATTGGATCATTGAACAGAAGAATCTGAAATAGAACAAAGGATGAAACAGAATTGCCTTTGTTTCTGTTTCTGTATACAAAGATGTATGGTAACTGTGACATTACAGAACAGTTACAGGGTATGGAACAACAAACGGAACAAATCCAAACAGCTGGCGCGGTAGTTGCCTGATCGGGTTTTGGATTGCTGCCCAAACAGAAAACAGGGAGGAAATGCGCATGATTGATATGACGGAATATACCAGAAGAGGCTCACAGACATGCCGGAAGAATGACAGCATTCCGCGTGAGCTCTATAAGGAATATGGCGTGAACCTTGGATTAAGAGATCTCAACGGAAATGGTGTGCTTACGGGGCTTACCAATATTTCACTGATTGTATCCTCAAAAAAGATAGACGGCAAAAAGGTTCCCTGCGATGGTGAACTCTGGTACAGCGGATATCATGGACAGAACCTCATTAGGAATCTTGGAAGTGAAGAATTTGGCTTTGAGAAAATTGCGTACCTGCTCCTGATGGGAGAACTGCCAAATGAGAAGGAGCTTGCAGAATTCAAAGATATCGTAGGCAACAGCCGGACGCTGCCGACCAATTTTACACGAGATGTCATCATGAAAGCGCCCAGCTCCGATATTATGAATACAATGACGCGAAGCATTCTGACGCTTGCTTCTTATGACAAAAACCCGAAAAGCACGAGTGTTCACAACAGCCTGCGCCAGTGCATCGAGCTGATCGCGCTGTTTCCGGTGCTTGCCGTTTATGCGTATCATGCGTACAACCATTATGAAAATGTTGAGAGTATGTACATTCATCGACCGGCTCCAGAGCTTTCAACCGCAGAGAATCTGCTGATGATGCTTCGCCCGGACAAACAGTATACCGCTGTAGAGGCAAAGGTACTGGATACTGCATTGATTCTGCATATGGAGCACGGCGGTGGTAATAACTCGACGTTTACGACGCGTGTGGTTACCTCCTCCGGATCGGATACTTATTCCACGATTGCTGCCGCGATGTCCTCTTTGAAGGGACCAAAGCACGGCGGCGCAAATATCAAAGTGATGGAGATGATGGACGATATCCGCGCGAATGTGAGAGACCTGCATGACGACGAAGAAATAAAAGCATATCTCTCGAAGATTCTCGATGGCGACGCATTTGACCACAAAGGTCTGATTTACGGCATGGGACACGCGATCTATTCCCTTTCTGATCCGAGAGAGCGAATCTTCAAGAAATACGTGGAAATGCTGGCACAGGAAAAACACTGCGACGAGGATATGCATCTGTACGCAACGGTGGAAGAGCTGGCTCCGAAGCTGATTGCCGAGAAACGTCATATCTATAAGGGTGTAAGTCCGAATGTTGATTTTTACAGCGGGTTTGTGTACAGTATGCTGAATATTCCCATGGAGCTTTATACTGCGATCTTTGCGATTGCGAGAATTGTCGGCTGGAGCGCCCATCGCATTGAAGAGCTGATCTGCGCGGATAAGATCATTCGTCCTGCATATCTGAGCGTAATGGAGAAAAAAGAGTAAAGAATAAGAATCGTAGCTATTCAGAACAGCAGGCCGCAGAGCTTTTGCTAAAAATCAAAAGTATAGAACAAGGCAGAAAAAGGGGGACTGTAAAAACAGTCCCCTTCTTTATTGATGCACAGGGCCGGGCAAGAAGTTTTGCGGCTTATGCCGCACCCGGCCCGAGCGGGCGAGCAGAAGGTGACAAGGCGCCTCCTGCTCGATCAAAGATTTTACTTACAGATTTTGATTTAAGCCGCCGGCTCCAGTGTTTCTTCTTCAACGGCTTCCTCCGCGATGATCGTGATGTCACCTCTGGACTCACCATAAGCGTCTGCCGTTACCACACCGCCAAGTTCTTCCTCGATATAAGCAATCACCGCCTCATCCATCGGTGTACCGGTATCCATCACTTCTGATACGGAGAATGCGTAGTAGGTGTCGCCGCCTGCAGCCAGGAAGTCATTTGTGATAACTGCGTAGGTAGCTTCCGGGTCGAATTTCTGACCATTGATGGAGGTGATGGTCACCCTCTGGATCGATGCCGGTCCGAAATAGGTAGAGCCTTCGTACTGTTCGCCTTCATCATAGGCTACCGTTGTGTCAATTGTAAACTCAATGCCGCAGGTCTGCGGGAACGCGCCGATCGCTTCCGGTGTGCTGTAGGTGGAAGCTTCCAGAGATTCAAGGAGCACTTCACCAGTCACATATACAACGGCGACTGTGTTGCCAAATGGAAGGACGGTATTGATGTCATTCATCGTGATGTCGCCAGCCTCAATGGTCGCGCGGATTCCGCCGCCATTTGTAATCGCCACTACATTTTCCTCCGCAATGCCAAGGGATTCTACGCCGTCCTTCAGAACATACCAGCGCATCGCGTCCGTGATCAGGTCGCCCAGGTTGGTCTCTTCTGTACGTACACCCGGCTCACGCTCGCCATTGAGCAGCACTTCCGTCGTAGCGAACACTTCGCCGTACACTGCTTCAATCTCGTCAATAATTTCCTGCGCCGCAGCTGCTACCGCATCGTCAGAGCCTGCGTAAGCAACCGTCTGTACCAGATAGTTGTCCACAATCTCGCCCTCTGCGCTGATTTCGATCACACCGATGTTTTCAAACGCAGTACCGGTGGACTGGATTGGCTGTCCATCCTCGCCCTCCGTCATCACCGTATGTGAGTGACCATCGATGAGAAAATCTACGCCTGTAATGTTTGCCCACAGGTCTACCGAACGGTTCGGCTCACTCTCATCATCAACACCCAGATGAACCAGGCCGATGATCAGATCACAGTCTGCCTCTGCCAGAGTGTCTGCCTCTGCCTGAGCCGCCGCGTACATCTCATCCTCCGCCAGGAATGTAACGCCCTGGATCTTTGCCGGATGCGCCTTAGTCGCCGTCTCCGGAGTCTCTACACCGAAAAAGCCGATGGTCAGACCGCCCTCAGTAGTAATCACTGTGCTTCCATCGAAGGCTGCCTCATCATTATAAAGAATGTTGGTATTGACAACAGCGAATTCTGCATCCTCCAGAATCGTGACCAGATTTTCATAGCCATAGTCGAATTCATGGTTGCCAAGCGTGACGACATCGTAACCGGCGAGGTTCATCAGCTCGACGGCCGTTGCACCCTGAGAGGTGCTGACATAGGTCGTACCCTGAATAAAATCACCGGCGTCTACCATGATCACTTCTGCGCCGGCTGCTTCGTAATCTGCCTTCAGTGCGCTCATTGCAGCATAACCGGTAATGCTGCCGTGTACGTCATTGCTGTGCAGAATGATGGTCTCACCAGAATAATCTCCCTCTACCACATAGGGGATGATTTCCTCTGTCTCCGTCTCTTCTTCTGCCCATACGGCAGCGGATCCGGAGAAAACCATGCTCATCGAGAGTACACTGGCGAGCAGTTTTTTTGCTTCCTTCTTTCCGAGTATCATATTCTTTTCCTCCTTTTTCTGACAAAGCTGGTCCTTTCCTTCTTACTGACTCGATTCGATTATTTTGAATTGGAAGTCAGAACAGAGGATATGGCCGCTTTTTCTGTCGATTTCAAACGTAGCATAGAACAAATCTCTTGTCAACCGTGCTTTTTTACGTTTTTCCAGAAAATGGCGTAAAATTTGAGAAATAATTTACACACCTATATTTGATTTCAATTCCAACGGATGAAAAAAGATATGCTGTCAAGAAAAACACTTGACAGCATAGGAATTTTTGTGTATAGTAAGCGACGGTGATGGACATGGACGAAGTATTGCGGCAGACGCTTCTGTATGACTTTTACGGAGAGCTGCTTACAGAACACCAGAGAGAAGTTTACGAAGCGGTTGTACAGAATGACCTTTCGTATTCAGAGGCTGCTGAAGAATTCGGTGTCAGCAGGCAGGGAGTACACGATTTAGTAAAGCGTTCCGGAAAGATTCTGGAGGATTACGAATCAAAACTGCACCTGGTAGAGCGTTTCCTGAAAATCCGGGCAAAGGCAGAGCGGATTCTGGAATTGTCCTCCCATTATAATGAAATTGACGCACAGTCATTTGCGGAACAGACAGCGAGTCTGTCGGCGCAGATCCTGGAGGAATTATAGTATGGCTTTTGAAAGCTTATCGGAGAAGCTGCAGAATGTATTCAAGAACCTGCGCAGCAAGGGAAGGCTGACGGAGGCGGATGTGAAGACCGCGCTTAAGGAAGTCAAGATGGCTCTTCTGGAGGCGGACGTCAGTTTTAAAGTGGTAAAGCAGTTTATTAAGTCTGTTGAGGCAAAGGCGATCGGGCAGGATGTCATGAATGGCCTGAACCCGGGGCAGATGGTGATTAAGATTGTCAATGATGAGCTGGTATCTCTGATGGGATCGGAGACGACAGAGCTTTCTCTCCGCCCTGCGAATGAAGTATCTGTCGTGATGATGGCAGGTCTGCAGGGCGCCGGTAAGACGACCACCGCCGCCAAGCTTGCAGGAAAATTTAAATCTAAAGGCCGCAGGCCGCTGCTGGCTGCATGTGACGTATACCGCCCGGCTGCGATCAAACAGCTTCAGATCAATGGTGAAAAGCAGGGGGTAGAGGTTTTTTCCCTGGGAGACAAAGAAAATCCTGTACACATCGCACAGGAGGCAGTGAATTATGCAAGAGAGCATAACCTCAATCTGGTATTTCTGGACACGGCCGGCCGGCTGCATGTCGATGAAGACATGATGCGCGAGCTGCAGGAGATAAAAGATGCGGTTTCGGTCGACCAGACCGTTCTGGTCGTAGACGCGATGACCGGACAGGACGCGGTGAACGTCGCCACGATGTTTGAAGAAAAGATCGGCATCGACGGTGTGATTCTCACGAAGCTGGATGGCGATACGAGAGGCGGCGCGGCACTTTCGATTAAGGCGACCTGCGGCAAGCCGATTCTCTATGCCGGTATGGGAGAGAAGCTCTCTGATCTGGAACAGTTTTATCCGGATCGTATGGCTTCCCGTATTCTCGGGATGGGAGATGTGCTTTCCCTGATTGAAAAAGCACAGGAGAACATTGATGAGGAAAAAGCCAAAGATATGGAGCAGAAGCTCCGCAAGGCGCAGTTTGGCTTTGATGATTACCTCGAAAGTATGAATCAGATGAAGAATATGGGAGGCATTTCCAGCGTCCTGGGTATGCTGCCTGGCATGGGCGGCGCACAGATGAAGCAGCTGGAGGATGCTGTGGATGAGAAGAAGATGGCGCAGATTGAAGCGATCATCCTCTCCATGACACCAAAAGAGCGATCAAATCCCGATATTCTGAATCTTTCCAGAAAGCGCAGAATTGCGGCCGGTGCCGGTGTAGATATCAGTGAGGTAAACCGCCTGGTGAAACAGTTTGAGCAAAGCCGCAAAATGATGAAGCAGTACTCCGGAATGTTCGGAGGAAAAGGTGCGAAAAGAGGTAAGTTTAAACTTCCTTTTTGAATCGGGCAGGAGAAGAGTGATCCCTGCCTGATAAATACATTATTATAACAGGAGGTGAATGAAATGGCAGTAAAGATTCGTTTAAGAAGGACTGGTAAGAAAAAGAATCCTTTCTATAGAATCGTTGTAGCAGACGCAAGATCTCCGAGAGACGGAAGATGTATCGAAGAGATTGGCACCTACAATCCAAACGCAAATCCAAGTGAGTTCAAGATTAATGAAGAACTGGCGAAAAAGTGGCTTGCGAGCGGAGCTCAGCCGACCGAGACAGTTGGAAAGCTTTTCAAGCTGGCCGGTATTGAAAAATAATCGGAGGTGAGCAGGCATGAAAGAGCTATTGGAAGTAATTGCAAAATCTCTGGTTGAACATCCGGACGAAGTCGAAGTTACGGAAAAAGAAAGTGGAAATACACTTGTATTAGAGCTGCGGGTTGCTTCCTCTGACATGGGGAAGGTAATCGGCAAGCAGGGGAGAATTGCGAAAGTGATTCGCTCAGTTGTAAAGGCTGCGGCGACAAAGGAAGACAGAAAAGTAGTCGTAGACATTTTACAGTAGTATAGCGGTATAAAGAGCTGTCAGAATTTGTTCGGATTGTAACTGCTCAGAACTGTTACGGTCTGCAAACTGTGAGGACAGCTCTTTTCTATGCATAATATCGCTGAAAAATTTGTAACAAATACAGTTATCGCACTTATGCATATGCGCACCGCGATAACTGACAGCCATAATGAGGAAAAAATATGCAGGATATTTTACAGGTGGGAGCGATCACTTCTACACATGGTCTTGCCGGTGAGGTTAAGGTTTACCCTACTACCGATGACCCGATGCGATTTAAAAAACTGAAATCCGTTTTACTGGGCGCTCCGGACACATTGCGTGAGCTGGAGATTGAACGGGTGAAATTTTTTAAAAATCTTGTGATTCTGAAGTTTCGTGGCCTTGACCGGATTGAGGATGTGGAAGCTTTTCGCGGCCGTCCGCTTTACGTAACCCGGGAGAATGCGGTGGAGCTTGAGGAAGGTGAATATTTCATTGCGGACTTGATTGGTCTGAGAGTTTACACAGACGAACCGCAGGATATCGGTCCATCCGTGGATGAAGGAAAAGACACGGACGCGGATTTATCTGCGGGGGATTCCGTTTTTTCTTTTGGCGAGCTGACCGATGTACTGCAAACGGGAGCAAATGATGTCTACGAGGTGACGGTAACGGATGGACGAAAGGTACTGATCCCGGCGATCCGACAGTGTATCCTGAATGTGGACATTGAAAAGGGCAGTATGCTTGTCCATCTGCTGGAGGGACTTCTGGAATGAATTTTTACGTAATGACCCTGTTTCCGGAAATGATTGAGCAGGGAATGCATACGAGCATCATCGGACGGGCGATCGAAAAGGGGTTCCTCTCATTGAAAACCGTCAATATCCGTGACTACTCTGTCGCCGGTAACGGGCGAATCGATGATTATCCCTATGGGGGCGGAGCGGGCATGGTAATGCAGGCTGAGCCCGTCTGCCGTGCATATGAGGATCTTGTATACCAGATCAACGGTTCCGCCCAAGAATCGAATGTGGTTTTGGAAACAGAACGGCAATGCTCCCCTGCCTCCACAGCTTCCGGGAACCAAAAGAGATTTCGCCTGGTCTATCTGACCCCGCAAGGGCGTGTGTTCGATCAGAACATGGCACAGGAATTTGCCCGTGAGGAAAACCTTTCTTTCCTTTGCGGACACTATGAAGGAATCGATGAGCGTGTTCTGGAAACCATTGTCACAGATTATGTTTCAATCGGAGATTATGTGCTTACCGGCGGAGAGCTTCCGGCGATGGTCATGATGGACGCAATCGCCCGCATGGTTCCGGGTGTGCTCAGCAATTCGGATTCCGGAGTCTCAGAAAGCTTTTCGGATGGTCTTCTGGAGTATCCGCAATACAGCCGGCCGGAAATCTGGCGGGGATGTCCGGTTCCTCCGGTGCTGCTGTCCGGCCATCATGGAAATGTAGATCACTGGCGTCATGAACAGTCTTTGCTGCGGACACTCCTGAACCGTCCTGATCTTCTGAAAAAAGCTGTGCTGGATCGGGAAGACCGGAAATTTTTACGAAAAGTTCTCGAAGAAAAAAATGAATACGAATTGAAACAGGAAACCATTTCTGTTTTACAGAGCATTCTGGAGCAGAGCTGATCCTTCTGTGTATCTAATGGGCCTGGATGGAACAAAAACAGCTGTAAATTCATGGCAGAGCGTTGTCAGCGGGAGCAATCGCGACACGAAACTCACACGGAAAAAGTTTGTAAAATCAGTTAATATTTTCTTGCATTTTGTCAGGAATCATGCTACACTATTTGGCGTTGTGAAATAGATGGTCCTCTGGTACAGTCTGTGCGGATTTGCTGCATCTGACCCGATAAGAAGGGCAGCTGCGGGATTTGTCCTGAAGAAGAGCTTTAGGGCGAACAGAGTCAGAAGCACGCGTATTACGAACATCCAGTATAGGAAGGAGATCCACAATGAGCGATATTATTAAAAAGATTGAGGATGCTCAGCTGAAGGCTGAGGTTCCGCAGTTTTCTGTAGGCGATACCGTCAGAGTATACGGTAAGATCAAAGAGGGAAACCGTGAACGAATTCAGGTATTTGAGGGAATCGTAATGAAAAAACAGGGCGGTGGTGTCCGCGCGACATTTACGGTTCGCAAGAATTCGAATGGCGTAGGCGTAGAGAAAACCTGGCCGCTGCATTCCCCGTCTGTTGAGAAGGTAGAAGTTGTGAGACGCGGTAAAGTAAGACGCGCGAAGCTGACATACCTGAGAGGACGTGTAGGAAAGAAAGCGAAAGTAAAAGAGCTTGTGAAATAAGGATCGGATCAGGGAGATTACATTTATGTATTCTCCCTTTTTTGCTAAAACCAGTCAGAACAGCCTGCTGTTCTGTCATGTAAGCGAACAACAGGAGGGGCCATGAACACGAAAAAAAAATCCGTCATTCGATCTGTATTTTTGTGGGCATTTGAAATTCTGGTCGTGATTCTGTTCGCTTATGTCGTGGTTTACTTTTTCGGACAGACAAGGACAAATATCGGACAATCTATGAATACCACTCTTTCCGGCGGCGACACTGTGCTGTTAAATACATTTGCCTATCAATTCAGTACGCCTAAGCGAGGCGATGTCATCGCGTTTAAACCAAATGGAAGCAGTACCGCATATACGAGTATTAAACGGGTGGTCGGTCTGCCAGGTGAGACGATTCAGATCAAAAATGGCATGATTTATATCGATGGAGAGGTTTATATCGAAGAAAATAATTTTCCCTCGATTACAGACCCCGGGCTGGCTGAAGATGGCGTCACGCTTGGCGACAGAGAATATTTCGTGCTGGGAGATAACCGCAACAACAGCGAAGATAGCCGTTACGCAGATATAGGCGTTGTCTCAGCCGATTATATCGAAGGCAAGGTGTGGTTTGTAATTTCCCCATCTGAACATTGGGGATTTGTGAATTAATGGAGGAGTGTATGGCATACCAGTGGTATCCGGGACACATGACGAAAGCAAAGCGGATGATGCAGGAAGATGTGAAGCTTGTCGATCTGGTTATTGAACTGACGGATGCACGGGCTCCGCAGTCCGGGCGGAATCCGGATATTGATGAGCTTGGAAAAAACAAATTCCGGGTGATTCTGCTGAACAAGGCGGATATGGCAGATGAACGGCAAAACGCCTGTTGGGAAGCGTATTTTCGGGAAAAAGGCCTTTTTGCGGCGGCAGTCAATTCGAGGACCGGGGCGGGAATGAAACGGATACAAAACGTCATTATGGAAGCCTGTCAGGAAAAGATAGAACGCGACCGGAAGCGCGGCATTCTGAACCGGCCGGTACGGGCTATGGTAGCCGGTATCCCGAATGTCGGAAAGTCAACCTTTATCAATTCTTTTGCCGGCAAGGCCTGCGCAAAGACCGGGAATAAGCCGGGCGTGACAAGGGGAAAGCAGTGGATCCGCCTGAATAAAAGCGTAGAGCTTCTGGATACACCCGGGATTCTCTGGCCGAAGATTGATGATCCCAGGGTGGGACAGCGACTGGCTGCGCTTGGCTCCATACGGGATGAAATTATCCAGACAGAAGAGCTCTCTGTGTGGGTACTTGGGTTTATAAAAAAGAATTATCCGGGATTTCTGTCTGCCCGCTATTCCGTTGCAGAGGATGTAGACGAGACGTTTTTGCTTGGTGAGATTGCCAGAGTACGTGGATGCATTCGCACCGGAAACGAACCGGATTATGAAAAAGCAGCAGCTCTTCTTCTCGATGATTTCCGCAGTGGCCGAATCGGTCGGATCACCCTGGAGTCTGCACCCAGGTAAGAGCTGATGCGTTACCAGAATATCGCATCATTCCGATCAGAACGAAGCACAGTCCTGTGTACTGCTGTTCTGAATCGTTGCAATCTCTACGTTCTTGCCCCTGACCACGCAGCAGGTGCGTGGTCGGGGTGTGAACAGTAACGAATCGTTACAAGATAACAAGAAAGAAGATGGATGGGGACAATGAGCAGAAATAAAGAACAGAACAATACTGCTGACGAGGTGAACCAGGTGGATCTGAAAAGAGAAATTTTAAGCTGGATCTTATATATCGGTTTTGTAATTCTGGCAACCTGGCTGATTCTGCATTTCGTTGGTCAGAGAACGGTTGTAGACGGTCGTTCCATGAATGATACCCTTCAGGATGGGGACAATCTGATTGTGGAAAAGCTTTCCTACCGCTTTGGCGACCCGCAGCGCTTTGATATTATCGTATTTCAGCCTTATGAGGACTCCAGTGAACTCTATATCAAGCGAATCATCGGTCTTCCCGGTGAAACCGTACGCATTGACGAGGATGGCAGTATTTACATTGACGGCGAACTGCTTGAGGAGGATTACGGCAGAGAAACGATTGAAAATCCCGGACGGGCAAGCGAAGAGATTACCCTGGGAGAAGATGAATATTTTGTCCTTGGTGATAACCGCAACAACAGTACGGACAGCCGAACAGAACGTGTTGGAAATGTCAGCCGGGACTCGATCGTCGGAAAGGCATGGCTGCGGATCTGGCCGCTTAGCAGCTTTGGGTTCCTGACGCATCAGTAAGGTTCCTGTGGTGCAGGCATCCGGCCTGCTCATGCCAGACGGCGATACAGGGAAGTTTGAGGGAGAAGCGCTTGAAGAAGGGTGAAGAAAAAGCGGGAAAAAAGAATGGAAAGAAGAAAAAAAGTATTGTCCGGGAGGCGTTGAGCTGGATTTTTTACTTTATTCTGATTTGCGGTGCGGCTTACCTGGTTGTCAATTATGTCGTAGAACGCACCGAAGTGTGGGGGGAATCCATGTATCCGGCACTCAGTGACGGGGATCAGCTGATCGTCGATATGATTTCTTACCGTTTTACGGATCCGAAACGGTTCGATATCGTTGTCTTTCCATTTCAGTATCAGGAAGACACCTATTACATCAAAAGAATTATCGGTCTTCCGGGAGAAACGGTTCAGATTGTGGACGGCGTCATATATATCAACGGAGAGATTCTGGAAGATTCTTATGGGAATGAAATGATCCGCAATCCGGGACTGGCCTCGGCGGAGATTACGCTTGGCGACCAGGAATATTTTGTTCTTGGAGACAACCGCAATAACAGTACGGACAGCCGGGAACCGAGTGTCGGAAATATCACAAGAGACCAGATCATAGGGAAAGCGGTTTTGCGAATCTGGCCGTTTTCATCGTTTGGACTGCTATAGAGAACGACAAAATTCTTTTGTCATTCACTATAATTGATGCACACAGACGCGCATGGAATGGCTGCTTTGCAGCCTCGCGTCTGGCGCAAAGTAAAAGGAACTGTTCTGAATCATTACAAATAAGGGGACTTCATGAAGCAGATAAAAGAAATCAGAGAAGAATTTGCGCAGGCCGCGGAATCTGAGCTTTCGTTGCTGTTTGAGAAATACGAAGATGACAGCCGGAGCGGAGTCCGCGGCCTGGTTGTGCAATACCGGAAAAAACTGGAGCGGCTGGCTGCGGAACGAAAAAGGCTCGAGAATATGCGTATTTATGAACATAAATATGAAGAACTGGGTCTGGTCTGCGGCATCGATGAAGCCGGCCGCGGCCCGCTTGCGGGTCCTGTTGTGGCTGGAGCAGTGATTCTGCCGGTGGATTGTGAGATCCTGTATCTGAATGATTCAAAGAAGCTCTCGCCTGCACGGCGGGAGGAGCTGTTTGATGAAATACAGGAAAAAGCTGTCGCATATGGCATTGGTATGGCATCTCCGGCCCGTATTGATGAGATTAATATTTTACAGGCCACTTATGAAGCCATGCGGGAAGCCATTTCCAAACTGAATCCGCAGCCGGAGATATTGCTGAATGATGCAGTGACGATTCCCCTGGTTTCCTGTCAGCAGGTACCGATCATCGGCGGAGATGGGAAAAGCCTGTCGATTGCGGCTGCCAGTGTACTGGCCAAGGTGACCAGGGATCGGCTCATGATGGAATACGACAGGATGATGCCGCAATACGGTTTTGCCGCACACAAAGGTTATGGCACCGCAGCGCATATTGAAGCGCTGAAACAGTACGGACCATCTCCAATTCACAGAAAAACCTTTATCGGACACTTTCTGGAGTAGCTGCCCCTGGATGCAGACCAAAACGGGCATGGCAGAATCTGCGGAGGAACCTTTATGAACAAACGTATGGTTGGTTCTGCATATGAAGCGCGTGCGGCTGCACATCTGGAATCGCTTGGATACCACATCATATGTCAGAATTATCGCACCCGGGCCGGCGAAATCGATCTGGTTGCCCGCCATCAGGGATATCTCGTGTTTGTGGAAGTGAAATATCGTTCCGACAGGAGCAGTGGAAGCGCAGCAGAAGCCGTTGATTTCAAAAAGCAGCAGCGGATTATACGCGTAGCACGGTGGTATCTGATGGAACATCATCTGCCGGAAGAGACGCCGGTGCGTTTTGATGTTGTTGCGTTTGATGAAAATCAGGTATGTGTGATACCGGATGCCTTCTGGTCATAAAATTTTCGTAACCGTTCAGAACAGCATCGCAAAGGAAGGCAGTCTGCGGCCTGCTGTTCTGAGTAGTTACAAACTTTCGTAACCGTTCAGAACAGCATCGGAAAGAAAAACGGGTGCTGCGTGCAAATCTGAAAGAGACAGGAGTACAGATATGACGCATTTGATCAGAAAGAAAGAAGGAAGTCATTTACGGGAAAACACACAGGATGGTGTACTCTACTTTACGTTTCCGGCTTATGAGGAGCTTTCCTTCCTGACGCATGGCTTTAGCAGTCGAATTGGCGGAGTCAGTGAGCGGGAACTTGGAGAAATGAACCTGAGCTTTACCCGCGGGGATGATCCGCAGCGCGTAAAAGAAAATTTTCACAGAATTGCGGCCGCGGTCGGATTCCCTTACGACCGCATGGTTTTCTCCTATCAGACGCATACGACAAATGTCCGCGAAGTGACGGCGAAGGACTGTGGAAAAGGCTATCTGTGCGAGCGGGATTATCAGGATGTAGATGGCCTGGTGACAAATGTACCGGGTGTAGTTCTGACTACCTTTTACGCAGACTGCGTGCCGCTTTTTTTCGTAGATCCGGTTCACAGGGCAATCGGACTGTCTCATTCCGGCTGGCGCGGCACAGTAAATGACATCGCCGGGACAACCGTGAGAAAAATGACCGAATTATATAAAACAGATCCTTCTGACCTGCTCGCTGCCATTGGCCCATCCATCTGTAAAGATTGTTACGAGGTCGGCGAGGATGTGATTATGGAAGTGCGAAATCATTTTCCGAAAAAGCTGTGGCCGATTTTATATTCCGGTAAAAGCAGAGAAAAAACAGACGAACCCCAAAAGATATCTGCTGACCGTAACAATAAATATCAGCTGAACCTTTGGGAGTGCTGCCGGCAAAACATGCTGCGCGCCGGCCTGTGCACAGAAAATATTACCGTTACAGACCTGTGCACCTGCTGCAACCCGGAAATTTTTTTCTCCCATCGTGCTTCGCATGGGAAACGCGGAAATCTGGCGGCTTTTCTGGCTTTGAAAGTATGACTGCAGCACTTTTTTATTGACGCACCGGACGCAAGATGCTATACTTTTTGCGTATTTTTCAGAGGAATTCATATAAAACGTACCTTGTACGAAAGAGAGGGAGACCTATGTCCGAAATAGAATCGCTGGATCAGATCATGCCGGTCGGTCCGCTGAAAATTGCAGCTCTGGAGGGCTGCCGGGAATTTGGAGCGGCCGTTGACGCGTGTCTTGTAGAGTCCAGAAAGAACAGCCATCTGAAACCAGAGAACAGCAATGTCATCTCTCAGCCCGGGTATATCGCAGATACCTATCTGCTGGACTGCAGCTGTCCCCGATTTGGAACCGGGGAAGGCAAGGGGCAGATCAATGATTCTGTCCGCGGCACGGATCTGTATATCCTGGTAGATGTTTGTAACTACAGCCTTACCTACACGGTCTGTGGCCACGTAAACCATATGTCCCCGGATAACCATTTCCAGGATTTGAAGCGCATTATCGCCGCGGCGAATGGGAAAGCGAAGCGTGTGAATGTTGTAATGCCTTTCCTGTATGAGGGCAGACAGCACAAACGTTCCAAAAGAGAATCCCTGGATTGCTCCCTGGCCCTGCAGGAGCTCGCAGATATGGGCGTCTCCAATATTATTACATTTGACGCGCACGATCCGCGGGTGCAGAATGCAATTCCGCTGAGCGGCTTTGATTCCTTTATGCCGACTTACCAGTTTCTGAAGGCACTGGTAGACAATGTCGAGGATTTTCAGATCGATAATGATCATCTGATGATTATCAGCCCGGACGAAGGTGCCATGAGCCGTGCGGTATACTTTTCCGGCATCCTTGGCGTGGATATGGGTATGTTTTACAAGAGAAGGGATTATTCCGTTATTGTGGATGGGAAAAACCCGATCGTAGCACATGAGTTTCTGGGTGATTCCGTCGAAGGCAAGGACGTGATTGTTGTAGACGATATGATTTCTTCCGGAGAGAGTATGCTTGATGTTGCGAAACAGGTGAAAGAACGCGGTGCAAGGCGTGTATTTGTTTGTACGACCTTCGGTCTTTTTACAAATGGACTTGCAAAATTCGACAGCTATTACGAACAGGGATTTATTACGAAAGTGGTGACCACCAATCTCCATTACCGGAATCCAGAGTTGCTTTCGAAGCCATATTATGTGGAAGCAGATATGACAAAATTCCTTGCTACGATTATTGAGACTCTGAACCATGATTCGACTCTGAGTAATATTGAGACGCCGACCGCGAAAATTCATGAGCTGCTTTCGAAAATCCATAATAAGGACTAAACAGAAACTGGATGGAATATGAATAAAAAATGTTTGGAACATAAAATAACTGCTGTTGAGCCGGACAGTATTGCCGAGGAGCTTGAGCTTGCTCCCGGAGATACGGTTCTCTCTGTCAATGGGCAAACAATCGAAGATGTCTTTGATTACCATTATCTGATTAATGAGGAATATCTGACCGTACAGGTACGCAAGGAAAACGGGGAAGAGTGGGAGCTGGAAATAGAAAAAGAGTACGAGGATGATCTTGGGATTACATTTGAAAGCTCTCTGATGGATGAGTACCGTTCCTGTCGGAACCATTGTATTTTCTGCTTTATTGATCAGATGCCAAAGGGCATGCGGGATACCTTGTATTTTAAAGACGATGATTCCAGGCTTTCTTTTCTGCAGGGAAATTATGTTACGCTGACGAACATGAGCGATCATGACATTGACCGCATTATCCGTTATCATCTGGAACCGATCAATATTTCGTTCCATACCATGAACCCGACTCTTCGCTGTGAGATGCTGCGGAATCGCTTCGCTGGAGATATTTTCCCGAAAGTGCGCCGGATGGCAGACGCCGGGATTGAGCTGAATGGACAGATTGTACTCTGCCGCGGCATCAATGACGGGGAAGAACTAAACGCTTCCATACAAAAGCTGACAGAATATCTTCCGCAGCTGCGCAGCGTGTCTGTTGTACCGGTTGGACTGACACGCTTCCGGGACGGTTTATACCCGCTGGAGGCTTTTACGCCCGAAGATGCCGGAGAGGTCATCGATTGTATTGAAGGCTGGCAGGAAAAAATTTACGGGGAATTCGGACTGCATTTTATCCATGCTTCAGATGAATGGTACGTACTCGCAGGCCGCGATTTTCCGGAAGCAGATCGCTATGACGGGTATCTGCAGCTGGAAAATGGGGTTGGTATGATGCGGCTGCTGATGGAAGAGGTCCGGGAGGTACTGGACGAAGAGACCGGCGCAGTGGAACTGCCGCCGCGCGAAATATCCATAGCAACCGGCAGGCTGGCAGGTCCTTACCTGAAGAATCTGTGTGACCGTATCTGCGAAAAGTATCCAAATATTCTCTGCCACGTTTATGAGATTCGCAATGATTACTTTGGGGAGTCCATCACGGTAGCCGGACTGATTACCGGTACGGATCTTCTGGCTCAGCTGAAGGGCAAAAGGCTTGGCCGGGAGCTTCTGTTGCCATGCAGTATGCTTCGCAGCGGTGAGAGAGTTTTTTTAGACGATGTCAGTGTGGAGGACCTGGAGAAAAACCTGGCAGTTTCCATCCGTGTGGTAGAATCAGACGGACGTGATTTTGTAAGTGCAATTGTCGGAGAATAAGGACACAGGAGGAATTTTTATGAAACCGATTGTAGCGATTGTCGGGAGACCGAATGTGGGAAAATCCACGCTGTTTAATGCGCTGGCCGGTTCCAATATTTCAATTGTAAAGGACACGCCTGGTGTGACCAGAGATCGCATCTATACCGATGTGGAATGGCTGAACCTGAATTTCACGCTGATTGATACCGGCGGTATTGAGCCGGAAAGCAGGGATATTATGCTCTCCCAGATGCGTGAGCAGGCACAGATCGCAATTGACACCGCAGATGTGATTATTTTTCTTGTCGACTGTCAGCAGGGACTGACTGACTCGGACGCGAAGGTGGCGGACATGCTTCGCCGTTCCAAAAAACCAGTGGTTCTGGCTGTAAATAAGGTCGACAGTTTTAAAAAGTTTCAGGCAGATGTGTACGAATTTTACAATCTGGGGATTGGTGATCCGGTGCCCATTTCTGCAGCGAACCGACAGGGACTCGGTGATATGCTTGACGCGGTGACCGCTTATTTTGATCCGGAAAAGGTCTATATGGAAGAGGATGAGCGTCCGCGCATCGCAATTGTAGGCAAACCAAATGTCGGCAAATCCTCTCTGATCAATAAGCTGCTGGGTGAGAATCGTCTGATCGTGACGGACATTGCGGGTACAACGCGTGACGCTGTCGATGCTGCGGTCAAATGGCAGGGGCAGGAGTATGTGTTTATTGATACCGCCGGACTGCGCCGGAAAAATAAAATCAAAGAAGACATCGAGCGCTACAGTATCATCCGTACGGTTTCCGCGGTGGAACGCGCGGACGTAGTCGTTATGATGATCGATGCCACGGAGGGTGTGACCGAACAGGACGCGCACATCGCCGGTATCGCGCATGAACGAGGCAAGGGAATCGTGATCGCGGTGAATAAATGGGATGCCATTGAAAAGAATGACAAGACGATTTATGAATATACGGCCAAAATCCGCCAGGTGCTTTCTTATATGCCTTATGCGGAAATTATTTTTATTTCTGCGGAGACAGGGCAGCGGCTGCCGAAGCTTTTTGAAACGATTGACATGGTGATCCAGAATCAGTCCATGCGTGTAAAGACCGGTGTATTGAATGAAATTATGGCGGAAGCAGTGGCTCTGCAGCAGCCGCCAACCGATAAAGGGAAGCGCCTGAAGCTGTTCTATATCACACAGGCTCGGGTGAAGCCTCCTACTTTTGTGATCTTTGTCAATGACAGGGCACTGATGCATTTTTCTTACTTAAGATACCTGGAGAATCGGATCCGGGATGCTTTTGGCTTCCGGGGTACTCCACTGAAATTTATCATCCGGGAACGAAAGGACAATGAGAAATAAATGGAACGATTGGCATGTCTTGCGATAGGTTATGTATTTGGCCTCTTTGAGACCAGCTATATTATCGGACGGCTGCACGGAATTGACATCCGTGACTATGGCAGCGGAAACGCCGGTACGACAAATATGTTCCGCACGCTTGGAAAAGGATGGGGAGCAGTTACATTTCTCGGTGATGCGTTTAAAGCTATTTTTGCCGCATTGGCAGCATGGCTGATTTTTGGAAAAACGTATGCCGATATCTGGCCGCTTCTGTGTCTGTATACCGGGTTCGGCGCGGTATTAGGGCACAATTTCCCCTTTTATTTAAAGTTCCATGGCGGTAAGGGGATTGCGACAACCGGAGGGACCATTTTTGCGATCAATCGCCCCTTATGCGGACTGGCGATCCTGGGATTCTGCGCCGGATTATTTCTGACCGGCTATGTATCTGTGGGTTCGCTTGTTGTGGCGGCTGGTTTTCTGGCCGAGACTATTCTTTTCGGACAGCTGGGCATTTTTGGTATGACACAGCGGTATCTGAACGAAATGTATGTGGTTACGGCAGTAGTTACTGCTTTGGCTTTTTATATGCATCGCGGGAATCTTGACCGCCTGCGCAAGGGAGAAGAGCGGAAAGCCGGATTTCTGAATAAAACGAAGCGATAAACTATACGGGAGCTGAATGGATCCTGCTTCGCGGCCGGAGCATCATCCATGCCTCAGATTTACAGAAAGAATGGAGGATATGGTATGGCAAAAATTGGTGTAATTGGTGCAGGCGGCTGGGGACTTGCCCTGTCGAAACTATTACGTGAAAACGGAAATGATGTGACGCTCTGGTCCTTTCTGGAATCCGATGCGGAACAAATCCGCAAGTCCCATGAACTGCCCTCGAAGCTTCCGGGAGTCACGATTCCGGAACAGATTCAGGTGACTTCGGATCTGGCTGTCGCAGTGCGCGGGCAGGAGCTTCTTGTCATGGTCAGTCCTTCCGCAGTTGTGCGGGAGACTGCCAGAAAGATGAAACCTCTGGTGGCAGAAGGTACGGTGATTGTAAATGCAGCGAAGGGGATCGAAGAAGGAAGCCTCATGACGATGACAGATGTGATTGAGGATGAGATTCCACAGGCACAGACAGCTGTCATTTCCGGCCCCAGCCATGCGGAGGAAGTAGGACGGGGAATGCCGACCGCGATTGTGATCGGGGCAAAGGATGAACAGACGGCGCGATCGCTTCAGAAGCTTTTCATGAGCCCGGTGTTTCGCGTCTATATCAGCTCCGATATGATTGGAATTGAACTTGGCGGTTCACTGAAAAATGTCATTGCCCTTGCGGCAGGTATCGCGGATGGCATGGGCTATGGCGACAATGCAAAGGCGGCTCTTATTACACGGGGGATCGTAGAGATCGCCCGGCTCGGTATAAAAATGGGCGGTCAGTTTGAAACATTCTGCGGACTCACCGGGATTGGCGACCTGATTGTCACCTGTGCGAGTATGCACAGCCGAAACCGACGTGCCGGAATTCTTCTGGGGCAGGGATATTCGATGGAAGAGGCGATGAAGGAAGTCAACATGGTTGTGGAGGGCGTTTACTCGACAAAATCTGCTGTTGCGCTTGCAAAAAAATATGATGTAGAACTCCCGATTATAGAGCAGGTAAACAAGATTCTTTTTGAAGGAAAAAACCCGAAGGAGACCGTATCTGCTCTGATGCTCCGTGACATGGGGGTAGAGAATTCGCTGACACCCTGGTAAAAATTGATTGTATTTTTTTAATACGTAAACAGAAAATGCCCGGGAAATCGTTGTAATTTCCGGGCATTTGTGATAGGATAAGGTATCCGTGGGTGGGGGATGCTTTTTTTGTGTTTTTGTGCGTGAAAAAATTAACAATCATAGAAAATCATACCCTTATCACCATCGCTGCGGAAGAGAACAACCAGTGATAACAAAATTACAATTGCAAAGAGAAAGGGGAACATCTATGCATCTGGTTCAGGATGAAAATGGTAATGCGGTTCCACATTCACACGAAAACGGAGAGCATACCCATACGCATACCCATACGTATGAGCACTCCCATCCACACACGCATGAACATGGTCATGAAGAGGAACACAATCATTCTCATGATCACGGGGAAGAACATTGTCATGTCCATGAGGGCGAGCATGCACATTGCGGCGCATGTGAAGCACATGCGCAGGAAGCTCCGGAAGGCGATAAAATGGTTGCACTGCTCGACTATATGCTCAAACACAATGAGCATCATGCAGCAGAGCTTGATCAGGTAGCCGGAAAGTTCCGCGAAGAAGGAAAAGAAGCGGCAGCAGAGCAGATCAAAAAAGCAGTAGATGAATTCCAAAAAGGAAACCTGTATTTAAAGCTTGCGTTGTCGATGGTACAGGAAGGCTGACAGCGTCCGTCCGGAGACTACAAAACGTTGTGAAGGTTTAAAAGGAGGTGTGCGAAATGTGTCTGGCGACTGTGTATGCGAAAAATGAACCCGACAGCATCATTCTGGAGTATGTCAGCAAGATTGAAGTGGACGGGAAGCAGATCACTCTTACAGATGTAATGGGTGAGCGGAAGACGATTGAGGGCACGCTGGCTATGGCGGATCTGACCGGCGGCAAGGTGGAGATCAACTGTGAAGATGTTGCGTAATGTCCGGGTTTTATCCGTACTATAAATTTTTTATAAGCGAAAGGGAAAAGGAGGCATGCAGTTTTCATGGCTCATGTGATTGCGATAGCAGGAAAAGGCGGCGTTGGCAAAACAACGCTCGGCGGTTTGCTGATACAGACGATGTGCATGGAGGGAAAACGCCCGATCCTTGCAGTGGACGCCGATGCGAACTCAAACCTGAACGAAGTCCTTGGTGTCGATGTAGAGATGACGCTCGGAGATGTACGCGAGACCGTACTCCACGATGCGGACAAGCTGGACCGGAACATTCCTTCCGGTATGACAAAAGCGGATTATACAGAGATGATGCTTCAGCGCTGTCTAGCAGAGGATGACGATTTTGATCTTCTGGTGATGGGAAGATCCCAGGGGCAGGGTTGCTATTGTTATGTAAACGGCCTGCTGCAGGCGCAGCTGGCGAAGCTGATTCCGAATTATAAGTATGTGGTGGTAGACAATGAAGCGGGGATGGAGCACATCAGCCGTGGTATTTTACCAAAGGTGGACACGATGCTGCTCATCAGTGACTGCTCCAGGAGAGGAGTTCAGGCAACCGAGCGTATTGCCAAGCTGGTTGAAGAGTGCCATCTGAATCCGAAAACAATTGGCCTGATCGTGAATCGTGCGCCGAACGGACAGTTAAATGCCGGTACAAAGGAAGAGATTGAAAAGAGCGGCCTCCGTCTGCTTGGCGTTGTACCGCAGGATGAGCAGGTTTACGAATATGACTGCGAAGGCAGACCCACTTCTTCACTTCCGGAGGACTCACCAGTGCGCCTTGCGCTCAATGAGATCCTGAAAACAATTCATCTGAAGTAACTGTCTTCCATCGTTTTTGCGCACCCGGCGCAGATGGCAGACAATTATGAACGGCAGCGGACAGAAATTGCGGAATCCTTCTGGAGCATACTTTTTGCCGCAGCCGGATATACACTTTATTAAATAAACTTGGAGGTTATTTATGGGAGACTTTAAGCTGACAACAGTTGAGGAGTTTGAAGCGGCTACAAACCGGCTCCTCGAAACAGGAGCAAAGGTGGGCGCAGATGCCTATCAGTACCGCGTAAAAAATCAGACGCCGCATTGTAAGTTTGGCGAGCAGGGCGTCTGCTGCCGTATCTGTACGATGGGACCATGCCGGATTACTCCGAAAGCGCCGCGTGGAATCTGCGGTTGCGACGCGCACGGAATTGTAGGTCGTAACTATCTGAGATTTACCGCCGGCGGAGCAGCGACGCACTCGGATCATGGCCGTGAGATCTGCCATACCCTTTACTGCACCTCACCGGATGGCAACTATAAGGTAAAGGACCCGGAGAAGCTGATCCGTATCGCAAAGGAATGGGGCGTTGAGACAGAGGGGAAGGACATCTATGATCTGGCTCATGAGATGGCTGTTCTCGCTTTGGGTGAGTATGGAAAAGTATTTGGACACCAGAACTTCATTAAAAGAGCTCCGAAGCATACACAGGAGCTTTGGGCCAGAGAAGAAATTGAGCCGCGCGCGATTGACCGTGAGGTTTCCTGTTCCATGCATATGACCCATATGGGATGCTCTTCCAAGCCGGAGGCCCTGATTCGCCAGTCTCTGCGTGCCGGCCTGGCGGATGGCTGGGGCGGTTCCATGGCAGGTACGGAGTTCTCCGATGTCCTGTTTGGTACGCCGAAGCCAATCGACACCGAGGCGAACCTTGGTGTTATGGTGGAAGAAAATGTTAATATCGTAGTTCATGGACATGATCCGTCGCTTTCTGAGATGATCTGCGAGTATGCAGATGACCCGGAGATGATCGCTTACGCGAAGGAGATGGGTGCGAAGGGCATCACGGTTTCCGGTGTCTGCTGTACCTCCAATGAAGTAGCAATGCGCCGTGGTATCCCGATGGCTGGTAACTTCCTGCAGCAGGAAAATGTCATTCTGACCGGTGCCTGCGAGGCGATTGTTGTTGACGTACAGTGTATTTTCCCGGCAATCGGACCGCTGGCAAAGTGCTTCCACACCAAATTTGTGACGACCTCTCCGATCGCACAGATGCCGGAGAGTGATTATATCCGTTTCTCCCCGGAAAATGCCGGTGAGAATGCGAAAGCGATCGTAAAGATGGCGATTGAGAACTTTAAGAACCGGAAACCGGAGCTGGTACATATCCCGCAGCTGAAGCAAAAAGCGACCGTTGGCTATTCTGTTGAGGCCATTGTGAAGACACTGGATACCGTGACCAACTCTCAGGTAGACGAGACAGGCACAACAAAGCCGCTTGTTGACTGCATCAAATCCGGCGTTATCCGTGGTGCGGTAGCCATGGTAGGCTGCAACAACCCGAAGGTTCGCCCGGATACAGCGCACATTGGTCTGATGAAGAAGCTGATTGAAAATGATATTATTATCGTAGCGTCAGGCTGTTCCGCTCAGGCGGCTGCGAAAGCCGGTCTGATGGATAAGCGCGCGAAGGATCTCTGCGGCGCCGGTCTGAAGAGAGTCTGTGAGCTGGCTGACATTCCGCCGGTGCTTCATATGGGCTCCTGTGTAGATACCAGCCGTATGATGATTCTTGTTTCTGAGCTGGCAAAGGATTCCGGATGGAACATCTCTCAGCTGCCGGTAGTTGGCTGCGCACCGGAGTGGATGTCTGAAAAGGCTGTTTCCATCGGCAACTATGTGGTAGTGACCGGTCTTGATACCTTCCTTGGCGTAGACCCGTATGCAAGCGGATCCTCAGAGGTGGAAGGTCTGCTGCAGGGCGGCATCCGTGACTGGGTAGAGGCTTGCTATACCGTCGAGACAGACATCGATAAGATGGTTGACAAGATGATCGAACGGATCGAAGAGAAGAGAACCGCACTGGGGATCTGATTTTCAAATTCAGAATGTTTCCTTTTTTGCGCAGACCCTTCTGTGAAGCAGCATATCGTTCGCTAAGCGGGCGGGTCTGCAGCAAAAAGCTGTTGAACTCATGATTTTATCGGTAGCAGGAAAGAGGCAGTATACATGAAGATTGCAATTACTGGAAAGGGCGGAGTTGGTAAGACAACTTTTGCTGCGACGCTGGCGCGGTTGTATGCGGATGAAGGGCGCTCTGTGCTGGCTGCGGACGCGGACCCGGACGCAAATCTCGGCCTGGCACTCGGATTTGATGAGGCCGATCTGGCAGAAATCGTCCCCATCACAAAAATGCGAAAATTGGTTGAGGAACGCACCGGTGCCGATGAGTTCAATAAGATTTTTAAAATCAATCCAAAGGTAGACGATATTCCGGATAAATACGCAAAAAAATGCAATGGAGTGAAGCTTCTGGTTCTGGGAACGGTAGAGACTGGCGGCAGTGGCTGTGTCTGTCCGGAGCATGTAATGCTCAAAAGAATTATTAATCATCTCATGCTTCGCTCAAACGATGTGGTGATCCTGGACATGGAAGCCGGACTGGAGCACCTTGGCCGCGGGACCACAAGCGGTATGGACGCATTTATTGTTGTGATCGAACCCGGCGCGAGAAGTGTACAGACTTATCGCAATGTAAAACGTCTGGCGGATGACCTCGGTGTAAAACAGGTTTATGTGGTCGCGAATAAGGTCCGCGATGAGAAGGATGAGGAGTTTGTCCGCTCGAAGATACCGGCTGAGGATCTTCTTGGTGTGATTCATTACAATACGGAAATCATTGACGCAGACCGCAATGGTTCCTCCCCTTATGATTACAGCCAGAGTACTGTGCAGGAAATTCGCTCTATTAAGGAAAAGCTGGAATAAAACAGGATAAAATATCATCGCCAAAACAGTTTTTCAGTTGCAAAATCGAGAAGTTCTTGGTATAACAATAGTATACAAAAAACTGGAAAAGAGGCGAATGAAATGAGTGAATCTGCATTACCGAAACTGGAAGTAGCGGACATCATTCAGGCGTTGGATGGAGTCTGCAATTCAAAGGTCGATACGACCGGTACGACGAAGCCATTGTTAGAATGTGTGACTTCCGGCGTACTGCGCGGCGCTGCCGTGCTTCTTGGAACGGATGGGTCTGAAGTCCGTGATACGGACGAGTATGTAGCTCTTTTCAAAAAGCTGATTGCCAATGATATCGTAATACTGGCGATCGGTTATCCGGTACAGGTGGCGGCGGACGCCGGACTTCTGAACCCGGATGCGAAGGAACTGTGCGGCGCAGGCCTGAAGCGTGTCTGTGAACTTGCAGAGATTCCTCCGGTACTGCCGCTTGGCGGTCTGGAGAATGTAGGCAATGTCGTGACAATCGCGACTGCACTTTGCAATGATTCCGGCCTGACAGTACCGCAATTGCCGGTAGTTGGCTGTGATCCTGCCGGTGTAACAGCTCAGGCCGTGGAGCTTGGCAATACATTTGCAGGCCTGGGTGTTGATACCTTTATCGGCATCCTGCCCTATGAGGGTTCCCTGGAAGATGTGTTCGCTGCAAGCGGACTGAAAAACGGCGCGGATGCAACGCAGACGGTTTCTGCTGATCTGGATGAGCTCGCAGATGCTCTGATTGCGGATATCGAGAAAAAGCGCACTGCGATTGAAATCTGATCCATCGCACGTTGAAACAAAAGTAATTACGCAGACAGCAAATCGCTCTCTGCTGTATAATTCAGGAGGTAGTAAAGTGACTTTATTTGATGTTATTTTTAAAGGAAATGACGCAGTATATGGTCTTACAGAACAGGCGATTGATAATGCAATCGCACAGTACGGCGAAGACAAGCCGGTAGCTTTCCCGGACACCGCGTACAGCCTTCCGTGCTATTATGCTGTGACTGGCACAAAGGTCGGTAATCTCGGTGAGCTGAAAACAGCTCTCGGCGTCGTAAAAACTCTGATGACCAGAAATCCGAGAATGAACGATGCTTTCATGTCAGGTGTTGCGACAGCACTCTGCGCAGAATTTATCGAAGTACTGAAGTATATTGACGGTGCAGCTCCGTATTCTGAGCCTTGCTATGGTCATCTTGCAGATGCAGTGATCCGTGAGCTGGGTGTTCCGCTTGTTACAGGCGATATCCCGGGCGTAGCTGTTATTCTTGGCGCAGCTCCGACTGCAGAGGAAGGTGTTGCTCTGGTAAAGAGCTATCAGGCACAGGGTATCCTGGTTACACTGGTTGGCGGCATCATTGATCAGTGTGAAGAGCTCGGTTATAAAACCGGCGCAAATGTACGTGTGATTCCGCTGGGCAAAGACGTCACCGCAGTCATTCATGTAGTTTCTGTCGCTATCCGTGCGGCGCTGATCTTTGGTAATATCACCCCGGGTGATGCGGCAGGCCTGATGAAATACACGATGGAGCGTGTACCGGCATTCGTAAACGCATTCGCTCCGCTGGATGAAGTGATTGTTGCAGCCGGCGCAGGGGCGATTGCCCTCGGTTTCCCGGTTATCACAAATGAAGAGACCTTCCGTGTACCGAAGAGCCTGATTGTACAGACGGATGTGTCCAAGTTCAACGCGACCTCTCTGGAAGCGCGTGATATTAAGCTTAAGATTACAGATATCGATATCCCGGTTGCGTTTGCGTCCGCATTCGAGGGCGAGATCATCCGCCGCGGCGATATGCAGGTAGAATTCGACGGCTCCAGAGTCGACTGCTTCGAGCTGGTTCACAACAAAGAGCTCTCCGAAGTAGAAGACCACAAGATCGAAGTCATCGGACCGGATCTCGACGAGTTCGAGGTGGGCAGCAAGCATTCCATCGGTTACATAGTAGAAGTTGCCGGCAAGAGCATGCAGGCAGACTTTGAACCGGTATTCGAGCGTAAGTTCCACTCTTATCTGAACTGCATCGAAGGTCTGATGCACACCGGTCAGCGTGACATGATCCGTATCCGTGTCAGCAAAGATACCTTCAATGCCGGTTTCCGTGCAAAACACATCGGCGAAGTTCTTTACGCGAAGGTAAAGAGTGAGTTCGCAGCTGTTGTAGACAAATGCCAGGTGAAGGTCATCACTGATCCGGAAATGTGTACAAAGCTTCGTCATGAGCTGGCGATTCCGATGTTTGACAAACGTGATGAACGTCTAACGACCCTGACAGATGAGGGCGTTGACGTTTACTATAGCTGCATTATGTGCCAGGCATTCTCTCCAAGCCATGTCTGCGTAGTTACCCCGGAGCGTCTTGGACTGTGCGGCGCTGTTTCATGGCTGGACGCGAAAGCGACCAACGAGCTGGATCCGCAGGGTCCCTGCCAGGTTATTACCAAAGAGAAAGTCATCGATGAGCGCATTGGCGAATATGAGGATGTCAATGAGGCAGTCCGCAAATTCTCACAGGGCGCACTGGAAGATGTATCTCTGTATTCCATCATCGAAAAGCCGATGACAAGCTGCGGCTGCTTCGAATGTATCTGTGGCATCGAGCCGCTCTCCAACGGCGTCTGCATCGCGAACCGTGAGTACGCGGGCATGACTCCGATCGGCATGACCTTCTCCGAGTTGGCTTCCATGACCGGCGGCGGTGTGCAGACCCCAGGCTTCATGGGACATGGCAAGCACTTCATTTCTTCTAAGAAGTTCATGAAGGCAGAAGGCGGCATCGCCCGTATCGTGTGGATGCCGAAAGACCTCAAAGACCAGGTAGCAGAGCGCTTGAACGAGTCAGCAAAAGAGCTGTACGGAATCGATAACTTCGTCGATATGATTGCGGATGAGACCGTCGTTACCGAAGATCCGGAAGCACTGCTCGCGTTCCTGACCGAAAAAGGTCACCCGGCACTTGAGATGGAACCAATGATGTAAAAAACTCAAGAATGCAGCTTCGCTGCATTCTTAGGGAGATTCGTATTACGAATCTCCCGTAAAATCGGCTTGCGAAGAAATCTCGCTTGCGAGATTTCTTGCATGACGATTTTGAGTTTTTTAACGAAGAAAAATGCGGAGCATTTTTCTGAGTCTATGGTGTAGGCCAAGTAAAGGAAATCTCGCTCGCGAGAATTTCCTGTGAGTTGATTTTGGCTTTTTTAACGAAGAAAAATGCGAAGCATTTTTCTGAGTCTACGATGTAGGCCAAGTAGTGAGACACATCCAGCTTACTAATCTTTTACATAAGCGACGAGATGTCTTTTGATTGAAACCTAAGGTAGACTCCCCTTTTCCCAAATTTTAGTAACACCCACAAGGAGGATAAAAAGAAATGCCGTTTACTGCAAAATCAGGAAAATTCAATGCGAAAATTAATACCGTTGAAGTCGGCACCGGCGATAAGGCAATCAAGCTTGGCGGCGAGAACGTCTTCCCATTCTATACCTTTGATGATGCGATTGAGAATGCACCGAAGGTTGGTATTGAGATTACGGACGGCGGCATGGAAGCTGAGCCGGAGTGTGTACAGAAGCTCTATGAGGGCTGCACGACGGTTGTTGACATGGCAAAAAAAGCTGTGACATTTGACGGAGTTGATTTTCTCAGCATTCGTTTGGAAGGCGGAGATCCGAACGGAAAGAACAAATCTACGGAGGAACTGATTCAGATTGTCAGGGATGTCGCTGACGCTGTCGATGTTCCGCTTGTTGTTTGCGGCTGCAAGAACGTAGAAAAAGACGCTGAGCTTCTGGATAAGGCTGCAGCTGCGCTGGAAGGCAAAAATGCCATGATTCTGGCGGCAAAGGAAGAAAACTACAAGACTATCGGTGCTTCTGCCGGCCTTGCTTACAAGCAGGTTGTGGGCGCTGAATCCGCTGTAGATATCAACCTTGCAAAACAGCTGAACGTACTGCTCACACAGCTTGGCGTTGACAGTAAGACAATTGTAATGAACGCTGGTACCGCTGCAGTCGGATATGGTTTCGACTACGTGATATCTACACTGGACCGTGTAAAAGCGGCTGCACTGTCACAGGGTGACACAACGCTGCAGATGCCTATCATTACTCCTGTTGCTTCTGAGACATGGACGGTAAAAGAGTCCACTGCTACGGAAGAAGATATGCCTGCATGGGGCAATCTGGAAGAGCGCGGGATTGACATGGAAGTAGAGACTGCTGCAGCAGTTCTCGCTGCCGGCTCAGACGCTGTGATTCTGAAACATCCGGAATCTGTCAGAGCAATCAAGACCATGATTTCAGAGTTGATTTAATCGTCAGAAGAGCGTAAGGAGGAAAATAAAATGGCATTGAAAGGCTTGGATATTTTTAAATTATCACCTAAGAAAAACTGTAAAGAGTGCGGCAGCCCGACCTGTATGGCTTTCTCAATGAAAGTGGCACAGGGTGCGGTTTCCATTGATAAATGTCCCTATTTTTCTGAGGACGCAAAAGCTTCTCTGAACGAGGCGACTGCGCCGCCAATGAAGACCATCAAGGTCGGAACCGGTGACAATGAGTATTCTCTCGGCGGAGAAACCGTTCTGTTCCGTCATGAGAAAACTTTCGTAAGCAGAACACGTTATGCAGTTACTGTATGCAGCTGCATGGATGATGCGGCGATTGATGCGAAGCTGGCTGAAATTCAGTCCGTAGACTATGAGCGTATCGGTGAGCGTATGTTTACAGAAATGATTTATGTAAACTATGCGGAAGCGGCTGGCAAAGACAAGTATCTGGATCTGGTTAAGAAAGCAGCGACTGTTGACCGTGTGCTCATTCTTGGCTGTGAAGATCCGGAGGTTGCGGCTGAGGCTCTTGCCCTGGTAAAGGATAAAAAGCCGGTTCTGAACGGTGCAAATGCATCCAACTATGAAGCAATGAATAAAGTCGCGACTGAAGCTGGTGTCACTCTTGGTGTTCAGGGCGCGGATATTGACGAGCTTTATGATACGCTGGCAGCTCTTGAGAAGCTTGGAAATAAGAATCTGGTCTTTGACTGCGGCGTGAATTCCGTTAAAGAAGCATATAAGATTGCGGTTGAATTCCGTAAGGCGGCAATCAAAGACAGCAACCGTACCTGCGGTTATCCGTCGATTGTGCGGCTCGATCGCTTGAGCCAGGGAGATAAACATCTGCAGGCAGCTCTCTTATCTCTGTTCACGATGAAGTATGGTTCGATTATTGTTCTTGACCAGATGACCTATGCGGAAGCAAACCCGGTATATGGTCTCAGACAGAACCTCTTCACCGATCCGCAGAAACCAATGAAGGTTGAGCCGGGCATCTATCCGCTTAACGGCGCAGATGAGAATTCGGTATGTCTGACTACGGTAGACTTTGCGCTGACCTACTTCCTGGTATCCGGTGAGCTGGAGCGCTCCGGTGTACCGTGCAACCTCATCATCAACGATGCAGGCGGACTTTCCGTACTGACTTCCTGGGCAGCAGGAAAATTCTCAGCAGGAACGATCGCGAAGTTCTTTGCAGAGCAGGACATCGAGGGAAAAGTGAAGTCCAGAAAGCTGATTATTCCGGGCAAGGTAGCTGTATTAAAGGGCGAGCTTGAGGCGAAGCTTCCGGGATGGGAGATCATCATTGCTCCAAGAGAGGCTGTTCAGCTTGTGAAGTTTATGAAAGAACTGTAAGAGTAACTGAACTGTTAACCAAAATTAAGATAAAGGAGAACCATCATGGCAAAATTTGTAACGATTGGTGAGAGACTTTCCACCACTGCTCCTGCAGTCAACAAAGCGTTTACTGAGAGAGACCCGGAGCCGATTCTGAAAAGAGCAAAGCAGCAGCTCGATGCCGGCGCTGTTTATCTTGATGTAAACATCGGACCTGCTGAGGCAGATGGTGAGGATCTGATGAAATGGGCGGTACAGCTCCTTCAGAGCAACTTTGACAATGTTCCGCTGGCGCTGGATACCTCCAACAAGAAGGCAATCGAGGCAGGTATCTCTGTTTACAACCGTTCTAAAGGAAAACCGATTGTAAACTCTGCGGATGCTTCCGGAAGAATCGAAAATATCGATCTTGCAGCAGCAAACGACGCGATCGTGATTGCTCTTTGCAACGGCGAAGGCATTGCAAAAGACAATGATGAGCGTATGGGTTATTGCCAGATGCTTCTTGAGAGAGGCATGGAACTTGGTATGGAGCCAACCGATATGTGGTTTGATCCGCTCTTCCTGGTCGTAAAGGGAATGCAGGACAAGCAGATGGAGATCCTTGAGTTTATCAAGATGCTCTCTGATATGGGTCTGAATTCTACCGGTGGCCTTTCCAATAACTCTAACGGTATGCCGAAGCACATTCGTCCGATCATGGATTCCGCACTCGTAGCAATGGCTATGATGCAGGGTCTTACCTCCGCGATCGTGAACCCGAATGACCTTCGTCTGATGGAAACGATTAAATCCTGTGATGTATTTAAGAGCAATACTCTGTATGCGGATTCCTATCTGGAGATCTGATTCTGAACAGCCGTTTAGAACAGCATCGAAATGGGCTGCACGCACACAGTTTTCCTCCGCAAATGCAGTACAGGGATTTTGTGGCGGGTAAAACACTGCAGAATCAATGCCGCCTGTCGCTGCATGCGGATGGAATCATAATGAAACGGAATCATACCCAGGAAGTATTTGTACCCCTGGGTATGTTTTTTCAGGGCAGTTTTTGTTCAGATTCAGATCAGCAAGCCGCAGACCGCCTGCTACGCAGGCAATATGCCGCTAATGCGTCATATGTCTGTGGCTGATGGGCGTCTCCGTTCCACTTCGGTCTGAAGTGTAAACACATAATGGGAGAAATGATTATGTTTAAAGTGACTTTTAAGTTTGAACATGGGCAGGATGTCGAAGGCTTTGCTTTAGCGGGAGAAAGCCTTCTGGATGTGGCAAAGAAGATGAATGTTGCCATTGATGCGCCATGCAATGGAAATGCAGCTTGCGGAAAATGCAGAGTAAAATTGATCGGAGGAGAACTGGATACCAAGAAGACCATGCATATCTCCGATGAGGAATTTGCGCAGGGATGGAGGTTAGCCTGCGTGAGCAAAATCAGTGCGGACGTAGAGGTACTTGTACCAGACATTGCGTCAGCGTACCGCAGTCGGATGAAAGTTGCGGATCTGAGTTCGGCGGAAGAATTACAGATATTTGAAAAGACGAAAGCGGATATTTCGGATGCCGGAATCAAATTTGAAAATGACTTTAAAGTGATAAATCTGACAATGGAGGAGCCTTCGCTGGATGATACCATGCCAGACAATGAACGGCTGGTGTGGGCTGTTGAAGCAGCCTGCGGAGTATCGAAGGCTAAGCTTTCTTTTGCTGTATTGCAGAAGCTGGCAGAAATCCTGCGGAAATCAGCGTTTCATGTGAAATGTATCGTAACAGACGGAGCGGAGGATGAAGTATACGTGCTTGATTTACTTCCGGGAAATGAAGACACAAAGGTCTGTGGGATAGCTATTGATATTGGTACGACAACCGTTTCTTCAGTGCTGATCGACATGCTTTCCGGTGAAATACTCGCAAAGGGTTCTGCCGGGAATGGCCAGATCCGCTATGGGGCGGACGTGATTAACCGTATTATCGAACAGCAGAAGGAAGGCGGGCGCAAAAAGCTTCAGAATGCGATTGTCAAAGAAACTCTAAACCCAATGATAAAAGAAATGTGCGCTTCCATTGGAATTCCACCGCAGCAGATCTATCGTGCCTGCATCGCGGGAAATACGACCATGAATCACCTGCTCCTTGGTGTAGACGCGGATCCGATTCGTATGGAACCGTTTATCCCAACCTTCTTTGAGACAGATTCGGTTCAGGCGTGTGATCTGGGATTGAACCTGTATCCGCATGCACCTGTTTTAATTTCCCCAAACATCGGAAGCTATGTCGGTGGAGATATCACAGCCGGTACACTTGCAAGCACGATCTGGAATAAAGAAGAAATGTCCCTGTTTATTGACCTTGGTACGAATGGTGAGCTTGTCTTTGGAAATTCGGACTTCATGATGAGCTGCGCCTGCTCTGCAGGCCCTGCGTTTGAAGGCGGCGATATCAGCTGCGGAATGCGAGCGACCGACGGTGCAATCGAGGCCTGTGTGATAGATAAGGATACCATGGAACCCACGTTTACGATTGTCGGAGATGAGGGACAAAAGCCGGTGGGACTTTGCGGCTCCGGCATCATTGATGTCATCAGTGAGCTGTATCGCTGCGGGATCATCAGTCCGAAAGGGAAATTCATCCGCGAAGGCGACCGCGTTCGTCATGACCAGTATGGGATGGGCAGCTTTGTGCTGGCCTATAAAGAGGACGCTGCATCTGTGAAAGATATTGAGATCACAGAAGTCGATATCGACAGTTTTATCCGTGCAAAAGGCGCGATTTTTTCCGCTATTCGCGTGATGCTGCAGTCGCTGGACTTTGATGTGTCCATGATTGACCATGTTTATGTGGCCGGAGGCATCGGCAGCGGCATTAATATGCGCAACGCTGTGTCGATCGGTATGTTCCCGGATATTGAGATGGACAAATTTACCTATATTGGCAATTCCTCTCTTTCCGGAGCGTACGCGATCCTGCTTTCAAAAGAAGCAGAAGCAAAGGTATCAGAGGTAGCCCATAACATGACTTATCTGGAACTCAGCAACGAGCCCACCTATATGGATGAATTTGTGGCAAGCTGCTTCCTTCCGCATACAGACGCAGGTCTGTTTCCGTCTGTAACATTAAAATAATCTGAAATATAGGCAATGGGCAGAAGAAACGCGATATCTCTTCTGCCCATTTTTGCTTACTCTTCCTCTTTTTTATTGTCTTTCAAGATCGTAAGACTGTTTATTTTTTTAGTGCTTCATCTTATCCGCTGATCCCTGTATGATCATTCGAACCATTTCCATAATCGTTTTAAACTCGTCTCTTGTTATAGTATCAACCATAATCTTTCCTCCACTTCTCACGCAGCACGCATACCTCTGCTTTTCAGAACCCGATGCTCTAATACAGAGAATACGCATCGATCAATGAGAATGCCTATCACGATAATGACCAGCATCACGGCAGTTACCTGGTTGATATCCGCCATATCGCGTCCGGTCATCAGGGAATAGCCCAGGCCGACGTAAGAGGACATCACCTCACCGGACATCAGTGCTCTCCAGGCAAAGGACCAGGATTGGCGCAATCCCGCCAGAAAGCCGGGCAGAGCTGCCGGGAAAATGACATCCTTATACATCTGGAGCGGACTCGCGCCCATGGTTGCCGCCGCCCGCTTGTAGATGGGCGGAATGGAGGCAATCGCGTTTTCGATTGCCAGCGCCACACTGAAGGTAGAACCGATCACAACTACAAAGAGAACAGCGGATTCCTTCAGGCCGAACCACAGAATTGCAAACGGCACCCAGCAGACGCTTGGCAGCGACTGAAATCCATTCAGCAAAGGCTTCAGACAGCTGTTTAAAAATGCTGACGCAGAGATCAGCAATCCAAGCACGGTACCGATCAAGAGAGAAATCAAAAAACCGATCAGGACTCTCCTCAGGCTATAGATCACAGCCTGAGAAAGCGTCCCTTTCGCAATCAGCTTTTCAAGGCTCTGAAGGACTCCAAGAGGGGAGGGCATCGCGTAGGATTTCCACCACCCAAGCGTATCCGTGCCGACATGATAGATTACCTGCCACAGGAGGATGAGCAGAAGATAAAAGCAAAGGCAGGAGAGAATTTTTCCCGGCGTTTTCTTACTGGTCATATTCTTCTTTTGCAAGCTTTTCCACCTCCTTCTCAACACTGCTTAAAATCTTATGGCGGGCATTTAAAAATTCCTGGGAGTCGATCTGGCGCGGACGCGGAAGGTCGACGGTATAGATATCCTTGATGCATCCCGGATTATCCGAAAGAATGACGATTCGATCCGCGAGAAACACTGCTTCCTCCACACTGTGCGTAACAAAAAGAATCGTTTTTTTGGTCTCCTCCCAGATCTGCTCCAGGTCCGCACGCAGTTTATTTGCCGTCTGTTTGTCCAGCGCGGAAAAAGGCTCGTCCATTAAAAGAATCGGGCTGTTCAGGCACAGAGCCCTGGCCAGAGCAGTCCTCTGTTTCATTCCACCGGAAATCTCATGAATCCGATAATTGCGGAATTCCCAGAGACGCACCATTTTCAGATAATGCTCTGCGCGGCGGTTTTGTTCCTCCTTTGCCACCCCGGCGAGCTTCATCCCGAATTTTACATTATCCATCACATTCAGCCATGGATAGAGCGCGTGTTCCTGAAACATCATAACCCGGTCTGCGCCAGCTCCGGTAATCGCTTTTCCATTGATAAGCAGCTCACCGGAAGAGGGCGTATCAAGTCCGGCGACAATATTCAGCAGGGTCGACTTTCCGCAGCCGGACGGCCCTACAATACATACAAATTCCCCGTCTTCGACCGTCAGAGAGATATCCTTCAGAGTTTCCCTTACGGAATTATCAAAAGAGCGGGAGATATGTTTTAATTCTAATGACATTTTTTGGTTCCTCTTCTTCCTGTTTTCTGTGTGCAGCCAATCGTGGACTATTCTTCACTCAGAAGGCTCTCCAGTATGGACAGATCGACGAGCGAATCGCCTGGCATTTCGTCGATGAATTCCTGCTCAAGAGAAATTGCCGCGAAATCCATGAGCGCATCTTCATTTAATTCTACCGTGAGCGTCGTGCGGGAGAATGCGCCCAGAATCACGTCTTTTTCATAGGAAGTTCCGGTGACCTCGTTAATTTCCTCAATCATCGCGTCAACGGAGCTGTCCAGGTCCGCATTGATCGCCTCTGTCGTATCAATATGTACCTGTAAAAAGGTTTCCACTACTTCCGGATATTCCTCCAGAAAATCCTTTCGCACAACAATGACAGCCACCGGATAATTACCGGAATAATAAATCTCCTCATAATCCAGCAAAAGATCGATATTATCCGATGAAGTCAGGATCGTTCCCCACGGTTCCGGTACGAGAGCGGCATCAATACTTCCCTGATCAAACATATTCTGCAGGTTTGAGTTGTCTACGGCTACCACTTCCACTGTACCGCCATCGGAAACAGGGGAGAGATCATTCTGGGAAAGAAGATTCAGAAGGCACAGATGCTGCGTATTCCCTGTCTGGGGAATCGCGACCGTCTTTCCATCCAGGTCTGCCACAGAGCTGATTCCGGAATCTGCACTCACCACAAGCACTGCGCCCGCGTCCGCAGCGTTTGCAATCACAACGACATCCCCATCTGACTTGACATTGCCATTGATCGCCGGCACAGGTCCGATATAGCCGATATCAATTTCCTGCGCAAACAGTGCTTCTACTTCAGAGGAACCGGCTGTAAAAGACGTCCATGATACGTCATATCCATCTCCGAGCGCTTCTTCCAGTGTCCCTTCATTTTTCATCACAAGCGCCTGCGCGTGGGTAATATTGGGAAAATACGCCATCCGTACCTCGACTGCTTCGGAATTTGCGCCTGAAGCATCAGAAGAAGAATCAGAGCTATGAGACGAACAGCCAGTGAGGCCAAGAAGCATCAGCATAAGGAACGCAATCCACCAAATTCGAAGTGTTTTTCGAGTTGGCGGCTGCTCTGCCCCGGTCGTATTGCAAACGTTTGCAGCAAAATTTTTCATGTGAATATCACCTTTCTGCTTGTTATTTTTTGGTTTGTTTTTTATAATAGCTGTATCATACACGGTTTGTCCGGATTTTTAAAGCTGTAATTACACAAACGTTTTCACAGAGCGGGAGGGGACAGAATGTCATTAAAAAAAATCTCTGAAATGACCGGGGTGTCAATTTCTACCGTATCAAGAGTGTTAAATAATCGGGATTATAACTGTGCCTCAGAAGAAATTAAGAATAAGATCTGGGCAGCGGCCGAAGAAATCAGCTATGTGCCAAACGAAAGTGCGCGTAATCTGAAGCTCGGCCAGACAAGGCAGACTTCGACTCCGGCCAGAAAACTGGCTGTTATTCTGGAGCGCTTTCATTCACTGGATGACGATCCTTTTTTTCGCGAATTATTTCGCAGTGTAGAACAGGAAGCATTTGCCAACGGCTGTACGATCCGTGCAGCCTGCTTTTCTGAAGCAAATAAGGAGGCGCTTTTTAAGGAAAAAGCAGACGGCTACATTATCCTGGGACGCGCTTCCTCACAAACGCTCGCTCTTATGAAGAAACACAGCAAAAATCTTGTCTCTGTCAGTCGGAATCCGACGCACTTTGAACTGGACGAGATCATCTGTGACGGACGCTCTGCGGCGGTGTGCGCAATGGAGCATCTGATCAGCAAAGGATATTGGCGTATCGCCTACATCGGCGACTGCTCTTATGAAGATCGCTATGTGGGGTATTGCGATACGATGATCCGGCATGGTCTTCCAATGGACTATTCCCGTATTATTCCGACGGATCAGACTGCAAAAAGCGGATGCGCTGCAATGAAAAAGCTGTTAGAGAACAATCGGGAACTACATGCTGTGGATGCTGTTTTCTGCGCCAACGATGCAACCGCCATTGGCGCACTTAAGGGGTGGAACGAATGGCAGGTTTCTGATCCATCACAGAATAAAGCTGCAAAAATGCCGGCAATTATTTCCATTGATGATATCAAAGCCGCTTCCGAAGTCACTCCCTCTCTGACAACGGTCCACATTCCTCATGAGGATATGGGAAAAACGGCTGTGAAAGTGCTGCTTGACCGAATAAAAAAGGGGCACGCAGAAAAAGTGCGTGTGGAATTTTCAAGCCGTCTGGTCATACGTGAGAGCTGCTGAGAAAAAGAATCTCTTGATACAGACTTGAAATTGTGATATCTTTCTGTCAGATTCATTCTCCACAGCTGTTCCGTACGCTCACAGCTCCTGGAATAAGCTCATTTAAATCGCATGTCCGCTTTCCTGCCTCTGGTGTCACAATCCGGAGACACAATCATTTCGTCCGCAGATTCTGACTTACCCGGAGCGCTGCAGGACGAGATCATCGAGCGCACGGAGCAGAGCTTTGCATAGTAAGCTTGTCGATGAGGAAAGAGTATGCTATAATTTCAGACGGTTCACAGGAAAAAAATTCAGGAAACATTCAGCAGAAGCGAAGCATAGATTTGCGGATTCTGTTCGAAATAGGGAAATTTATAAAAAAATACTCGGAGCGTAACGATGGATAATTATAAAACCATTCAGCCAGAAACCAGATACTGTGGTATTTTGGATGCGATAGACACAACAATGGAAGCACCGGCGGAAGAACCGCAGCGCCAGTATTATTATATGGCGAAATCCAGAGAAATCATAAAAGAGAAAGAACTGGAATATGGGCGGCATCTGAACGCGAATGTCACTACCTTCGGTTGCCAGATGAATGCCAAGGATTCCGAAAAACTGCGCGGTATCCTCGAGGAAATCGGTTATCGGCAGACGGAGAACGAGGAAGCCGACCTGGTTCTCTATAATACCTGCACGGTTCGCGAAAACGCGAACCTGAAGGTGTACGGACACTTAGGGTTGCTCTCAAATCTGAAAAAGAAAAACCCGCATATGATCATTGGCCTTTGCGGCTGCATGATGCAGGAGCCGGAGGTGGTTGAGAAGCTGCGTAAGAGCTACCGCTTTGTCAATCTCATCTTCGGCACACACAATATCTATAAATTCGCGGAGCTGCTATATGAAGTTCTGGAACGGCAGCTTCATGCAGAGCAGACGCAGCAGTCGCCCGCGAAAACAGACATGGTGATCGACATCTGGAAGGATACAGATCAGATTGTCGAAGCGCTTCCCGCAGACCGCACCTATTCGTTCAAATGCGGCGTAAATATTATGTACGGCTGTAATAATTTCTGTACCTATTGTATTGTGCCCTATGTGCGCGGACGGGAACGCAGCCGCCGGCCGGAGGATATTCTCTGTGAGGTGGAACAGCTGGCAAAGGATGGCGTAAAAGAGATCATGCTGCTCGGGCAGAATGTCAATTCCTACGGAAAGAACCTGAAGAAAAAATTTTCCATAGACGACCACACCCGAAACGCTGCAATGACTGACATCGAAGAGCCGGTTTCCTTTGCGGAGCTTCTGCGGATGGTGGAACAGGTGCCGGGGATTGAGCGCATCCGCTTCATGACCTCCCATCCGAAGGATTTATCGGACGAACTGATTGCGGTAATGAAGCACTCAGAGAAGATCTGTAACCATCTTCACCTGCCGCTGCAGTCCGGCAGCAGCAGGATTCTGAAAAAAATGAACCGCCGTTATACGAAGGAACAGTACCTGGAGCTGGCCGCGAAGCTGCGCCGGGAGATTCCGGATCTCTCCATTACAACGGATATCATTGTCGGATTTCCGGGAGAGACGGAGGAGGATTTTCAGGAAACCCTTGACGTCGTGCGTCAGGTGCGTTTCGACAGCGCGTTTACCTTTATTTACTCCAAACGAACCGGTACTCCCGCCGCTGTGATGGAAAACCAGGTGCCAGAGGATGTGGTGAAAGATCGCTTTAACCGTCTCCTGGCTCTTGTTCAGAGCATCTCACAGGAAATGGCCATGCGGGTAGAGGGACAGACCCTTCCGGTATTGGTGGAGTCCGTGAATGACCATGACGACACACTGGTTACCGGTCGTCTCTCGAACAATCTGCTTGTACATTTTCCGGGAACGGAGGAGCTGATCGGCAGGATTGTCAACGTACATCTGACCGAATGCAAGGGATTTTATTATATGGGGGAGATCACTTCATGACAGAAGAGAAAATCCGGGAACTTTTGCCGCAGCTGACACCGATGATGCAGCAGTATTTGCAGACGAAATTGCAGTATCTGGACTGCATCCTTTTTTACCGGCTCGGTGATTTTTATGAAATGTTCTTTGACGACGCTCAGATTGCGTCGAAGGAACTGGAGCTGACTCTGACCGGGAAGGATTGCGGGATGAAAGAGCGCGCGCCCATGTGCGGAGTGCCCTATCATGCAGTGGACGGCTACCTGAATAAGCTGGTCTCCAGAGGATACAAGGTGGCAATCGGAGAGCAGATGGAGGACCCAAAGCTGGCAAAGGGCCTGGTAAAACGGGAAGTCATCCGTATTGTCACACCTGGTACCAACCTGGATTCGCAGGCACTGGATGAGACACGGAACAACTACCTGATGTGTGTCTTTTATATGGCGGATCGCTACGGCGTCTCGATCGCCGACATTACCACCGGAGAATATCTGATGACTGAACTGGACAGTGAGCGGAAGCTGTTCGATGAGATCATCAAATTTTCTCCCAAAGAGCTCATCTGCAACCAGGCTTTTTATGTCAGCGGCATTGACCTGGAGGATATGCGGGAGCGGCTTGGCATCACGATTTTTTCCCTGGATGCCTGGTATTTTGACGATGAACTCTGCAGCAGGGTACTGAAGGAGCATTTTCATGTCTCCGCACTGGAGGGACTTGGTATTGCGGACTACAGCTGCGGCATAATCGCGGCCGGTTCGCTTTTAAAATATCTGATGGAGACGCAGAAGACGTCCATCGCAAACCTGACACGTCTGGTACCGTATTCGATTGGAAAATATATGGTACTTGACAGCTCGACCCGACGGAATCTGGAGCTGTGCGAGACGCTGCGGGAGAAGAAAAAGCGCGGTTCGCTCTTGTGGGTGCTCGACAAAACACGGACAGCAATGGGCGCGCGTCTGCTGCGCAAATATGTGGAGCAGCCGCTGATTGAAAAAGAGGAAATCACAGCCAGACTGGACGCGGTAGAAGAGCTGAAGAACAATGCGATTACCAGAGAGGAATTGCGCGAATATCTGAACCCGATCTATGATCTGGAGCGTCTGATCAGCCGCATCAGCTATCAGACGGCCAACCCGCGGGATATGATCGCTTTTAAGACCTCTCTCGCAATGCTGCCGCATATCAAATATATCATGAAGAGCCTGGAAGCCCCTCTTCTTCATGAGCTGGAAGAACAGATTGATGAGCTGAATGACGTTCATGACCTAATTGAGCGGGCCATCCTTGACGAACCGCCGATCATCATCCGCGAGGGCGGCATCATCAAGGACGGCTACAATGAAGAGGTAGACCGGCTGCGCAGTGCCAAGAATGACGGGAAAAGCTGGCTGGCAAAGCTGGAGGCCGAAGAGCGGGAAAAGACCGGAATCAAAAACCTCAAGGTAAAATACAACAAGGTATTTGGTTATTATCTGGAAGTGACCAATTCCTATAAGGATATGGTGCCGGATTATTTTATGCGCAAGCAGACACTGACGAACGCGGAGCGTTACATAACGCCGGAGCTGAAGGAGCTGGAGGATACGATTCTCGGCGCGGAGGACCGGCTGGTTTCCCTGGAATATGCGCTCTATGTTGAGGTGCGCAGCCAGGTGGCCGATCAGATTGTGCGTATTCAGGAGACCGCGAAGGCCATTGCCGGGCTGGATGTGTTTGCTTCTCTTGCTCTGGTTGCGGAGCGCAACAATTATGTAAAGCCGCAGATCAATGAGCGCGGTACGATTGAGATCAAAAACGGCCGCCATCCGGTCGTAGAAAAGATGATTCCCAACGATATGTTTATCGCCAATGATACCCATCTGGACAATGGGAAAAATCTGGTTTCCATCATTACCGGTCCCAATATGGCTGGAAAGTCAACCTATATGCGGCAGAGCGCACTGATTGTCCTTCTTGCGCAGATTGGCAGCTTTGTGCCGGCGGACAGCGCCAAAATCGGGCTGGTCGACCGCATCTTTACCCGCGTCGGAGCCTCCGACGATCTGGCGAGCGGACAGAGTACCTTTATGGTCGAGATGACCGAGGTGGCGAATATCCTGCGCAACGCGACAAAGAACAGTCTGCTGATCCTGGATGAGATCGGGCGCGGCACCAGTACCTTTGACGGCCTTAGCATCGCCTGGGCGGTGATCGAGCACATCAGCAATCCAAAACTGCTTGGCGCTAAGACGCTGTTCGCGACACACTATCACGAGCTGACGGAGCTGGAAGGAAAGCTTCCGGGAGTGAACAATTACTGCATTGCAGTGAAAGAGCAGGGCGACGATATTGTCTTTCTTCGAAAAATCATCCCCGGCGGCGCGGACAAAAGCTACGGCATTCAGGTCGCGCGCCTGGCCGGAGTGCCGGTCAGTGTCACAGACCGCGCAAAGGAGCTCGCGGAAGAGCTTTCGAACGCGGACATCACCGTCCATGTGCAGGAGGGCGCAAGTCAGACGCCTAAAAACAAAAAGACGCGCACGAAAAAACCGGATCCGGTCGAGCTCAACCAGATGACAATCTTCGACACCGTCAGCGATGCAGATGTGCTCAAAGAACTGCAGGAGCTCGACGTACCGAATATGACACCGATGGACGCGATGAATACGCTGTATCGGCTGCAGAGTAAGCTGAAAAACCGGTGGAGTAATCAATAGACAGAAAGGCTGCAAATATGAATACAATTTCCCTGCTCAGCCAGGACACCATAGATAAAATTGCTGCCGGTGAGGTAGTGGAGCGTCCGGCTTCGGTCGTAAAGGAGCTTGTTGAAAATGCGGTAGATGCCGGTGCAAATGCTGTCACAGTCGAGATCAGGGACGGCGGTATCTCCCTGATCCGCATTACGGACAACGGCTGCGGCATCCCGAAGGATCAGGTGCAGGCGGCGTTTCTTCGCCACGCGACCAGTAAAATACGCACGGTAGAGGATCTTCTCACTTCTGGAACACTGGGGTTCCGGGGGGAGGCGCTCTCCAGTATCGCCGCCGTCTGCCAGGTAGAGATGATCACCAAGACGCCGGGCAGCCTGCTTGGTGTGCGGTATGTGATTGAGGGCGGCGTGGAGAAGTCTCTGGAAGAGATCGGCGCTCCTGAGGGTACGACGTTTCTGGTGCGGAATCTGTTTTATCACACACCTGCGCGGCGTAAGTTTTTAAAGAGCGCAACAACCGAAGCCGGCTATGTCAGTGACCTGATGGAACGGCTGGCGCTTTCGCATCCGAATATTGCCTTTAAATTTATCAACAATCAGGATACGAAGCTGCACACCTCCGGCAACGGCAAGATGAAGGACATCATCTATGGCGTATACGGCCGGGAGATCACTTCAAATGTTGTAAAAATAGAGGAAGAAAACGGTCCAGTCCGTATCAGCGGCTATATTGGCAAGCCAGTGATTTCGCGGGGAAACCGGAATTATGAAAACTATTTTGTCAACGGCAGATACGTCCGCAGCTCGATTATTGCCCGCGCGATTGAGGACGCCTATAAGCCCTTTATGATGAGCCACCGTTACCCGCTCACGGTATTGATGCTGGAGATTGACACGGATCAGGTGGATGTCAACGTCCATCCGACCAAGATGGAGGTGCGCTTTGCCGACCAGAGCTTCGTCTACGAGCAGGTATACAACGCGGTCAAAGAAGGGCTGATTCATCGCGAACTGATTCCGGAATTCACGATTGAGAATAAAACAAAGACTGAGAAGCGGATGAACGCTGATATCCCTGCTTCGGATTCAGGAAAAGCTACAAAAGAGACGGTCGATTCTTGCAATCAGACAGTGACGGCCGGAGGCGGATTATCGCAGGGGCAGAGCCAGGAAAACGCAAATGAAAATCATACATCCATTGAAGATGGGTTCGCCCAGAAGCAGAATACCAGAGCTGAGAAAACGCAGCAGAGTACAAAGCATTTTCGCTATCCGGAACCATTTGAAAAAGTGCGCAGCCAGTTGCTGGCGGAATCTACAAGTCCTTATGAGCCGAAGTATCCGGGGCATTCTGCGGCCGCCACTGATTTTCGTATGCCTGAGAAAAAACCCGGCGTTTTAAAGCCGGTCACAGGAACCATTCTGAACGGTGCGTCAGAAGCCACTGCTTCTGCTTCATCCGGCTCTGTTTCGGAACAACCGAAAAATGACGAGAATACTGGTATGGGGGCGGATTCGGAAGCTCCTTTGACGGAACATCCAGAGCAAAATGCAGACGCTCCAACGGCAAAGCCCGTACAGATGGAGCTCTTTGATGATAAGCTTTTAAGTGAGCAGAATATCAGCCGCCACAAGCTGGTTGGCCAGGTGTTCGATACCTACTGGATTGTGGAGTTTCAGGATAACATGTATATCATTGACCAGCATGCGGCGCATGAAAAGGTGCTCTATGAGCGCTTTATGAAGAATCTTGCCGAGAAAAAACAGACCTCGCAGATGATTACGCCGCCCATCATTGTCTCCCTTTCCATGCAGGAGGAGGAGATGCTGAAAAAGCACATGGATCGTTTTACCGAGGTTGGCTTTGAGGTGGAACCCTTTGGCGGAAGAGAATACGCGATCTGCGCGGTTCCCGGCAATCTTTATGGCATCGCAGAGGGATCACTGTTTCTGGAAATGCTGGACGGGCTGACGGACGTCTCAGAGCGGGCTTCAGATCAGTCGATCCGGTAAAAAATTGCCTCTATGTCCTGCAAGGCAGCGGTAAAAGGAAATCATCGCCTTTCCACGGCGGAGGTCGACGCGCTGATCAGTGAACTGCTCTCTCTGGAAAATCCATATAACTGCCCGCACGGACGGCCGACGATTATCAAGATGTCCCGATATGAGATGGAAAAGAAATTTAAGAGGATTGTGTAAAAAGTGGAAACCAGGAAACAGAAAAAACAGCCCCTGCTTGTTCTTACCGGCCCGACGGCAGTCGGCAAGACACATTTGTCCGTGGAGCTGGCGAAGCGTGTGAATGGAGAAATCGTCTCTGCTGATTCCATGCAGGTTTATCGGGGCATGGATATCGGTTCTGCCAAAGTCACCCCGGAAGAAATGCAGGGCGTTCCGCACCATTTGATTGATGAGCTGGAGCCGTGGGAAGAATTTCATGTGGTGAAATTTCAGGAGCTTGCGCGAAAATACATTCATGAGATTCAGGAGCGCGGACGGATTCCCATTCTGACGGGCGGCACCGGCTTTTATATTCAGGCGGTCTTGTATGGCATTGATTTTACGGAGCATGGCTCTGACATGGCTTATCGGGAAAAACTGGAGACGCTCGCATCGGAGCGGGAGCCTCAGGTGCTTCATGATATGCTGCGCGCGGTCGATCCGGAATCCGCGGATGCGATTCATGCGAATAATGTAAAACGCGTCATCCGCGCATTGGAATTCTATCATGCAACGGGCGAAAAAATCTCAGAACACAATGCGGAAGAGAGGCAGAAAGAATCGCCTTACAATTTTGTCTATTTCGTATTGAATGATGACCGCGCCCGTCTCTATGAACGGATTGACCGCCGTGTTGATCAGATGATGAAAGACGGACTGTTAGAAGAAGTGAAGAGGCTGCAGGACGCCGGCTGCACGCGTGAGATGGTCTCCATGCAGGGACTGGGGTATAAGGAGCTGCTCGATTATCTGATGGGGATATACCCGCTTGAAGAAGCGGTGCGCGTCCTCAAACGGGACACACGCCATTTTGCGAAACGCCAGCTTACCTGGTTCCGCCGGGAGCGGGATGTCATATGGGTGAATAAAAATGAGTTCGCCTATGAGGAAGAGCGGATGCTGGAATATATGATTGCTCATTTGAGACAGAAGGAGATATTTGACAAATTATGAATACGATGTATGAATCCCTTGGTATCAGCCGGGAAGTTTCTGATTTTGCAGAAACAATTTTAGCGGGCCTGGAAGTGCGCTTCCATGAAATCGATGAGACTGCGGAGTATAATCAGCTGAAGGTCATCAAAGCGATGCAGGATGCCCGCGTGAGCGCGGAATGTTTTGAAGCCTCCAGCGGATATGGCTATAATGACCGGGGACGCGATACCCTGGAGGAGGTTTATGCGAATGTGTTTCAGACAGAGGCGGCTCTGGTGCGCCCGCAGATCACGTGCGGTACGCACGCGCTTGCCATCGCGCTGTCCGCAAATCTGCGGCCGGGGGATGAGATGCTTTCCATTTCCGGCAAGCCTTACGATACCCTGGAAGAAGTGATCGGTATCCGTCCTTCAAGAGGCTCTCTCGCGGAATATGGCGTGACCTATGCGCAGGTTGATCTGCTGCCGGACGGAAGCTTTGACTATGAAGGGATCCGTCAGGCGCTCCGCCCGCAGACGAAGCTGGTGGAGATTCAGCGCTCGAAAGGCTATCAGACCCGTCCGACACTTTCGGTCTCTCAGATCGGAGAGGCGATCGCCTTTGTCAAACAGCTCCGTCCGGATATCATCTGTATGGTGGATAACTGCTATGGCGAATTTGTGGAACGCATCGAACCGGGAGAACTGGGAGCGGATATGGTAGTCGGTTCGCTGATTAAAAATCCCGGCGGCGGACTTGCCCCGGCCGGAGGCTACATTGCGGGTACGCTAGCCTGCGTGGAGCAATGCGCCTTCCGCCTGACTTCACCGGGACTTGGCCGGGAGGTCGGCGCCAATTTTGGCGTGATGCAGTCCTTCTATCAGGGACTTTTCCTTGCCCCGACGGTGACAGCGGCAGCCTTAAAAGGCGCGATTTTTGCCGCAAATGTCTACGAAAAGCTGGGGTTTGCTGTCGTTCCGAACGGAACGGAAGAGCGCCATGACATCATTCAGGCTGTGGAATTCGGTTTTCCGGAAGGCGTGATTGCATTCTGTGAAGGGATTCAGTCAGCGGCTCCTGTCGACAGCTATGTAACACCGGAGCCATGGGCGATGCCCGGCTATGACAGCGACGTGATCATGGCGGCCGGGGCATTCGTACAGGGTTCCTCGATCGAGCTGAGCGCAGACGGACCGATTAAGCCGCCCTACGCGGTTTATTTTCAGGGAGGACTGACCTGGCCGCATGCGAAGCTGGGAATTCTGAAATCCTTGCAGAGATTAGTGGAAAAAGGTCTCGTGCAGCTGCCATAAGCGGAGAGGAAATGCAGATGGGGAAAACAGTGATTGTGATCGGTGCCGGTGCGGCTGGCCTTATGGCTGGCATCTCTGCCGCACGCTGCGGCGCAAAGGTTACCATATTGGAGGCACAGGAGCTTCCGGGCCGCAAGCTTCTCGTCACAGGCAATGGGCGCTGCAATCTGACCAATACAGTGAAAAATCTTCCCGAAAAATATCATGGAACCGGCGCTGGACTGGCCCAAAAGCTGACAGAAGAATTTGGTTCCGATGATGCGCTTCGCTTTTTTGGAGAACTGGGGCTGCTCACGCAAAGCAAAGACGGACTGATCTATCCGTATTCGTCGCAGGCCTCTTCGGTTCTGAATGTCCTGCTCGCAGAGCTCCGCCGCTGGAACGGAAAGCTGAAGTTTTCTCAAAAGATCGAGCGGATCATAGATCATCAATTGGAAAAAAACGATGCAAATCATGCCGCCGCAAATAGCACCCGTTTTTCTGTCATTACGCCGACCTGGACCTATCCTGCGGATGCGGTAGTGCTTGCCTGCGGCTCAGCTGCAGCACCTGTGACAGGAGCGAATGACAGCGGATATTCGCTTGCTGCAAGTCTCGGACATACCGTTATCCCCCTGCGGCCGGCGCTGGTTCCTTTTGTCTGCTCCAGATATTTTACGGAACAGGAATTTGCGGGGGTACGCTGCCGCGCTAAGGTTACACTGCTGCACAGCGAGAGCGGATTATGGACGGATACGACTACAAAAGTCCTGGCCTCCGATACCGGTGAACTGCAGTGGACACAATACGGAGTTTCCGGAATTGTGATCTTCCAGCTCTCCCGTTATTTCACAGCTGCGCCAGAGCTGGATTCGAAAAAAATTTCTAATGATTCAAAACAGACCAGGAAACGATGCAGCCATACAGACCCTGTTTATTACGTCCTTCGCATTGATTTTTTACCGGATTACACAAGAAAAGGCTTGAAAGCAATCCTCCTTCGAAGGGCAGCAGAGCTTTCAAAGGAAGCGCCTTCCGTCCTTCTGCGTGGCTTGTTAAATGGGAAAATGATTCCGCGTATTCTCTCCCGGGCCGGGCAGGGAAAGGTTCCAAAGACCTGCGGGGAATTAGAGGAAGCATTTATCGACGAGCTCATTCAGACAATGAAAGCGTATATGCTGCCTGTCACAGGTACAAAATCCTTTGATCAGGCACAGGTCTGCGCGGGCGGGGTAGACTGTCGGGAGCTTACCGGCCAGCTGGAATCGAAACTTCATGAGGGACTTTATTTTGCCGGAGAGATGCTGGATGTGGACGGCCCATGCGGCGGATACAATCTGCAGTGGGCCTGGACAAGCGGATACCTGGCGGGTAAATATGCGGCAGAGGAGATGCTTATTGGAAATTAATCGGATGGCTGGATTTCCATTCATCCTGAGAAATAAGCGCCGTTATTGATACGGGACAAAGTTATAACAGCCTGAAATATCTGTTGTGCGCGAGCCTGTTTACAGCGTAAAAAATAGTGAGGGTAATTGGCATGACAAGAAAAGAATTGATCGAAACCATTCTCCTTGAACATCCCATCTGTGAATATTACTTTGGGACAAAAGAGGAGATGATCTTCTCAGATAAGGCCTGGGCGATCTGTGAGCGGGACTGTGAACGGTATGGCCATTGCTGGACCTGCCCGCCCTACTGCGGGACGATTGAAGAAAAAATCGCCAAATGTCAGCAATATGATTTCTTCTGCCTTTACTCGACCGTCACAGAGACTCCGAATGCCTGGGAAAAGGCAGCGAATCTGCGGGTGAAGCGCCAGCATGACGACCTGACTTTAGCGATTCGGGATGAGCTTGTAAAGAAGTTTTCGGATTTCTATATTCTTTCAACCGGCTGTACGGAATGCCAGGTCTGTACCTGTCCGGACGCACCCTGCCGTTTTCCGGAGAAACGATTTTTTTCCATGGAAAGCCATGGCGTCATCGTCATAGAGATGCTGGATCAGATCGGAATGTGTTCCAATTACGGCCAGGACACCGTCGTCTATTTTACTATGATTTTATTTAATGAGGTTCAGGATGACAGTCAGAATCAATGAGCTAAAACTTCACATCGGTCACAGCCGCGCCGAACTGGAACAGGAAATATGCAGAATACTGCACATCCGGCAAGCCGTGCCAAAAGAACCTTCTCCGTGGATTCCTTCTATGCAGGAAAGAAGTGGCGAACAGGAGAATCGCACGCAAACAAAAGAATTCAGAGTACGCGAAAAAAACAAAAAAACGGATTTCACTCCGAAATACGAAATCATCCGTCGCTCTCTGGATGCGCGCAAAAAGCCGGATTTATTTTATGTCTACACCATTGATGTAGATCTGCCCCATGCGCAGGCGGTTGTGAAAAAACTGCGAAACCGCCATGTAACAGCTGTTGAGCCAAAGACCTATACCTTTCCTTACACAGTTCGAGAAAAAAGCGACCATGTTCAGACTGCCGACCGGCCAGTCATTGTCGGCAGTGGTCCGGCAGGGCTTTTCTGTGCGCTGATGCTTGCCAGAGCCGGGCTGCGGCCAATCGTCCTGGAGCGAGGCGAGGCGGTTGAAAAAAGAACCAGAAGCGTGCAGCATTTCTGGGAGACAGGAAAGCTGAATCCGTCTTCCAACGTGCAGTTCGGGGAGGGCGGTGCCGGCACCTTTTCGGATGGTAAGCTCAATACATTAATCAAAGATCCGGATGGCCGGATTCGCTTCGTCCTCCGGGAATTTGTAAAGGCAGGCGCGGCTCCTTCGATTCTCTGGGAACAGAAGCCGCATATCGGCACGGATGTCCTCGCAAGAATCGTCAGAGCGATGCGGGAGGAGATTATCAGGCTTGGCGGAGAGGTACGCTTTGAAACGCAGCTGACTGATATCTGCAGTGAAACGCAGAATATTGCGTATAATTCTGTGCTGCACCCGGATTCTCCTGGCAGGGAGTCCATAGGAGATTTTTCAGAGGACTCGAAACAAAAATCGATACAAAAACCGTACTGGCAAAATCCAGTATCCGGCAAATATCTTCTTGAATTGAATCATGGAGAATCATACCTCACAGCCAGTCAGGTAATTCTTGCGATCGGCCACAGTTCGCGCGACACTTTCCGAATGCTGCAGGCCAAAGAGTTTTCCATGGAGGCCAAAGCATTTGCGGTTGGATTGCGCGTGGAACACAGTCAGAGTCAGATCAATCAAGCAATGTACGGCACAAAAAACGAAAACAGTCTGGATGCCGCACCCTATAAGCTGACGCACAAATGTGAAAATGGACGGGGTGTCTATTCTTTCTGTATGTGTCCGGGCGGTTATGTTGTAAACGCATCCTCCGTTCCCGGCATGACAGCGGTCAACGGTATGAGCTACAGTGAACGGGATGGAAAAAATGCCAACAGCGCCATTGTCGTGACGGTCACACCGGAAGATTATCGGGCCTATGCGAATATGGCCTCCGAAAACGGATCTGCGGACGAAAACGGTACGAATCCCCTTGCTGGCATTCAGTTTCAGGAAAAGCTGGAAAGAGCCGCATGGAATTGTGCGGACGGCCGGATTCCCGTCCAGCGCTTTGAGGACTTCTGTAACAGACAGCCATCAACCGCACCAGGGAAACTGCTCCCTGAAAATAAGGGACTGTGGAAGATGACAGATATCAGCTCCATTTTTCCGGAAGAGTTAAATGCTTCCTTTATCGAAGGGATGCATGCGTTCGGGCGCACGATTCCGGGATTTGATGACCCCGATGTCCTGCTCTCCGGCGTGGAAAGCCGCACGTCCTCTCCCGTGCGCATTTTACGGGGAGACGGCTGCCAGAGCATTTCTCATCCAGGTATTTACCCCTGTGGGGAAGGCGCCGGATACGCGGGTGGAATTACATCCGCAGCGATTGACGGCATCCGTGTCGCAGAGGCAGTCTGCCGGACCAGGATATGCGAGGCCGAATGAATCCTGTGAAGGTATGGAACAGTTACGAATGTGAATTCAGAGGTGGAAAGAGAGAAGATGAGTATGACAAAGATATACTGGGCTGGGGATTCTACTGTGCAGAATAACAATATCCTGACCTATCCCTGTACGGGGATTGGACAGGTGTTTTCGTTATACCTGAAAGATGGATACCAGGTAGAAAACCATGCGGTAAACGGCAGAAGTACCAAGAGCTTTCTTGACGAATCCCGGCTTGCACCGATTTCTGAGAGGATAAAAGAGGGAGATTTTTTCTTTATCCAGTTTGGGCATAACGATGAAAAGGCAGAAGATCCGTCCCGCTATACGGAACCTTTTACAACCTATATTGAGAACCTGGAAAAGTACGTGAATGCAGCACGCAATAAAAACGCATATCCGGTTCTGATTACTCCGCTTGAGCGGCGGTGTTTTGATCAAAACGGAACACTTGGCGCAGGAGCGCATACGGATTATGTATGCGCTATGAAACACCTGGCAGTACAGATTGAGGTGCCATTGGTGGATTTGTGGCAGATGAGCCGGGATGCGATGGAAAAAGCGGGATCAGAACGGTCAAAAAAATGGTATATGCATTTACCGGCTGGCATCTATACGAATTATCCGACTGGTCTGGAGGATAATTCGCACCTGCGATATGATGGAGCGGTACTTTATGCCGGGTGTATCGCGAAAGGGCTGCATGCCATCGGCGGCATATACAGTGAAATGCTGCTGGCCTCTTCCCTAAAAGAGCTTTTATAGACACACTCCTTTTCTTCTTTAATTATTCTCTGTCGTATGTGCGGAAGTCAGAGACCTTCGAAAGGCAGTTGGCGAGAAACCCGTCACCTGACGGAATACCCGCTCAAAGTAGGTTATACTCTCAAAACCGCATTGTTCAGCAAGCTCGGTGATGCTGATGGCAGTATTTCCGATCAGCAGCGATTTCGCATAATTTACCCGCTGTATATTAATATAGTCTGTAATTTTCATGCCGGTCGTCTCATTGAATAATTTGCTGAGATGGCCCCGGCTGACATAGATGCTGTCTGCAATCTCCCCGAGAGAAATTGGCTCTGTATAATGTTTTTTTATGAAGAAAATCGCTTCGTTTACCTTCTTGTGTTTCTTCGAAGATGCAAGGGAGAACTCCTGTCTGACTTCCGGACCTGCCTCACAGCGGGATGCCTGCAACAGGAGTTCCGCAATCTTCAGACGGATGGCACTCGTATAACTGGCCGGTTTCTCTGACAGTTCAGCAAAGATCCTTTCAAAAATTCTCCTCACATCCCTCTCATTTTCGAATGAAAGAATCCGTACCGGGACCGAGAAAAGGGCAGATATGTGTGGCATTCCCAGTGAGCCAAGAATCGGCTGGATATATTCCTCCTCCAGAATCAGAAGAATCCTTTCATATGGAATATCCGGATTGGCACAGGCGGTTCGGTGCACGCAGCCGGATGGAATCATAACCAGGGAACCGGGATGAACCTGATAAAGCCGGTCTTCCACAAAATAATACCGCTCCCCGGCAACCAGATAGAAGATTTCATACTGTCGGTGAATATGTGCTGTTTTCATATCGTCCGGACTGCTGTTCAGAATGTGCGAAATACGGAAACCATCGGCCTCTGTCTCATTGTTGAATACCTGTATCATAAAAAACTCCTTGCTGTTTTGGTGAATATTGTACGAATCAGTGACTATTTTAAGAATATTTTCCTAGATTATTATAGCGGATGATGTTAATATTTTCAAGAAAAGATCGATAGGAGACATATCAATGGGACTGGAACGAATTGAGCCGGTAAAGAAATATTATACCTGCCGCGGAGCACTGGAAAAAAGAATGGCAGACTGCGGGAGAAAAGAAGTTTTTTCTGCTGACACAATCGAAGATTTTACAAAGTGGAAGCAGGAACTCAGGGAAATTCTTTCAAAACTGATTGGACTTCCGAATATGACTCCCTGCCCTCCAGACAGCGAAGTCATGGAGCGCGTGGAGCTTGAGGATGGCATTGTCCGTGAAAAGGTGATTCTTGAAGTGGAGGATGGCGTCTGGATGCCCTTTTATATTCTCATTCCGCCATGTGTGCAGGAAGTGCCTGTACAGTGCTTTCTTGCACTGCCGGGGCATATGGGCGGCGGAAAGAACAGTATCGCGGGGAGAAGAGAGATCCCGGCGATACGGGATGTGATTGAGCGATTCCACTATGACTACGGAATGCAGCTTGCCAGGCTTGGCTATGTGGCATTCTGTCCGGACAACAGAGGCTTTGGGGAACGGCGGGAGGAAGCGCTGCAGGCTGATACGGAGGAAGCTTACCTGAATTCCACCTGCTTTCATCTGGCTCATATGGCTGAACCGCTCGGACAGACCGTGATCGGGATGTGTACATGGGATGTCATGCGCCTGATCGACTATATTCAGGCCAGAGGGGAATGGAATTGTGACAGGGTTGGCTGTGTGGGATTCTCCGGCGGAGGGATGCAGACGCTCTGGGCCGGGGCTATGGATGACCGGATCGGGATCAGTATCATCAGTGGTTACTTATATGGATACAGGGATTCTCTGCTGGTACTCAATGGCAATTGCAGCTGTAATTATGTGCCGGGTCTGTGGCTTCATGCGGATATGGGAGACATCGCCGCACTGCATGCGCCGGGGCCGCTGCTTGTCCAGTCCTGCCGGGAAGACGACTTGAATGGACGTCGGGGACTGGCAAATGTCTATGAACAGATGGATACCGTGCGGGCAGCCTACCGCCTCTGGTCTGCAGAAGAATTCCTTACACACGATATCCGGCCGGGCGGACACTGCTGGCATCCGGAATGTCTGGAACCATTTCTGCGCCATGCGCAGGGTGCTTTCAGGAAAAAAACGAACATGGAATAAAAATAAGCTCGTTCATCAGCAAGGAAAAGACTGCCACCGTAAAAGGAACCCACAACAAATACCGGAAAGAAACAAGATGCGGGCAGAAAGGCCGTGAAGTATGAAAAAGAAGGAATTTAAATATCAGAGAAGAAAACCTCTGTTTCGCAAGAGCCGTCTTTTCCTGCGGATTTTTTTGTCATACCTTGCTTTTATTCTGGCATTCCTGCTGCCTTTGAGCATATCGGTGATTGCTTCTTATCAGTCCAATAAAAAAAGAGAGTCAGAGACCCTCTGCGAAGCGCAGGCAAGCCAGCTGGCTACCTTTTTTGACAATGAGCTTGTACAGGCGAAAAATATTGCTGTGTCCATCAATAATTCTACAGCTGTGAAAAATGTCTACACACAGTCGGCTCTGTTTAATACCTCGGTTGATTCTTATCTGTATACGCAGATGAAATATGAAATGACCTCCATTCTGGCGCAGCGGGATAATATTGCCCGGTCCCAGATTATGATTGTCTTCAATAACTCCAACCGGGTATACACTTCTTCTTCGGTCATTTCCCTGGCTTCTGCCTGGCAGAATGTACCAGCCGGCAGCGGCCTGGTGCTGGATACCGTATCCAGTCTGCTTGAAACGGAAAACCAGAATATTTTAATGCAGACGGAGTACCTGATTTATTATGCAGATTACAGCTACTCTTCCAATGGTGTCTCCAGGGGGACAATCCTCGTTCTGCTCAGCCCGGATATTCTGGAAAAGCTCATTCTTGAGAAACTGCCCGATCTAAATGGATTCCAGGTGCTGACAGATGGAAATGTCCTGCTCGAAAGCGGAAATACAGACGGGGTTTCCTATACCTGTATTTCCTCTGTGGATGAAACGGTCAGTTATTGCATATACGTGCCAAAAGAGGAGTCCTGGGTACCGGATACCACCGTGATATTGACGCTTCTGGCCAGCCTGATCTGCGGATTCGCCGCAGCCACGATTGCATGGAGAATTTCTTTCCGGCAATATCTGCCTTACGAGCATATCATGCAGATGGTAAAGCCAGATGAAAACATCGAAATCAAAGACGGCGACACGGTTGTCCGGGCGATGCAGGATCTGATAACCGAAAAAAATGAAATCAGCGAAAAAATGGTGGAGATACGTCCGTATGCGCAGAAGGGAATGCTGCAGGACGCGATGCACGGCAACCTTCCACCTGAAAATCTGACCATTTTCTACCAGGATTCCCCAGGGGAACTGAAATCCCTGTATTTTGCGGTGGCAGTGGTAAACCTGACGGTCAGCGATGGAGGCGGGACAAACGAAAAACAGGCGTTCCTCTTACAGCAGAGTGAAGACCTCATCAAAAAAATGTCAGATGATATGCAGCACTGGTACTGTTATGTGCGCGATCGCCTTCATCTGTATGCGATTGTCAATTTTGATGACATACCGGATTGGGAAGAGCTTTTTTATCACCTGCACAGAGAGCTTTCAAAAATTACCATGGACAGCAGTACGGTCACCGTTGGCGTCAGCTGCATGAAAGACGATGTTGCGCATCTGCGGGATGCCTGCAGTGAGGCAGATGACGCCCTTACGTACATGATCACCGGCGGGCGCGGACAGGTATTTTTCTATGAGCCAGGCATGACCGGCAGTGAAAAAGATTACTACTTTCCGGTAAATGCGGAAAAACTCCTGACTCAGCTACTGCGCAGCCAGGATACCGGTGGTATCGCAGCTTTCTTTGCTGACCTGCTGGAAAAGAACACCAGGCAGCATGAAGTCACGGCGGCTTCTATGGAATCACTGGTGGATGAGCTCCATATGACAACCATCCATATCATACGGGATCTGGGAACAACACAGGATATGCCGGTAACGGTACGCAAAGTACCGATGCCTGCCACGATTGAAGAGATTCTTTCATATTACCAGAACGTTTTTGAGACAGTTATTTTGTACCTGCCTCAGCTCGTCAATACCGATGAGTCAGTTGAAGCCTGCCGGGAACAGATTCTGCAATATATCGACAGTCACTACCTGGATAAGGATTTATCCCTTCAGCAGCTGACCGAGCGTTTTCATGTGTCAAAAAAATTTGTCTCTGCGCTTTGTAATGCTTCGTATGGGAAAAATTATCTGCAGTACGTTCAGGAAAAGCGAATCTGTTACGCCAAAGACCTCCTGCGAACAGGAAGCTATTCCATCGAGGAAGTGGCAGAACGAAGCGGATATTCCAGCACGCTGACCTTCCGCCGCAATTTTAAGGCTATCCTGGGAATGAACCCGAGTGATTACGCTGATCGGCCGGAAAATGAAAAACAATAATGGAAGCAGAAGAGTGGAAGGTTCAGATTTTTCTGAACCTTCTTTCTTTGTACATGCAGCTGTGAACGGAACGGAGTGCCTGTCCCATTCGCGGCAGCAGCGCACTTCACACGTTCAAATACAGAATTTTCCCGTATATTCTCGATGAAGCATCAAAAATAGCAGTGGAAATTTTTGATGCTTTACCAGTTCATCGTCAAAATATATAATTGCGGCATGAAAAACGTTAGGAAATTAAACATATTAACAAGAGGCGAGGGAAGATATCGAAGGAAAGGATCATCATTATGGCTAAGCAGAAAGAAAATTCATCTGTAAGTGTCTCCTTATCAAAGGAAGAGAAAAAACGGCTGCGCAGGAAAATATGGCAGCGTGACAAATATCTGGTCTATATGATCATACCGGTGGTCATTTATTTCTTCATCTTTAATTACCTGCCCATGGCTGGCCTGGTGATGGCATTCCAGAATTACAAGATTGGAAATGGCGTGATCGGTATCTTCACCGGAGAATGGGTAGGGCTCAAATGGTTTAAACGATTTTTCGATTCCATTTATGCCGGGAGGCTGATTCGGAATACCTTTTTGCTGAATTTTTATTCACTGATTTTCGGCTTTCCGATCCCGATTATTTTTGCCCTCTGTATCACACAGATAAGGAACAAACTCCTGCAAAAAGGTGCACAGGTGATCACCTATCTTCCATATTTTATTTCTACTGTGGTCGTGGTTGGTATGATGACAAACTTCCTGTCCCCTTCAACCGGTATCGTGAACCAGCTGATCGAGGCATTCGGCGGTAAACCGATCAATTTTATGAGTGAACAGGGCTGGTTTCGAAGACTATATGTGATTTCCGGTTCCTGGCAGTCGTTCGGATTTAATTCGATCATCTTCGTAGCTGCCATTATGGGCATTTCCAATGACCTGTACGAGGCAATGATCATGGATGGTGCGAACCTGCGGCAGACCATCTGGCACCTGACACTGCCGATGATCCGGCCGACCATCGTACTGCTTTTGATCATGTCTCTGGGAAATATTCTGAACGTTGGCTTTGAGAAGGTGTTCCTGATGTACAACGAAGCGGTTTATGAGACTGCGGATGTAATTTCCACTTATGTGTACCGGCAGGGCATTACGAACCAGAGCTATAGCTATGCCGCTGCGGTAGGTCTGTTTAATTCAGTGGTTGGCTTTACTTTGGTCAGTGCGGCGAACCGGCTCAGCCGCAAGCTCAGCGATACCGCGATCTGGTAGGAGGTGTGATATGAAAGAAAAGCATACGAGTTCACTTGGCACCTTTCGTTCCAGGGGCACCGGTGACAAAATCTTCCTGATTATTGTTTACATCCTTGTTATATTTGCCGTTTGTATCACACTTTATCCGTTTATTTATGTAGTCAGCGTATCATTCAGCGACGGTGCTGCAGTTTCACGTGGAGAAGTCTATCTGCTGCCGAAGGGATTTGACCTGACTGCATTCAAGATGGTGATGCAGTATGACCAGCTCTGGGTATCCTACCGAAATACGTTTTTTTATACGGTAGTCGGTACGACCTTCAACCTCGTTTTCTCCTGCCTGGCGGCCTATCCGCTCTCCAGGAAGAAATTCTTCTTAAGAAGGAAGCTGAATTTTTTTATGGCATTTACCATGTATTTTTCCGGCGGCCTGATCCCTACGTACATGATCATTACCGGACTCGGTCTTTACAACAGCCGCTGGGTCATGATACTCCCGTATCTGGTAAGTGCTTACAATGTCATGATCCTGCGCTCAGCCATGGAAGCGATTTCAGAAGAGCTGTTTGAAAGCGGCAGACTGGACGGGGCAAATGATTTTGTTCTGATGGCAAAAATTGCGGTTCCCCTGACAAAGCCGACTCTGGCCGTGATCGGGTTGTATTACGCGGTAGCCAGGTACAATGATTTCTTTACAGGGATGCTCTATCTGAGCAAAACGGAGCTGCAGCCGCTGCAGATGTTCCTGCGGCGAATCCTGATTGTGGCGTCATCAGAGATCCTGCAGTCTGCCGGCATTACGAGCGTGGCAGCTGCTGCACAGTCAACCCTGAAAATACGGTATGTATGTATCGTTCTGGCGACAATCCCGATTTTGTGCATTTGTCCGTTTGTACAGAGATATCTCGTGAGCGGAACCATGCTGGGCGCTGTAAAAGAATAATAGCAACGATTCAGAATTCAGAAGTAAAGCGGTCTGTGCCGTTTACTATATAAAGGAAAAAAAGGAGGAACATATCATGCAGAAACAGATTTCAAGAAGGGATTTCCTGCGGGGAACAGCAGCTGGCGCACTGGGCGTTGCCATGTCTGGCGTACTTGGAGGCGGGGCAATGACTGCTCTGGCCTATGACTATGACGGAAGTGCACCGATTACGGACGTAGAAGGGGCGACCATCAGCTACCTGGCAACGAATTCATGGTATTCGACCGTAGATATGAATAAAGCGGATGTCGTAATCGCGGTGGCAGAAAATGCAGGGGTAACGGTTGACTGGAACCTGATTGACCCGACCACTTATACGGATACCGTCAGCCCGATGCTGGCAGCCGGTACAGATCTTGCGGACATCATTTACCTGCCGGATCTGGACGAAAATCAGACCTATATCAACTCCGGCATGTTTGAGCCGCTCGATGATCACTGGGATCAGATGCCGAACTTCAAGGCTTATCTGGATGAGAATCCAAGTATCCAGGCTTCGCTTACCGCGCAGGATGGTCACATTTACTATGTGCCGATCGTTGGCCTTCCGGACAATTACCTGCCTTGTCTGATGTATCAGACCCAGTGGCTGGAGCAGATTGGAATGGAAGCTCCGGATACGCTGGACGGGTTTGTAGAGATGCTCCGTGCATTTAAAGAAAATGACATGAATGGGGACGGAGATGCTTCCGATGAAATCCCAATGTCCATCATGTCTGACTTCCTGCCGCAGATGTTCGGTTGGGCATTCGGAATGGATCTGAATTCCGGTTTTTATGCAGATGATGACGGTGTTGTTCATTATGGCTATTATGAAGAAGAAAAATATAAAGCGTACCTGACTTTCTTAAATGGACTGTATGAAGAAGGCCTGCTGGAAATGGAATTCACTTCACTGACCAGAGACCAGATTACAGAGCGTTTTGCGAATAACATGACTGGCGTGACTTTTGACTATAGCTGGCAGATGTCACAGCTTTACAGCACACAGTTTGAGGACTATAATGCGGATGAGGGCGGCATTGTCGTCGGTGTTCCACCACTTTCCGGTGATTATCCGGGCTATTACAGCGGGACAGAGGCAGTAAAGGGCATCTTTGGTGTAAACAAAAACGCTTCCGATCTGGAACTGGCGCTGCGTTTTATCGACTACGCAATGAGTGAAGAATGCCAGACCATGTATGCGTGGGGCATCGAGGATCTGTCCTACACGGTGGACGAGGATGGAAACTACGCTTATACCGAGCAGGCAATCGAGGATAATAACTGGCTGCAGCAGGTAGGAATCAACCCGCCAAACCTGCCCTATCACAACGACGCAGCGGCTACGGATGTTCTGCTTCCGACCTGGCACGTAGAGATTGACAAGGAACTGGCGACCTATTCCCATGCTCCATGGCCATTCATTTACGCTACGGAAGAAGAAGCGGAAGAGATTCAGATGTACCTGACAGACATTGAAACCTATGTTGCAGAGATGCATGTGAAGTTCATCACAGGTACTGAAAGCCTGGACAATTTTGACCAGTATCTTTCTTCTCTGAAATCCATGGGGATTGAAGAACTTCTGTCGATCAAACAGGGGCAGTATGACAGATACAGCGGATCATGATCCATATAAATGAGATACAACGTCCTGCCGTTGCAGATCTATATTGACGATATGCCAGAATCCTCCTATTATAGATCTGTATTAACGGTACGCAAAAGCCCTTCCGTTAAGGAGGGGCTTCTGCTTCTGTAAAAACTGTAATAAACAGAAAGGAGCATATCATGCAGACAATCACTGTTTCAAAAACCGCCCCGGGAAGCTTCCGGACATTACAGGAGGCCGTTCTTTCCATTGACGACGGGCATAAAGATAGAATCCGCATCCACATAGAACCAGGCATTTATGAAGAAAAAGTGTTTATCCGCAAGGAAAATATCGAAATCATTGGCGACGACCCGGAAACGACAGAAATCTGCTACGGGGACGGCGCGTATCGTCTCCGTCCGGACGGATCGATGACCTATGGCACGTTTAATACAGCCGTAATTCTGTTTGCCGGAAGAGATATCACAATGGAAAACATCACCGTAAGGAATACGGCAGGGCCTGGGGAAATTGCCGGACAGGCGCTGGCTATTTATGCGGGCGCAGACCGTTCCGTTTTCCGCAACTGCCGTTTTCTTGGGTACCAGGATACCATTTTCGCCGGATATGTAGAGGATTTCCCTCTGAACCATCCGGCCATGCACCCGGATTTCTTTGTCAATTCCGAGGTGCCGATCGGATATACTCCCATCCGTAATTATTTTAAGGATTGTTATATCTGCGGGGATGTTGATTTTATTTTCGGTCCGAACGCCGCCTTTTTTGAAGACTGCGAGATTCATACAGAGCGTCACTCCTTCATCACGGCTGCCAGTACACCCATCGGGCAGGAATACGGACTGGTATTTTATCACTGCAATCTGACCGGACGGGAAGACGCAGAGGAATGCTATACGTATCTGGGACGTCCGTGGAGAGATTTTGCAAAAACAGCATTTATATGCTGTACCATGGGAAAACAGATTTACCCGGAAGGCTGGAACAACTGGGATAAGCCAAAGGCGGAGGCCGTCTGCAGCTATGTGGAATATGGAAATGAGGGCCCTGGCGCCAGCGCGCAGAATTCGGGTGCCCGGGCGGCTTTTTCCAAACAGCTGGATAACCCTGGGATACCGGATTATTTTTCCAAAAAGAACGTGCTGGGCGGCGATGACGGCTGGAACCCGCAAGGAGAGATATGAGAGAACAAATCTGGGTCTGGGACACCGCCCGCAAAATGGCGGATACGATTATGGACACGCATCCTGTGGTTCCCTCGAAAAGCTGGTCGTACGATACAGGACTGCTTTTGACCGGATTTGAGCGGCTGTATGAGAGTACCGGAGAGAGAACGTATCTTGACTACATTATCTCTTATTTTGATCAGTTTATCCAGGAGGACGGAGCAATTCAGGGGTATGACCCGCAGGAGCAGAATCTGGATCATATGAACTGCGGCAGAAATCTTTTTTACCTCTATGATAAAACAGGAGAGAAGCGCTACCTGAAAGCCATCCACATCCTGGAGAGTCAGTTCCAGATACAGCCACGAACCAAATCCGGCGTTTACTGGCACAAGAAACGCTATCCGAATCAGGTCTGGCTGGACGGTCTGTTTATGGCCGAACCGTTCCATGCCAGGTATGCGGTTCGTTTTGACAAACCGGAGATCTGGAAGGACATCCTGCAACAGTTTACAGGCGCAGAAAAACTGAACTATGAACCAAGGTGCGGTCTCTATGCACATGCCTGCGATGAATCCAGAGAGGCTTTCTGGGCGGATCCCTATACCGGGCGTTCCCTGAATGTCTGGGGCAGAGCCTGCGGATGGTATTCGATGGCACTGATCGATACGCTGGAGCTTCTCCCGGAATCCATGGTGCAGGAAAAAGAAACATTATCCGGACTTCTGAACAAGCTTATGCGTAATGTGGTCCTGTATCAGAACGCCGACGGAGTCTGGTACCAGGTACTCGATAACCGGCGCTCTGATAACTATGAAGAAGCCACCTGTACATGTCAGTTCGCCTATACACTGGAAAAGGGAATCCGCCTTAACGTGCTGGATCGAAGGTTCTATACGCCATACTTTAACCGGGCGATGGAAGGGATTTCCCGTGTCTTTACCGAAGAGACAGCGGAGGGTGTTTTTCTGAAGCAGTGCTGTGCGGTAGCCGGACTTGGCCCTGAGCAGGATACCAGGCGGAATGGTACACTGGATTATTATTTTCATGAAAAAATACGCAAGAATGATTACAAAGGAGTCGGGCCGCTGCTTTTGCTTGAGACCTGCCATTTAGAAGAGTAAAAGCTGCAAAATGACTGCATATCTGCCTGAGAGGGTTGCCTGGTGGCTGGCAATCCTCTTTTTGATGCACACAAAAATAGCAATTGACAGCGGCCGGAAATACAGGTATCTTAATGGAAAACCTGCAGAACGGGTCGTAGCGGAATTTTACGGCCATAAATAGGAGGAGCGAGCCTTGAGAAACCAAATTTAATCGCATTGTCTGGTTATCAGGTTCAATGGATAACCAGACAAATTTGGTCATAAAGAGAGACCGCGATGAAAAGGAGAAGTAGAAAATGAAAGAAATTGTGAAAACAACCTGTGAGGCAATGATTTACAATAAAGATAAATTAAAAGAAGTGCTTAAATGGGAGGACAATCGTATTTTAACGGTCTGTGCTTCCTTGTATGTTCATGCAGATAAAAGCGTGAATGTCAGTCGTGTGGAAAACTGTAAGAAACAGATTAAGTCGATGGCAAGTGTTTTTTCTGAAATCAGAGGAATGGCACTGTCGGTCATTACATGTATGATTGATATTCGTGGAGGGGAACCAGAGCAATTTGACCAGTTGATGACAGCATATAAAACCTTACGAAAAGAGTTCCATCCTAGTCCGCTTCTGGCCATAGGAGCGGAAATCCTGGCGGAACGCTATGAGCCAGATCAGTATTTGGCAGTGACAGAGAAGGCAAAAACATTGTATAAGATTATGCAAAAAAATCATCCGTTTGTCACAGGGGCGGATGATTATCTGATGTGTATTCTGTTAGCACAAGCTGAGAAGAACGAGACAACTATTGGTAGTGAGGTGGAGACCTGTTTTGCAGAAGTGAAAAAACTTGGACTAAAGGGCGGAAGCAATGCCTTACAAAGTGTGAGTTGTGCCTTGTCACTTTATGAAGAATCTGTAGAAAGCAAGAGTCAAAAGCTTGTGTCACTATATGATGAGATTAGAAAACATCACATGAAGTATGATAAGACCTATGGACTTCCGATGCTGGTAGTGCTCAGCCAGTTGGATGTATCTCGAGAAGAACTTTGTTCTGATTTGTCTGATGTAAATGAGTGGCTGAAGAACAAAAAGGAATTTCGCATGCTCATGGGCGAGTCTATTCGTATGATGTATGCAGCACTTTTAGTATCCCAGAGTTATTCCAGGGATCAAAACGCTTCTACATCAGTTGCAGGTAGTGTCATAGCAGCAATGATTGCAGAGCAGGTTGCTATGGTTGCTTGTATTGCTGCAGCAAGTTCTGCATCAGCATCAAGTGAAGCGAACTAATCGACAGATGTGTGTTTTGTTGGTTATTACAAAAGACCAGATCTTTGTGGAATCCAATTTTAACACACATCATATATGATTTAGCTTATATTCTATTAGTTGGTGGGAATTGACTGGAAGCTTCCCATTTGTCGGGAGATTACGTCGGTAAGTGATTAATAACAGAACATTTTACACAGAGCATCAGTTAAAGCGGCTGGTACTTTTTGATGCGCAGGGCGGGCAAAAAAAAACTTGTTATGAGAGACGGGGGATGGTAAAATATTTTGAAACAAAAGGGCAAACAGAAGTGGGAATGGAGGAACTTATATATGAAAAGATATGTTATAGCTGCATAGTATTGGCTATTGCAATATTATGTAGAATTGTTATAGCCAATGCTACCCTTAAAGGAATTTAATTAAGGAGGCAGATATGGGCTATATAAGAGCAGAAGAGATTTTGCCGATGGAGATTGTTGAACTGATACAGCAGTATGCAGAAGGAGTCAATATTTATATCCCGAAACGGAAAGAAAGCTATAGCGGGTGGGGACAGGTGAATCATGCAAAAGAGAACCTTTGCATGAGAAATAAAAAAATATATCAGGAATATCTTGAAGGATCGAAGGTTGATGAACTTTCCAGGAGATACTATCTGTCAGAAAAGAGTATATGGAGAATCCTTCGCAAGGCACGGTTTGAATTTTAAGAAAAATGAGTCTGTGATAAGCAGTAAATGCTATGCACAGACTCATTTTCAATTATAAGAGAAAATGAGGTTGTATGATTTGTTCGCCGTACTGTATGATCAGGATGCACCTGAAACGTGGATTATATGGAGGAGGAAATGTATTATGGATTATATGATAAGGAAACTGACAGACTGCCCTGAAATGAAGGAATATGCTGCAGAGTGGTTTCATCAAAAATGGGGAGTTCCTTTAGAAACATATCAGGCAAGCATGGATGAAGCATTAAAGGAAGAATCTGTAGTTCCGCAATGGTATATGGCGGTGAAAGATTCCAGAATTATCGGTGGGCTTGGTATTATTGAAAACGACTTTCATGATAGAAAGGACCTTACGCCCAATGTCTGTGCAGTCTATGTAGAGCCAGAATTCCGATGTCAGAAAATAGCGGGCAGATTGCTGGATTTTGTATGTGATGATATGTCTTCCTGTGGAATTGAAACACTTTATCTTGTTACGGATCATACTTCTTTTTATGAACGATATGGATGGGAATATTTTTGCATGGTGCAGGGGGATGGAGAAGATGAAATGACAAGAATGTATATCCATAAATCAGAAAAAGTACCTGTGCTTGAAAAGATGGATGTCTTTTTTGAAAACAGGTTGGAAGGTTATGATAGACATATGCGGCAAGAGGTTGACGATGGCAGTGAAAATGGTTTTTATAAATTTACTGCCGCACAACTGCCTTTTTTTGCGGGGTGCGAAATTCTTGACCTGGGTTGCGGAACAGGAATTGAATTAGAAGAGTATTTTATGATAAACCCGGATGCAGTTATAACTGGAATTGATTTATCGCAGGCTATGCTGGGGGCGCTTGCAAAGAAGTCTTTATTTAAGAACATGAAGCTTATCTGCGGTTCTTATTTTGATGTACCACTTGGAATTGAAAAATACGATGTAGCGGTGTCTGTGGAGTCACTCCACCATTATACTGAAAAAGAGAAGCTTTCCCTGTATCGAAATCTTTTCCGCGCATTAAAGGATGGTGGTTATTTTATATTGACGGATTATTTTGCAGAGTCAGCCGCCCTTGAAAGGGAATATTTTGAGAATCTGGCGTATTTGAAAAAAAAAGCAAAATATAACAGATCATGCATTTTATCATTACGACACCCCATTACTGCCTGAACATGAAATGGAAGTACTGAAAAATGCGGGTTTTTCTAATGTATCGGTTATGAAAAGATGGGGAGCAACATGTACTCTCAAAGCAATACGATAAGTAGGTATCGGTTATGGCGGAGAAATGATTCGGGTGGCAGACGGATGATGACGAAACAGCAGAGGCTGAATAGAGAACGCTTCGCGGAATTTGTGACGATTTTTTACTTGAAGCAGACGATAATGGATAATCGGCCATTTTTGAAATCGGCGTTGATTTGGCCGACCGGAGTGGCAGAGGAGATGCGGGAGTGCGAAGCACGGAGCAATCCGTGGTATCATGATTACTTTTAAGATGTGGAAGGAGAAGGCTAAGATGGCTTTGAAGATTACAAAAAAGACAAGCACGCATAATACGACAGCATCCGCCGGGAGATTGATCAAATATACAATCAGCGCCGCGTTTTTATTCCCGGCGGAGGATGAGCTGTTGAAACCCTCTATTACCTATAAAAGAAAGCGATGCCGCCCTCTTACTCGATCGCAGAATCGGGCAGGAGGCGACTAAAGCCGCCTCCTGCCCGATTACGGACATTTTTATTCAGATCTGTAATACATAAATAATATGCATGAGACCCGGTCATAAAATTTTTTACAGGTTACCAAGATACTCGCCCAGGCAGTATCCGTGCGTCACTGCGGATCCAACCGAGTTTCCTGCCATCAGGGTGTGGTACTGAATCGCGTAGCGTCCGCCGCAGTCATTTCCGACCGCATACAGGCCGTTGATAATGGTATCGTCCGAACGAAGCACTTCGTTGTTGTCGGTGGTGAGTACGCCGGACATCTGCACCATGCCGGAGGATACACGTCCCTTGCTGGTCACGGTGCTTACGCCGAAGAACGGACCGTCCTGAATCGGAAGCATCAGGGAAGCGTCACGGCCGAAATCGGTATCCGCGCCTGCCGCACACATTTCGTTGTAATGCGCGATCTCATCCAGAAGTCCCTGTTTCGCATCGCCTTCATAGCCCAGGTAATCCGCCAGCTCATCCAGCGTATCCGCTACATAGAGGTGGGAGCCTTTCTCCAGGCCGTATCCGGTAAAGCAGTAGGTGTCAAACCCTTCCGGTCCGGCGGTTTCCGGGTCGGCATGATAAGCTTCTACGCCTTCTTCCATACTCTGTACGACAAGATCCCACTCACGCTCACAGGTGCAGGAAGAGACATTGTGCTCATAGCCCATGTAAGCCATATTTTCATTCCAGTTGGAATCCATGATGGTGCAGAGACGTTCCCCTGCCGGACGGCGTGCGAAAAAGCCCTGACCGCCGAACTGGAGCATCGCGTCATTGTAGAAACGCTTTCCGTCGCTGCCAAATACCGGGTAGTTGCCAAAAGCCGCAAGGCTCGGTGAGCCAGCGCCATTCCCAAAATTCATCGCTGCACGCGGGCCTGGCTCCATGACAGCGCCAGCCCAGAGCATCAGCTTGTGTCCCATACCATTCTGGCCCATACCGCGGAAGTTATCCGGATTCAGCTCTACGCCGCAGGCCTCAGCCAGCTCACGCACCTCATCCATCAGACCAAGCACCATTTCGCCGTTGCCGGAGAAATCACCCGCAGAGCAGACGGTTGCCGTCGCATTTACTTTGATATAATTGCCGTCTGCATCTTTTCCGATTGCGCCGGTTACATCCCCTGCTTCGTTCTGGCAGAGCACCACCGCACTGGTTCCCCACAGCCACTCGGCGCCATTGTTCTGCGCATCCTCGATGCTGTACTGCATGATTGCTTTCCATGCCGGCTGGTTCTCACCGCCGCCAAGCGTATTGTAGAAATCACGATAGGAGATCATGCCCGGGAAGGAGGTATATCCGGAATGGTTTACCTGATAATGGTTTTCTCCATCATAATAACGGCCGTTCGGGAAATTGTAATAAACACTGAATTCTTCGAGTTCTTCTTCCGGCGCTACCTCACGCATATAATCCTGCGCTTCTCCGCTCCGGGTCGCGTACAGGTACGCAAAATGCTGATTGGAGCGATCATAGGTACGGCGCATCCACTCATTATAAACCGCAATTTCATCTACGGTATCGCCGTCACACAGATCCTGGAAAGCCTGGCTGTTGACCGTTCCGACGTCACATCCGAGCGGAGCCCACGCATCCTCACTCAGCATTTCCATGACAATGACTTTTTTACCAAGCTCCGCAGCCTTGCGGGCACAGGGAACACCGGAGTTTCCTCCACCGATGACCAGGATATCACAGTCATAGGTTTCAGCGATTTCACTGTCGTCAATCACCGGCGCCTCGCCAAGCCAGTTGTAATTAGAACCATAAAGTGCCGCGTAATCAATAACCTCTGCCTCTACCGTTGTCCCGCTGGCCTGTGCAATGCAGTCGTCGAGGCAAGCCTTTACCGCATCGGAGGTCAGTGTAGCGCCGGATACCCCGTCGATGTCGCTGCTCTGTGCTTCCAGACACTGGCTGATCAGCTCGTCCGCCGCCGCCTGGCCTATGCTGTCTGTCTCCTGAGAAACATCCAGCTGGATATCAATGATGCTGGTCTCATCAAAGGTCGCCGTCATCGTTACTGTCCCCATACCGGTTGCGGAAGCCGTGTAGGTACCCGGTGTATAGATCGCCGCACCAGAAGCCGCTTCAGCGGCTGCCTCTGTTACCGCCTCCTCCGCACCGACTACTCTGGTTCCGATCCCGGAAAGTGCGACTGCCGCAGCAGCAGCACTGACTGCGCTTCCTTTCAGAAATTCTCTTCTGGATATTCCGCTTTTACTCATAATAGAAACTCCTTTCTGTCTGGAATACGTCCGCTTTCGCAAGTGACGTAATTCCGTATTTTTACTCTCATCAGGTAATTTGCATGATAAATCTGAAATGCCTGACTCTTCTTTTTTATCTTAACAGATTAATGGAAATTTTGCTTCTTTGCTTCTTACCGGATAAGGGGGTGAATTGTCACCTTTTTTTCCAAGGTTCGTCAAAAAAATCCCAAAAGGTCAAATAGTAAAACTGTTTTTTGACCTTTTGGGAAGCAGGTTCCGAAAATGGATTGCTTTTTGTATTTCGTATTATGGTGGTCAAATCTGAGATGTTGTGGTATGATAAAAAGTACGAATGAAAAGAAAAGGAAAAGACCCGTGGAAGACAGAGAAAAAACCGCGAAAAGCCATATATTTCGGAAAGAAGAACGGAGCATTCCGGAAGCAGGAAAGAATGTGCAGATTGAGGAACGTCTGCGTCAGATTGATCATTATATCAGCACCGATTATACACAACCGCTCCGGCTGGAGGATCTCGCAGAAAAGCTCTACCTGTCCCCGGGGTATCTGGCTCGATTTTTTAAGAAATATTATGGGAAAAATTTTTCAGAATACCTGACAGAGGTGCGGCTGAAGCATGCGATCAGCGATCTGGCTGATACCGACGAATCGGTGATTCGGATTGCCTGTGATAATGGTTTTACCAGCCTGGCAGCTTTTAACAGGGCAATGAAAGCCGTTTACGGGGTAACTCCAACTGTTTTCCGGAAAAAGAATGGAGCAGAGAAAAAAAATAAGCTTGTCGAAAAAGAAGCGGAAACCCGGCAGGAGAAGACAGAGGCTCCGGAAAAATTCAGAATCAGCTGCACTGCCACAGAAATGGGAAAGCTTCAAAAAAGCTGGCAGGATACGATCAACATTGGTGCGGCGGCTGATTTTCTGCAGTCAGAGATCCGCGATCACTTGCTGGAGCTTTCCGCTATGCTTGGCTTTCGGTATGTGCGATTCCGGGATGTTTTTTCAGAAGAACTGCTGGTTGATACGAAAGAAGCTGCCGGAGTGTTCAATTTTTCCAAGCTGGATATGATTTTTGATTTTTTACTGGAACATCATCTGAAGCCCCACATAGAGCTTGGAAGGAAACCGCGGCGTCTGTTCCGAACGGTAGGAAATTCCCTGTTGCAAGAAAAAACAGTTCCTTCTGAATATGAAAAAACAGTGTATGAAAAGCTTTTACATACACTGCTGCAGCATCTTTTGCGGCGATACCGGAAAAAAGAACTGAGTACCTGGCGAATGGAGCTTTGGATGGACGATTCCACCTGGGAGCAGCCGGGAAGCTGGGAACTGTATTTTGAACAGTTTGAGCTTACCAGAAGCATTATAAAGCAATATGCGGAAGGGATCGCCTTTGGCGGCTGCTGTCTGCGAAATGACTTTATGATTCAGGAAGACCCGCAGGAAGAATACTCCTGTATGCGATTTCTTCAGAAATGGGCATTCAGAAGCCGCCAGCCGGATTTTCTTTCCATAACTTTTTTCGGCTACGAGCGTGACCAGACGCAGAGAGACGGATTTTCCAGGCGGACAGAGGATCCCTCTGCAATGCTGCACAATCTTCAGCGAATGAAAGAGCTTGTTCGAATGGCAGGTATGGATCCCGTGCCGATTTATGTGACAGAGTGGAACCTGACTGTTTCTGACCGGAATTACATGAACGACAGCTGCTTTAAGGGGGCATATATTATAAAAAATATGCTGGAGATCTGCGGAGAATCCGAATGTCTGGCCTATTATCCGGGCAGCGACCGTCTGTCTGAATATTATGACTCCGAAGGACCTTTTTACGGGGGCAGCGGTCTGATTTCAAAAGACAGTGTTGTGAAGCCTGCCGGTTATGCGTTTCTGTTTCTAAACCAGATGTATGAATGGTGCCTGGAGAAAGAGGAGCATTTTCTGCTTTCGACTGACCGCATGGATTCCTACAGCGTCATTTGCCATAACCAGCAAAGTTTGGGCGCAGCCTATTACCAGACGAAGGAAAATGAAATAGACCGAGACAGCATGGAGCTTTACTTTGAAGACACCAGGAGGCTGCGGCTTTCGCTTGAACTGGCAGATGTGAAGAACGGCTGGTATCAGATAAAAACCTGGAGGTTGAACAGGCAATATGGCGATCCGCTGCAGAACTGGAAGCAGCTGGGATATGAGAATGAGCTTACACAAAAGGATTTTCAATATCTGCGGCATATATGCGAGCCGAAGCTGACAATCGAAAAGCGGGAGATTTCCGGAAATCTGCTGACTGTGGAGCTCTGCCTGGAGCCAAACGAAATCTCTTTTATGCAGATTCTGAAGTGCTAGAGACAGGCACAGATTTATCTGCAGTAAACTGACCTGAATGATTACAAAAAAATATAAATAAGGAAGAAAAGAAAATGGAACAGTTAGAATTGAAAATTTCGTTTCCCTTTCGGCTGGATGGAAAACGCGAACAATGGCCGGAATGTATTTTTCACTATAACAGCCAGATGAAAGCACTTTACACGGAGGCGTTAAAGAAGGAACTGGCTGCCGCCTCCGAAGACGCAGAGGATGCGTGTATTCGTGCTGTGACTCTGGAGGGCTGTTTTTTCCTGATGGAATATGAGCAGCTTATGGATGTGGCACAGACGGTTCGCAAACATTTTACACTGGCGGAGGATGTCTTCTGGAGCGCGCACTGCGAACCGGGGCGGTTAAGCACTGGTATCCTGAATTTCTGTAAAAATGTGAAAATGAAGGAGCTTTGTCTGGATTACCGGACCAGTTCCGCGGAAGAGGCAAAAAAACTGGGCTATCCTCCTGCACGCACAGAGATGCAGCACACAAAGCAGGTGCTGGAGCATTCAGTATTTACGGATTTCACGATTGCCATCGGCGGTGCGGGATGCAATCAGACAGAAGAAATCTGGAGCGAGACACTCCGGGACGTGGGAGGATTTGCTCCCGTGGCGGTCCGTCTGGCGGCCGACACATCAGAACAAAATATAGAAATTGCCACAAAAAAACTGGCTGGATTTGGATATAAGTCCTATATTCCGGAAACAGATTCTTCTGAAAATGCACAGAATCCTTCAAAGGTATTCTTGCGCCATGGTAGGACGTTTCCAGTCGTGCCGCTTCCGAATGGGACGATTGGCTGCGGACTGGGGGCAATTACCCGCCTGGATGGGATGGCCTGCCAGAACACCTTAGAATTTCCGCTTTATCTGGAAGCGTCTGATCAGATTGCGCGGATTGCGCACACCATCTGATTTTTCACCGTTACGTCAGACGGAGGCGACGTTTATCCTGCTCGAAGGACACGGAGACCATTCGGTGAATGTAAACGAATCATTACTACATCCGTTTTTGCCCGATTGGGTAGTTCGGAGAACTTTCCTGTTGAATGAAAAAGCCCTGCGTCTGGCTTTCACAAATCAGACGCAGAGCTTCGCACAGAGGATAGAAAATTTCGCGGCTTGTTATCCAAGAATTACGACGTTCCAGGACAGCGGCGGAAGCTCTACGCATGTTTCACCGGCTGTTTTCACTTCCTTCATTGTTACATTATCCGGCTCTTCAATCGTATTTCTGATTTCATAATCCTCCCCGCAAAGAGTCAGATGCCTCTTTACTTTGAGATCGCCATAGCCGGAAAGCTCTATATTCAGCTCTACCGTTTCCTTTTCTTCACAGTTCAGAACAAAAAGATGTACCTCGTTGCTCTCCTCCTGATAAACCACTGCGGGCTCTATAATCTTCAGATCGCCATATACGCTGGAATAAACCGGAGCATCCACGACAGCCTTCATAGCCGTGCCGCGGCCATATTTGCTCAACATGTGGAAAGGATGGTAAATAGCCTGTCTGAAAAGGTCTCCGTTCCGCACGGTCGTAATCGGAGCAATGACATTGATCAGCTGTGCAAGGCAGGCGATCTCTACCGTATCCGCATTGTTCAGAAGGGTGATGCCAAGTCCGCCCACCACCACTGCGTCCAGCAGGCTGTACTTTTCCTGCAGAATCGGCGGAGCGATCTCCCATTTCCCGGCGGAGGTCATTTCGAAGGTCGTAGCACCCGCCAGATCATTCAGAGAATCCATTTTGATGTCCTGGAAATTCCACACATTCCATTCATCCAGGCAGATTTTCAAGTCTTTTGTGAAGTGATTCTTCGCTTTCACGAATTCTATCACCGCGCTGCTGTTTTTGATATGCTGATCCAGCTGTTTGTATGAAGCGATATAATTCGCCAGTCCCTGTCCTGCATTCATCGTATAATTGTGCGTGGAGAGATAATCGACCTCATTATACAGGTCGGTCAGCATCACGCGGTCCCATTCCAGATAAGTCGGAAGCATATCATAACTGCTGCCACATGCCACCAGCTTGATCGAAGGATCTACCCAGCGCATGATCTTCGCTGCTTCGAGCGCCTTTTTCGTATAGTCCTCAGCAGAAAGATGACCTGCCTGCCAGGAACCTTCCATCTCATTGCCAAGACACCAGTATTTGATGTTATAAGGTTCGGGGCTTCCATTTTTAGCGCGCAGGTCACTCCAGTATGTTCCGCCCGGATGGTTGCAGTATTCCACGAGATCCCCGGCATCCTTGATAGAGCCTGTCCCAAGATTCACTGCAATCATCGGCTCCACGCCGACTTTTCTCGCCCATTTGCAGAACTCATCGATTCCAAACTCATTTGTCTCAATACTGGACCATGCGTAATCCATCCGTTTTGGACGGGATTCTTTGGGGCCGATTCCATCATGCCAGTCATAGCAGGACACAAAATTCCCTCCCGGATAGCGAATCATCGGCACTCCCAGTTCTTTCACGAGCTCCATAACATCCGTTCGAAAACCGTCTTCATCCGCTGTCGGATGTCCCGGCTCATAGATGCCGGAATAGATGCATCTGCCCAGATGCTCCGTGAAAGAAGAATACATCTTATCGTCAATTTGTCCGATGGAATAGTGACGGTCTGAGAAACAGGTTGCTTTTATCATAGAAAAATCCTCCTTTAGGTATAATTTCCGGTAACCGCAGTTACTATTTCATGCTTATCTTTTTATAGCATATATTCAGGTGGAAGTCTATGCTGAACTGTTAAAAAGTATGAAAAGAGCCGGGGAAAAAAATCCCGCTATTTCAGATACGACCATACTACAATTTGTAGGAAAAGCACTTAAATTTTCCTCAGAATTAACACTGTTGAAAGGACTGTGCAAATGATACAATAGACTCATCAAATCCGACGGTGCGGACGTCGTTTTGACTATAGCAAATCGAGCCCCAGCCTTATTAAGAATAACAATTTTGCTATATTCTCGAATGGCTCTGGGTGCGCGAAAAAAGGAGGTATACGAATATGTTGACACCAAAACAAAATATGCTCGAGGTGATTCGTGGAGGGAACCCGGATCGCATTGTGAATCAGTATGAAGCCGTTCAGCTTCTGATGCATCCCTTTATGTTCTCGAGTCCGCTGCTTCAGCCCGGACAGGAGAATGTTGTGAATGCCTGGGGCGTCACAAATACGTTCCCGGAAGGCGTTCCGGGCGCGTTCCCGGTACACACGCCGGATAAAATCGTGGTAAAGGACATTGAGGACTGGAAAGAATACGTCCATGCTCCTTCGCTGAAATTCACGCAGGATCAGTGGGATATGGTGAAGGCGACCTATGACGCGGTGGACGGTGAGCAGTCCTTTAAGGCCGCGTTTGTCGCACCGGGACTTTTTGAGCAGACGCATCACCTCTGCGAGATTTCGAACGCGCTGATGTATTATATTACCAATGAGGACGAGATGCACGACCTGATCAAATATCTGACCGAATGGGAGCTGGAGCTGGCGGAAGGCATCTGCTCGAACCTGCATCCGGACGCGCTGTTCCATCACGACGACTGGGGCGGCCTCGACAGCACCTTTATGAGTCCGGCCATGTTCGAAGACTTCTTTGTAGAGCCGTACAAGCAGATTTATGGATACTACCACAGCCATGGGGTAGAACTGGTGATTCATCACTCCGATTCCTATGCGGCAACGCTGGTTCCGGACATGATCGAGATGGGCATTGATGTATGGCAGGGCTGCATGGAGACGAATAACATTCCGGAACTGATTAAAAAGTACGGTGGAAAGATCAGCTTTATGGGCGGCATCGAGAACCGTGCGGTAGATTTTGAAAACTGGACCGATGAAAATTGTGAAGCAGTTGTTCGCCGTGTCTGCGAAGAGTGCGGCAACAAATACTTTATCCCCTGTATTGCGCAGGGCGGTCCGGGATCGGTATATCCGGGCGTGTATATGTCTCTTTGCAACGCGATCGATAAGCTGAATGCGGAAAAATACGGCATTGATGCTGCACAATCCACCAGACTTCCGTGGCAGATTATGTTCTAAGGAGGGACAGGAAAAGTGATTATTATTGGTGAAAAGATAAATGGCTCGATTCCTTCTGTTGCTGAGGCGATTGCGAAGCGTGACGCAGAGTTTATCAAGGCGCGGGCCATCGCACAGACGGAAGCGGGCGCGACCTATATTGACTGCTGTGCGTCGGTTCCGGAGGCGCAGGAGGTGGAAACGCTGCACTGGATGATCGACTGCATTCAGGAAGTGACCGACCTTCCGATTTCAGTGGACAGCCCAAGCCCGGCAGTGCTGACGGAGGCATACAAGTTCTGTAAGCGTCCCGGTATTTTCAACTCCGTATCCGGCGAGGGAAGTAAGATTGATACAATTTTCCCGATTATGGCGCAGCCGGAGAACAAGGGCTGGGAAGTGATTGCGCTGCTCAGCGATGATACCGGCATTCCGAAAAATGCGGCGGATCGTCTGAAAGTCTTTGATAAGATTATGGCAAAAGCAAAGGAGTATGGGATTTCTCCGAGCCGGCTTCACATTGACCCGCTCGTAGAGATGCTCTGCACCTCCGAGAACGGAATCGAGACCAATACCGAGGTCATCCGCTCGGTGAGAGAGCAGTATCCATCCATACATATTACGGCGGCCATCAGCAATATTTCCTTTAACCTTCCGGTTCGGAAGCTGATCAATTACGGATTCCTGGTGCTGGCAATGAATGCGGGGCTTGACAGCGCAATCATGGATCCGACCAACCGGGATATGCTGGGACTGGTGTACTCTACTGAGGCGCTTCTCGGACTGGATGATTACTGTATGGAATACATCGGCGCTTACCGGGAAGGACTGATCGGACCGGTGAAAAAATAAACTGTCGTATTTTTTAGAGAGAGTTTACAGAGAACTGTTATAAAAAATAAGTAATATAGGCAAGGAGGTATATATTATGTCAAAAATTACAGAAGTTGCGGAACTGGTAGAAAAAGGCAAGGCAAAGCTGGTAGGTCCGGCAGTCCAGGCGGCTCTTGATGAGGGCTGCGATCCGATGGATATTCTGAACCATGGAATGATTGATACCATGACTATCGTAGGTGATAAATTTAAAAATGGCGAGATTTTCGTGCCGGAGATGCTTGTGGCAGCGCGCGCGATGAAGAAAGGCGTTGAAGTACTCAAGCCACATCTTGCAAGCGGATCCACCGGTGCGAACGGAAAAGTGATTATCGCTACGGTTTCCGGTGACCTGCATGATATCGGCAAGAACCTGGTAGCCATGATGATTGAGAGTGCTGGCTTTGAAGTGGTTGACCTTGGCGTAGATGTTTCAACGGATAAGGTCATCGAAGCTTATAAAGAAAATCCTGACACGAAGATCATCTGCCTGTCCGCGCTGCTGACAACGACGATGCCGGCGATGAAAGCCACCGTTACTGCGCTCAATGAATCTGACTTCCGAAGCAATATTAAGGTGATGGTAGGCGGCGCGCCGATTACACAGGAATTTGCGGACGAAATCGGGGCGGACGGATACTCAGAAGATGCAGCAAGCGCGGCATCCCTTGCGAAGAGACTTGTAGCGGCGTAATCATATGATTTCCGTGAATCTATCATGATGATGCATATACAGTTGTGTATGCCGTCGGTGTTTTAAAAGGATTCGATAAGCACCGTCCTGCTATGTAAAAAGTGCATTGTAGGGCGGCGCTTTTTGTGTTACACTAAAAACACATAAGAATACGTGCAGTGATTATAGAAAACGATGAATGGCTCTTATCGTTTCCTGTAAAATACATGGCAGTTAAAGTTTCGTGAAAGAAGAGGGCTTCGATGTATAAGGTTGTTTTTATCAGAGAGGGAACGATTGTCAGCGTTCCGGAGGGCATGTCAGTGCTGGAGGCGGAGATCCGGGCGGGATTGAAGCCGGACGCGCCCTGCGGTGGAGCAGGAAAGTGTGGTAAATGTCTGGTGCGGATCGCGGATATGCTATCTCACGGTGATACAACTTTACCATGCGAGGCTATTGATACAAAAATATCTTCTCACGACAACATAGCATTGTCATGTGAAGTTCGTGATTCGGAAAAGACAATTGCAGCCGAAGCGTACAGCCAGCCCGTGCGTGCCTGTCAGACAAAGGTGATGGCGGATATCCTTGTCGACACATTCTCTTCGCAGACGAAAGAGTATGCAATACTGACGGAAGGATATCTGCGCCCGGTGACGTATCATCCGGGACTTTCGTTACATAAAATACAGCTTGAAAAGCCAGAGACCGGAGATAAACGCTCGGATTGGGTTCGAATGACAGAACAGCTTACACAGGACGAACCGCTCGAACAGATATACCCTGATCCCGCGTTGGCTTCTTCCCTGTATGCCAGACGCGCGGAATCCACAGAGTGGTATGCCATTCATACAGATGAAAAAATTCTTGATCTGCGCCGTGAGCCGGGCCGAATTTGTTTCGCGGCCTTTGATATCGGGACAACCACAGTGGCGGGGTATCTTCTGGACGCGAAGGACGGCCGTACCCTGGCAGTCGAAAGCCGCCTGAATCCGCAGGTACAGTATGGAGCGGACGTGATCATGCGGGCAAATTACGCCTTGGAACACGGAATAGAAATAGTAAGCATGTGCATTCGTGAAGCAGTAAACGGGATGCTTTCGATTCTTGCCAAAAAAGCATCAATATGTACAGAAGATATTTTTCAGGTAAGTGTGGTAGGAAATACCTGTATGCACCACCTGTTTCTCGGCATCTCACCGGCAAGTCTGGTTCATGCGCCATACACGCCCGCGATCAGCGCCAGGCTGACGCTGCGCGCCGCGGATTACGGACTGCACGTTCATCCGAACGCACAGCTTCTGATGCTGCCGGTGATTGCAGGGTATGTAGGTGCGGATACCTGCGCCTGCCTGATGGCGACACGCCCCGATCAGGAGGATAACATTACGCTCATGCTGGACATTGGCACAAATGGCGAAATGGTGCTTGGAAACCGCAAAAGGCTGGTTGCCTGTTCCACAGCGGCTGGCCCCGCGTTTGAAGGAGCGAAAATCACCTGTGGAATGCGCGGGGCAGCAGGGGCAGTGGATCATGTCTTTTATGAGAATGGAAACTGGAGGTATACAACGATTGGTGGTGAACCGGCTGTGGGACTGTGCGGCTCCGGTCTGATTGACCTGGTCGCCTGTCTGCTTCGCGCAGGAATGATTGACGAAAACGGCCGACTGGAGAGCGGACAGGCGGATCCACAGACGTTTGTGCTTGTCCCTCCGGAAGACGCTGGAAACGAACAGGGTGTTTATCTGACCCGCAAGGATGTGGGAGAGGTACAGCTGGCGAAAGCCGCGATTGCCGCCGGAATCCAGCTTCTGATGGAAGAGCTTCAGATAACAGAGGACGATATCACAGAAGTGCGCATTGCCGGTGCGTTTGGCAATTATATGAATCCGACGAGCGCCGGGGAGATTGGGATGTTTCCACGTTCTCTGGTCGGACGGGTGCGGTCGATTGGGAATGCGGCCGGAGAAGGAGCAAAGCTGGCGCTTCTTAGCCGGGAGGAACTGAAAATGTCTGAGAAACTTGCGCGCAGTACAGATTTTATTGAATTGGCAGCACTTCCGGAATTTCAGGATTGTTTTGTGGAGCAGCTGGGATTTGAAGAAGTGTGATGACTTAAGAGTTCAGAGACAGAGCTGAAAAACCAAATAAATGGGAGTGATTTGAATTGATTGATATGGATAAGTTAAAGAAGCAGGGAGAAACGCAGGGCTTCACTCACGTCGCGTTTCTGGACTGCGGCACATTAGAGCTGCGCGAGGAAGTACGCCAGATGTGTGAGGCGAATACCTGTCATATGTATGGAAAATGCTGGAGCTGTCCGCCCGGATGCGGCTCTCTGGAACAATGCCGGGAAAAGATCGGACAGTACCAGGAAGGAATCATCGTACAGACCGTCGGAGAGCTGGAAGACGAGCTGGACGGGGAAGCTATGATGGAGACAGAACAGCGCCACAAGGAAACCTTTTACGCATTCGAGAAAACGCTGCGCAGTCAGTACCCTGGAATGCTTGCGATTGGCGCGGGTTGCTGTACGAAGTGTAAAACATGCACCTATCCGGATCAGCCCTGCCGTTTTCCGAAGGAAGCCTTTTCGTCGATGGAAGCGTATGGCATGCTGGTCACACAGGTCTGTCAGGCCAATCATCTGGACTACTATTATGGTCCCTGTACGATTGCCTACACAAGCTGCTATTTGTTGACATAAATATATTCTGTTAATCTGAGTGATAATGCAGACGGAACAGTCAGAAACGAAGGATTCTGTTGCTGACATATTGGGGGATATTTATGACAGTATTAGAAGAATTGCGGCAATCCATAGAAGCCGGACATCCAAAAGAGACGGAAAAGCTGGTAGCGGAAGCCCTGGAACAAAGGGTTGACTCCATGCGCATTGTGGAAGAGGCCATGATGCCAGCGATGCGCACAATGGGGGAGCACTATAAGGAGCAGGAGGCAGATATTCCTTCCATTCTCGCGGCAGCCCGCTGTGTCCGTTCCGGTTTCGCATTGATTGAAAAAAAAGACGCTTCCTTTGAGGAGCAAAACATCGGCACTGTGATTGTTGGCACTGTCGAAGGCGACCTCCATGACATCGGGAAAAACCTGGTTGCGCTGATGTTCCGCAGCGCGGGATTCAAAGTCATTGACCTTGGCGTGGATATCTCGGAAAAACAGTTTCTGAAAGCAGTCCGTGAGAATCCGGATGTGCAGATCGTGTGCATCTCCTCTCTGCTAAGCACCTCTTTGCCTGAAATGGAACAGGTAGTAAAGGTTCTGCGGCGCAACGATCCGGAGAAAAAATACAAAATCATGGTAGGCGGCGGCGCGGTAACAAAGCAGCTTGCCGAGGATATGGGTGCGGATGCCTACACGGAAAACTGCGTAGAGGCGGCAGAAGTCGCGAAGACATTTATTGTCTAAACGGATTCCACTACAACACAGGAAAAGACTGACAGGCGCAATAAATAGTCGGCCCTATGTCCATTTCGGATATTGTGGGAGCAAGTATTACGGTAATTGTATTTGTACTCGTAATTGTTCCGGGACTGCGGTTGAAAATGAAGGGCAGATGAACAGGGGGATAATACTGTGACGGAATGTTTCTTTCAATACGACAGGCTGTATCTGAATGCGGCTTACCATGAACCGGAAAAACACAGGCACCTGCTGTCGCATATCATAATCGGAGTTTCCCATAAAATCAGGTGCAGTGTGAATCAGTATGAATTTGAAGCTGAGGGTGTATGCATTGATTCCGACGTTCTGCATACAGCCTGCGCGGAAAAGGGGGAACTGCTCATCTGCCTGTTCGATAAAACTTCTATATTTGCCAATGAACTTTCCCGCCGTTATCTGAAGGGGCAGAACTATGCTGTCCTGGATGGTGAGACTGTACAGAAAATAAGAAATGTATGGCTTGATACCCGCTCACTTCCAGCTGTGGACGAGGCAATCACCTATATGCTGGGGATAGAAGATTTCTCTTTTTCCATGGACGAGCGGATACAGAATGCTCTTGAGACTCTCAAAAGTGTTGAGAGTGTTGAAGCTGATACGATAAGCAAACTGGCGGCGGAAGCCGGAGTTTCAGTCAGCCGTTTTTCCCATCTGTTTAAGGAAAATGTGGGAATAGCTCTGCGCCGATATCTGGCACTGGAAAAAATAAGGAAGAGCTATATTCATCTGTTAAAATCGGGGAATATTACGGATGCCGCAATGATGGCAGGCTTTGACTCTCCCTCCCACCTGGCGGCGACCTGCAAGAGGATGTTTGGGATCTGCCTAAGCGATTTTATGAAAAGTTAGTGTGGTTAGAGTGACTATTCGGAACAGGTCTTTGCGCTTGCTGCGAAGACGGTATGAAAATATACCATGATAGCGTGTAATTGAAAGCGAGGAGCCTTCTTGTATGATAAAACGGTATCAACAAGGAGGCTTTTATCTATGAAAAAATATGATATTTCGCAGCCGATAGCTCTGAAAAAAGGCGTATATAAGCTGAACGATGAGGCAAATTTTAATTACCAGCTCAACCGCGTCATCAATTGGGACGGCGGGCGTCTGGAGGATATTCAGAAAATCAGTGGGAAAATAAAAAGCAGTGCCGATTGGAAGCGTGATCTGATCGCGCTCGGGGACGAAGCGATGGAAGAGGAACGGTTCGAGAACGCGATAGCTTATTACCGTATGAGTGAATTTTTTATGTACGACGGCGATCCCGACAAGAAAAAATACTATGAGAAAGCCACTGCTCTTTTTTACGAGTATTACGCGGATTATTTCGAAGGAGAAAATCCCCGCATCAGGAAGCTTGAAGTGCCGTATGAGGGCGTGAAGCTGCCTGTTATGCATGTGAAGCCGGAAGGGGAAAGCAGAGGAACGCTGTTCCTTCATGGCGGAAATGACAGCTATTTTGAGGAATTTTTGTTTTCTTTGCTGTATCTGCAGGAAAAAGGCTTCGAAGTCTATTTATTTGAAGGGCCGGGACAGGGCGGTGTGATCCGCACACAGGGAATGCATTTCACACATGAATGGGAAAAGCCGGTGAAAGCGGTGCTCGATTTTTTCAATCTCTCCGATGTGACGATCATCGGCGTATCGTTGGGCGGCTACCTTGCACCGAGGGCGGCCGCATTTGACAAACGTATCATAAAAGTCGTTGCGTGGTCTGTATTCCCGTCCTTTTTGGATGTGATTATCGGCGAACAATCACCTGCGCTCCGCAAAATGTTTTATTTCCTTATGAAGCTGCACGCCAAAGGCATAATTAACCTTATATTCAATATGAAAGCCAAAAAGGAACCGATGATTGACTGGGGCTTAAAGCACGGGATGTATGCTTATGAAGCGGACAGCGCTTATGGATATGCAAAAAAGCTGGCGGATTACAGTCTGGAGCCGATCGCGGATAAGGTTACCCAGGATATCCTTATTCTTGGGGCCAGCAGAGATCACTTTATCGACTATCACATGATTGGCAGGGAGATTGACATGTTTAAGAATGTGAGAAGCCTTACTTTCCGCCTTTTTACGGAAAAAGAAGAAGCAGAAAACCATTGTAATGTGGGAAATGGAAAGCTGGCTCTTGACACGATCTGCGGCTGGCTGGAGAGCCTGCCCATTTAAAATGGCCTTCGGCCATGGGCAGGCCTGCGTCCCGAGCGGAGCTTGGGACAATTGCTGGAGGGGCTGGCACAATATATCCAGACTGCGGAAAAAAATCTTATATTTTTCTCTTGCGCTTCCTGTTAGTATCTGTTACAATACAAAAGGTTAGAAATAACTAACCACCCGTGAATAAACCATGGTCACTCCTTTCTGCCCTGTAACTGCTGGACAGGGAGGAAGGAACCCATGGAAAACCCGAAGGAGGACAGTGAGATGGACTATTTAAAAATTGAAAAAGTAATTGGAAGAGAGATCATTGATTCCAGAGGAAATCCGACCGTGGAGGCCGAAGTGACTCTCGTAGATGGGACTGTCGCGAGGGGAGCGGCTCCGAGCGGCGCGTCAACAGGCGAGTTTGAAGCACTGGAATTAAGGGATGGCGACAAATCCAGATTCGGCGGCAAAGGTGTTGAAAAGGCAGTTGCGAATATCAATGGGACAATCAATGATGTGCTTGTCGGGATGGACGCAAGCGATATTTATGCGGTCGATGCGGCGATGATCCGCGCGGATGGCACGAAGGACAAATCGAACCTTGGCGCGAACGCGATTCTTGCGGTGTCAATTGCCTGTGCAAGGGCTGCGGCGACAGCACTGGAGCTTCCACTGTATCGGTTCCTTGGCGGCATCAGCGGCAATCGTCTGCCTGTTCCGATGATGAATATTCTAAATGGCGGTGCCCATGCGGCAAACACGGTGGATGTGCAGGAATTTATGATCATGCCGGCGGGTGCACCGAGTTTCCGGGAAGGATTAAGATGGTGTACAGAAGTATTCCACGCGCTGGCTGCCCTTCTGAAAGCGAAAGGACTGGCGACATCCGTCGGGGATGAGGGCGGTTTTGCCCCAGACCTGGCCAGCGACGAAGAAGCGATTCAGTACATTATCGAGGCGATTCGGAAAGCCGGATATGAGCCGGGGAAGGACTTCGTGCTTGCGATGGATGCCGCTTCCAGTGAGTGGAAAGGCAGTGCGAAAGGCGAATATATCCTTCCAAAATGCGGGAAGAAATTCACATCAGCGGAGCTTGTAGAGCACTGGAAAGGTCTGGTAGATAAGTATCCGATCTACTCCATCGAGGACGGCCTGGATGAGGAAGACTGGGAAGGCTGGCAGATCATGACAAAAGAACTCGGCGGCAGGGTGCAGCTTGTCGGCGACGATCTGTTTGTGACCAACACAGAGCGTCTGCAGAAGGGAATCCGTATGGGGTGCGGCAATTCCATTCTGATCAAGTTAAACCAGATCGGTTCCGTATCGGAAACACTGGAAGCAATCAAGATGGCTCACAAGGCGGGCTATACGGCAATCGCTTCCCATCGTTCCGGAGAGACAGAGGACACCACAATCGCGGATCTTGCCGTTGCTTTAAACACCTGCCAGATCAAGACTGGAGCACCGAGCAGGAGTGAGCGTGTGGCAAAATATAACCAGCTTCTGCGCATTGAGGAAGAACTGGGAGAGAGTGCTGTATATCCGGGATTTGGCGCTTTCAATTTTGAAAAATAAAAATATAGGAGCATATCAGTCGGCCGGATGTTCTATGTTACTTCCGGCCTTTATTATGTACACAGGCGCGAGTGGAAATTAGTAGCTTCGCTACTCGCGCTTGGCACAGCGGATAGGGGAGAAGAGCGTTTCCCCTATCCGATTGCGCAGGGCTGCGTAAGGAATATGCCTTCTTCAAAAGCCCACACATGCCATTTGATTTTCAAATCTTAAAAAAATACTTGCATTCCTGACATATCTGTGTTATCATCCCTAACAGTTGTTAGGAAAAGCTAATAAAAATTTTAAGAAACTCACCGGATAGCAGTCCACTATACTCTATAGTGGCTATTTTTTTGCCTTTTTACGGAGGTTTACATGAAAAAAGGAGTCTTGAAAGAACATCTGAGCACCATCATTCTTGCCGGGGCACTGCTTTTGCTTTCATTTTGTTCGCTTTTTGTCGGAGTGATCGATGTGAATCTCGCGGGTCTGGCTGCGGGAGATTCTGAGCAGTGGCTGATTTTTATGGCTTCGAGACTGCCAAGGCTGCTGGCAATTTTATGTACGGGCATGGGCATGAGTGTGACGGGGCTGATTATGCAGCAGCTTTGTATGAATAAGTTTGTGTCGCCTACGACTAGTGCGACGATCTCTTCTGCTGAGATGGGGATTCTGCTGGCGCTTCTTTTTATGCCGAACTCGACGATCTGGAGCCGGGCGCTGTTTTCGTTTACGACCGCAATCCTGGGTACCTGGATCTTTGTCTGGTTTATTCAGCGTATTCAGTTTAAAGATGTAGTGATGGTGCCGTTGGTGGGCATTATGTTTGGCAACGTGATTACAGGAATCACAAATTATTTTGCTTACCGCTATGAGATGACGCAGGCACTTTCCACCTGGACAGTCGGGCATTTTTCCATGGTCATCCGCGGGAGGTATGAGCTGGTATATCTGGTCGTGCCGATGCTGATTCTGGCTTTCATCTTCGCAAACCATTTTAACATTGTAGGTATGGGAAAGGATTTTTCCAATAACCTGGGAATCCATTACAATCTGGTACTGTTTGGCGGGCTGACCATTGCCGCGCTGATTACGGCGAGCGTGGTGGTAGTCGTAGGCTCTATCTCTTATATTGGCCTGATTGTACCCAATCTGGTCGCGATGTTTAAGGGAGACAAGATTCGGGGAACCCTGCCGGATGTTGCGCTGTTCGGAGCAATCTTCGTGTTGGTATGTGATATGATCGGTCGGGTCGTGATTGCACCTTATGAGCTGCCGATCGAGCTGATTATTGGCATTCTCGGCAGCATTCTGTTCATCGGACTTCTGATGTATCGCTTGAAGCATGGGCGAAAAGCGGTCCGTGTTGGGGAATTTCTTAGAAAGCAATTTGGTATACGGAAAATGGCTGAGGAAGGAGACGGTGCGAAATGAAAGTAAAGTCAACTACAGCGCGGCGCGCGAATACCCGGAAGCTGGTCATTTTGGCCGTTCTGGTGCTTCTCGCGGCGATCCTTTATATGACGATCGGTGTAAAATTTGCCAATCCGAAGCTCTTTCGTTATTCTATGAAAATTCGTACGCCGAAGCTGGCCGCAATGTTGATTACCGCGTTTGCCATTGGCAGCGCCTCTATTGTGTTTCAGTCAATTATAAACAATACGATTGTGACACCTTGCCTTCTGGGCATGAATTCGCTGTACACATTGATCCATACGGCGGTAGTTTTTGTCTTTGGCACGGCCAGCTTTATTATGACAAAATCAAATCTGGCGTTTGGCATTGATCTGGTGCTGATGGGGATCACGGCAACGATCATCTACAGCTATCTGTTTAAAAAGACCGGGCATAATGTTCTTTATGTTTTGCTGGTCGGTACAGTGCTGAGTTCCTTTTTTTCCAGCATTCAGTCCACGCTGACGCGCATTATGGATCCGAATGAATATGACACTCTTCTGGCGACGCTGGTCGCGAGCTTCAGCAGTATCAATACCGAGATTATTATCTTTTCCGTAATCGTGCTTGCGGCGCTGGCTTTTCTTTTCCGAAAAGATCTGTCTTTGCTGGATGTGATTACGCTTGGGAAAAATCAGGCAATCAATCTGGGCGTGGACTATGACAGCTGCATCCGCAGGCTCCTGCTGTGTGTGACCCTCTACATAGCGGTGGCGACAGCGATGGTCGGGCCAATTTCATTTCTCGGCCTGATTATTGCAAACCTGTCGAGACAGCTTTTGAAAACCTATCGGCATTTGGAACTGATCATCGGTTCCACTCTGTTCGGTATGCTGGTGCTGGTCGCGGGACAGCTGGTTGTGGAACGGGTGTTCGTATACTCCGTGCCGGTCAGTGTGTTCATTACCCTGTGGGGCGGAATCTATTTCCTGTATCTGATATTGAGGAATTCCAGAAGGTGAATGCGCATAAAAAAGAAGGGAGCAGACCATGTTTGCAAAAAAACTGACAAAGCAATACGACGGTAAAACGGTAGTCGATGGAGTCAGCTTCGAGATTCCGAAGCGGGCAGTCATTTCCATGATCGGACCGAACGGTGCCGGCAAATCGACTGTTTTGAACATATTGTCCAGGCTGATTGCACGGGACGGCGGTGCAGTGGATTTTGAAGGGAAAGATATTACGCAGTGGAAAAGTCGTGATCTGGCAAAGCGTCTGGCAATTCTCACCCAGACAAATAACATTCAGATGAAGCTGACGGTCCGGGAACTGGTGACCTTTGGACGCTTTCCCTATTCCGGGAACCACACGACAAAGGAGGATGAGGAGATTATCAGCCAGGCGATCGCTTATATGGAACTGGAGGAATTTGAGGATCGGTTTATTGATGAGCTTTCAGGCGGACAGCGCCAGAGAGCTTATATCGCAATGGTAATTGCTCAGGATACGGAGTACATCCTGCTGGATGAGCCGACGAATAATCTGGATATTTACCACGCCACCAATATGATGAAAATTGTCCGTCGCCTCTGCGATGAGCTTGGGAAGACGGTGATTTTAGTGCTGCATGAAATTAATTACGCAGCATTTTACTCGGACTACATCTGCGCGTTCAAGGACGGGAAAATCGAAAAATTCGGTACCGTAAAGGAGGTGATGACGAAAGAGACCCTGGCGCGCATTTACAACGTAGATTTCGAGATCATGGAGATCGAGGGAAAACCATTATCGATCTACTATTAAGAAAAACAGGAACTGCAGAGAGTTTCACAGTTACTACAGATTTTATTATTTCAGTACTTTATAAAAGGAGATTATGAAAATGAAAAAACTTATTTTCGCTGCACTTGTCGCGGCAATGACAATCAGTACAGCCTGCTGTGCGGAAGAAGCAGAAACAATTACCATTACTGCATTGAATGCGGATGGCGAAGAAGCGGAGGTAGAGGTTCCATATGACCCGGAGCGCATCGCGATCCTTGACCTGGCTTCTCTGGACATTCTTGATAATCTTGGCCTGGGCGACCGGGTAGTAGGTACCGCCAGCACATCGATCGATTACCTTTCTTCCTATGCGGAAGATGAAAATATTCTGAACCTCGGTAATATCAAAGAAGCGGATCTGGAAGCGGTTATGGAATGCGAGCCGGATATTATTTTCATCGGCGGCCGTTTGAGTTCTATTTATGACGACCTGAGCGAGATCGCGCCGGTCGTATATTTGGCGACGGACAGCGAGATCGGTCTGGTAGAGAGTGTCCGCAAGAACGCGACAACAATCGCTTCCATCTTTGGACTGGAGGATCAGATTGATGAAAAAATGACAGCCTTTGATGATCGCATCGCAGCACTTCAGGAGGTAGCTGAGGGCAAGACCGCGCTGGTAGGTATGTGCACCAGCGGCAGCTTCAATCTGCTTGGGAACGATGGCCGCTGCTCCATCATCGGCGTGGAGATCGGATTTGAGAATCTCACTGCGGCAGACTCAACTTCAACACATGGTAATGAGTCTTCTTTTGAGACAATTCTGGAGCAGAACCCGGATTACATTTTTGTGATGGACCGTGACGCGGCGATTCAGACAGAAGGAGCGCAGCTGGCACAGGAGATTATGGAAAATGAACTGGTGATGCAGACGGACGCTTACCAGAACGGCAACATCGTGTATCTGGAGCATCCTGCCGTGTGGTACACAGCAGAAGGCGGAATTACCGCACTGGATACGATGCTCGCTGATCTGGAGAGCGCACTGCTCGCAGAGGAATAATCGTATAAGTATAATAAAGAAAGCCGCGTAATGAAAATCGCCTGATTTGTGTTGACAGATTTCTTTACGATTAAAATTTTTCGGCTTTATGTGGAGCAAGTGCGGGACGAATAAGCTGCCCCTGCATTTGCTCCATTATTTTTGCGGTATTTTATCGCCCGGTGATGTTTAATTTGGTGTGTTATCGTTCAGGTTTCGCATTGATTTCTCTCCTGGTATCTGTTACAATGCGAGTTAGTTATTACTAACGACTGGTAGAGGGGGGAAACGATATGAAAACTTATGAATATGGAGACAAAAACAAGCCTGTTGTCCTGCTGTTGCCGGGAACCTGCTGCCACTGGAAATCTACCAGTACAGTGCCGCCTGGGATTCCAAGCACAATGTGAGGCAGCTCCTGGAACACTGTTGGTATTTATAGAAGTGGAGGAAAATTTGGCATTTGCAGAAGAATTATGCCGAGAAGTTTGAGGCAAAGGGTATCCTGCCGGGCATATGTGCGGTAGATTACATCGTCGCTTATTATATGAAAAATGGATTTCACCGGACAAAAACGCTGGGTTACGGGATGACTGCTGCGACTGTCGAAATGCGCTGAACGGAAGCTGTTCTCTGGGACCCGGAAATGGCCAGAAATAGCGCTTTGCAGCAAATGTATTGGGCAGGAATTGCGTTTGGCGGCGAATGTATTGAAAAAAATGCATATGTTTGCGCACAAGTGTGATATAATGCTAACTGTAGTTAGCATAAACTAATTCCGCAAATCTTATAAGGAGGATTTTCATAGTAAAGGACAGGGAGCAGTGGGCAGGTTTTCAGGGAATACACTGGCGGTATGAAGTGAATGTACGGGATTTTATCCAGAACAATTACACACCATATGATGGTGATGAGTCATTCCTTCAGGGACCTACGAAGGCAACAGAGGTACTTTGGGGGAAGCTGCAGGAGCTTCAAAAGGAGGAACGCGCAAAGGGCGGTGTCCTGGATATGGAGACAGAAGTGGTTTCCGGGATTACTGCTTATGGTGCGGCATATATTGATGAGGACAAAAGGGAACTGGAGCAGGTGGTCGGCCTGCAGACGGACAAGCCGCTGAAACGGGCATTTATGCCTTACGGCGGTATTAAAATGGCAGAGCAGGCCTGCCGGATGTATGGCTATGAGCCGAGTGAAAAGCTTCATGAGGTATTTACGAAATATCACAAGACTCACAACCAGGGAGTGTTTGATATTTATACGCCGGAGATGAAAAAAGCGCGTCATGCGCATATCCTGACCGGACTGCCGGATACCTACGGCAGAGGGCGGATCGTGGGGGATTACCGCAGGGTGGCTCTTTACGGGATTGATTTTCTGATTGAGAGCAAGAAGAAGGATTTTGCGGCCACGGAGCGTCAGGGAATGAGAAGGTATGATTTTCAGCTCCGAGAGGAGATCGCAGACCAGATCAGGGCTCTTGAGGAAATGAAAGAGATGGCGAAAGCATATGGCTTCGACATTTCCCTGCCTGCTTCAAATGCAAAAGAAGCGGTGCAGTGGCTGTATTTTGGTTATCTCGCGGCGATAAAGACGCAGAACGGCGCAGCAATGAGCGTAGGGCGTATTTCCACATTCCTTGATATTTACATTGAACGGGATATGCAGGCCGGCATTCTCACGGAGAAGGAAGCGCAGGAGTTGATCGACCATCTGGTGATGAAATTCCGCATGGTGAAATTCGCACGGATCGAATCCTACAATCAGCTGTTTTCCGGTGATCCTGTATGGGCGACCCTTGTGCTGGGAGGCTTTGGCAATGACGGCCGTCATCAGGTGACGAAGAATGACTACCGTTTCCTGCACACGCTGGAGAACATGGGACCGGCTCCGGAGCCGAACCTGACCGTGCTGTATTCTTCGCGGCTACCGGAGAACTTTAAGAATTACGCGGCTGCCATCTCGGTAAAGACCAGCTCGATCCAGTATGAGAACGACGAGGTGATGCGTCCGGTATGGGGCGATGACTATTCCATCTGCTGCTGTGTATCTGCGACCGAACAGGGTAAGGAGCTTCAGTTTTTCGGCGCACGCGCGAACCTGGCCAAGTGCCTGCTCTACGCAATCAATGGCGGTGTGGACGAAAAGCTGGGTGAGCAGGTCGGACCGAAATACGCGCCGATCACCTCGGAATATCTGGATTACGATGAAGTCATGGAAAAGTACGATGCCATGCTGGACTGGCTGGCGCATCTGTATGTGGGTACGCTGAACATGATTCATTATATGCACGACAAATATTACTACGAGGCGGCAGAGATGGCGCTGATCGATTCCCATGTAAAGCGCAGCTTCGCGACCGGTATCGCCGGATTTTCCCATGTGGTGGATTCGTTCTGCGCAATCAAATACGCAAAGGTAAAACCAATCCGCAATGAAAAGGGGATTGCGGTCGACTTTGAGATTGAAGGCGATTTCCCACGCTATGGCAACGACGACGACCGTGCGGATGAAATCGCAATCTGGGTACTGCGTTCCTTTATGGGCAAGCTGAAGCACATCCACACCTATCGCGATTCCACGCCTTCTACATCTATCCTGACGATCACGTCGAACGTGGTATATGGCAAGGCGACCGGTGCGATGCCGGACGGAAGAAAAGCAGGCGAGGCTCTTTCCCCAGGCGCGAATCCCTGCTACGGTGCAGAGAAAAACGGGCTTCTGGCTTCCCTGAATTCCGTGGCGAAGATTCCATATGAGTACGCGCTGGATGGCATCTCCAACACGCAGACCATCAATCCGGACGCTCTGGGGCACAGCGATGCGGAGCGGACGGAAAATCTGGTGAGCGTGCTGGACGGCTACTTTGACCAGGGAGCGCATCACCTGAATGTGAATGTATTCGGTATCGAAAAGCTGAAGGATGCCATGGAGCATCCAGAGAAACCGGAGTACGCGAACTTCACCATCCGCGTGTCCGGTTATGCAGTGAAGTTTATCGACCTCACAAAAGAGCAGCAGCAGGATGTGATTAACCGTACCTGCCATGCCGCGATGTAAGGAGCGCGGGCATCCCGCATTTCGTGCAGGATAAGCTTTGACCGCGCAATAAGTGTGTGGCCGGGGCATGACAAGTAACGAAAACTCAAATGGATTATATGGCGGAGCAAGGCAAATGAACCTGGAGGATCAGGATATGGACGATCGGATTACGGCTGGGCAGGATATGACAAATCAGAATGTGACGGATCAGAATATAGCCGGAGTGGATTCCGCAGACCACATAGGCCGGGTTCACTCTCTGGAAACCTTTGGACTGGTCGATGGTCCGGGCGTGCGCTGTGTTGTTTTTCTGCAGGGCTGCGCCATGCGCTGCCGCTACTGCCATAACCCGGAGACCTGGAAAAAAGACGCGGGAGAGCTCTGGACGCCGCAGGCGCTTTTCGAAAAGGTCTATCGATATCGCAACTACTGGAAGAAAAACGGAGGCATCACCGTCAGCGGCGGTGAGCCTCTTTTACAACTGGAATTTGTAGCCGATTTCTTTTCTCTGGCAACGGAGAAAGGAATCCACACGGCGCTGGATACATCAGGTAATCCGTTTTCGATGGATCAGGAGTATCTGACACGGTTTGGGAGGCTGATGGATGTCACAGATCTTTTCCTTCTTGATATCAAGGCCATGGATGGACAGCTGCACCACGATCTGACCGGACAGGATAACGCGAATATTCTGGCAATGGCGCGTTATCTTTCGGAGCATGGAAAGGATCTGTGGATCCGTCATGTGCTGGTGCCGGGTCTGACAGATTCCGAGGTGGAACTGATTGCTTTGCGGGAACTTACGCGCGAACTTTCGACCCTGCGGCGTCTGGAAGTGCTGCCATACCATACGCTGGGCCGCTTTAAATGGGAAAACCTTGGAATACCGTATTCTTTGGATGGTATACCGACTCCCACAGAAGAAGAAATCAGGAGAGCGCGGCGGCTTCTCGAATTGTGATTTTTTCCCGCGAAGAAAAGGAATTTTTGCATGAAATGTTTCCATGGAAAGGGAAACCTGAAGCTTTTAAAAGGCTTATCTGTTTCAGGAGAAAAATTCCCGCAATTTTATAATTCCCGCATCATCCAGAAGATATTGTTCCTGTACCCGTCCATCCTCGATATGGATCACACTGTCGCAGACAGAAGCAATCAATTCGTAATCATGGGTGATAATAAACAGAAAGACATCCTCCTTCTGGAGCTGCTTTAATAGCTGGCAGGTTTCCATCATGTGGCTGAAATCAAGGCCGGATGTAGGTTCGTCAAAGTACAAAATCTTTTTTCCGCAAACACAGGCAGAGGCAATGATCACCCGCTGCTTCTGACCGCCGGATAAAGTCATGGGATGGCGGTCGGCAAGGTCTGAAATATCCAGAGCCTTCATGATTTCCTGCAAGCTCTTTTCGGATGAGTCACGATTTCCCAGTACAATTTCTTCCCGGACACTGTCGGAAAAAAGCTGGTGGCCCGTCTCCTGCATAACAAGATAGCTTTGCCTCACCCGACATTTTGCGGTTTGCTTTTCCCCATCCAGCAGAATCGTTCCTTTCACCTTCTTCAAAAGCCCGCACATGCAGGAGACAAACGTGGATTTTCCCGCTCCGTTGTTGCCGATGATCGCGGTGATCTGGCCGGAATTAATCGACAGCTCCGGGATAGAAAGTGCCTCCGTTTTTCCATAAAAGCAGTGAATATCCTGAAGCTTTAACGTATGGACGGAAGGGGCAGCCGTGCAGGGGGTGATCGGATAGGAGAGGAGATCCACCGTTCGAATCCCGCTCTGAAGCTGTTCTTCAATCGTGAACTGTGCTAATTCCGCCATCGTATATTCCCGGACAATTTTCCCGTCCTCCATATAGACCGCCCGGTCTACAAGGTTTTTGAGGTACCACATGCGGTGTTCTGCAATGATGATGGTCTTGCCCTGCTGCTTGAGAAGCGCCAATATCTTCCGCAGCTTTTCAATTGCCTGAACATCCAGGTTGGAGGATGGCTCGTCCAGTACATAGACCTGCGGGGACATGGCATAAATGCTGGCAAGGGCGATGATCTGCTTTTCGCCTCCTGACAGATGGAAAATGTTTCGATCAAGCAGAGATTCAATTTCCAGATCCCTGGCCGTCTGTCTGACACGGGCAGCGATAGATTCGCCCATCGCGCAGCGATTTTGCATGGGCGAATCGTCCTGCCGCTGAGCGGAGCGAGGGGGCGTTTCTATTTCCGGTTCCATGCCAAGGTTTTCGCAGCCGAAGGCGATTTCACTGGTGGTGTTGACGGTATAGAATTGCGTGCGGGGATTCTGGAATACACTGCCGACCTGCTTTGAGATTTCATACATGGGAAGATCGCAAAGATTCCTTCCGTCCAGCAATACAGCACCTTGCAGATTTCCTTCATAGAAGTTGGGGATCAGGCCACCAAGCAGGCGGGTCATCGTTGTTTTCCCACATCCGCTTTTCCCGCAGAGCAGGATACACTCTCCATCCTTTACTTCCAGATGGATGGAATCCAGGCTTTTACTTTCGCCGTCTTCCTGATAGGACCAGGTCACATCCTGAAAAGAAATCATAAAATCCCCACCCCTTTCAAAAACAATGCTGACACTGCCAAAACTCCGGTTATCACCCAGACGGCATAATCGTGATAACCGAATTTCACCTGCACAAGACTGGTATGAACGCCGGGATTATCTAAGCCCCGGCAAAGAGCTGCCGCCGACAGCTCTTCGCTGATATTCACCGCAGACATCAAAAGAGGAACCATGATGTGTTCCAGAGAAACATGGATGCCGCGCATTTTCATAGCCGCCCGGATAGAGGTCCATTCTTCTTTGATCGTAGGAAAATAGCGGAAGACCACGGACAGCGGAATGATTGCGGTCTGCGGAAGGCGCAGCTTCCACATGACTGCAACAAATTCGCTGACTTCTGTTTTTGTTAAGATCCATTTCCCCAGGATAAAACAGGGAAGGAATTTTCGCAGAGATACCACAAGGAAGGATACCAGTGTAAATGCAAAACCATTCATATGAGGCGTTGCAAGCTGATCAATCCCAAACATGATGAAAAATGCAATCAGAAAATGCAGGGCGCTTTTCGGCTGCCCGTCTATGGTAATGAGCAGCAGGCAGCCGAATACCAGAACCAGTTCAAAAATAAGGGCATGGCTGAGAAGTAAAAAGAGATTCACAACCAATAGCAGCATCAGCTTTGTCCGCAGATCAAACTTTACTTCCCGTGTATCCATCATACCATTCCAGCCTTTTCAAAGTGCTTCTTAAACATTCTTTTGCCGATCACGCACCCGATCAGGGCAAAGACAACTGTTCCGGCGATCATCAGATACAGCACCCATATGGGCGTCATCGCCTCCAGCGTGTTGCAGAAATCCGCACTCATACCGCGCTCCAGCGTATCGGCAAAATAATAGTCGCGCATGATCCAGATCGGCAGGAATCCGCCCAGCAGATTCTGCGAAAAGAACACATAGCTTAAAACGTTCAGTTTGTGATTGCGGAAATTCCCTGCACCGGCGATGATCTCAGCCAGGATACCTGCTATAACGCCGGTTACCGCTACGACCCATATGTTTCCCTGGAGCAGCAGGAACAGGCAGGGCAGCATGGCTGCAATGAAGACAGGACCGTGCATGGGAGCCTTGTTAAGCAGCATCAGATAAACCGGAGCGGCCACCAGGGCGATCAGGCTGGACATACAAAGATAAAGGGGCGGCAGAGGCATACAGCAGCACCCAATGACCAGAAACACAACAAAGTACAGGGCGATGAATACGCCCGCAGATAC
>JAJQCQ010000085.1:1699-2067 GCA_021202635.1 Lachnospiraceae bacterium | reverse complement strand
GGGGTCTCCCCCAAAAAGCTCTTAAACGCCGCAGAGAACTTGCTGGCGTTCTCGTACCCAACGCTTGCTGCGATCTCAGCCACAGGCTGATTCCCTTCCCGCAGCGCAGTGGAAGCCGCCGACATTCTGGCTTCCCGCAGCCAGGTTGAAATATTTTTTCCGTAAACGCCCTGAAAGTAGTTTTTCAGCGAGGATGGACTGACCCCAAACGGAGCAGCCAGATTTTCTATAGAATAATGTCTGCTCAAATCAGCACTGATGATCTCCATCACCTGTTTTGCGATTTGTACCTGCCCCATGGTCATAAAAGACCGGTCGTCACTTTTCTCCGGCATATCTGACAGGCAGAGCAAAAGCAATAGTTCTGC
>JAJQCQ010000085.1:0-1599 GCA_021202635.1 Lachnospiraceae bacterium | reverse complement strand
AAAATTCCCGGTTCCATAAACAAAAACAGATGGTCGGACATCCGGACTTCCATGCGTCCTTCCGAGCAATAATTGATTTTGAGACTGTTGCCTACTTCTTTGCTTTCCGGCAGATAAAAGGATTTACAGTGAAAGCTGTGGAATTGCAGGACAACGCCGGGAAAAAGCGTAAGGACTTCTACCGTACCTGTCCCATCCACACAGTCTACCTGATAGACGATCCGCTGTTCGTTGTTTGTCAGCACCCGGATATTCTGCTGGGCTTTCAGTTCGCTCATATAAGCCGGGAGAATTGCTGATGGCTCCAAAAAACCACCTCCTTAACGGCAAGATAGTTAGCCATGTCTAACTTATCTCAGTATACCATACCAAACCCATAGTTTCCACTCTTCCAGGCAAAAATGCTCCATCTGACAATGGATTGTTGCTGTCCCGGGCGTTTACCGCATACGAAATACGAAAAGCTTCGACCGAGATTTCACACTGCCCATTCCAGACTTTTTGCCTGGATTTGATATAAACGATGATACAGACCATCCTGTGCCATCAGTTGCTCATGTGTTCCTGTTTCTATTATTTCTCCATTATCCAGCACCAGGATTTGGTCTGCGTCCGCAATCGTACGGAGCCGATGGGCGATGACCAATACCGTTTTACCCTGTATCAGGTGGGAGATAGCACTTTGGATCAACACCTCATTTTCCGGGTCGAGGGATGCGGTAGCCTCGTCCAACAGGATAATAGGAGCGTCCTTTAAGAGAGCGCGTGCAATGGAAATCCGCTGGCGCTCGCCTCCGGAAAGTGTGGAGCCATTCTCGCCCAGCAGGGTTTGATATCCATCCGGCAATCTTTTGACAAATTCATCACAGCAGGCCGCTTCCGCAGCAGCCAGGACCTGTTCGTCCGTTGCATCCGGATTTCCGATTTTGATGTTGTTCCAGACGGTGTCGCCAAACAGGGTCACATCCTGGAACACAAAAGACATCATCCCCATGAGATATTCCGGGTCAAGGGTTTTTACATCCACACCACCGATAGCGACTGCGCCTCTTTCTACATCCCAAAAGCGGGCAATCAGCCTAGACATGGTGCTTTTCCCGCTGCCGGATGGGCCGACCAGCGCGGTGATCCTGCCCTCCGGAATCACGGCATTCACATCCTTCAGAACAGGTTCTTTGTTATACGCAAAGTCCACATGGTTAAACGTAATCGTATAATCAGGGAACGGCACATCCGTGCGGCCTTCCATGATTGGAATACCGGCAAGGTCCCGCATACGCCGGGTAGAGACAAGCGTGTGGAACAGCATGGGGAGCAGCGTGAGGATCGTCAGGATCGGACCATACATCCGGCACACGATCACCAGCGAAAGCAACAGCGGTAAAATGGTGATGCTACCGCCTGTCAGGAGGTGGACGCCCACATATACAGTGATGCCGATTCCGGCCTGTAACACAAATTGCGCGGCGGAGATAAATACGCTTGTACCCAGCTCCATATGAATAGACTGTTTTTTCAGATCTTTCAGGGCATCGTTCAGCTGAGAGAATTTCTCGCCGTCCAGGTGACAGGACTTGATGATCCGGATACCGTCCAGAT
>JAJQCQ010000082.1:4194-43440 GCA_021202635.1 Lachnospiraceae bacterium | reverse complement strand
GGTTCATATTGTAGGAAGGACAGAATTGATTTACCCTTCTGTCGCTTTAATCATATTTATATAACAAATAAAACAGCACTTTGAATTATCTCAAAACTATTATAAAAAAATGACAGAGTGATTATAAAAAAAGTTTATAAAATATTAATAGAGGATGAGATGCGCTGCTATTTGCTTTGTGATATAATAACGCCAGTTGTTAACTCATAACGGCATATCGAAAGCTCTTTCTTTTGTAAAATTAATGTTAGGTACTATCCCATCGTGAAAAAAATGATATGATTACAGAAAGAAATCCTTCCGGTATGCTGTCCATATCAGAGAGGAGATTCGTTATGACACTGAAAAACAATGATTTTATTATGCTTCCCACGATTGACTTCTGTTTCAAGGAACTGATGTAGAACCCGAAGGTCCGACAAGGGTTCGTATCTGCGCTTCTGAAGGTAGACCCGGAAACGATTGAGGAAACCACGCTTTTACCCACGATTCTATCGCGAGACAGTGACGAGGATAAGCTTGGAATCCTTGATGTGCGGGTAAAGCTGATGAATGGCACTCAGATTGATATGGAGATGCAGGTAGCGATGTTTGACGCCTGGAAAAACCGTATTATCTTTTATCTTTGCAAGATGTATACGGAACAGTTAAAGAAAGGCGAAAGCTACGACAACCTCAAAAAATGTATTCATGTCAGCATCCTGAATTTTAAACATTTCCCGGATGATACCGAATGCTACCGCACAATTACCCTGCGAGACAACAAGACAAGCGCCCTTTACAGTGATCTTCTGGAAATCCAGATCCTGGAGTTAAAAAAGCTTCCAAAAGAAAAGCCAGATGATGACAATGTGGTCAGCTGGATGCGCTTTTTTGGTGGGAAGAAGGTGGAGGACTTTCAAACCATGGCAAATAAAAACGAATACATTGAAGAAGCCTATCATACACTCCTGGAGCTGAGCGCTGATGAGAAGAAGCGTCTGGAATACGAAGCCCGCGAGAAAGCAATCCGGGACTACAATGCAGCAATTGCTTATGCCCAAAAACAAGGTGAGCAGGTTGGAGAAGCACGCGGTATGGAAATTGGAGAAAGTCGTACAATCAAAATTCTCAAAATGCACAAGGAAGGCTCTTCCAATGAAGAAATAGCAGAAGCCTGTGATGTATCGCCGGAGGATGCAGAACGGGTGATTCTATCTTTTTTTGGTAAAGACTGACACAGAATGCCTGCTCATGTTCGATCACAGCGTCGATTTCGTTATTACGCACACCCCGACCACGCATCCGCACCTGTTGCATGGTCAGGGCTTATCCCGCACGAAGTGCGGGATGCCACCCGGCGAGGGTTGAAAACGTAGTGACAGCCCGATTTTACATCCATAAGAAATCAGACTGGCATTTACATGTCATATGGGGTATAATAAGCGGGTCAATGATACAGGAGGGGATGTGTATGCAACAGAAGGAACACGCGAATCGCGCAGAGGGAAGCATCCGGAGAGGAAGCAGTGTCCAAAAGCCGGTGCCGGATGCGCGTGACAATAATTTTAACATCATTCGGCTGATCGCCTCCATCTTTGTCTTTGCTGGGCATATGGAGATGATCCGGAGCGGTACGCCGCTTTTGTTTTCGATTCACAGTCTGCATGAGATGGGGGTTTGGATGCTATTTCTGATCAGTGGGTATCTGATCACGAAAAGCTGGTTATCGGACCCGCATCCGCTGCGCTTTGCCATTCGGCGCTTTTTCCGCCTGTGGCCGCCGTTTGCGGTGATGGTACTGATCATGGTGTTCGTGACCGGCCCGCTGCTTTCGGACAATGGGGTACAGGGTTATTTCCAGAGCAGCTGGTGGTATCTGTATCTCATGAATCTGCGGTTCTATCCGGTTTACGCGCAGCCGGGCGTGTTTACCAATATGATTGAGGCCTATGTGACCAATGGCTCCCTCTGGACCATGCCGGTGGAGACCTTTGCCTATGTAGTGACACCGATTCTGGCGTGTGTTTATGGGCTTGGAAGGAAAAAAAGAACTGCTGGAGCTCTGTTGGCGTCCGATCCGTCGGCCGCTGCCGTGGATGCCTCTGAGCAAGCTGGATCGGCAGAACCGGCGGGAGCATGGAATGGAAGGAAACCGGTGAAATCCCCGGAATCAGCGCAATTGAATCGATCGAATCGTTCGTTCCATATTGCAGCCGTCGTGACTGCCGCTGCGATCGCGTTTGACCTTTACCTGCGGGTATGCAAGGCGGATGCAGTTGTGGTTTTTTACGGGACAGAGCTGATTCCTGCTTATCACCTGATCACGATGTACATCATTGGTGTTTTTTTCACATTCGAGCAGGCAAAGAAATACCTGAATATACAGGTGGCCCTTGTGGGCATGTGTCTGCTGATTGTGTTTGAGTCGTCGGGCGTTTTCCTGCAGTATTTTCTCCTGCTTATGGTGCTGCCGTATACTGTATTTTCGTTTGCATTTGCGCCCAACGCTGCATTCAGCCGCTTTGGACGAAAGGTAGACCTGACCTATGGCATTTATCTGTATGGCTTTTTCTTCCAGCAGCTCGTCGTTTACTGGCAGAATAAACATGGTGTGACCTATCCTTACACAAAAACGCTGCTGCTTAGCGCGATTCCAACGCTGCTGGCCGCGCTGCTGTCCTTTTACCTGGTGGAAAAACCTGCGCAGCGGCTCTGCCGTGCGATTCTGAAACGGATGCGTGAGGGAGAAGAGCGGCGGAAAGCAGAGCGCAGAGGGAGATAAAAATGCAGGGAAATATGGAAAAGAAGAGGAATCTGAGTGACGGAAGACAAAACGAAGACAGAAATGGAGCCGGCAATAGAAAATCTTACCTGGATGTGTTAAAATTCATCGGGATTTTCTTCATCTATCTGGGGCATATGGCGGATGCGGCGGGCAGCTTTTATCCGTTTGTGTTTATGTATCACGTTCCTCTGTTTTTCTTTGTGTCGGGCTGCGCGGAGACGCTTGGCAGAAAGCGGAGCTTTCCGGAATATGTTATCCATAAGGTCAAAACAATTCTCATCCCCTGGCTGTTTTTTGCCCTTGTGTCGATTGTGGCTTACACGGTCTACGCGGATATGGCATTTGGCCTGGCGGAGGTACGGCTTTCTCTGGTGCAGATTCTGCAGGGCTGCGTCCGGAACCGTTTTCTGGCGGGGAGCCTGTGGTTCTTTACGTGCCAGTTTGTGATCTGCATCGTGTTCCGGCTGATGGAAAATTGGAAGCATTTTTTCATACTGCTTGTCTGTGTACTGGCCTATCTTGCAGCGGCTTTTCTGCTTCCACAGAACCTTCCGGGGGAACCGTCCTGGTACTGGAATGTGGACAGTGCGATGTATTATATGCTGTATTATTGCGCGGGGTATCTGATGTTTCCGGGGATTGACCGGATCCTGTCCGGAGATAGAAAGAGGGCAGACCGGGTTTTGTCCGGCAGCAGCGAAAATGCAGACGGGAAGCCTGCCAGGGCAGAATCACCTGCAAGGGGAAAAGTGGCTGTGAGAATCGCAGCGGCGGCTGTCTGGGCAGCCTGCTGTGTCTATACCGTCCTCTGCTATTTCGGCAGTGACTTTCTTTCATTCCTCTGGGCGCTTCCGGTCGCGGGAACGCTGATCTATTATCTGCAGGCGCTGGTGATCATTCTGTTTTTCCTGGGAGTTGCCTGGATTTTGAGAGATGTGGAAGCGTTTCGGAAAATCGGCAGAGACACCCTGTATCTTTGCGGAAATGAAATGATCATTAAAGAGCTCATTCCGGCGTTCGCAGCCATCTTTGGACTGGAGGTCAGCCTGGACAGTACGCTGGAGACCGTCGTCTACATTGCTCTGCTGCTGCTGGTTACGGAAAAGCTCCTCATTCCGGCAGAGAAGCAGCTGCTGGCCCGGTTTACACAATCCTGAACCGCCGGTTTGACAGATGAAGCGATAGCGTAGACGGGAATCTCAAAACGGAAAAAGAAATGCATGAATTCAGAACCGCAGGCCGCAGGTCTGCGCTTCGCTGCAGTTCTGAACAGTTACAGGGAAATAAAACGTTACCGGTGACAACCCGAGCACGCACTGTAACAATAAAACAGGAAGGAGCAGGGAAGCCTTGTTCTGTCGAAACTCTTATAGTTCGGGCGAACAGGGCTTCACAATGACAATGGAAGCACGTTCAGTCACAATCAATCAAAACCGGTCTGCGCTTCGTGACAGGACGCGTGGATTCCACGCAAACAAATTTGTAAGGGTTTATCTGCCGTATCTCCTTTTGGCGTTTGTCCTGCTTGCCCTGCACTGGGACATGTCGTTAAACCTGAGCGACGATGGCATTTTTCAGGATGCATTGAATCAGATGTCGCTTCCGGAATACATGGCTTATTTGTATCTGTACGTAAACGGAAAGGTCTTTCCGGATTCCATGGCGGCGCTGTTTACCTGGCTGAATCCATGGGTATGGAAAACGATTGACATCCTGATGTATCTGATCATTGCGGCCTGTATGAACCGTTTTTTTGTGTCGAAGGGCAGAACCTCGCTGCCCGGATGTCTGGCAGTGCTGCTGCTTCCTTTTTCAATCCTGAATTCCGCGGGATGGGTTGCCACCAGTACAAACTATATCTGGACGACGGCGGCATTGCTTGTTGCCCTGGTTCCGCTGCTGTGTGCCGGTGGCCTCGAAAAGCACCGCTGGTTTTACCTGTTTTGCTTCATCGGCTGCCTCTACGCATCGAACCAGGAACAGTCGGGAGCGATTCTGGTGACGGTCTACGCCATCGCCATTGCTGCTAAAAAATACAGGCGGCAGCCGATTGGCGGATTTACCTGGATTAGTTTTCTCACTTCTGCTGCCGGCATCGCATTCGTCTTTACCGCCCCCGGTCACCGCACCCGGGCGTCAGCGATCTATTCGATCTTTGTGATCCCGGAATATCTGCATATGAGTCTGTCGGACAAACTCATTCGGGGGTTTACTGCTACGGCCGCCTATTTGTTTTCCGGGAATACCGCCATCTGGCTGGTATTCTGTCTGCTGCTTTTTCTGGCGGTCGTTCTCTGCTGCAAGGATCCATTAAAAGGCCTGGTCAGCGCTTTTCCACTGCTTTACAACCTGGGATTCGGGGTTTTCAAAGCCAGGCTTCTTCCGCAGAGCCTGTATGTCCTGTACATTTTCTATCCCAAGGCCGGCTACACAACGCCGGATTATCCTTATCTGGATGCATGGAGATACACGGAATGGACGTACTATCTGCCGCTGTTTCTGGCAATTCTGACGGTGGGAGTGATTCTTTTGTCCATCCTTTGGCTGAGCCAGGCCCAGGGAAAGGCCGTGCCGCTTTTTCTTGCTTTCTCCGCGGGACTCTGCAGCCGCCTGGTCATGGGATTTTCTCCGACCTTATATGGTTACGGGCTTCGCACGTTCACGTTTTTCTACTTTGCGCTGGAAATCTGCGCCGTATTACTTCTGGATGAACTCGGCAGCCGGTCGAAATGCGGTGCGGCGGTCGGATGGGCGGCGCTGGCGCTGGGGGCGGGATATACGTTCCATCTGTCATATCTGAGCATCATGTAATGATTCGAGTGGCAGGGGGTATGATACTGCGGTCCCAGGGTCATGAATCGGAACGCAGGTGTTCCATTCCTGACCTTTTGTCTTTTGTATCATGTAATGAAGTGAGGATAAAATGGATCGTGTAAAAAAGAGAAATGCAAGGAAAAAAACAAAAAGAAATGTCCTGATTCTGACGGCAGCGGAGCTGCTTTTGGTTCTGGTTGTTGCTGCAGGGGTATGCTATGCCGTTTACGGGCAGCAGGCGTCGGTGAAAAAATATGACACGTCAGGCTGTGCGTATGACGAGGAAACGGTGGTTGTCACGCTGGATGCTGTGACACAGGAGCCGGATTCGATCCAGATTTGGGGATGGGCGATTTCGACAGAGAAGGATACGGAGTATTTTGACTCATGGGTACTGCTGCGCGCGGAGGAAAGCGGTGAGTATTTCCGGATTCCTACGGCAGTGCAGACCAGGACAGATGTAACAGAGGTACTCGGAAATGGCGAATTCAATTATGACAATTCCGGCTTCTATGCTCAGGTGGAGACAAAGAGACTGGGGCAGGGAAGCTATGAGGTCTGTCTGGCTTACAATGTCCACAGCGATCATGTGATACAGGGTACCGGGGTAACCGTGGTAATTGATTAAGGATAGTGAGGCGCAGCTTCCCCCGCGTTTTCAAATCTTGCCGGGCGGCATCCCTCCCTTCGTGTGAGATAAGCTCTGAGTACACAGCAAGTGAGTGGTCGTTGTGGCCAGTAACCTTATATAAGTATTTTTTACAGTAACTTTACTTCATAAGATTTTGATTTTTACGTTTATCCTTTATACTCCTTTTGTGATTAACGTTGATCTTGACATAATATGATTCCAGGCATGGGCCGGAAAAATCGGACTGTGTCAGCACACGAAACAAAAGACCAGGCCGACCATGAGGTTATGATTCAATCTCAATCAGTAGAATAAAAGGAGAGGAATAAAATGAAAAAAATATCCAGGAGAGATTTTTTGAGGGGTTCTGCTGCGGGCGTGGCAGGAGCGGCTTTGACGGGCGTTATGGGACCGTTTGGTGTTGCCGCACTGGCGGAGGAAAGCACAGACGAAACAGCATCGGCAGCGGCTCCGAAATATGTGTTTTTGTTTATCGGTGACGGTATGACTTATTCGCAGTTCCAGCTGGCATCTTATTACCTGGCTGCGCTTTCCGATGATTCGGAGGATGATATTCTCAATAGCAGTGTGCCGCTGAATTTTATGGAATTTGATTATACGGGAAGTGCGACTACCTATGATTCCAGCTCTTTCTGCCCGGATTCCGCGTCTACAGCGACATCGATCGCATCTGGATTTAAAACCTACAGCGGTATCATTAATATGGATGAGTCAACGACTGTAAAATATACGACGTTTGCGGAACAGCTTCGCGATGAGCTGGGCTACAAGGTTGGTGTAATCAGCTCTGTGAACCTGAACCATGCGACTCCGGCAGCATTTTATGCGCATCAGGCGAGCCGCAGCAATTATTATGACATCGCCGTAGAGCTGACAGAGAGTAACTTTGATTATTTCGCGGGCGGCGGTCTGCTGAAGCCGACCGGTTCCGACGGAGACCAGACGGATGCCTATGAGCTGGCAGCGGAGGCTGGCTATCATGTGGTTCGCACGCAGGCAGAGGCGGAAAATGTGACCGCGGCGGATGGCAAGACGCTGATTGTGACAGAGAATCTGGCGGACAGTGACTCGCTGAGCTATGAGATTGACCGTGCAGAGGATGAGTGGGCGCTGGCGGATTATGTAGCAAAGGGAATTGAGGTTCTTGAGAATGACAATGGCTTTTTCCTGATGTGTGAGGGCGGCAAGATTGACTGGGCCTGCCATGCAAATGACGCTGCAACGGTGATTCATGATGTGCTGGCGATGGCGGACGCCGTGCAGGTAGCGATGGATTTTGCCGAGGAGCATCCGGATGAGACGCTGATTGTTGTAACAGGTGACCATGAGACAGGTGGTCTGTCGATCGGTTTTGCCGGGACGGATTATGACACTTATCTCGATAATGTGCAGAATCAGGGCATTTCTTTCGCAAAATATGACTCCGATTATGTAGCGGCGTATCGGGAGAATGGCACATCCTTTGAGGATGCGATGGTGGATGTACAGGCACTGTTTGGTCTGGTTCTTCCGGAAAACGCGGGCGATGAGGATAATACGACGCTGGTACTGACGGACTATGAGGTGGAAGAGCTTCAGGAGGCGTATCAGCTGACGCTGGATGGATACGCAACGGACACCGAGGGCAATACGGTGCAGACACAGGGAGAATATATCAGCTATGGTACATATACTCCGTTCTCTGTGACGGTTACGCATCTGGTAAACAATAAGTCTGGTATCTGCTTTACGTCTTATGCGCATACCGGGCTTCCGGCGGCTGTTTTCGCGCAGGGCGCCGGTGCGGATCAGTTTGCGGGTTCCTATGACAATACGGATATTCATGATAAATTTGTCAGCCTGCTGGGCCTGGAGGACCTGACGGTATAAAATTTACGGAATGGGAACTACCCCCGCCGGGGAAGGGTCCTGATGAACCAGGTGTGAGTTATGATGTGTGAAAAACAAAAATGATGGAATGATGGAGGGGCCGCGTGAAACCGCGGTCTCTCTTGTCCAATCGGGAAATTCCCTGAATTTTCCGATCGAACAGGAATGTATGCACGCGAATATGTAAAACGGCTTACGTCGTTTACGATAGAATAGCTTTCGGAAAGGATTCTGGAATATGAAGTCATTGAAAATAAAGAAAACCTGGGCCTCGATTGTGGTCTGTATTGTGCTGATTGTAATTCTGATCTGTATACCGACCGGGTTTGAGGAGGCAGGCGCTGCTTACAGGGACGGCGGGGAACGTGTGCTGGCGAAGGTGATCAGCGTGGATAATTCTACGGTGATTGATACCGGACTGGTGCAGTCGGGGGAGCAGACCTGTGAGGTCACATTGCTTGCCGGCAGTCATAAGGGGGAGACCTATTGGGCCGCCAACAGACTGAGCGGCTCCCTGGAATCAGATAAAATCTACGAAGAAGGCGACCGCGCGCTGGTGCTGGTCAGCTTCAACGAGGATGAGGTGTCTTCGGTCAGCATGATCGATCATTATCGCCTGGACCTGGAGATAATACTTCTCGCCGCGTTTTTTCTCTTCCTGATTCTGTTCGCGAAAGGCACCGGACTGCGGGCAATTCTGTCGTTTGTACTGTCTGTGCTGGCGATCTGGAAGGTGCTGGTGCCCTGCTGCCTGAAGGGGATGGACCCAATTCTGGTAGGCGGTGCGATCACCGCGTTGCTGACGCTGATGATTATCGCTCTGGTATTCGGGTTTGACCGGCGCTGTTTTGCGGCTGTGACTGGCGCTTTCTCCGGCCTGGCTCTCACCTGTGTGCTGGGGATTCTCTGCACTTCCACCTTCAAGGTGCAGGGCGCGGTGATGTCTTTTTCAGAAACCCTGCTGTACAGCGGTTATGAAAATCTGAATCTGACCCGCATCTTTATGGCGAGTATTTTTGTAGGCTCTTCGGGAGCCATGATGGACCTGACCGTAGATATTACGGCGGCAGTCAATGAGGTGACGCAGAAACGGCCGGATCTTTCCCGCTGGGAGGCGGCTGTCTCCGGAATGCACGTTGGCCAGGCGGCAATGGGTACGATGACGACGACTCTGCTCCTGGCGTATTCCGGCGGATATATTGCGCTTCTGATGGTGTTTATGGCTCAGGGGACGCCGATTATCAATATTTTGAATTATAAATACGTCACTTCCGAAATCATTCATACGCTGGTGGGTTCTTTTGGTCTGGTGCTGGCCGCGCCGCTGACTGCGCTGACATCCGGATGGGTGCTGGCGGGCAGAGCAGTGGCGCCAACGGAAGAGGAAAGCGGCGGCGATCTGGACAATGTATGAATGTCAGAGAGTTCCAGAGAGTTTTTTTACTTTTAAATAAATTTGATGTTGCGATATCCCCGGAAAACGATTATAATAAATCGGCGAGTGTAAATGCCTGATACGGATAGGCTGGTTCTCTTCCGGTCAGCACGGATGCGAATGAAAACCGTGTCTGCGACAGGGCTACAGCGGATTTTTATATGGAGGAAGTATTTTAAAATGAATAAGGGAATGAAGAAAGCGGCAGTGTATTTTTTGAGTGCGAGCCTGGCAGCGACTTCTCTTGCGGGGTGCTCAAAGGATACGTCATCTGCATTTGACGCGGACGCAACAGTTATGACGATAAATGAGGAAGAGGTTTCCGCAGGCGTTGTGAAATTTGCGGTGCATTATTCACAGGCGCAGGTGCAGGAGGTTTATGAGTATTATTTCGGGGATAATCCTTTTTCCTATGAATATACATCCGGCTATTCGATCGGTGATATGATGATTGAGAGCTGTGTAGAGACCTTCCATCAGATGATTCTGGCGAGACAGCATATGGAAGAATATGAGGTAGAGCTGACAGACGACGAGGAAGCGGCGATTACAGAAGCGGCGACGGCGTTTATCGAGGCAAATGATGAGGAGACGCTGGAGGCCATGAGCGCTACCCAGGAGATCGTGGAGGAATATCTGACTCTGGTCACGATTCAGGCGAAGATGGAAGTCGCCATGGTAGCGGATGTAGACACAGAGGTATCGGACGAGGAAGCGGCACAGCGGCGGGTCGAATATGTCTATGTTGAGACCGAAGATGAGACTGAGGAAGAGACAGAGGACGACACAGAGGCAGCAGAAAGTGAGTCAGAGGAAGAGACTGCGGAAGAGACAGCAGCGGATACGGAAGAGGAGACGGCTGCCGATTCGGAGTCTGAGACGGCTCTTCTGACCGGGAATACCGCAGTGAAGACCACCTCTGCGGATGAGACCGAGTCAGAGACAGAGACGGTGGATGCGGCTGAGGATGAATCGGATGCAGAAGATGCGTCGGAAGCCGAAGCAGATTCCGAGGCAGAGACCGAAGAGGAAACGGAGACGGAGACAGAGAATCCGGAGACTGCGGCGGCGATGGCAGCAGCTTATGAAAAAGCGGAGCAGATCATTGCACTGGTTCAGGACGGCATGGAGCTGGAGGATGCAGCCGCAGAGGTTGACGAGGATCTGTCCGTGACAGAGACGACATTTGGTGCAGACAGCACCGCGGTAACAGAGAGCCTGATTACGGCGACCGAAGATCTGGAGGATGATACTCTGGTGGAGTATCCGGTAGAGGGTACAAGCGGATATTATGTAGTGCGGGTGATTAGCGCGTTTGATGAAGAAGCGACGGAGGAAGAGAAGGAAAGTATCGTCGAAGAACGCAAGGAAGAGGCAATTGACGCCCTCTATGAAGAATGGGAAGAGGACAGTGAGATTACCACGGACGAGGATGTGTATGCGACGATCACCATTGATATCAACCTGAGTCTCTATGAAGAGGAAGAGACGGAGTCTGAGACAGAGGCCGGATCCGAGGCGGAGTCTGAGACCGGCACGGAGGCCGAGAGTGAGACGGTGTCTGAGACCGACACAGAGGAAGAAGCGGAGACGGAAGAAGCGTCAGAAGCGGAGACAGAGTCTGAGGCGGAAACAGAGACGGCTGAGACAGAATCGGAAGAAGAGTAAAGGGAAAGCCTGTCGTGCCGGCTTTTGAAAAGCCGGACGGCGGGCTTTTGTCATGCGCGCGGGCGGGCAGGAGCCGACGAGCCGCTTCCTGCCCGATTACGCCCAAAACAGAGCAGGGAAAGGGGAAGATCAAAACCATGAAATACGAAAAAATTGATATCAAAAACCAGAATTCCATGGACTATGCGGCGCTGTATCTGTATATCCTGGATGATTCACCGGAGATCGCGATTAAGGAGCGGCCGATGGTGGTGATTTGTCCGGGAGGCGGGTATGAGTTTACATCTGACCGCGAGGCGGAGATTATCGCGATGCAGTATCTTGCCATGGGTTATCACGCGGCGGTGCTCCGCTACTCGGTGGCTCCGGCCGTATATCCGACGGCACTTCTGGAGCTGGGCAGGGCGGTTGCTGTGATACGTGAAAATGCGGGTGAATGGCATATCGACCAGAAGAAAATTGTGGTGTCCGGTTTTTCTGCGGGCGGTCATCTGGCAGCGAATTACGCGATGTTCTGGAACCGCGCGTTCCTGTCGGAGGCTCTGGGAGTCGACTCTGCTCTTATTGCGCCGAACGCGCTGATTCTCTGCTATCCGGTCATTTCGTCTGGCGAGTATGCGCACGAGGGTTCCTTCCGCAGCCTTCTGGGTGCGGACTATGAGGAGAAAAAGAAGGAGCTGTCTCTGGAATTCTGCGTGGGAGAGCAGGTTCCGCGGACATTTGTATGGCATACCTGTGAGGACGACTGTGTCCCGGTGCAGAATTCGCTGCTGCTGGTGAATGAGCTGGTGAGCCATCACATTCCGACCGAGTTTCATCTCTTTGAGAGGGGCGGACATGGCCTGTCACTCGCGAACCGTCTGACCGGTTCCGCGGACGGCGGCTGGACGGAAGCGGCGGTTGCAGTATGGCCGCAGCTGGTGCATGCCTGGATGGAGAACTGGGTCTGATCAATCGTCGCTGATGGAAGCGGCAAAAAAGATTTTGTGTACAATGCCAGAGCAGTGTGGTGTGGGATGCCTGGTCAAATAAAAGGAGGATACGAACATGAAAGCTGCAAAAAACTACAAATTCTGGTTTGCAACGGGCTCTCAGGACCTTTATGGGGATGAGTGCCTTGCAAAGGTGGCGGAGCACTCGAAGATCATTGTGAGCAGACTGAATGAGTCGGGAATGCTTCCGTATGAAGTGGTGTGGAAGCCGACCATGATTACGAATGAAGTGATCCGCAAGACATTCAATGAAGCAAACGCAGATGAGGAATGCGCGGGCGTCATCACCTGGATGCACACGTTTTCCCCGGCGAAGTCCTGGATTCTGGGACTTCAGGAATACCGCAAGCCGCTGCTTCATCTGCATACACAGTTTAATGAAGAGATTCCATACGATACGATTGATATGGACTTCATGAATGAGAACCAGTCCGCACACGGCGACCGCGAGTATGGACATATTGTTACCAGAATGGGCATTGAGCGCAAGGTGATCGTTGGCCACTGGAACGATCCGCAGGTGCAGGGGAAGATTGCTTCCTGGATGCGCACGGCGGTTGGTATCATGGAGAGCAGCCACATCCGCGTGATGCGTATTGCGGACAATATGCGGAACGTAGCTGTTACCGAGGGCGATAAGGTAGAGGCACAGATCAAATTTGGCTGGGAGATTGACGCTTATCCGGTGAATGAGATCGTGGAAGCCGTGAAGGCTGTATCGCAGGCGGATACCAATGCGCTGGTAGAGGAATATTACGACAAATATGAGATCCTCCTGGAAGGAAGAGATGAGGCGGAATTCCGCAGACATGTGGCGGTGCAGGCGCAGATTGAGATCGGCTTTGAGCGTTTCCTTGAGGAGAAAAACTATCAGGCGATCGTGACACATTTTGGCGACCTTGGCGCGCTGCAGCAGCTGCCGGGTCTGGCGATCCAGCGCCTGATGGAAAAAGGCTACGGCTTCGGCGGTGAGGGAGACTGGAAAACCGCAGCGATGGTCCGCCTGATGAAGATCATGACACAGAATGTCCCGAACGCGAAGGGTACCTCTTTCATGGAAGATTATACCTACAATCTTGTTCCGGGCAAAGAAGGCGTTCTGGAAGCGCATATGCTTGAGGTTTGCCCGACCATTTCCGAGGGGCCGATCAGCATTAAGGTAAACCCGCTTTCCATGGGCGACCGTGAAGACCCGGCCCGTCTGGTATTTACCGCTAAGGAAGGCCCGGGAATCGCGACATCCCTGATCGACATGGGGAACCGTTTCCGTCTGATTATCAATGCGGTTGACTGCAAGAAGGTAGAAAAGCCGATGCCGAAGCTTCCGGTGGCGACCAACTTCTGGACACCGCAGCCGGATCTGGCGACTGGCGCAGAAGCATGGATCCTCGCGGGAGGCGCACACCACACGGCATTTTCCTATGACCTGACCGCGGAACAGATGGAAGACTGGGGCGCGGCGATGGGGATTGAGACCGTCCTGATCGATAAAGATACGACCATTCGCAGCCTCAAAAACGAGCTGAGATGGAATTCTCTGTATTTCAGATAAACGGAGATAATCGGATAGGGTGAGAGGACTCCCCCTATCCGATTTTTGCTGCAGTTTGAACCTTCTGCAAAATTTCCTCACAGACTGCACGGACGTCATTGCCGTCGGCGGCGACTGTGATATCTGCGGCGCTCTGGTATTTCGGGGTGCGCTGTGCCAGCAGGCTCCGGATGTATTCGACATTCATATTTCCCTCGAGCAGCGGCCGGGTATGAAAATCTTTGACTCTCTCATAAATGGTCTCCGCAGAGGCGCAGAGATAAATGATTTTTCCGCTCAGGCGCATGGCCGCGACGTTTTCCCCGCGCATGGGCACACCGCCGCCGCAGGAGACGACGGTATTTGATTCCTGTTCCAGGGAAAGGAGCAAACGGGTCTCCAGTGCGCGAAAATATGCTTCGCCGCTTTCTGCGAAAATCTGCGAAATTGACCGCCCTTCCTGGGCTTCGATCTGCTCATCCATCTCAATCAGGCGCATTCCATATTGATCGCGCAGCTCCCGGGCGACCGTGGATTTGCCGGCGCCCATAAATCCAATTAAAAAAATATTCTGGCTCATAATATTCCCTTTTGTGATGCGAACTGTAATGATTCAGAACAGCAGACTGCAGGTAACGCTTCGGTTCTGAACAGTTACTTTCAAGTGTAAAATGTAAGGTGTCTGTCATTGTGAGGGTATGGTTTCGGTAAGCGAGGCCATGCGGATTCCCGAAGCATTATAACACAGGTGAGGAAATGCGGCAACGCCTCCGGAACAATTATCCACAGAATGGACACAATCTCGTCCAGAAATGGACACAATCATTCTCTACAATAAAATGAACTATATCCAAGCATACGATGCGGAACAGGAGTGAATGTCTTGATTGAAGTAACCCATCTTACAAAACGCTATGGCTCGAATGCCGCAGTGGATGATTTATCTTTTACCGTAGAAAAAGGACAGATCTACGGTTTTCTTGGGCCGAACGGCGCCGGGAAAACGACAACCATGAATATTCTCACCGGATATATTGCCCCAACGGCCGGTGAAGTCATGATTGACGGCCATAATATTCTGGAGGAGCCGGAGGAAGCGCGCAAGTGTATTGGTTATCTGCCGGAGATTCCGCCGGTTTACCCGGAAATGACCGTGCTGGAGTACCTGAAGTTTGCGGCAGAGCTGAAAAAACTGCCGAAGAAGGAGCAGGATGCCCTGATCGCTGAGGTTATGCAGACCACCGGCCTGACAGAGATGCAGAATCGCCTGATTCGCAACCTTTCCAAGGGTTATCGGCAGCGTACCGGCCTGGCACAGGCCATTTTGGGGTATCCGGATATTATTATTCTGGATGAGCCGATGGTGGGCCTGGATCCCAAACAGATTATTGAAATTCGTGAGCTGATCAAAGATCTGGGGAAAAAACATACGGTGATTCTGAGCTCTCATATTCTGTCTGAAATCAGTGCGATCTGCGATCATATCATGATCATTGCGCATGGAAAGCTGGTGGCGAGCGACACACCGGAGAATCTGACAAAGCTGATGCGGGGCTCCGGCTCTCTGGAGCTGACAGTCGCCGCGAAGGCAGCGGACGCCAGAAAAATGTTCGGATCACTGCCAGGCGTACAGTCGATCAGCGTAACGAACTCGACAGAAGCGGGCGCCTGTGATGTCCTGATCAAGACGGAGGGGGAGAATGATCTGCGGAAAAAGATTTTTTACCTCTGTGTAGAGCAGGATACGCCGATTCTTCGCATGCAGCACACGCATATTTCGCTGGAGGATGTATTCCTTGAACTGACGGAAGATCATCCGAAGGCTCCGGCTGCAAAAAAGAAGAGAAGATTCGGGTTCGGCGGAAAGACAAAGCAGGAGAAGGCCGATGATATGAAGACGGCCGCACAGGATTCGGATGATGTCACACCGGAAGAAGCGGACATGATGAAATATAAAACGGACGAGAATGAGACTGCGGAAGCAAGTGAGACCGGCAAGGCCGCGGAAACGGACAGGAAGGAGTGAGGATCGATGGCAGCAATATATAAAAAGGAGGTCAGGGGCTTTCTGACTTCTATGATTGGCTATGTGTTTATGGCGTTTCTGCTGGTAGTGACAGGCATTTACTTTACCTATTATAACCTGTCTGTCGGCTGGCCGAAATTTGCCTATGTGCTCTCGTGCATCCTGTTTGTATTTATGATTGCGGTGCCGATTCTGACGATGCGCGTCCTCTCTGAGGAGCAGAAGCAAAAGACCGATCAGATGCTTCTGACCGCGCCGGTTTCGGTGACAGAGATCGTGATGGGGAAATTTTTTGCCCTTGCGACTATTTTTCTGATTCCGATGCTGATTATGGCGCTTTATCCGCTTATCCTGTCACAGTTTGGCACGGTTTATTTTAGCGAGACCTACACGGCGATGTTCGGATTTTTTCTGATGGGCTGCAGCTTCCTGGCGATTGGACTTTTCGTGTCGTCCGTGACAGAGAGCCAGGTGATCGCTGCTGTTCTCACGTTTCTCCTCCTGTTTGTCAGCTATGTGATTTCCGGAATCTCCTCTCTGCTTCCGGATACTGCATTTGGTTCCTTCCTGATTGTGCTGGTGCTGATCGCGCTGGCGGCGGTGCTGGTTTACAATACTTTGAAAAGCACATTGGTTTCGATGCTTTGCCTGATTGCGGGAGAGGCGGCAGCGGTCATTGTTTATGTTATAAACAGCACGCTCTATGAGGGACTGATCCAGGATGTGCTGACTGTATTCGATCTTTCTGACCATTTTTCAAATTTTTACAGCGGTATTTTTGATGTAAATGGCATTGTTTATTATCTCTCGGTGATCGGACTTTTCCTTTATCTGACCGTTGAGACGATTCAGAAGAGACGCTGGAGCTAAAGACGGAGGTGGGACAGAAAATGAAAAAAGAGCAGAAGGAAACGCAAATGGAAGTGCAAAATGACAGCAAAGAAGAAAGCGGAAAAAAGCAGAAAAGATTTTCCCTGCGTCCCCGGAATCTGCGTCAGCTGAAGCATGGCTCCTACAGCATCGCGCTGACGGTGATTGTGATTGTAGCAGTGATTATGATCAATATGATTGTTGGTCAGATTCCCTCGCAGTATACGCAGATCGACCTGAGCGGTCTGCAGCTTTCTGTATTGACAGACACATCGAAGGAGCTGGTAGAGAGTCTGACAGAGGATATTACGATTTACTATATCCTGGAGGACAGTAACCGGGATTCGTATGTGTCCAGACTGCTGGAACGCTATGAGGATCTGTCCTCTCACATCACAGTGGTGGAAAAGGATCCGGTGCTGTACCCGCAGTTTACGTCGCAATATACAGATGAGACGCTGTCGGACAACAGTGTGATCATCGTGTGCGGGGATAACAGCAAGGTAATTTCTTACGACGATATGTATGAGACGGAATTCAGCTATTACACATATTCCAGCTCAACGACCGGGTTTGACGCGGAAGGTCTCATCACAAGTGCGATTTCTGCGCTGATCAGTGACGACATTCCGAAGCTGTATACCCTGACCGGACACAGCGAGCTGGAGCTGACGGATTCCATGGTGTCCTCGATTGAGAAGGAAAATATTGAGATAGAGGAGCTGAGCCTTCTGACTTCGGATGGGGTGCCGGAGGACGCGGACTGCCTGATGATCGTTTCTCCGATGTCTGATATTTCTACCACGGAAGCGCAGATGATTCTGAATTATCTGCGGCGGGGCGGAAGTGTGATCATCATTACGGATTATACGACGGAAGAATTGCCGAACCTGGCTACCGTCATGGAATACTATGGGGTGGAGCTGGTAGAAGGTATTGTATTTGAGGGCAATCCGAATTATTACTATTCGCAGTATCTGTATTACCTGCTGCCGGATATCAACAGCACGGATGTGTCGTCGGATCTCGCGGAGAGCGGAAGCTATGTCATGGTGGCGTCAGCACAGGGGATAGAGACGCTTGACGATGCGCGGGATACGCTGACGATCGAGAGTGTGCTTACGACTTCGAGCGCGGCTTATTCCAAGGTTGACGTGCAGAATATGACAACCTATTCGCAGGAAGATGACGACATCAGCGGGCCGTTTGACCTGGGTGTGCTTGTGACCGAGACCGTTGAGCTGACGGATGAGTTGCTGGAGGATACGGCTTCTGTCGATGACAGTCTGGATTTTGACAGCTGGGTGGATACGCTTGAGGTGGAAACGGAGACGGAGACAGAGACCGAAGAAGAGACGGAAGAGGCAGAGGATACGACTGAGGCGGAAGATACGACTGAGGCAGAGGATACGACCGAAGAAGAGACCGAGACGGAAACAGAGGAAGAAGAGACGGATACAGCGGAGACCAGACTGGCTGTGTTTACCTCCTCCGCGCTGGTTAATGATTCGATCAATCAGGCGGTGTCCGGCGGCAACTATCAGCTGATTGCCAATACCGTAAGCTGGGCGTGCAATCAGGAAAGCTCGGTATCGGTTCCGTCTAAGAGCACGGTGGTCGATTACCTGACTCTGACCGCCGCCTCTGTAAGCTTCTGGGGCGCGGTGACGACCATTATTCTTCCGGCGCTGATCCTGCTTCTCGGACTTGGTGTATGGCTGAGCCGGAGAAAACGGTAAAGAATACGCGCGTAGTTTCCCGGCCGCCGGCGGCAGGCTGACGGTCAGGACGCGCGGATCAGGCAGGATCTGAGTTTATGGTAACGGAGGATTGTATCAATGATGAAGAAAAAAAGCGTAAAACTGATCGCCGGTGTGGTGGTGATTTTTCTCCTTTGCGGCGCCTACTTTGGATTGAAAGCTTACAATCAGAAGACAGAGGAGGCCGAGGAAGAGGCTGCGGAGGGAGAGACGGTTCTGGAGGTGGATACCTCCGCGCTCACGGCGGTTTCTTTCCTGATTGATGGGGAAGAGATGTCTTTTACCCTGCAGGAGGACGGCACCTGGCAGAAGGACGATGATGAGACATTTCCGGTAGACGCGGACGCTCTGCTTTCTCCGCTTTCGGAGCTTTCCGAGCTGAAATCGCTGCGGACGCTGACGGAGATCGAGGACGTATCCGAATACGGGTTTGACGACCCGCAAAATCTCATCACGCTGACAGACGAGGACGGGGAAGTGACGATAGTCACAATTGGTGATAACAACGACTCGACCGGAAACGATTATCTGATGCTGAATGAGGATGAGACGACCGTTTATACGATATCGACGGACCTGCGCGACGGATTCTCAGACGATATTTACGATTACGCGGAAAGCGAGGAGCTGCCGACTCTGCAGGCATCGGCGATCACGGGAATTTCCGTGGAGACGGCTGATGGAGAGAGCTACGATCTTTACCTCGAGGATGCTATCTGGATGGTGAGCGGTGTCAGTGAGGATACGGACAGCACGGATGAGGTGACAGCCCAGGAGCTTGCCGCGGGTGTAGAGGCGAATGCGGATGAGGCGGACACTCTGACCAGTACGCTGGCGTATCTGGCGTATGAGGATTATCTGGAGCACAACTGCAGTGATTTTTCCGCATATGGCCTGGAAGAGCCTGCGGTGACGCTGACAATTACCTATGAAGAGGAAGCAGAATCCGACGAGGACGAGACAGAAACCGAGGCGTCAGCCACCGGGGCGGAAAGCGAGGAGGAATCTGAAACGGAGACGGAAGAGAGCGTCGAGATGATCGAGCGGACCGTTACGTTCCTGATTGGCGATACAGACTCGAATGGAGATTATTATGTGCGGCTCGAGGGTTCCTCGCAGGTGCATACCCTTTCCAGCGATATTGTCACGACACTTCTGGGGTATTCGGCGTATGATCTGATCGCGGAGGAAGAGGAAGAGACGGAAACAGAGGATGTGACTGAGACAGAAGATGCGACGGAAGCAGATGACGATGACACAGCAGACGCAGTGACGGAGAATGCTGATGCGACAGAAGCGGAGACCGAAACAGAAACCGATGAGGTGGCTGCAGCGGCAGAAGAGATCGAAACCGGAGAAGCGGAAAGCGAAACAGAATAGAAAAACGGGGCGCCAGATGCCCTGTGACTGTGACAGAATAGAAAAAACCAGCCGGCATGCTTTTATGCGCGGGCTGGTTTTTCTGTTTACAATTTTATCGTTTTTCGAGCGGCAGATACGGCACATGATGTCCGACGTATTTATAGGCCGGACGGATGATTTTGCCGCCGTTCACCAGCTCTTCCATGCGGTGCGCACTCCAGCCGGCCATTCGGGAGATGGCGAAGATCGGGGTGAAGAGTTCTCTTGGGATCCCCAGCATGGAGTAAACGAATCCGCTGTAAAAGTCGACGTTGCAGCAGATGGGCTTGTGCAGATGCTTTTCACTGGTCAGCACCTCGCGGGCGAGCCGCTCTACGTTTTCGTAGAGTGCGAATTCGCGGGCCAGTCCCTTAGCCTCGGAGAGGGTTTTTGCGTATTCCTTGAGGATCACGGCTCGCGGGTCGGAGAGGGTGTAGACGGCGTGTCCCATGCCGTAGATCAGTCCCCTGCCGTCAAAGGCCTGTCCGCGGATAATTTTCAGCAGATAATCGCGGAGCTGCTCCTCATTTTCCCAGTCTCTTACATGTTCGCGGATATCAGCAAACATCTGCTCTACTTTCAGGTTGGCACCGCCGTGTTTTGGCCCCTTCAGAGAGCCAAGCGAAGCGGAGACGGCAGAGTAGGTATCCGTTTCTGTAGAGGTTACAACGTGCGTGGTGAAGGTGGAGTTGTTACCGCCGCCGTGCTCTGCATGGATCACAAGCGCAATGTCAAGCACCCGCGCCTCCAGTTCGGTGTACTGCCCATCCGGGCGCAGCGTCCGGAGAATATTTTCCGCGGTCGAAAGCTTCGGGTCCGGATAGCGGATGACAAGGCTTTCGTCGTTGTTGTAATGCTGGTAGGCGTGGTACGCGTATACAGAAATCAGCGGAAGCGTAGCGATCAGCGACAGGCTCTGCTTAAGTACATTCGGGATCGAAATATCATCCGGATTGTCATCATAGGAATAGAGGGTCAGCACACTTTTCTGCAGCGCGTTCATCAGGTTCTGGCTTGGCGCTTTCATAATGACATCACGCACAAACTTATTCGGCAGCTCGCGGTACTGTGCGAGAATTTCCAGAAAGGAGTCCAGCTGCTGGCGGTTTGGCAGGGCGCCGAAAAGCAGGAGATATACGACCTCCTCATAATTGAAGCGGCGGCCTGCGAAGCCGTTTTTCAGGTCCATGACATTGTAACCCTGAAAATATAGCTCGCCGTCCGCAGGAATCTTTTTTCCCTTTTCCGTGCGGAATGCGACGACGTCAGAGATTTCGGTCAGTCCGGTAAGCACGCCCTTTCCGTCGGATTCACGCAGGCCGCGTTTGACATCGTATTCCGCGTACAGGTTCAGGTCAAACTCGCTGGAGGTCAGGCAGTATCTGGCCAGCTCCGTCAGCTTGATGTCCCTTATCTTTTTTTCTGTCTCACTAATTGCCATGGTGAATCCTCCTTCTGTTTTCGTGCTGCCAGCCGTATCTATCATGCGATGTTTCAGAGTAAGATACCGCAGATATTCTTTTTTCGGTCAGCGTCCGGTATTGGCTTTTATCTGACAGGTAAATACGAAAAACGATTCTGAAAGATAAAAAAATGGCCTGGCACCTGCGCATCCGCGCCAAGAGCCCGCCATCCTCGCCGGTTATTTTATATTGTTATAATGATATTGTTTTCTGTTTTTATAAGTTATTGTAGCACATTTTTGTAAATAGTCAAATCATGAAAATGCCAAATCACGGCTTAAAAACAGGTCTGTTGGCTACAAATCTTCCAAATTCTCAGGAAAAAAACAAAACCAGTATTGCAATCAGCGCCGCGAGAAGCAGCACTGCAAGGATGATCAGCAAAACCTGAGCTGCGGTAAGTCCATTTCCCTGATTCTGTTCGGGGCGCTCCCAGGATTCTTCCCAGTCATTGTGCAGTTCTCTGTCATTTCTGTTCATAAACATCCCTCCAGTCTGTTGCTGTGAATCCGGGTTATCGGTCACACCCTGACCATTCATGCTATTTCAGCCACTACAGGTGTGACCGATAACGGCATCCGGTCATTCTCTGCGCAGAGACTCAAAATACGCGGCTGTCTGTTCCAGCGTATCTTCCCGCACAGAATAGCAGAATCGTTTTCCGGCCCTTCGGCTTTGAACCAGCCCGGCCTCACTCAAAACTTTCATGTGGTGTGACATGGTGGATTGGACAATGCCAATTGACTCCAGCAGTTCCGGTGTAGACCGTTCCCGTTCAGCGAGCAGGTTCATGATTTTCAGGCGGTTCTCATCCGAGAGCGCCTGGAAAATGACGAGCATTTTCTGCGTAAATGCGTCGTCAGGGCGTTTCGGCGGTTGCTTTTTGGACTGTGTGTGCTGCATGGGAGCAGCGGAGAATTCTTTTTTTTCGAATTCATCGGAGATCCCGTTAGCGGTGGATTTTACTTTCACTTTTCCAGTCTTCGGTTTTTCTTTTCTTTCGGCCGTTTTTTTGGCCTTCTTCTCTTTCTTTCCTTTGTTTTTACCCATATTTTGCTCCTGAAGGTTCTTTTGGTGTATATTATAATTCATCCGGTTTGTTTTGTGAAGATGCATAATTTAATAGCGGCGGATCATTCATTCAACCATTTCAATCTTCATGAAAGCGGGATCTTATCATGGGTTTGTTAACATGGAAATATCTGGACGCGGGCGTACGTGAATATTGGATTGTGGATTTGCAGCAGGAGAAGGTGATCGTGCATGACAGGACCGGGGGAGATTGCCGTACATCGATTTATGGAATGGATCAGCCCGTGCCGGTGCAGATTTTTGAGGGAAAGTGTCTGATCCGTTTCGAAGAGATTTGTGAAGAAGTAAGAGCGGTTTCTGCTTAACCGTGAGAAAAAATATGGGTTGCGACCAGCAACTATGGGGCACTGCCGAAGTCGATCTGTGGTATTTCATCGGTAAAATAGAGCGGCGATAGTCTTAAATTTTCATAAAACAATTGCATATTATTGTACGTGTTATTAAAATAGATAGAAAGAATAAGGCGGTTCCGTTTTGATCAAAGTCTGGCAGTGATCTGTCATCAGGAACCGCAGGGATATAGATATAATGAAATGGACGCAGAGCAGACCGGAAAGGAAGCGGATTCCTATGGACGCATATGTTAAGCTGGAGCATGTGACAAAGATTTACCGCATGGGAGAGGTGGAGATTCATGCGGTAGACGGAATTGATTTTGAGATCGGCAAGGGTGAGTTTGTCGTAATTGTGGGGCCGAGCGGCGCCGGGAAGACGACCGTGCTGAATATCCTGGGCGGGATGGATTCTGCGACGAGCGGAAGCGTCTGGGTGGACGGGGAAGATATCTCGAAGTACAATCAGAGGAAGCTGACCGGCTACCGGAGAAATGATATCGGCTTTGTGTTCCAGTTCTACAATCTGGTGCAGAATCTGACCGCGCTGGAGAATGTGGAGCTGGCGAACCAGATCTGCAAACATCCGCTGGATGCTTCCGGTGTACTCAGAGAGGTAGGACTCGAGTCCCGTATGAAAAATTTCCCCGCACAGCTTTCCGGCGGGGAGCAGCAGCGCGTCTCTATTGCGCGGGCGCTGGCGAAGAACCCGAAGCTTTTGCTCTGCGATGAGCCGACCGGTGCGCTGGATTATCAGACCGGCAAGGCGATTCTGAAGCTTTTGCAGGACATGTGCCGGGAGCGGGGTATGACGGTGCTGGTGATCACGCACAATTCGGCGATCGCGCCGATGGCGGATCGTGTGATCCGGATTAAGAACGGTCAGGTGGCCGAGCAGTACAGGAATGAGACGCCGGTGTCGGTGGAAGGGATTGAGTGGTAATCCGGTATGTGCCGGAAGGCTGCTGTTCACACCCGGCAAGGGGCGAAAATGCAGAGGCAGCGTTGGGAGAAAAGGTTCCAGCGATAACGGTGTAAAAGGGCGTCCTGAAAGAAAGACATGTGTATATGAGAACAGGGACAGGTAGCTGACATATGAGAAAACGCGCGTTAAAAAAAGATTTCCGGATGGAAGTAAAGAAGAGCATGAATCGCTTTTTGTCGATCTTTCTGATTGTGGCACTGGGCGTGTCTTTTTTCTCTGGGCTTCAGTCCGCGGCGCCGGATATGCGCGTCACGGAGGACGCTTATTTTGATGATGCAAATCTGATGGATATCCGCGTGATCAGTACCATGGGTCTGACAGAGGACGACGTGGCGGCGATCGCGGCAACGGAGGGCGTGGCGGCGGTCGAGGGCACCTACATGGAGGATGTCTATACGGGGGATGAATCTTCGCAGTCCGTTCTTCATATAGAGGCACTTCCGGAGACGATGAACCAGGTGGCGGTGAGCGCAGGCAGTCTTCCGACCCAGGCGGGAGAGTGTTTCCTGGATCAGGACTTTGCGGAGTCAAAAGGCTACGAAGTGGGGGACGTGCTGGAGATTACCGTGGAGGATGAGGATGATTCGTATCTGGTACACAGAGAACTGACGATTACCGGGATCGGTTACAGTCCCTGCTATATCGCGAATGACCGCGGCAGTACGACCCTGGGGACGGGTACGCTTTCCGGTTTTGCCTATGTGACCGCAGATGAATTTGACTCGAGCGTTTACAGTGTGATATATGTGCAGGTCGAAGGCGCGAAGGAGGAGCTGGCCTACACAGACGCCTATGATGATCTGGTGGAAGAGGTTCTGGAGCGGATTGAGGCACTTGAGGATGTGCGCTGTGAGGCGCGGTATACGGAGATCCAGGAGGAAGCGCAGTCCGAGATAGAGGAAGCGCGTGTGGAAGTCGCGGATGGCGAGCAGGAGTTAGCCGACGCAAAGCAGGAGCTGGCGGATGCGGAAGCCGAGGCGGAGTCGGAGCTGGCCGAGGCAGAATCGGAGCTTCTGGCGGCGGAGTCGGAGCTGGCGGACGGAAAAGCGGAGCTGGAGGATTCCAGAGAAACCGTGGCGGAGGCGCAGTCCGAGCTGGCGGATGGCGAAGCAGAGCTTGCCGAAAATGAGGAAACGATCGCGGAAGCGCGCAGTGAGCTCAGGGATGCATATGAGACGTTAAAAACAAATGAAGCGGAATATGCCAGCGGCCTTGCGGAATATGAGAGCGAATCCGAGGAGGCAATGGAGCAGCTGGAATCCGCGCAGGAGGAGATTGATTCCGGCGCAGAGCAGATCGCTTCCGGCTGGGAACAGTATAAGGACGGTCTGGCGCAGGTCACATCCGGCGAGACGCAGATCGCCGAGGCCGAAGAACAGCTGGCCGAAGGATGGGCCGCCTATGAGCAGGGCGTGGCAGAGCTTGCTGAAAACCGGAGTACCTATGAGGCGTCTGTCGCGGAGGTGGAGGCAGGCTGGGAAGCCCTGGAGGCGGCAAAGACCGAGCTGGCCGCGCAGCAGAGTACCTACGACGCCGGACGGGCACAGCTGGATGCGGCCTGGGAAAGCTATAATACAGGAGCCGCCGAGCTGGCAGCTTCTCAGAGTGCGTATGACACTGCGGCCGCGCAGGTGGAGGAGCTGCGTGCGGGCTACAATTCGGCTGTGGCGGCGGCCGAGAGCGCGCAAAGCGCGTATGATACTGCGGTGACGCAGGTTTCTGCACTGACATCGGAAATTGAGACGCTAAACAGTGAAATTGCCAGTCTGGAAGTGCAGATTGCGGCGAGCGGTGATTCTGCGCAGGACGATGCTTCTGCGCTGAGGGAGCAGCTTGCTGCGACGCAGGCGACTCTGGCGCAAAAGCAGAGTGAGCTGGCCGCCGCACAGGCGCAGGTGTCTTCCCTGCCGCAGACAATTGCAGAGGCGCAGGCGACGGCGGAGACCCTCCAGGCGCAGCTTGTGGCTGCCGAGAGTGAGCTGGCTGCGCAAAAGCCGGCATTGGATGAGGCAGCGGCGACGCTGGCTGCGACGAAGGAGCAGCTGGATGCACAGGAGACAGAGATGACGAGCGCGAAAGCGCAGCTGGATGCCGGGGCAGCACAGCTGGAGGAACAGGAAACGGCGCTTGCGTCCGCCGAGACGGAGCTGGCCGCGGCGAAAACACAGCTGGAAGCGGGACAGGTGACGCTGGATGAGACGGCGGCACAGCTTGCGGCTGCCGGGGAGGAGCTGGCGGAGCAGAAGCAGACGCTTGAATCGTCCAAAGCGACGCTGGCCGCGACGAAGACACAGCTGGAGTCTTCCGAGGAGGAGCTGGCCGAAGCGCAGCAGGAGGTGGATGACGGCTATGCCGCGCTTGAGGAAGCGCGTGTACAGCTGGAGGACGCGCGGGCAGAGCTGGACGACGGCTGGGCGCAGTATTATTCTTCGGTTTATGAGTATAAATATGGATTAAAGCAGCTGGAGGAGGGCCGGCAGGAGATCGCGGACGCGCAGGCGGAGCTTGCGGATGCACTGGAAGAGATCGCGGACGCGGAAAAAGAAATTGCCGACGCGGAGCAGGAAATCGCGGACGGCTGGGAGGATTACTACGAGGGTAAGGCCGAGGCAGAGCAGAAGATCGCGGATGCAGAGCAGGAAATCGCTGACGCGGAGGAAGAAATCGCGGATGCACAGAAGAAAATTGCTGATGCGGAGGAGGAACTGGCCGACCTGGCTTATCCGGAATGGTATGTATATGACCGCAGCTGTCTTCCGGAAAACACCGGTTATGGGGAGAATGCGGATCGTATGACGAATATTGCCCAGGTCTTCCCGGTGATTTTCTTCCTTGTGGCAGCGTTGATCAGCCTGACGACGATGACCCGTATGGTTGAAGAGGAGCGCACGCAGATCGGTACGCTCAAAGCACTCGGCTATGGGAAATGGGATATCGCGAAAAAATATCTGAAATACGCCTTCTGGGCAACCGCGTGCGGCAGTATTTTCGGTGTACTTTTTGGTGAAAAGGTATTTCCGTGGGTGATTATCAAAGCGTACCAGATTATGTACAAATACCAGCCTGCGATCCTCGTACCATACAACTGGGCATATGGGGCGGCAGCTTCCGGGATTGCTCTTGTCTGTACGCTGGGGGCGACTTTTTCTGCCTGCTATCGTGCACTGGGGACGGTACCGGCCGAGCTGATGCGCCCGCCCGCGCCCAAACAGGGCAAACGCGTTTTTCTGGAGCACATTTCCTTTATCTGGAAGCACCTGAATTTCAACTGGAAATCAACGGTGCGGAACCTGATGCGCTATAAACGGCGCCAGCTGATGACGATTTTCGGCATTGGCGGCTGCATGGGTCTTCTGATGGTGGGGTATGGCCTGCGGGATTCCATCGGAGACGTTGGGGTACTGCAATATAGTGAATTACAGATTTATGACGCGATGCTAGTCTATGATGTGGATGCCAGCGAGGAGGAGCTGGAAGAATTAAACGATGCGGTTACATCGGACAGCCGGATCACCTGCTGGAAGTATTTTTACATGCAGAGTGTGGACATCGACGGTCAGGACGCGAGCGGTACCGGAAAACAGTGGTCAATCTATCTTTATGTGTCCGAAGACACGGACGATCTGGAGGAATTTCTGACCTTCCGCAGCCGGACAGAGGATGAGACCTGGACGCTGACGGATGAGGGCGCGATCATCACGGAAAAAATCGCAAAGGAGTTTGCCCTTTCTGTTGGAGATTCCATCCGCATCAGCCGGGAGGATGGCAGTACAGTGGATATTCCGATTGCGGCCATCTGTGAAAACTATCTTTATCACTATATTTACCTGACGCCGACGCTCTATGAGGAGCTCTTCGGGGAAGCACCGGAGTACAACAGTATTTTCTTCTGCACCGATTACGACGGCACAGAGGAGAGCCTGGCAGAGCTGGAGGAGGTGGGGACAGACCTTCTGTCCTGTGACGCATCCCTGAATATCACCTATATGGAATCCCTGCAGGAGACGATCGATACGATGCTCAGTGCGCTGGACCTGGTCATCATCGTTCTGATTGTGTCAGCCGGACTGCTTGCGTTTGTCGTACAGTACAACCTGAATAACATCAATATCAGTGAGCGCAGACGCGAGCTGGCGACTCTGAAGGTGCTGGGATTCTATGACGGGGAGGTATCGGCTTATATCTTCCGTGAAAACGCGGTGACGACTGTCATAGGGGCAGGCGCAGGGGCTCTCATTGGAAAAGCGCTGCACGCGTTTGTCATTACGACCGTTGAAGTCGATAGCTGTATGTTCGGGCGTGCGATCTACCCGAAGAGCTATATCATCAGCATACTTTTTACGATTGGGTTTTCGGTTATCGTGAATGTTGTGATGCATTTCCGGTTGAAAAAGATTGATATGGTGGAGTCGCTGAAGAGTATTGAGTAAAGAAAGGAAGGGATAGAGTCCGGATAAACAGGAAATAAAACATACGGGGAACGTCTTGAATAATACGGAGCGTTTTGTTATAATTCGGGAAAGAAATTTTCTGTTATTTTTTCTTCAGACAAGGAGGTTCATAATTATGACATTTGACGATATAACATCAAAAGTAAGAAAAATCAGCATGGATACGGTTACGGAAGTTCAGAAAATGAATGAGGTCAGGCAGCTCAATTCCAACATCAATGCGGAAAAGAAAAAAATACATTCCCTGTATGCGGAGATGGGGAAAAAGCTTTATGATCGCTTCAGGGAGAATCCGCCGGAAGAGTTTGAGGCGGAGTTTGCTGCTCTGAAGTCAGAGTTTGAAGCCATTGAGGGTCTGCGGGAGCAGGTTCGCGCAAAAAAAGGCGTGACACTCTGTCCAAACTGTAAAATGGAGGTTGGCGAATTTGAGCGTTTCTGTTCGAATTGCGGGTGTAAGATGCCGGAAGTATTTAAGATAGAAGAGGATGAGCCGGCCGGGGAGCTGGAGACAGATGAGAGCACTGCGCAGGCGGCTGGGGAAGAAGTATCCGAGCCAGATGCTACAGAGGAGTCGGCGGAACCAGAAGAGGATGCTGCAGAAGAGACGGAAACCGCGGAAACAGAAGCAGCAGAGACGGAGACCGCAAAATCAGTGACTACATTCGGGATGGAACCAGGAGAAGCCGCGGAAACAACGGAAACGAGCGCAGAGGAGCCAGAGCCGCTGCAGAAGGAGATACAGGAAACAGCGGCAGAGCCGGAAGGCAAGGCAACATCGGAAAATCAGATGTGACGGTTGACAGGAGTTCACAGGAGAATGAAACGGACTGTGCTGCGACGATGTTCAATAGAATGTCTGGCGGATCATGCCGGGGATGTCAGAGGAAAGGATTTTGAGTGATGGAAGCAGTGTTTAAACAGCAGGAGATGAAAGATCTGGTCGGAGCGATTCTGGAGAGCTATCAGGAATACCCAAAGACTTGCAGCATTGACATGGAGAATCGCCTGAATCGGGCGGAGATTGTGGATATTCTTGAGGAGATCCGCTGTCTGCTGTTTCCGGGCTTTCTTGAGATGAAAAACCTGAACCGGGATTCGATCGGCTACCATGTGGGAGAGCTGCTTGAAAACGTCCAGTATCGTCTGCGCAAACAGGTCGCGCGGGCTCTGTATCATTCGGAGAACGCGCCGGAAAGCCCGCAGGAAGCTGACAACAGGGCAAAAGAGATTGTGCGGGCATTCCTGCAGACGATCCCGTCCCTGCGCGCCATTCTCGCCACGGATGTGCAGGCGGCCTATGACGGGGATCCCGCTGCGTTTAATACGGACGAGGTGATCCTTTCTTATCCGGGCGTTTTTGCGATTACGGTGAACCGGATTGCGCATGAGCTGCATAAGCTTGGGGTGCCGCTGATTCCGCGTATGATGACAGAATACGCGCACAACCTCACCGGGATTGATATTCATCCGGGCGCGACGATCGGGGAATATTTTTTCATCGATCATGGTACGGGCGTTGTGGTGGGTGAGACGACTGAGATCGGCAAACGCGTGAAAATCTATCAGGGCGTGACACTTGGCGCTCTTTCGACGAGAGGCGGTCAGAGTCTGCGCAATAAAAAGCGTCATCCGACCCTTGAGGATGATGTGACGGTATATTCAGGAGCTTCGATTCTGGGTGGTGAGACGGTGATTGGCGAAGGCGCGATCATTGGCTCAAACGCATTCATTACCTCCTCTGTACCGGCCAGGACAAGGGTCAGCATTAAAAATCCGGAGCTGCAGTTTAAAGGTCGCGTGAGCATGACGGAGCTTGGTCAGGAAGGTTTCTGGAAGAACAAGGAAGATATGGCGCCGGAGAATCCTGCGAATATGGCTTCTTATATATAAAGCTTTGGAAACAAGTCAGGACAATATTCTGCATTTCCATCAGTGCTTCCCTGCGAAGCAGGGAAGGGGCAGCTGTATCTGCCCCGGAATTTGGCAGTGTGACATGTCGTGGATATTCATGATCATTCCGGAAGGAGGAACCCATATGGAAAAGGAACAGGAAAAGAAACTGCGGGAGACGCAGGAGACGCTATCACCGGAGAAAGCTGCTGCGGCTTCGAAAGGTTCGATCAGTGAAACCTGGGCGGAGGAAACGATCGCGGATCTCGACGAGTATATTGAGTCGCAGGGGATTTACCTTCGGCAGTAAACAAGGTAAGAAATCTTGCCGCAGTCTGTTCGATGTGACTGGCCGTGCGGGTTCCCTTGTCTGAGTGTTCACAGCAGCCGCTCTGCCGCGAAAACAAAGGCCGGGACGGTGAGCAGGGAGCAGAGCGTGGAGAAGGCGTAGATTTCTGAGGAATATGCATAATTCTTCTGGAATTTCAGAGCAAACGCGGTGCCGGTGGCGGCGCAGGGACAGGCGGCGGCGACCAGCATGGTGTAAGCTACGGTGGAGTTCACCCGTACAATCAGAAGAATCGCAAACAGGATCGCGGGCATGACGATCAGCTTGATCAGGGAGACCAGATAGATGCGCCGGTGCGTCAGCATGGCGGGAATGCTGGTCTGCGCGACGGAGACACCGGCGATGATCATAGCGAGCGGCGTATTCATGTTTCCGATGTAAGTGAGTGTATCTGAGAGAATGGGCGGGAACCTGAGCTGCAGGAAAAAGCAGATCAGTCCGAGAAAGCTTGCGATAATCATCGGCGTACACAGATGTCCGAGCAGCGTTTTTATGGATGAAACGAGGTCTTTTTTGTCGTGCCTGGAAGAGCGGTCTCTGGTCATCAGGCCAAGGCCGTGTGTCCAGGAAAAGATATTAAAGACCGTCATATAGGCAGTCAGATAAAGGACGCCCTCGTTGCCCAGGATGCTCTTCACTAGCGGGATTCCGATAAAGCCGCAGTTGGAATAGGTGGCGGAAAAGCGCTCCACGGCACAATTGTCGTTTCCATCCTCACGGATGCAAAGGTTTGAAATCAGAATCATAAACAGATGGGTGACGATAGCAAGCCCATAGGAAATCAGCAGCCCGGTCACCAGCTCCGGGCTGTAATCTGTCTGCAGTGCTGTGACGGCGACGATCGGGTTGACCACCATAAGAAGCAGGTTGGCAAGCCCTTGATTGGCGTGGTCATCGATCAGCTTCAGGCGGTAACAGAGAACGCCGACAAGCAGGATGAGGAGCATTTTGATGATCTGAGTAATAATGATGGAAAACATGGCTGGTCCTTTCTATCGCTTTCTGTCTTTTACGCTGTTTCCGGGGTGACTGCCAGGAGCGACCGAAGACAAGGATACACCAGGAGATCGGATTTCGTCAAGCGGTATTATACCCTTTTGTCGCCCGGATCATGTAACGGGAGAAAGGCAGCATATCAGCAAAAAACAGGAAACTAACAGGAGAAAAATATGAGACGAATCATACTGGCGTCCGGTTCCCCGCGAAGGAAAGAGCTGCTGGCGCAGACAGGGCTGGAGTTTGAAGTGATCCCGGGTGAAGTGGACGAGGAGGCGGTGGTGCGTTCGCTTCTGGAAGCACGAAACGCGTCGGTACAGAGCGATGCGCCGCTGCCCTCTTTTTTGGAAAATACGACTTCTCTGGACTACCCGGCTGCGGTGGTCAGCGCGCTTTCCGCAAGGAAAGCGGAGGCGGTTGCAGCGCAGATCGCGGAGGGAATCGTGATTGGCTCGGACACGATCGTCTGGGATAAGGAGATTCTGGGGAAACCGGCAGACCGCGCGGATGCGTACCGGATGCTCCGGCAGCTGCAGGGCAGGGTGCATTCGGTTTATACCGGGGTTACAGTGCTGGCCGTGGAAAAAGCAGAGACAAAAAGACACACGTTTTTCTGCGAGACAAAGGTAGAAGTCTATCCCATGACAGAAGAAGAGACCGAACGCTATCTGGATACGGGGGAAGCCATGGATAAGGCCGGTGCTTACGGCATCCAGGGGAAATTCGGCCTTTGGGTAAAGAAAATTGAGGGAGATTACAACAGTGTAGTCGGTCTGCCGCTTTCCGCGCTCTGGCAGGTGCTGAAGGAGTATGTCTGAGTTACTGGTCACACCTATGGAGATTAAAATTTGTCAGGGCGTGGCCTGTGGTTACAGGTCACACCCTGACAAATTTACGTTATTTTAGACACTACAGGTGTGACCTATAACGGCATCCGGCCAATTAAATCGCTGCGCGATGGAGCCGGATGCTTGCTGCCACTACGTTTTCAACCCTGACCACGCAGCAAGTGCGTGGTCGGGTTGTGACCAGTAACGGCCTGTGTGCTTTAGGAGCCTGAGCCGGGCGATGCATACTCTGCGTCGAAATAAATGGCATAGCCTCCGGCCTCCGCTATTTTGACAAAAGAATGCTTTGCAAGCTTTTCTTCCAGCGAAAGGGAGGCGGGGAGGACGAGGTATGTGCACTCCGCCTTTCGGGCGAGCCGGGCCAGCCGCTTTGCCCGCGGAGCTTCGCTGTTGATTTCCTCGTACAGCTTTGTCTGGGTGATCTCACCCTTCACCATATTTCGTCCGTAGGCCAGCCGGATGCCGGCGTCGTACTGCCGGATGTAGCTGCAAAGCGCGATGGGAACGACCGCCTTCGGATTCTTAATGCCCTCTTCTTCGGCGTGCGCGGAAATGCTTTCCGCCACATAGATCGCCTCCGTTGGTATTTTAAAATAATTTGCCCGCGCGGTGAAGGTTTCCGAGGTAAAGAGGAACTGCCCGCTGCAAAGGATTGCGGCGGAGGCAAGCACGGCGGTCAGTGCGCGCACTGCTTTGCCGGAAAAGCCGCTGACCAGCCACACAAGCGCAAAGGCGAGTGTAATCGGCAGCGAAAGCAGCCAGAACATCCGCCAGTATACGAGACTGCCGATCATTTTTATCACCGGATAAGCGGTCAGAGGGCAGAAAATAATCACGAGAAACAGCAGGTTTGATCCGCAGAGGACGGCCCGCTCTTTTTTTGCGCCGGGATGGAAGCAAATGACCAGGAGCGCGAGAAGGAACAGCAGCGGATAAAGGCTGTCCGCAAAATAGTTTGTAAAATGCTCCAACACTTCTGAAAATACAGATGTCATGTGAAAATCCTTTCCAAATTTATCAGGAAACTGTAAAGGTACTGAAAGAACGTGGCCGCAATCCCTTTTGCCTTATGCGCAGGCGGATAGGGCTGTGAGCATTCTCTCTGTCTGATGACAAGGGATCATTCACGAGCTGCGGGTATTCAAAGCATCAGGTATACCATTCCGCACGCGATCGCGCTGCCACAGGCGAGAAAGGAACAGGGCAGATAACGCCACTTTTTTTGCTTAATGCTGTAAATCACCGCATAGACCGCGACCGGAAGAATCGACAATACAACCCCCATGGAAGAAAACATACAGGCCGAGGTGACCGCACAAAAGAGAAGAAACCAGGCGCTTTTCCCCCCTGTGTCTGTCATGGCCTGTCGACACAAAAGGAAGAGCGCGGGCTGTGTAATGGCGGCTACAAGCGCCTTTCCCTGCCAGCCGCGCGTGAACAGAAACACACCGGAGGAATAGACAGAAAAGCCGGAAAAACTCAGAATCAGCACAACAAACAACAGAAACAGGTCCTGCCTGTGGGGGTTGTCCGCAAACAGATCGCGCGCAATCAGCGCGTAAATCAGGTAGGCAAACAGTACAATCGGTCCGGGAAGCAGCAGATGTGCGATCAGGGTCGGGTGAAGTCCGGCGCACAGGACAGAGAGTGCGGCCAGATACAGCGGCCAGGAAGACAGCACATAGCGGGTCGGAATGTTCTGGTAAAGATTGCCGGTATAAGGGTTATATTCCATCAGCGTATCCGTTTCCACCGCAGTCACTGCGGTCGCAACGTAAAACGCATCGTCATCGTCAATATGCTGGGAAAAAGTCACACAGGCGGCCTGCAAAAAAATGCAGAGGAGCACGATGCCCAGAAGCGGGGTAAAGCGTCTGCGTGTGTGCAGGAGCTTCTCTGCGAAAAAAGAGCAATCCTTACCCGGGCGTTCGGCCGGAAGGGGGACAGCGCGCTCTGCGTGCAGTGCGCGGTCACGGCTTTTGGGAAGCGGAAATTCCTGTTCGGAAAAATGCAGCAGAGCGTGTGCCTTGTACAGAGAAAGCGCTGCACATACCAGCGAGAGAACCAGCCATATGCAGCTAAGCAGCCGCAGGGAACAGCGCAGAAAGACCATCGGGATTGCCAGAAATTCAAACAACGCAAACTCGATAAAAACACCATAAAAACAGGCCAGAAAAAGACGGCCCGAATCGCTTTTCTGTTTTACGGACCAGTAAGAGCCGGTCAGAAGCGGCAGCACGGCCGCCCACAGGAAAAAAAGTAATAACTTCGCGATTGCCATTGTGGAAGGATCCTCCTTATGCGGGGATTATACCATCCTTCTGCGGAAATGGCAAATGGAGGAGCGATGGAAGAGGAACTGAAATTTAAGGCTGAATTTATGCCTGAAATCTTGAAATTATAGCTGAAATTACAGATGAATGGTTATTGACACAAGTATGGAACAGTTGTAAAATAGCTGCAAGTTGTGGGGAATGTGAGTTGTGAAACATACGAATTACGGACATCTGACGGGATTGCCTCGATAGCAAGTGAAAAAATAAGAACGATCGGACCCGGATTACCCTGTTGCACACAAACGAATACTGGCCATTCTGCCGACCCATTACTTAAAATAAGAAAACGGCAAAGAACGTTTTCTCCAAAAAAAGAAAGAGAGGGAGGTTTTAAGATGCTGCACAGATTTTTTGCCAAGCACCAGAATGGCGCAAGAAGTATCTTGGGAATTTTATTATGCCTGAGCCTTGTATGCAGTAACATCGAACCCCTGTATGGGCTGGCTTCTGAGTCTGAGACGGAGACTTTGACAGAAGCAGTTACAGTAGGGGCATCTTCTGAGGAACAGACAGAATCCCTGGCAGAGACGCAGACAGATGCGTCAACGGGAGAGACCGCGGAAGCGGGAACCGAGGCGGAAACAGAGATTTCCACGGAAACAGAGACACAGATCTCCACTGAGACGGAAACCGAAGTGACATCGGAGACTGCAACGGAAGCATCGACCGAGTTAACCACGGAAGATGAGACGGAGTCAGAGATGTCTACCGAGCTTACTACGGAGACGGAAACGGAAATTGAAACAGAGTCTGAGACAGAGATTGAGACGGAAACCGAAACAGAAACCGAATCAGAGTCGGAGGTTTTGTTTGAAACAGAACTGACGGATGGGGTCAAGGCGGAAGTTACCGCTGCAGCGGGTGCTTTTCCGGCGGGGACGACGATGACAGTCACGCTGCTGGAGGAGAGCGCACAGGATCAAACAGTCGCTGACATGTACAGCGAGGCAGAGCAGGCTCTGAATGATAACAGCGTGAGCTTTGACGGACTCCTTGCGCTGGATATCAGCTTCTTTAATGCGGAAGGAACAGAGATTGAGCCGGAGCAGGGCGAAGTCACTGTGAAGCTGGAGCTTGAAGCGTCGCTTCTGGCTTATGACGCAGACATTGCCACTCTGGTGATGCGGCACATTACGGAATCTGCGGCAGCTGCAGGGACGTTTGTCATTACGGACGTAGCAGATGCGGGAAGCGCGACAGAAGGTACCGTGACCGTAAATTCGGATGGCAGTCTGACGGCGGAATTTAAAACCGACAGCTTCTCTTATTTTGTGCTGACCTATGATACCGTCAGTGTAAATGTCAATCTGATCGACGAAGACGGCAATGAACTGCTGGGCGAGGACGGCAATGCCCTGGTTGCGGATGGCTCTCTTGCCTCCGCTGAGCTTACGACCAGCTGGCAGACCATAGAGACTTTGGCTGCAACGTATATCGCACAGGCCGAGAGTGCAGGTTATACATACAGCAGTGCTTACGTTGGGGACAGCAGCAATGTGCTGACCTATCTGAAATATTCTGCAGATATTTCAGAGCGCGGCCTGCGGTACAGCGGGGAAACATCAGAGCCATCGGACGATGGGACGGCCGTAGGCGAAGCCGAAATTTATCTGGTGTTTACAGCTGGTGGCAGCGGCAGCGGATCAGGCAATTCGGCAGCTGACATTAAGCCTGGATACAGCAAGTATGTGGCAGACAACGGAGATGACACCTATGACCTGACACTGACCGTGACGGGCGGACTGAGCACCACGGGGACGGACCAGGTGGCGATGGATGTTGTTTATGTGCTGGATACATCGGGAAGCATGGACAATTCTCTGAGTGGAACCGTAAAACGAGATCTTGCAAATACGGCGATATCCACGATGACGGATAATTTAGCTGGTAATGTAGCTCTTGATGTTAATTATGCGCTGGTTACGTTTTCATCAAGCGGAACAATCAGGCAGGGTTGGACATCGGATGCCGATACGCTGAAGAATAGCCTGCCGTCCAGCTCATCGGGTGGAACAAGTTATGTTTCAGGGCTTAGCAAAGCGGCGGAAGTACTCTCTTCGTCAAGAACAGGGGCGATTATTGTTGTAATTTTTGTGTCGGATGGTGAGACCAGTTCACTTAGCAGTGCACAGAATCAATTGGCGCTTATGAGCATGAATTACTTCATGACAGTAGGGGTCGGTTCAAGCAGTTATTACACAAAGCTTCAAAGCCTGAACAGTACCGCTGCAGCCAATGGTGCTACAACAGCGTTCTATGAAGGGACTGACAGTGATGCTTTGATGAGCGCGTTTAGTGATATACAGACGATCATCACGAGGTTTGCATTTTCGAATGTGACGATCTCGGATACGTTAAGTGAGAATGTAGAGATCGTATCGGGTACCGATCTGGTGATTCAGGTAACGGATGGCGATGGCACAGAACAGGCGTCCGGAACTGGAACAGTGACTCTGACGCAGGACGACGGGACAGAGGTTATACTTACAGCTTCGTACGATTCCACAACGAAACAGATTGTTCTGGATTTCCCGGATGACTATGAACTGGAAGACGGATGGACGTATTCTGTGACTTCTACGATTCAGGCGACAGATCAGGCGTATGAGAACTATAATGCAAACGAAGGATATACGGATACGGGCGATGCCGGAACGGACGCGCCGGGTGTAGCGGAGGAGGACTATATCTCTTCTGAAAAGCAGGGTGTATACACGAATGATGGTGCAACCCTTACATATACTTATGATAGTACCGTACATACCCTGGAATACGCGAAACCGGTTATTCCGCTGAATTTGAATGGTGGAGGCGGCTCGGGTAATACGCCGGCAGATATCAAGCCTGGCTATAGCAAGTATGTGGCGGATAATGGGGATGATACCTATGACCTGACACTGACTGTGACGGGCGGATTGAGCGCTACGGGCGGGGATACCGTGGCCATGGATATTGTCTACGTGCTGGATATATCAGGAAGTATGGAAGACGAAAATCTTACACTGGCAAATGCAGCGATTACAACGTTGACGAATAATCTGGCTGGCAACGCAGCTCTGGATATGATGTATTCGTTGGTGAAGTTTGAAAATGAAGCTGAAATTGCTCAGGACTGGACTTCCAGTGCGGAGACATTGATTGGCAGTCTGACATCTGATACGGGAAATATGACAAATTATGAAGCGGGACTTCGCAGTGCGGCAACGTTATTGTCATCTTCCAGGACTGGCGCAATTACAGTAGTAGTATTTGTTTCGGACGGTAATCCAAACTACTATTATAATAGTAATGGTAAACTTGTTTCTGGTGGTAATTCGGCAGCGTTGGCCGCCGCGCAGTCACAGCTGTCTACCATGAGCATGAATTATTTCATGACTGTGGGCGTGGGTGCAGGCAGCAATTATACGAATCTGCAGAGCCTGAACAGTGCTGCGGGCAGTGCGACGACGGCATATTATGAGGGAACTGACAGTGACGCGCTGATGAATGCGTTCAGCGATATACAGACCATTATCACCAGATACGCGTTTTCTGATGTGACGGTGGCTGACACACTGAGCGAGAACGTAGAGATCGTATCGGGTACGGATCTGGTCATCCAGGTGACGGACGGCGATGGCGTGGTACAGGCGTCCGGAACCGGTTCTGTCACACTTACGCAGGATGATGGGTCAACTGTTACAATCATCGCTTCTTATGACGCGGCAACGAAACAGATTGTGATGGACTTCCCGGATGACTATGAGCTGGAAAATGGCTGGACATATTCCGTGATATCTACGATCCAGGCAACGGAAGAAGCCTATGAGAAGTATGAAGCGAACGGCGGATATACCGATACGGGTGACGAAGGAACAGACGCGCCGGGCGTGGCCGAGGAAGACTATATTTCTTCTGGAAAATTGGGCGTATATACGAACGATGGAGCAATACTTACCTATACGTATAACAGCAGTGTGCATACGTTGGACTATGCAATGCCGGTAATTCCGCTGGATGGGAAGAGTCTGGTGATCACTAAAACGGTGACAGGTGTGACCGCAGGTTCTTCAGCACGGACTGCTCTGGAAAAATCTCTGACCTTTACGTATTCACTGAACGGTGGTTCGGAGACAGAAATTACTCTGAGTTCGTTTGCTTATGATTCAGTTTCAGGAGTGTACAGTTATACGATTGATGATCTGATGCCGGGGACGACTTACGTGGTTTCCGAAGGCAATGCAGATATTCTGGGAAGCTATAACTATAGTTTGAATACAGCAAAATCAGATATTGATGATGAGACAGGTACAATTTCAGTGAATGCGGATTCCGTTGCATCCTTTACCAATGTTTATGCGGCGAATACACCTTCCACGCCGGTGATTTCTTATATCTCATTGACCGTGGAAAAAACATGGACAGACAATGACCAGACTCGTCCGACTTCTATTACGGTGCAGCTGTTAGATGGTGAAGAAGTTGTTGACACGGTGGAATTGTCCGAAGAAAATAATTGGACGTATACCTGGGATAAAGTGAATCCGAACGAGGCACATTCCTGGAGCGTACTGGAGATCGAGGTTGAGGGTTACACCGCAGAGTATACGGTTTCAGAAGACGGAACACTCTTTACCATCCACAATACAGGAGATGAGATAGAGACAGAAACCGAGACGGAGACTGAGACGGAAACGGAAACCGAGACGGAAACGGAAACCGAAACAGAAACCGAGACGG
>JAJQCQ010000082.1:0-4094 GCA_021202635.1 Lachnospiraceae bacterium | reverse complement strand
GAGACGGAAACGGAAACCGAGACGGAAACGGAAACCGAAACAGAAACCGAGACGGAGACGGAAACCGAGACAGAAACTGAGACGGAGACTGAATCGGAGACAACAAAGACTACCGAATCAGAGACCGAGACAGAAACATCGGCTGCTGTGAAGACAGGAGATGATTCTAATATTGAATGGTATTCCCTGCTTCTGCTTCTCTCCGCGTTCGTGATTGCAGGTACGGTACTGTACAAGGGAAGAAGAGAAAGTGAAAGATAAGAGTTTGATGGCGTGAGTCCTGGAATTTGATGAGGCGCCAGTCAGAAAACGCAGAGTGGAACGGGGGTTCTGAAGGCAATGTTTTTCCTTTGGAACCCTCGCTTTTTCTGCTTTGCGGATGTATAATACAGGTAGCTTATGTTGAACCTGACGACGGAGGAAAAAATAACAGGAGTACAATCATGATGAGCAGAGAAATAATAACCGTAAAGACAGCAGACGAGGAATTAATGAAGGCAGAAATCAACAAGGTGGCAGCGAGCTATCCTGCGTCTTTGGCGCGAGACGTGCGGGCGGCTTATTCGGCTGCAGAGAAGAAGGAGTATCAGGAATCCGCAGAAATATGCAGCAGATTACTGGATCAGAAAGTGGTTCCGGAGATTCAGGTGCTATTGGGAAACGATTATTTTCTGCAGGGACAGTTTGGTCCTGCAGAAGAAGTGTTTTCTGATCTGGTAACAGATTATCCGGAAGTGATGGAATATCATATTTATCACGGGAGAGTGAACCATGCACTGGGAAGATATGAGGATGCTGTGAAGGAGCTGGGGGAGTTCTATCCTCTGGAGGAGTATCTTCCTTTTTATTATACCAGCTACGGCGACAGTCTGCAGCAGATCGGGAAGCTGCGGCAGAGCCGGGAGGCGTTTTACGCGGACGTAGAGTATTTTGACAAAACCGGTGAAATCGTCTCACAGGAGATGTTGGACGGAGCGTTTCAAAATCTGCTCTATCTTGATATTACGCTCGGAAATCGAAAATATCCGGAAGATCTTCAGACTTATTATCGTTTTCTGGAACGGGCAGAGATGACGGACATGATGCAGGAGTATCTTGCGGGGACAATTGTCTGTCTTTGCGGATTGATGCGCAGCAAATGGTACCGTCCTCTTTTTCTGGAATTTATTACCCATATCAAAAACGCGGGATTGCTGACCAATGCGGGGCCGCAAAAGACATTGGAATCCGCATTCGCTTCCTGGGAATCCTTTGCGTACCATGAGGATAACCGAATCTGTTCACTGGTAGAAACCTATCTTTCCTCTAATTACCGGAAAGCTTATCTGCGAGAGGATTTGCTGCGGGAAGATGACAAAAAAATGGTGGATGCGGAAGTGCTTAGCTATGAGTGGTATATGTGCCGGTATGTGCCGGAGCATTGGGATATTCTGGACTATATCCGGGACACCTACCCATATTCCTGGGCACTGACTTCAGCCTTTCTGGAAGAAATCCGGACGGACGCGCAGAAGACTACGGATAGAAAACTGGAAGAGCTTTACTCGTTCAGCAAAGCTCTGCCCAGAAACAGGGATATGACCAGAGGGCAGTTTATGGAATCCGTCCAGCGCGCGTATAAGGCGGTAAGTGCAGATAAGAAAGAGCCTGCTTATGTTTACGATGGTGATGGGACATATAAAAAGATCCAGGCGAAGGTAGGGCGAAATGACCCCTGTCCGTGCGGAAGCGGGAAGAAATACAAGAAGTGTTGTGGCCGATGAAAAAGATCGCTGCAAGTAACTATTCAGGACAGTCCCTCGCACTCGCTGCGAGGGACGTATGAAAACGTACATTCTACAGGAAAAGTCCCATTGCGGCGCTAAACGAACGTCCACTGGACGTTCGTTTAGCGCCGACCGAAGCGGAGCCGTAGAAGCGATTTTAAATGGACTTTTTCCGTAACTGTGAAGGTACTGAACAGTTACTGCTGCTCTTCGGATAATAATTCATTAAAAATCCTGTGAATGAGTTCCTCCGTTTCTTCTAATTCATTTGCAATTTCTGATACCGATTTCCCTTTCCTGCTTTTTTTGGCAACCTGCTTTTTTAAAAGAATTTCTCGTCCTTCATTACGTCCTTCACTATGTCCTCTCGTAAATCCGTCTTCATAAATGAGTTGTCCTAAATATGTCATGGTTACCACACTCCTTATATCTGCTAATTCTTCGTTGCTTAGAAACTTTGTTGCCATAGCGTAGATAGCGGCCTCGATTTTAGAGATATCTTCCTTTGAGAGATGGTCTGCCATCTTTTGTAATGGTAGTTTTCGCTGCAATAGATGGAGCTGCATTTTGCGGATGAATGACTTTTTCTTCTTTTACTCATTGTACCTCTTTTCTGATAGAATTGCCATTACTTTTTGTAACGATTCTTCTGGGGTTATGTGTAGCGGTAGTGTGTGACGGACATGCAACGATTCTCGAGAACATTCATGTAATAGGAACATATGGGATATGTCACGCATAAAATATCACAAAAACATGTTTATGTCAAGAATTAAATTATAAATTCGCTAAGATGAGACAAAAAAGCACAAAAACATAAATGAAACATATAATTATAAAGAAAAACAGGCGAGATTGACTTTTGTTTAGCCGGATTTATATTTTTCCATTGTCATCATTTGATTATCGTGTTACAATGTTACATGAAATGGCTGTAAAACAAGCTGTTTTCGGGTAAAAATAACAAAAACTTTGCGAAAAACGGGAGGTGCTTATGAAAACGATAAAAGATTTCGCTCGAATGATCTTTTTATCACTGCTCATCTGTTTTACACTGTCGTCTGTGGTGTGGGCGTCGGAGGAAGCAGCGGGTGAAGAAACAAAACAAACGGTAGCTATTACGCTGACGGTCACTTATGGCCAGACAGAAGCCAGAAATATGTTAGATATGATAAATGATTTCCGGACAGGGACTGAGGCGTGGTATTGGAATGAAGACAATGAGACCAAAACCGAGTGTACGGATCTGTCTGAGCTGACCTATGATTATGAGCTGGAGGCAATCGCCATGCAGCGGGCGGCGGAGCTGGCTATTTTATATAGTCATACAAGGCCAGACGGAAATACATGCTGGACAGCATACGGTGAATCTGGATATACATATTCTTCTGCAAGAGAAAATATCGCATATGGATATACATCTGCGGAGGCTGTGTTTGAAGCATGGCAGGAGACGGAGAAAGATTATGATGGGCAAGGGCATCGCCGCAATATGCTTGAATCTAAAGTTACTGCCGTAGGCATCGGTCATGTTGTTTATAATGGTGTCGATTACTGGGTACAGGAGTTTGCTAATCCTTATAATTCCGGTTCCACCACGGCGACAGCCGCGAATGACAGCAGTACGGATGTTACGATTACGGTAGCGGTAGACAGCGAGGATATAAGCATAACGCCCAGTGTTGCTTCTTACTCCATGTCAGCAGGGGACAAAGAGACCCTTCCGACATTGACGGTGGCGGCGACGGTTGGAAACACATCTTATCCAATTACAGCGTCCTATGCGTGGAGTGTGGATAATCCGGATTATGCTTCTATCGATGACAGCTATCTGACTGCTGTCGCTTCCGGAGATACGAGTCTGACAACAACGGTGTTGGGTGAAACAGTAACGATCCCGGTGCATGTTCATACTTATGATGAAGAACCTGTCTTTGTCTGGGAAGAGGACTATAGTGCGTGTACAGCGACATTTACCTGTACGGCCTGCACCGATGAAGACAATTCCAGGACGGTAGACTGTACTGTTTCTTCCGGGACAACGGATGCGACCTGTACGGAAGACGGCGAGACGGTCTATACTGCGGTCTGCGAATTTTATGATGAGGAGTATACAGACAGCAAATCTGTAACGCTTCCCGCGACCGGTCATACGACGGAGGTTCAGAATGCGGAAGCCGCGACCTGTACGGTGGATGGTTATAGCGGTGATACCGTCTGCACGGTGTGCGGAGAAACGGTGAGCACAGGTGAAGTCCTTCCCGCGACCGGTCACACAACGGAAATTCAAAACGCGAAAGCCGCGACCTGTACCGAGGACGGCTACAC
>JAJQCQ010000102.1 GCA_021202635.1 Lachnospiraceae bacterium | reverse complement strand
GTCTTAAATAGTCGGCCAATGCAATATTTTGTGTTGACATTTTTGTCAGAATATTCTATCATCTGTCTTGAAGTAAAAGAGTTAATGGGAGGAAAACTGTTTTGAAGCAAATAACGCTAACTAAATCTGAGAGAGAAATCATGGATTTGCTTTGGAATACAGACAGGCCTTTAACCGCAACGGAGATAGTGAATCTGACACCTGAGCGAACCTGGAAAAAAAGCTATATCCACTTACTGATTAATTCATTGATTGACAAAAACCTGATTCGATCCGATACCCTGGTCCGAACCGGAAGAAATTTCGGACGTGCCTTTGTCGCGGTAGATACCCAGGAGGAATTTGAGATCCGGCAGATTACAAGTGCCAGGAATTTCTCTCAGGATTCCGTCCCGGCGCTTGTCACCGTTCTTCTGGAATCGGTCAGCGACCCGGCAGTTCTTGACAAACTAAACGGCATCCTGCAGGAAAAAAAAGAACTGCTTGAAGCCAGATCCGGCCAGTAATAAACATAGATTCATCGCAGCTGTTTCATATCTTTCCAGTTACGATTATCTGCAACCCGGCAGGCCAGAGGCCTCCGGGTTTTTCTAAAATATTTTTTACAAAAAATGCACAAAATATTTCCCTTTTTCCAAAATCTATGGTACAATTCACATATAATCGTGTGGGAAGCGGCTTGCCGAATCCTGCTCGCTGCACGGACCGGATCAGCAGACCGTAATCCGTCTTTTTCCGGTCATGCGCAAAAAATCTAGGAGGATATCTATTATGGCTCAGGAAATGATCGCAATGCTTCTTGCCGGCGGCCAGGGTTCCAGACTATACGCCCTGACCCAGAAGCTTGCAAAACCGGCAGTTCCTTTTGGCGGAAAGTATCGTATCATCGATTTCCCGCTTTCGAACTGCGTAAACTCCGGCATTGACACAGTCGGTATTTTAACTCAGTACCAGCCGCTGGTACTCAATGAGTACATTGGCAATGGACAGCCCTGGGATCTGGACCGTCTCCATGGAGGCGTTCATGTGCTCCCGCCTTATCAGCAGGCATCCGGTTCAGACTGGTATAAGGGCACAGCTAATGCAATTTATCAGAATCTCTCATTCATCGAGCGCTATGATCCGGAATATGTGATCATTCTCTCCGGTGACCAGATCTGCAAGCAGGACTACAGCGATTTCCTGCGCTTCCATAAAGAGAAGAACGCAGAGTTCAGCGTCGCAGTTATGGAAGTGCCGTGGGATGAGGCTTCCCGTTTTGGTCTGATGGTTGCGGATGAGAATGATAAAATCACGGAATTCCAGGAAAAACCAAAGCAGCCGAAGTCAAACCTTGCTTCTATGGGAATTTACATTTTTAACTGGGATATTCTGAAGAAATATCTGACCGAAGATGAGGCTGACCCGAACTCTGAAAATGATTTTGGCAACAACATCATTCCCAACCTGCTCCGTGACAACCGCAGAATGTACGCTTATCACTTCAGCGGCTACTGGAAAGACGTCGGAACTATCGCCTCCCTCTGGGAAGCAAACATGGAGGTTCTTGATCCGGAACACAGCGGCATTGACCTCTTTGATGAGAACTGGAAGATCTACAGCCGGAACAGTGGTATGACCGGACATAAGATCAGCGCAGGCGCCGAGGTGGAGAACTCGATGATCACGGATGGCTGCCGGATTAAGGGCAGTGTGAAACATTCTGTCCTGTTCGCAGGTGTTCAGGTCGAAGATGGCGCGATTGTAGAAGACGCAGTCATCATGGGTGGTTCTGTGATCAAGTCCGGCGCAGTCGTAAAACACTGCATCCTTGCAGAAAACGTTACCATTGGTGAGAATGCTGTCATCGGCGCAATGCCGACAGAAGAAGAGAACGGCGTAGCGACCGTAGGCGCCGGTCTTACCGTAGGTGCCGGAGCTCACATCGGTCCAAAGGCAATGATTTATAAAAATGTAGAAGGTGGTGAAGAACAATGGTAAATTCAAACAAGAGCGCACTCGGAATTATTTTTCCAAATCATTATGACGCGCTGGTTCCTGAGCTGGTCAGCATCCGGAACATGGCCTCCATCCCTTTTGCAAGCCGTTACCGCATGATCGACTTTATCCTCTCAAGCATGGTAAACTGCGACATTGACAATATCTGCGTTCCGGTAAATACGAATTACCATTCGCTGATGGATCACCTCGGCACTGGCCGTGAATGGGATCTGGTCCGCAAAAATGGCGGCCTGCACATTTTCCCGCCCTATGCAGAGAAATCCAACAAGGTATACAGCGGCCGTATCGGCACACTGGCAAATATTCTTCCGTTCCTGCGCGAACAGAAAGAACGCTTTGTGATTATGGCGGATTCGAGCATGGCGGTGAATTTTGATTTCACAAAAATGATCGACGAACATATCGAAAGCGGTGCGGATGTTTCCATCGCTTACCGGGAAGAAGAGCTTCCGGAATATCTGATGCGCACACAGGATAACAGCAGAGGCTTCCATTACACCTTTACGATTGACAAAGGCCGGATCAACCACATCTATGTGAACCCGCGTGTCACCGGTGTACAGAATTATTCCATGAATATCTATGTGCTGGAGCGTGAGCTGCTGATCAATATGATCAACACTGCTTTCGTACGTGGCCTGGAGCACTTCAACCGCGATGTCCTGATGAACCAGCTCTCCTGGAGAAACGTCCACGCCTACAAATTCGACGGATACGCGGCTCGCATCACCGGCATGAAGAGTTATTTCGATGAGAATCTCAAGCTTCTCGACGATTACAATCTGAATGCACTGTTCGAAGGTGCCCCGATTTACACGAAGATCCGTGACGACAACCCAACCCGCTACATCAGCGGCGCAAAGGTGTCCAACGTCATGTGTGCAGACGGCTGTGTCATCGAAGGCGAAGTCGAGAACAGTGTGCTGTTCCGTGGGGTACGCATCGAAAAGGGTGCCAAAGTGAAAAATTGTGTGCTGATGCAGGATACCGTAGTCGGCGCCGGTGCGGATATTGATTATGTGATCACCGACAAGAATGTAAAATTCGGCGCCGGAAAAGAAATGAAAGGCACAGACAGCTTTCCGGTTTATGTCGCAAAAGGACATACCGTTTAAAAATCAAGTAAAGAAATGCTTACCGGGTGCGGCGGATGCTGCACCCGGTTTTATCCTTACCCCTGTTTCACAAATCCATCATCAATCATATCAACCATATAACCTACAATATCCGGGTCAAACTGTGTCCCGCTGCAGCGCAGTAATTCTTCCCTTGCGTACTCCAACGTATTTCCCGCCTGATAATGCCGCGCGCTGCACATCGCGTCAAAGGAGTCCGCGACAGCGATAATTCTGGCTTTCAGCGGAATCTCTTCTCCTTTTCGTCCTTCACAATACCCGTTGCCGTCGTAATGCTCATGGTGGTATTTGGCTCCGTCCGCAATATCCGGAATAACAGTAAATTCGCTGAGGATTTCACCGCCAATGCGCGGGTGGCTCTTGACAATTTCCCACTCTTCCGGCGTCAGCTTGCCGGCTTTTTTCAGAATGCTGTCCGGAATGCCGATTTTTCCGATGTCGTGCAGCAGCGCCATATAAGAAATCTGTTCCTGCTCCTCCACAGAAAAATTCATACGCCGCGCAATCTCGCGTGAATAGTTCGCCACACGAACGGAATGTCCGTTGGTATCACTGTCCTTCGCATCAATCGCATTCGCGAATGTATGCAGAGACTGCTCTATGATGAGTTTCAGCTCCTCCTGCCGCTTTTTCATACTGCGAACGCGGATCTGAGATACCAGCAAAATCACGAGCAGCACTCCGGCAAGAATCGCCAGAAAGACAAGCGCCAAAAACCAGGCAGTCTCCCAAAAATGAGATTCCTTATGAATGGTAATACTGATCTCTTCCCCTTCTACTCCATCTTCATTGCAGGCCGTAAACCGGAACACGTAATCGCCGCCGCCCAGGTTCGTATAGTTGACCGCCGTAATGGAGGAAGCGCTTGCCACGCTGGCCTCTTCATCAAACCCTTCCAGCGTATATTCCACCGTTTTGTCTCCCGGAGTAAAAGAGAGTACGGAAAGCTCAAAGGTGATGCGCGTTGCGGAAGCGGGTATCGTGAGGCTGTCAGAAACCGCCATTTCCACTCCGTCCACGGTCACCTTCGAAATTGCTCCGCGCGGCTCCTGCTCATTTGCCGGAACCTCTTCCGTGTCGATCACAGAAATACCGTTGTTCGTGCAAAGCCATAAAGTCCCGTCCTCGTCCTGCCAGTTCCAGGAATTTGCCACCAGCGTACCGGTAAGACCATACTCCGTGCTCAGATTTCTGGGAGAAGCCGTGCCCGCAAGCAGCTCTTCTCTGTCCGCAATCAGCAGACCGCTGCTTTTCATCAGCCACACCTCATCGTCAATCACAAGAATATCCAGAATACTGCCAACACTTTCCGTAAGGACAATCTCCCGAATCCCATCTGCGTCTCTGTAATACAGCGCACTGCCCGCACTGATCCAGACACCGTCCTCGTCCGGTACCATCCGCATCACAGAGCCGGACGCCAGTCCCGCTTCTTTATAATACTGCGTCACTTCTCCATCCGCGGTGATCTCATAAATTCCCTGCCCATCACTCCCTGCGATCAGCGTCCCATCCTCCGCCTCATACATACAGAGAATAAAGGAATACGGCAATACATCCGATCCATAGCTCCGGATCACCACGCCGTCCTTCAGAATATTAATTCCATTCGAACCGCCCACCGCAATCGTCCCGTCGCTCAGCTCCAGTGTCAGGCGAACCTGGTTGCCAAGCAGGCCATCCTCTTCCGTCAGAAGCCGGATCTCTCCGCTTTCTGGAATATACTGCACCAGCCCCGTTCCATATACGCAAAACCAGAACGTCCCGCTGCTGTCGCAGTTAATGTGGCGAACCCGTTTTCCATCCATCATCTCTGTCAGTTCATTTTCAATCGGAAGCATTTCCTCATCCAGAAGGATCAGACCGCTGTCTGTCCCCAGATAAGTGTACCCTTCGCAGCGCACAATTGCGTTCACCGCCACTCCTTCCAGCCCCGCACGGTCATTGTAATTATAAAATCTTCCTTCCGAATAATAAGTCAGGCCGGTTCGGCTTGACGCCACCCAGATGTTTCCTTCATAATCCTCAATCATCGCACAGCAGGAAATCATACCTGACATCCCGTCTGGCGTCTGGAACGTATCACTTTCATCAATCTGCGCAATCCCATTGTCACAGAGTCCCCATATTGTTCCATCTGCCGTCTCATAAAAACGGTTTACTGCGTAAAGCTCACCGGTATCAATCTCCTCCGCCGCAAAATCCGCGGTCGTATATCCGTCGCCAGTCTGGTGCAGCCGTACCGCCTCACTGCCGCCGCTGCCCAGATAAATACAGCCGTCTGAGGCGCAGTACACACTGTAGCAGTCACTTTCCAGCCACGCATCCGCGCTCAGTGTCCCCAGCAGCGCACCGTCGCTTACCAGCAAGAGTTTACTGTTGTCTGCACACCCCCAGACCACGCCCGCACTGTCGCAGGTCAGATCGTAGACAACCCGCCCCTCCGTTCCATTAATGGGAACCATCTCGCAGCCGGACGCGGCAGTCTCCTCTCCGGTATCTCCCCCGGTCATTTCGCTCTCTTCTGTCTCATCCGCAAACACGATCTGCGCCAGACCGGACGTCGTACCCACGTATACCGTTCCATTCTGATCGGATATAAAGGAGCGAACCGAATAAAATCCTGTCTCACCATCCGCGCAGGATACACTGGTGAAAACCCCATTCTCATACACATAAACACCAACATCATTCGTCCCAATAAAAAGACGGCCGCTTTCGTCCTCATAAAGGGCACGGATGCTGGAAGAACCCACCGCATTTTCCCCTATGCTGAAGTTCTCAAAATCCCTGCCATTATAACGAAGCAGACCGCCATAGCTGCCAATCCATATATATCCATCCGACGTCTGAAGCACAACATTCGCCTCGCCGGTATCCAATCCATTGTTTTCATTATAAACTGTCTTAATCCACTGATCCACGCCGGATTCCTTCGCATATACCCCCGAGAAAGCAATCATCCAGCCTATCAGGCAAAGAAAACAAAAGCACCGGAATTGCTTTTTCCCCTTAATCGTATGATATTTTCCACACAAGATAAGCCTCCACATCCCGCAGCCCTGACGGCTTCGTATTTCTCGTTTCAGATCACACCTGCATTTCCTGTTGTTTCTGCAAGAAGGTCTTTCACGGCACCCGGCCATTGCGGAGCACATTTACACTCTGCTCTGCATCCTTAACTCCATTCTACACAGTCTTTGACAAATTGGCAATCTATTTTTCAAAAAAAGGCCAAAATTCCCGAAAAAAAAACGGTATAAACCGTTTCTTTTTCCTGCTCTCAGCGGGTATATGCCGTTGTAAGCTCTGTCACCTCATCTACATAAGGCCAGAGTTCCTCGCAGCGGCTGGTTCCCGTGAGATAGAGCTCTGTATTTTCTCCCGCCGCATCCATCAGACTGCGCAACTCCTCCAGAGAAACAATCCCCCGATCCGTCAATCCGAGAATTTCGTCAAGGATCAGTACATCACACTCCTCCGTCACCAAGACCTTTCGCGCAAAATTCAGGCCATTTTTTATATTTCTGCATTCGTCGGTACGTTCCTGTTCATTCAGACTCTCATAATCCTCCGGGAACCGCTCAAAACGAAACAGCCTCATCTGAGGTTCCAGCCGTTTAAAATATTCGGCAACCGTCTGATTGTTTTTTTCTTTCAGAAACTGAATCACAATCACACTCCTGCCCGTACACGCCTCGCGAAGTCCTTTTCCGAGTGCCGCAGAGGTCTTCCCCGTCCCGTTCCCGCAAAAAATGTGTATCTTTCGTCTGTTCATACATTTCCTCCCAGCCTGGATCCGGCTTATCATCGATCTATCAAACCGCCACATTTTACTATATCCCTTTTCAAAAAGCAATCACGGGAAATGCCAAAAATTGCGTGGTGATCCCCCGTGATTTGGTGCAAATTATTGTGATTTGTGATTGTCTCTGTATCCTTTGTTTACGCGAGGTACTCCATCTTGCTCACGGAAACCTCGTAGGCAGTTCGTTTTTCCACGGATTCTTCGTTCAGTTTTTTCACATACTCCCTGCTCTGTATGCGTCCCCACACCTGCACATGACCGCCCACCTCAAAGCCGGAAGCGAAGCGGGCGTTTCTCCCCCAGCAGATGCAGGGAATATAATCCGATTTTCCGTATGGGCGGTTGACGGCCAATAACATATCCGCAATTTCCCGGCCAAGCGGGGTTCTCCGGTAGACTGGCGCCTTACAGATATAGCCGTCCAGGTAAATCTGATTACTTTTTACCTTGTCACTGTCATCCTCCGCAAAGCTGATTTCCCTTGCAAACACAGAGAAGACCAGCCTGTTTCTTTTCTCCTCGTGCCGGTTATACGAGCGAAACTGGCCGAAAATCTGTATGTAAGAATCGCGGTAATCCTTTGTGACATCAATCAGCCGCTCCGAAATCATCACCGGAATGATATCAGAAGAGTCGCTCAGTCTCTGTACGGAAATATCCACCATGTAGAATCCCTCCCCGAAGACCTCGTGGCTGAACGAAAAATCTGAAATGATTTTTCCCATGATGGAAACCTGATTGTTTTCAATGATCTTATCTGTCATAGCTTTTAAATCTCCCTTCCTTTGTATAGAGGAATCACTTCCTGTATATAGTCTATATTTATTCAAACGTTTTTCTGTTTAGAACCGTTATGCAAAATTTTGTAAAATTTTTTTAATCTCCCTTGTATTCTCCCGGATTTGTGCTAAACTTGCTTGGGCGCTCTGGGTCAGATTACAGGCTGCAGCGCGGGAATACAAGTATCAGGAGAGAGAATTATGATAAGAGAAGACGTAAGAAATATTGCGATTATCGCACACGTAGACCATGGCAAGACAACCCTGGTAGATGAGCTGCTCAAGCAGAGCGGTGTATTCCGCCAGAACCAGGAGGTTGCGGAGCGTATTATGGATTCCAATGATCTGGAACGCGAACGCGGCATTACCATCCTTTCAAAGAATACCGCGGTCACCTATAAAAACACCAAAATCAATATCATCGATACCCCAGGCCATGCGGATTTCGGCGGAGAAGTTGAACGTGTCCTTAAAATGGTCAACGGCGTCATCCTGGTCGTCGATGCTTTTGAGGGAGCGATGCCGCAGACGAAATTTGTGCTGCGCAAGGCTCTGGAGCTGAATCTTCCGGTGATCGTCTGTATCAATAAAATTGACCGCCCGGAGGCCAGACCCGCTGAAGTTGTTGACGAAGTGCTGGAGCTGTTTCTGGAGCTGGATGCTTCCGACGAACAGCTGGACTGCCCGTTCGTCTACGCATCCGCAAAAGGCGGCTATGCAAGTATGGACCCGGATATCCCCGGTACAAACATGGAACCGTTATTTGAAACCATTGTCAACTATATTCCTGCCCCCGAGGGCGACGAGAATGGACCGACACAGGTACTGATCAGTACGATTGATTACAATGAGTATGTCGGACGCATCGGCGTCGGAAAGGTAGACCGCGGCACGATTTCTGTCAACCAGGAAGTCGTCCTTGTCAACCATCACGATCCGGATAAAAAACAGAAGGTAAAGATCAGCAAGCTTTATGAATTCGACGCTTTAAATAAAGTAGATGTTCCATCTGCCACCATCGGTTCGATTGTCGCGATTTCCGGTATCTCGGACCTGCATATCGGCGATACGATCTGTGCACCGGAAGCGCCGGACCCCATCCCGTTCCAGAAGATTTCCGAGCCTACGATCTCCATGAACTTCATCGTCAACGACAGTCCGCTCGCCGGCCAGGAAGGAAAATACGTCACCTCCCGCCACATTCGGGAACGCCTCTACCGTGAGCTGAACACGGATGTCAGTCTGCGCGTGGAAGATACGGATGATACCGATACCTTTAAGGTATCCGGACGCGGGGAGCTGCATCTGTCCATCCTGATTGAGACCATGCGCCGGGAGGGCTTTGAATTCGCGGTCAGCAAAGCAGAAGTCATCTACAAAACCGATGAGCGGGGCAAAAAGCTGGAGCCAATGGAGCTCTGCTATATTGATGTTCCGGAAGAGTTTTCCGGTACCGTCATCCAGAAGCTCAGCCTTCGCAAGGGGGAACTCCAGGGTATGAGCCTTGGCCAGGGCGGCTACTCCCGCCTGGAATTTTCAATTCCCTCCCGCGGCCTGATCGGATATCGGGGAGAATTTCTGACTGACACAAAGGGCAATGGCATCATGAACACCATATTTGACGGCTACGGCCCGTACAAGGGAGATCTGACCTACCGGAATCTTGGTTCCCTGATCGCCTTTGAGAGCGGTGAATCCGTCGCCTATGGCCTGTTCAACGCGCAGGATCGCGGCACCCTGTTCATCGGACCTGGGGAAAAGGTTTATTCCGGAATGGTCATCGGGCAGAGCGCAAAGCCGGAGGATATCGAGCTGAATGTCTGCAAAACCAAACATCTGACCAACACACGTGCATCCGGTTCTGACGAAGCGCTGAAGCTCACCCCGCCAAAAATCCTGAGTCTGGAACAGGCGCTGGAGTTCATTGACACAGACGAATTGCTTGAGGTAACGCCTAAGAGTCTGCGGATCCGGAAAAAATCCTGGACCCGACGCTGAGAAAGCGAGCCGGATTCAAAAAAGCGCAGTAACCGCTCATCCAAGCCATCGGAAACCGATTTTCCACGAACCGGCAGATTGCAGCAGACTTTCGTATTCTTCCACCGTCAGGACTTCCTCCAGCCTGCTAAGTCCTGTCCCTTCTATCACAGCGTGAAGGCAATCCGAAAAGCAGAGGCTGGGATAGAGCAGGCACCACCAGTTCTGCCCTTTGGCCTCTCCAAGCCGGATGCAAAGCGCTTCATACCAGCCTGCGGGGAACGTGCAGTCTCCGTAGGTTCGATCCGGAAAGTAGCACTGCGTGATCTCCGCAGCTGCACGATAGGGCATATTTTCTCCTTCCAGCACTTCATTTGCAATATGCTCCGCCTGTGACAGATTTTCCTGCAAAAAAAGCAGAATCCCGGCGCGGTCCGTTTCATCCTCTGTCTGTGCTGTCCATCCTGCGCCCGGAAAAGACGCAGTGATCCAGCCCAGCACGGCATCCCGCACCAGGTATTTTACATTCTGGTCCTCTTCGCTGTCACTGTTCGCCTGTACATGAAACCGTACTACTTCCTCCGCAATCCCCTGCTGCAGAACCGAACGATGCGCAGCGGCAGCGGTCACATTGAGAAAGAGGGTCATGAGCAGAAAAAGAAGCACGGTACCCATGTGTAGCTTATCCTTTTTCAAATTTCCACGGCCGATGCACCTTCTTTGATAACCGTCCGATCGTTTTTTTCGTAACATCCCAAAATACATAACGGGCAACCTCCCTTCTTATCAGGGAGTGTTGCCCGTTTTTTTCCATTTATTCAGTACGCAGTGCAGACCTGCGTTTTCATCTGACAGCCCCAATCAGCGTACGGATATCCTCCACCTTCTGCCTGCACATGTAGTCCTCAATCCCCTCGATCACGTCGATCACAGTCCCTGGATTACGGAAATTTGCAGTACCTACCGCAACCGCAGTCGCGCCGGCGAGGATCAGTTCCAGGGCGTCTTCCGCGCAGGTAATGCCTCCCATGCCGATAATAGGGATCTTTACCGCCTGCGCGCTCTGGTATACCATGCGCACCGCGACCGGATGGATCGCCGGACCAGAGACACCGCCTGTCCGGTTTGCCAGAGCAAACGTCCTCCGATTCACGTCAATCTTCATCCCTGTCAGGGTATTGATCATCGAAAGAGCATCCGCACCGCCCCCCTCTGCCGCACGAGCCAGCTCCGTAATGTCCGTGACATTCGGACTCAGCTTCATGATCACCGGCTGCTTCGCGTGTTTTTTGATTTCACGGGTGATCGCTTCCACTGAATCCGGATTCTGACCAAAGGAAATCCCGCCGCACTTCACATTCGGACAGGAGATATTGATTTCCAGCAGATCGACCGTCTCCTCATCCGCAAGTCGTTCTACGACCTCGACATAATCCTCCGTCGTCCGCCCGCAGACATTTACCACTACCGCTGTATCAAAGCCTGCCAGAAAAGGCAGATCACGGGAGCAGAAGGTCTCAATTCCCGGATTCTGCAGACCAATCGCATTCATCATCCCGCCGCGGACCTCCGCCACGCGCGGGGTCGGATTACCCGGCCACGGGACATTTGCCACACCCTTTGTCACAACAGCCCCCAGTCTGGACAGGTCAACATATTCGCCATACTCCATACCGGAGCCAAATGTGCCGGACGCGGTCATCACCGGATTTTTCAGTTCTACACCTGCAATTGATACTTTCGTGTTCTGTATTGTCATAAAACCACTTCCTCCGCTGCAAATACCGGTCCTTCCTTACAGATACGCTTATTCCTGACCTGAGAGTGCGCATCCACTTCCTTTGACTCGCAGACGCAGGCCAGACAGGCTCCGATCCCACATGCCATCCGCTGCTCCAGAGACAGATAACACTCTGTCCCCGTCTCCAGCGCATATGCTTTGACCGCACGGAGCATTGGTGTCGGCCCACAGGCAAAAATCACATCCGCCTGCAGCTGATTCTCCCGTATACAGTCCAGCACATTCCCATGCGTGATTCCACGCTTTGCAGCCAGAATCCGGCTCCCTTCCGGATGATCCGCCGCCATTTCTCCGGTCAATGGCTCATCCGCTTCGATCCCCCCGGACAAAGACCGAAACAGCTCCCCGCTTTCCACCGACAGATACAGATCCCCATTTGCAGCCAGCTCATCGGTTAAAAACAGTTCATCCCGGTACCCCGCAATCACCTGTACATGGCCATCCAGTCTTTTAGAGAGCTCCACCATCGGAGGAATCCCGATTCCCCCGCCGATCAGAAACGCAGTCCTCCCCGCCGGGCAGCAATCCAGGGGAAATCCATTGCCAAGCGGTCCAAGAAGCTCCAGCGTATCCATCTTCTGATAACCGGCAAATTCCGCCGTTCCTTTTCCCGCAACGCGGTACACCAGACGAATTCTTCCCCGCTCCTTATCTGTCTCACAGATACTGATGGGACGCGGAAGCATCCGCCCCGAATCATTGCAGTACACAGAAACAAACTGCCCCGGCCGGGCGGCAGCTGCAATGGAATCTGCCTGAAGCCACATGCTGTATATTTGATTTGCGATCGTTTCCTGCGAAAGGACGACCGCGCGCAGAATTGATTTTTCCATTCCTTATACTCCTGAAAGATGTTCTGTAACAGATCACACCCTGACCAATTGATGTTGTTTTACTGCTAACCCCTCTGCTCCAATGCACGGTTGATATCCGCAATCATATCGACCACCGCCGCGCGGCTCGCCTCTGCGAAATGTTCCTCTCCAAATGACGAATACTTTTCCTGTTTATATGCGGCGATAATGCCGCGCGAAGAATTAACGATCGCCCCCAGGCCGTCTTCGTTAAAATAATGTACCAGATCTTCTGCCTTTCCTCCCTGCGCTCCATATCCCGGCACCAGAATAAATGACTTCGGCATGACACGGCGCAGCACTTTTCCCATTTCCGGATAAGTCGCGCCCACCACCGCACCGACATAGCTATAGGTATCACCCATGCAGGACGCAGCCCATTCAGCTACCTTTTCTCCCACAAGCTCATACAGCGGCTTCCCATCTGCCCGATTTTCCCCGGAGGTTTGCGTCAGAGAATTTTCCTCAGAATCAGCAGCCCCGGCAATCCGGCGATCCTGAAACTCACCGCTTGATGGGTTAGAGGTCTTCACCAGGATGAAAATCCCTTTCTTTTCCTCACGGCAGACCTCCAGAAATGGTTTGATTCCATCCGTTCCCAAATACGGATTGACTGTCGCAAAATCCTCCCCAAATGGCGTCAGCATCTGAGAACCAACCTGTACACGCCCCAGGTGCGCGGTCGCATATGCCGCCGAGGTCGAACCAATATCCCCACGCTTCACGTCACCGATCACCACCAGGCCTTTTTCCTTACAGTAATCAACGGTCTTTTTAAACACCGCCAGTCCCGGAAGTCCAAACTGCTCATACATCGCGATCTGCGGCTTCACCGCCGGAATCAGATCATATACTGCGTCCACTATTTTTTTATTATACTGCCATACCGCTTCTGCTGCGCCCTCCAGGGTCTCCCCGTATTCCGCAAATGCAGCTTTTTGAATCTGTTCCGGGATATAGTGCAGCATCGGGTCCAGTCCGACCACAATCGGTGCGTTTGTCATTTTGATGTTCTCAATCAGTTTCTGAATCATACCATTTCATCCTCTCTTCTCTTATACGTGATAAACTATTTCCGGAAAAGCCCCCGCAGATAAGCGCCTGCGTATTTTATCACCCCATTCACCGCGTATGCGCAGAAAAGGCCTGCGGAAGATACCCGGCCAAACCCTGCGTAACGATAGACGCGGTACGTCATTTTCGCCGAATGAAGTTTATTTCCGGATTTGCCTGATGAACTCAGACGATATTTGAGCAGCGGCTCATTCACCGCCAGGGCAAAACCATACTTTTTCAGGATCTGCAGCCACGTAATGTAGTCCTCGTGGCTGTCCTCATGCTGCATCGGAAACTGTCTCGCCACATCGGTACGAAGGAGGACGGAAGAACAGTTGATGCAGTTGTGCAGCAGCAGCCGCCGATACGTGATCTTCTCATGAACCGGGATCACGCGGCCGGTGCACTCTCCTGCCGGCGTAACCAGTTCACGCGCGGTCGCACAGAGTACCGGCGCAGTTGTGTCCCTCTTTCCGCAGCCAGCCGCCTTCCCTTCTGACGCTGACTGCCCGGCTTCCAGACATGCGAGCTGTTTTTTCAGCTTGTCCGCCTCCCACCAGTCGTCCGCGTCTAAAAAGGCGACATAGGCTCCCTTCGCCCGTTCCACCCCCAGATTTCGCGTGGCGGCAGCGCCCAGACGATGTTCATTCTTATAATAATGAAGCTCTGCGACATTCTCATACCGCTTCATGACGGAGTCCAGATCATCCGGTGAACCGTCATTGATCACCAGAAGCTCCAGTGGCACCTTCTGCGAAAGCACCGAGTCAATCGCACGTGCAATAGTCGCTGCACAGCCGCAGGCCGGAATGATCACCGAGACCGTCAGGGCGTTTTCCGTCCCGCCGTGTTCCGGCACAGCGGCCCCCGCAGAGGCCGTATCTCCCGGCTCCGGCGAACGTGCCGGCGGTGCAGAAGCTTTATCCCGGCGGGATGCCGATGACACATCCGGCGCACTGCTCTGTACGGATGACCCTTCACCGCCCTGCACGCGCGTCGACGCTGTCTTCTGCCATTGCTCGACCCCCTCCGTATTTTCCTTCTGAAACAAAATCTTTACCGTCGTAGCGATCAGCTGCAAATCCAGCAGAAACGAAAAATTCTCAATATACGTGAGATCAAGCTTCAGCTTATCATAGGGTTTGGTATTGTACTTTCCGTACACCTGCGCGTAGCCGGTCAGACCGGCCTTCACCTTCAGACGATAGGAAAATTCCGGGATCTCCTTCTCATACTCAGCCGCTATCTCCGGGCGTTCCGGCCGGGGACCGACCAGGGACATATCTCCCTCAAGAATGTTCAGCAGCTGCGGCAGCTCGTCAAAATGAATATTGCGCAGCACCCTGCCGACCGGCGTCACCCGGCTGTCTCCCTTTGCTGCAAGACGCGCGCCCTGCTGCTCAGAGTCCACCCGCATACTGCGAAACTTATATACCTGAAAGACCTTTCCATCCTTAGTCAGTCTTTCCTGACGGTAAAACACAGGTCCGCCGTCATATCCTTTGATCAGCATCGCAATGATCAGAAAAACCGGTGAAAGAAGCACCAGGGCCACCGCGGAGATCACAACATCAAAAAAACGCTTGACTGCCTGCTGTTCTACGGTCAGTCCACGATTGCGGAACAGAAGAAGCGGTGTATCAAACAGATTAATCTCCTCTGAGCTCATTACCATAATATCCGAAATCTTAGGCTGGCAATAGCAGCGAATATCGTGTTCAAAGCAAAACTTCAGGAACAGGTTGCGCTCATGAGCCGGAATATCACAGATCATTACCGCCTGATGCTTCAGAATCTCCGCCTTGATCGCATCCTCCCCGCGCTTCAGGGAAATGGTCCCCTCAATCACATATTTGTCCTTTCTGGTTTTCATTTTTTCGATCAGAGGCTTCGGGCTGAGGCTCCCATAGATCAGCAGAATCTCATGCGGCGGATAAATTCTCACATAAACCCACCGCATAAAGAAAACCCAGATCACCACCGCCGCCAGATTGATCCCGCATACCCGGAGCATTGGCTGTACATGTTCCAAAAATGTCCAGCGGCCGATCAGAGCCAGCTGCAGATAAACGATAAAATTCACAATCAGAACGGAAAAAATCTGAGACAGCAGCACATCCAGAATTCTCTGATATCCCACCTTGAATGCGGAAAAAAGCTTGGAAACCATTACCACCAGAAACGCATAAATACTGATCAGGGCACAGTGTCCCCAGAAGCTGTATCTTCTGCCGATCACTTCCTTAAAATGATAGTCATGAAACCAGACATAGGCAAATACCCCAGTCTGAACCGCCACAATCAGAACTGAAGCCAAAAACATGATCAGTCTTTTGTACTGCTCCCGTTTTTTCATATGCCTCCTACTCCTCTTCAAAGAAAAGGGGAACGCTCATCTTCATCGAATCCCGATCAGGAACGTTCCCCGTATATTCTTCAGTGCAGTCCTCTGAAAAAGGAGCTGATCTGCTCCGCCGCTGCCTCTTCATCCGGTCCTTCTATGCGAATGACAATCTCATCACCGCTCTGGACACAGGCACTCAGCACACTCAGAAGACTCTTGGCATTAAACTCGCGATCCCGAAAGCAGATCGTAATCTTCGCTTCATATTCCATCGCAATCGAGCAGAGCTCACCCGCCGGACGCAAATGGAGTCCCAGTTCATTATTTACCGTCAGTCTCTTCTCCATCCGAATTATTCCTCCGTAGCAGCCTCTATCTGCTCTGTCGCTACCGCATTTACCATCAATGTCACTTCAGACACCAGCGTAAACCCGTCTGGTAATTCAATCTCTACCGGTATCTCGTAGTCCCCCTTCTGTGCGCAGACAGAAAGGTCTATGGTCGCTGTAATATCTTCCGCCGAAATCGTACTCTCTTCGTCATCCGCGTGAACTGTCACAGAAATCATATCCGCAGGTGAAAAAGTAAGGGTCATATTTTCCGGCCGGTTCAGCACAGTCAGCTCCGAGAGTGCAAGCTGCACCGTCTGGTCTCCATTCTTTTCAATCTGAATCGTGACCGTAACAGAAGAATCCACTCCTGACGCCAGCCGTACATCCTCCATATCGCTCAATGTGTCGGAAAGATCAATCTCCTGTGTAAACGTCTCCACCGCACCTGCGACGGAAACCGGTTCATTGACCACAATCTTTGTGATCGCGGCCAGAGCCTCCTCCGTACCCGCCAGATTTACTGTCGTTGGTACCGTACTCACTCCGGTAACCTCATATCCACTCGCCGGGCTCCCGCTGGTCTCAATCTCAATCGGCACCTCATACAGTATCGTCCACAATTCTACATCGACCGTCACTTCATTATCAGAAAGAAGCACACCGGACGAATCCTTGACCTGCAGGCGGCTCATCTGTGTTTCGCTTAACGTATCGCCATTTTTATCCGAAATCGTGAGCGTACTCGTCAGTCTCTGATCCGTAGAAATCCCATTGACAGATACGGAAGCTGTCACCTGCCCGATTCTTTCAATCAGGCTCTCCGGTCCGGCAATGATCACGGTCTTGCCTTCTACAACCTCGGTCGTACCGACCTCATATCCGCTCTGGGGCGTCCCTGTAGTTTCGACCGTTACCACAAATTCGCTCTCCACAATCTGCTCCAGCTCCACCTTTAAAGAAGACGGAACAACCGTAATCTCATCCAGAGTGACCGCTGAATTGCTGCAGGTGACCGTAAGCGGAACCGTATTCATCTCGGTCAGGTTCTCCATATCCGCAATCACGGTAAAATCAGATGCCGAGAGGCTCTCCAGCACACGCCTTTTCTCTGTTACCTTGATCACCACCGTATCATCGGAGACAATATCAAATGTCTTATCAATCTCCGTCACACTATCTTCATTGATAATCTCTATCTTGATATCCCGAAACAGCTTTGACTTGGTGGGATTATCCACGTTCACTACGACAAGCCAGATCAGGAACGCAATACCAAAGGAAAGCAGCTTTAACGGCCAGTTTCTCTTCAGCCGTTTCGGCACTTTCCCGGCTATTTTTCCGGGCATCTGCCCGGTTTTCTTATGCTTCATTCTTGGTCCACCCTTTCCAGAATTGGAATTTTCTGGGGGCAACTGATTTATTCTGTAAAATCACAAGCTGCCGTCTTAATTCTTCCTGGGAAATCGCATGCATCAGTTCTCCTTTATACGCGACAGAGATCGCTCCTGTCTCCTCTGAAACGATCACAGTCATCGAATCCGTCTCTTCACTGATGCCCAGTCCCGCCCGATGTCTGGTCCCCAGCGCCTTATTCAGCATCATATTATCAGACAGCGGAAGATAGCAGGTCGCCGCCGTAATGCGGTTCTCCTTAATGATCACCGCCCCGTCATGAAGCGGTGTGTTATGTTCAAAAATATTAATCAGCAGCTGGCTCGTCACAATAGAATCCAGCATGATCCCCGTCCGCTCATACTCCTCCAGACGGGTATTCTGCTCCAGAACAATCAAGGCACCTGTCCTGACCCTGCTCATCTCTGCACAGGCTTTGACGATCTCGTTTACCGTCTTATCGCTGAACCGCTCTGTCACATTTTTGCTGCCATCCCCGATCTGGAGCAATCCGGAAAAAAACGGCTTCTCTCCAAGCCTTTCAAGCGCTCTGCGGATCTCCGGATGGAAAACGACCACTATGGCCGTAATCGCGATATCCAGTCCCCGATTCACCAGGTAAATCAGCGTCGTCATCTGCAGCAGATACACAAGCGCGATACAGGCGATCAGGATCGCAATTCCCTTTAACAGATTCCATGCCCTCGTATTTTTGATCCAAAGCAGCAGATTATACACAAGAAAAGCCAGAATCAGGATTTCAAGAATATCTGTGGCGGTAATCGATACCGTCGGTATCGTAAGCCATGACAGGCTGTCACTCAGCCAAAAGATTATACCCTCCATCTTGTTCTCCCCTCTGAACTGCCTGTTTCAAAGTCACTGCCGCGCAGCCCTCCCCTGTCAGCTGATTCGCCCCTGCAAAGGTACGCCCCTTCCAGCTGCCGACAATACGGTTTCAGTATAGCACAGATTTCGTGTCATGCAAACTTTTTTTGCCCTTTCCCGTACATAATACCAGAAAAAACAGATACTGCGCACCAGCTGCGCGAAGCACCCTGGCTGCCTCATCCAGCGTACTCCCGGTCGTATAAACGTCATCGATCAGAAGGATACGCAGCGGCACAACCTCTCTCTTCCCGGGCAGACACACCTCAAAGCATCCCCGCAGGTTCCGCAGTCTCTCCTTCCGTCCCAGCTCTTTCTGATCCCCCGTATAGCGCACACACCGCAGCAGCTTCCGCTCACACGGAATCCCCGTCAGCCGGCTGATCCGCTCCGCCAGCAGCTCCGCCTGGTTGTATCCCCTTGCAGCACGTTTTCTCCAGTGCATGGGAACCGGTACCAGCACCTCCGGTCTCCAGTACCGGAGATATCGCTCACCCGCAAGCACCATCGCATATGCGTAGAAGTCCAGGTAATCCCGTCGATTCTGAAACTTCATCCGGTAAACACTCCTCCGCATGAGACCAGAATAGGTAAACGCGGCCCGTCCCTGCTCAAACAGATGTCCTGCAGATTCACAGTCCTCGCAAAACTCCCTCTCAGGAACCCCCACCGGCTTTCCGCACTTCATGCAAAGCGGCTCCGCCGCCCACGGCAGCTTCCCACGGCAGTCCTCACAGACCAGAGACCCGGGGGACACTCTCATCGGGCGAATCTGATCGCAAAGAGGACAGCGCGGTGGATACAGCAGCCGTATCACTGTTTCACCGGTTTTTTTCGCGATTGTTTTCCATTTTTTTTGTTCTGTCATCACATTCCGTTTCGAATCTTCCCCAGGCGCAAACGGAACACCGTATTCGGTATGCTTTGCAGCAGATATGGTACACTGATTTATGTCCGCTCCGGAAAGCGGAGTTTTCATACGTACCTCGCAGCGAGTGCGAGGTACTGTTCTGAATAGTTACCTCAGCTCTCTGATAGCTCAAGTATTCTCTCTCCCAATGCAGTATAACGCCTCTGCTCCACCGTATTGTCAATCATCTGATCAAACGTCCCCGCATCCCCGACAAGCGTCACACACTTACGCGCACGGGTCACGGCCGTATACAGCAGATTGCGGTTCATCAGCATTCGCGGACCCGTCAATAGCGGCAGCACCACTGCCGGATATTCACTGCCCTGCGATTTATGGATCGTCACCGCATAAGAAAGCTCCAGCTCATCCAGTCCGCTGTAGGGATATTCTACCATGCGGTGCTCATCAAATTCAACCGTTATCTGCTCTGTATGTAAATTAATTTCACGGACAATCCCCATATCGCCATTAAAAATACCGATTCCTTTTTCCACCGGAATGTCATAGCGTCCGCGGATTTCCCATTCCATCTGGTAATTGTTCTTAATCTGCATGACCTTGTCACCCTCGCGAAAAGTCACGCCATTATGTTCGTATTCCCGTTTTCTGTGATCCGGCGGATTCAGGTATTCCTGCAGAATCCGGTTCAGCCGTTCCACGCCGAGCAGACCCTTGCGCATCGGGGTCAACACCTGGATATCGAAAGGTTCCGCTTCCACGTAGCGCGGCAACTTATCCCTGATTAACTGAATCACAATACTGATAATCACATTCGCGTCCTGCCGCTTCAGGAAGAAAAAATCCCTGCTTTTATTGTCAAGCACAATATGCTCACCGCGGTTAATTTTATGGGCATTGACCACAATATCGCTCTCCGAGGCCTGCCGGAAAATCCGGGTCAGGCGGACGACCGGAATCCTTTCCGAAGCTATAATATCCTTCAGAACACTTCCCGGGCCGACAGAGGGGAGCTGGTTCACATCTCCCACCATAATCAGGCGCGTACCAACCGTCACAGCTTTCAGAAGCGCATGCATGAGATAAATATCTACCATCGACATCTCATCAATAATGATCACATCTGCGTCAAGCGGGTTCTCTTCATTCCGTCCAAACCCCTCCGGTCCGGATTCATCCGAACTGACGTTGATTTCCAGCAGACGGTGTACCGTCTTCGCCTCACATCCGGTCGCCTCCGTCATGCGCTTGGCCGCGCGTCCGGTCGGAGCTGCCAGCAGAATACGCATTCCCTCTGATTCAAAATAGGAAATCAGTGTATTGATCGTGGTCGTCTTTCCGGTCCCGGGACCGCCAGTAATGACAAGTAATCCGCAGCGTGCCGCCTCTATGACCGCCGTCCGCTGTTTTTCGTCAAGTACTGTTTTCGTCTTTTTCTCAATCTCGCCCAGTTTTTGAGAAATCACACTCCGGTCGACCTCACAGGAAATATTCAGGTCACACAGCATGCGTGCCGTGCTCATTTCAAGAAAATAAGCAGACGCCGTATAAACCCGCGTCTGTTCCTTTTCCTGTTTGATGACAATCTTTTTGTCAATTGCCAGATCCGTCAGATACTGATCGATACTCTCAAGCTCTATGCCCAGCAGCTCACCAGCGCGCGAAAGAAGCAGCTCCTTCGGCAAAAACACATGTCCTTCCCCTCCAGCCTGCTGTAACACATAAAAGACTCCGCTTTTGAGCCTGTACTCCGAATCAATCTGAATCCCCGCACGCTTCGCAATCTCATCCGCAATGCGAAAGCCAACGCCCTCGATATCATCCGCCAGCCGATAAGGGTTTTCCTCAAGCACCTGGTACATCCCGGCGCCATATTTCTGATAAATCTTCACGGCCAACGTGGTCGTGACCCCAAATTGCTGCAAAAAAATCATCGCTTTGCGCATGTCACGCTTTTCAAAAACCTGTGCCGCGATCTCACGCGCCATCCGCTCGCTGATGCCCCTGATCTCAGCAAGGCGCTCCGGCTCTTCTTCAATAATCCGGATGGTATCCTCTCCAAATCGCCGGACCATCCGTGCAGCCAGCGCCGTGCCGACTCCTTTGATCGCCCCGCTTCCCAGATAGCGTTCAACTGATTCCGCATCGTCCGGTTCTTTTACCTGACAGTCCGAGATTTTAAACTGTTCCCCATAAGAAGGATGCGATATGTACTCTCCCGTGAGCACGACCTTTTCGCCTTCTCCAACGTAAGAAAGTGTACCGACACAGGTGATGTCATCCTCACGATTCGAAGAGCGGGCAGGTCCTCCTTTCCTGTTCTTCAAAGAATGCCCTGCCTCGTTCTCATCCTGCGCTGTAAGCACAAATACGGTATACCCATTGTCATTGTTCCGAAATATAATGTGGTCAATATAACCTTCCAGTCTTTCCATAAACCTCTGTTACCCTGATTCTGCGCTCTCACTACTGTTTTACATGCTCACATCTGCAAGGAAGTTCATTGTTCCAGCGGCTTTGAATTATTTGCCGCTGTCAGCTCCACAAACCGTCCGGTCCCCACCGCCACAGCCGTCATCGGGTCCTCCGCAACCATGGTATTAATACCTGTTCTCGCTTCAATCAGCTCCTCCAGTCCGCTCAAAAGCGAACCGCCGCCCGTCATCACAATTCCGCGGTCTACTACATCTGCCGCCAGCTCCGGCGGGGTGCGTTCCAGAACGCTGTGCACCGCGTCCACAATCTGACCAGTCACTTCCTTCAATGCGTCACGCGTATCCTCAGAAGTCACACGGACCGTTTTCGGCAGTCCGGTCACCAGATCACGCCCCTTGACCTCCATCACCTTCGGCTCCGGTTTTTCAAATGCAGTACCGATTGTAATCTTAATCTCCTCCGCTGTCTGCTCTCCGATCATCAGACCATATTTTTTCCGCACATACTTAACAATCGCGTCGTCAAAATCATCCCCGGCCACTTTAATCGAAGTACTGACCACAATCCCATCGAGCGATATCACAGCTACGTCGCAGGTACCCCCGCCAATGTCCACGATCATATTCCCGCAGGGACGCGAGATATCGATCCCGGCTCCAATCGCCGCCGCAATCGGTTCCTCAATGATATGCACCTCACGTGCTCCCGCCTGATAGGTCGCATCCTCCACAGCCTTCTTCTCCACCTCGGTCACGCTGCTCGGAACACAGATACTGACGCGCGGTTTCCGGAAGGACATCCGTCCAATCGCCTTCTGAATAAAATGCTTCAGCATCTGCTCCGTCACGGTATAGTCTGAAATCACACCCTTGCGCATCGGGCGAACCGCGATGATATTCCCCGGCGTACGGCCAAGCATCAGACGCGCTTCCTCCCCAATCGCCTTTATTTTATTTGTGTCACGGTCATAAGCTACTACCGATGGTTCCTTCAGCACAACACCCTTCCCCCTGACATATACCAGGATACTGGCTGTGCCCAGATCGATCCCAACATCTGAAGCCGCCATAAAACAGACCCCTTTCTCCTCCGGAGCGGCTCCCCCGCCTCCGGAAGCTTTTTCTATTTATTTTTCCAATATCTTACCACAGTATACCGCAAAATGGAAATAATTTTCCGGTTTCTTTTTTATTATTTTCTGTCAATGATTTCTTAAGTATCTTCTCACTTTTTTTAGAAACCCGACATATTTTTAACACATTTTCATTTTATATTGTAGGAGTATTAGCGATGAGCTAATATATTTCATAACTCACACTTGGCAGCTCCCACACGCTGCCAAGTACTCCCTCAAACATTTTCCTGGATGGGAAATTCCCAGAACAGGGCAAAAACATTTTTCAACCCAAATTTTTCTCTTTCCTGAAAAGACCTGACAGATGTCAGGTCTTTTCGCTTTGCTTTTTTACAAATACTGGCGCTCAGCACCTGTCTTTTCATTTCAATGCTGTTCTGAACTGTTACGTAACATTTACGTTTTCATACGTACCTCGCAGCAAGTGCGAGGTACTGTCCTAAATAGTGGTCAAATACCTTCTTATAAATTGTCCTGTATAGGAAACCGGATTCTCCGCAACCTCCTCCGGTGTTCCTTCGGCAATTACCGTGCCGCCCCGGTCGCCGCCTTCCGGACCCAGATCAATAATATAGTCAGCCGTCTTAATCACATCCAGGTTATGCTCAATGACAATAACCGTATTGCCGCCTTCCGTCAGACGGCGCAGGATATCGACCAGCTTATGAACATCCGCGAAATGGAGGCCGGTGGTCGGCTCATCCAGAATATAAACCGTCTTGCCGGTGCTGCGGCGGGAAAGCTCCGTCGCCAGCTTAATGCGCTGTGCCTCGCCACCAGACAGTGTCGTCGACGGCTGGCCAAGCTTAATATAGGAAAGACCTACATCATTCAATGTCTCAATCTTTCGCCGAATCTGAGGCAGATGATCAAAAAATTTCAATGCCTCTTCCACGGTCATATCCAGTACGTCATAAATCGATTTTCCCTTATATTTTACATCCAGTGTCTCACGGTTATAACGTTTTCCATGGCAGACCTCGCAGGGAACATAGACATCCGGAAGAAAATGCATCTCAATCTTAAGAATACCGTCCCCGGCGCATGCTTCGCAGCGGCCACCTTTGATATTAAAGCTGAAACGACCTTTTTTATAACCTCGCGCCTTTGCATCTGCCGTGGATGCAAACAAATCACGAATCATGTCAAAAACTCCCGTATAGGTCGCCGGATTTGAGCGCGGTGTCCGTCCGATTGGAGACTGATCGATATTAATCACCTTATCCAGCTGTCCGATTCCGGTAATCGCCCGATGCTTTCCCGGAATCGTACGCGCCCGGTTCAGGTCCTTCGCCAGACGCTTGTATAAAATCTCATTGATCAGCGAGCTTTTCCCGGAACCGGAAACGCCAGTCACGCAGGTCATCACGCCAAGCGGAATTTTTACATTGATATCTTTCAGATTATTCTCCCGCGCACCGCGTATCTCCAGCCAGCCGGTCGGCGTCCGCCGCGTCTCCGGCACCGGAATAAACAGCCGATGGCTCAGGTATGCGCCTGTGACCGATTCCGGACAATTCTTCAGATCCTCGGCCGTACCAGCCGCCACGACTTCACCGCCGTGCTCTCCCGCACCGGGACCGATATCCACTACATAGTCCGCCGCATACATCGTGTCCTCATCGTGTTCCACCACAATCAGCGTATTTCCAAGCTCCTTCAGGTTGTTCAATGTACGTAAAAGCTTATCATTGTCACGCTGATGCAGACCAATGCTCGGCTCGTCCAGAATATAAGCCACACCGACCAGTCCGGAACCGATCTGTGTTGCCAGACGGATGCGCTGTGCCTCGCCGCCGGAAAGAGTCCCGGTTGCACGCGACAGGCTTAAATAATCCAGACCCACATCAACCAGGAAGCCGATCCGTGCCCGGATTTCCTTCAAAATCTGCGCGCCAATCAGAAGCTGCTGCTGAGTCAGCTCCAGTCCGGCCAGAAACCTCTGCAAATCTCCTACCGACATCGAAGTAATCTCGTGGATATTTTTCCCGCCAACTGTCACCGCCAGCGCGGACGGCTTCAGCCGCTGCCCACGGCAGGCCTTGCACGGGGTAATCCGCATAAAGCTCTCATACTCCTGCTTCGTATAATCCGACGACGTCTCCCGGTAGCGCTGCTCCACATTCCGGATGAGTCCGTCAAATGCCACATCATAAACTCCTATGCCGCGCTGCCCCTTGTAATGCACCTTTACCTCTCTGCCGTCGGTCCCATAAATCAGCATATGCTGAATATCGGGCGACAGCTGCTCAAACGGCGTCGATAAATCAAAACGGTATTCCTTTGCCAGCGCTGTCAGGAGTGCATATGTAAAGCTGGATGGGTCAGTACAGGACTGCCAGCCATTCACCACAATCGCCCCCTCCCGGATGCTCAGGGATTTATCCGGAATCATCAGGTCAATGTCAAACTCCATCTTATATCCCAGGCCAGTGCATTCCGGGCATGCACCAAAGGGATTGTTAAAAGAAAAGCTGCGCGGCTCGATCTCATCGATGCTGATGTTGCATTCCGGGCAGGAAAAGCTCTGGCTGAAGGTAATCATCTCTCCCTCACCGACATCGACATAGCCCAGGCCGTCCGCCAGCTGCAGCACCGTCTCCATCGAATCTGTCAGACGCTTCTCAATCCCCGGCTTCACCACCAGGCGATCCACAACAATCTCAATGTTGTGTTTGATATTTTTTTCGAGCTTAATCTCCTCCGACAAATCATACAGATTTCCATCGATCCGCACACGCACATAGCCACTGCGTTTTGCCTGCTCCAGCAGCTTCACGTGTTCACCCTTACGTCCACGCACGACCGGCGCGAGCAGCTGGACCCGCGTCCGCTCCGGCAGCGCCATGATCTGATCCACCATCTGATCCACGCTTTGTTTTTTAATCTCACGTCCGCACTTCGGGCAATGCGGAACTCCGATCCGCGCATATAATAATCGGAAATAATCATAAATCTCCGTCACCGTACCGACCGTCGAGCGCGGGTTCCGGTTTGTCGTCTTCTGATCAATCGAGATTGCCGGCGGAAGTCCCTCAATACTCTCCACATCCGGCTTCTCCATCTGTCCCAGGAACTGTCTGGCATAGGAAGACAGCGACTCCATATAGCGGCGCTGTCCCTCCGCATAAATAGTATCAAACGCCAGCGACGATTTTCCCGAGCCCGACAGGCCGGTAAGCACTACAAACTGATTGCGCGGGATATCGAGGCTGATATTCTTTAAATTATGCTCGTTCGCACCACGAATGCGGATGCACTGTTTTTTGTCTGGATTAGCTGATTTAATTTGTCTTTCTGCAATATCCGGGGCACTCGAATTTACTGAACTCATTTCCGGCTGTCTCTCCTTCTTCTCTGCATTCTCTCCAAAACATTCTTTCCAAAATCATAACTATTATGTTCTGTGTTTCTGTTTTTTATACCTTACATGATACGCATTCTGATCGACCTGTATCTGCTCATTCCTCGATCTCCTGCAAATGCTTCTTCAACAGTATCATCTTATCGCGCAGCTCGGCCGCGCTTTCGAAATCCAGTTCTGAAGCTGCCTTCTTCATCCTTTTCTGCACCTCAGCGATCAGCTTCTCCAGCTCCTCACGGTTCATGGACTCCGGATCCTTCTCCATCTGCACTTCCTGCTTCGCCAGCTCCTTCGAAATGCTGATCAGATCGCGAACCGCCTTCTTAATCGTCTGCGGCGTAATGCCGTGCTCCTCATTGTACTTCTGCTGCAGCTCCCTGCGTCTCTGGGTCTCATCCATTGCCACCCGCATCGAATCCGTAACTGTATCTGCATACATGATCACGTGCCCCTGCGCGTTTCGGGCGGCACGTCCAATTGTCTGAATCAGAGAAACCGAAGATCGCAGAAATCCTTCCTTGTCCGCGTCCAGAATCGCCACCAGAGAAATCTCCGGAATATCCAGTCCCTCTCGCAGAAGATTAATCCCAACCAGCACATCAAACACATCCAGACGCATATCACGAATGATCTCCGTCCGCTCCAGTGTGTCGATATCCGAATGCAGATAACGCACGCGGATCCCAACCTCCTTCATATAGTCCGTCAGGTCCTCCGCCATCCGCTTCGTCAGCGTCGTTACCAGAATCTTATTGCCCGCCGCCGTTTCCTTATTGATCTCACTGATCAGATCATCAATCTGCCCTTCGACCGGCCGCACCTCCACACGCGGATCCAGAAGTCCCGTCGGCCGAATGATCTGCTCCGCGCGCAGCAGCTCATGCTCCTCTTCATAATCGCCCGGCGTCGCCGAAACAAACAGAAGCTGGTCTATTTTATCCTCAAACTCGCCAAAATTCAAGGGACGGTTGTCCTTCGCCGATGGCAGGCGGAAGCCATAATCCACCAGTGTCGTTTTGCGCGACTGGTCGCCCACATACATCGCCCGGATCTGCGGCACCGTCTTGTGCGACTCATCAATAATCATCAGAAAATCATCCCCGAAATAGTCCATCAGCGTATGCGGTGTTGCCCCTGCCGGAAGTCCGGCCAGATGACGCGAATAATTCTCTACGCCCGAGCAGAAACCCGTCTCCCGCAGCATCTCCACATCAAAATTCGTCCGCTCCGCAATCCGCTGCGCCTCAATCAGCTTATCTTCACTCTTAAAATAAGTCACACGTTCCGCGAGCTCCTCCTCAATCGCGTCTGCCGCCCGCAGAATCTTCTCCATCGGCACCACATAATGCGACGCCGGAAAAACCGCGATAAACTCCAGTCCCTTCTTCACGGCTCCGGTCAATATGTCAATCTCCGTAATCCGGTCGATCTCATCCCCAAAAAACTCCACCCGGTAAGCATAGTCGTCCGCATTCGCCGGAAAAATCTCCAGCACATCCCCGCGCACCCGGAACGTACCCCGGTGAAAATCCATCTCATTGCGGTCATACTGAATATCAATCAGCTTCCGCAGAATCTCATCCCGGTCCCTCTCCTGCCCCTGCCGCAGGTAGAGCACCAGATCCTTATAATCCGCCGGACTGCCCAGACCATAAATACAGGAGACACTCGCTACAATGATCACATCCTGCCGCTCCACCAGCGAAGCCGTCGCCGACAGGCGAAGTTTATCAATCTCATCATTAATCGCCGAATCCTTCGCTATATAAGTATCCGAAGACGGCACATACGCCTCCGGCTGATAATAATCATAGTAGGAAACAAAATACTCAACCGCGTTTTCAGGGAAAAACTCCTTGAACTCCGAATAGAGCTGGGCCGCGAGCGTCTTATTGTGCGCTATTACCAAAGTCGGCTTCTGCAGCTGCTCGATCACATTCGCCATCGTAAATGTCTTCCCCGAGCCCGTCACACCCAGCAAAGTCTCGAATTGATTGCCTTCTTTGAACCCCTGGACGAGTTCAGCGATCGCCTGCGGCTGGTCGCCGGTGGGCTGGTATTCACTGTGAAGCTTGAAAGGTTTTTGTTCAGATTGCACAAAAGTCACCTCCTGATTCCATAGTAAAAAAGTTCGACAGACATGCAGAAATTCGTCGAGCTACATACTCAGATTCCCCCGGAAAAAACGCTCTCGACGAATTTTGGTCACCCAAACGCATTTTCCGAACCGTGCGGAAACGGTAAAAAATCACGGATGCTTTGACCTGAAATGCATTATACCAGACTTGTCAACTGCTGTCTACAGAAAAATCGAACACTCGTTCTTTATGTTTTCTCTATCTTCATCTGTCACTGGCTATGGTATTCATAATACATAAGCTCCTTTTTCCCATGTCAAAACGCCGCTGATTTCAAGGCACATTTGTGTTAATGTTTATTTATCTGCAAATTTAATATAAAGCGAAGTGTTTGAAATGATGTATTTTAAGAAATTGATCCGAAACAACGCCCATCTGATCCTCGAATATGGAACATCGACTACAATAAAAAAATTTTCACAATCAGATATATGGAAAAACCGCAGAACATTGACTATCCTGCGGTTTTTCTTTTTTATCTGAGACTGTGTTTTATTCAAATGCACCATTTAATAGTCCATATCACCCGCGCCTGCCGGTGCTGCAGGTGCCGGTTCTTTGATATCTCCCGCTGCAGCTTCCGTGGTCAGCAGAGTGGAAGCTACGCTGGTCGCGTTCTGCAGAGCGCTTCTTGTCACTTTCACCGGATCAAGGATGCCTGCCTGTACCATATCCACGTATTCTTCTTTGTAGGCATCAAATCCAATTCCAGGCTCAGATTCATGAACCTTATTTACAATCACAGCACCTTCAAGGCCGGCATTTTCTGCGATGTAGTAAAGCGGGGATTCCAGTGCTTTCAGGATAATCTTCGCTCCGGTCTTTTCATCCCCTTCGAGGGACTCCGCGACTTTCTCTACATCTTTAGACGCATGTATGTAAGCAGAACCGCCGCCGGCAATAATACCTTCTTCTACAGCTGCTCTGGTCGCTGCAAGTGCATCCTCCATGCGAAGCTTTGCTTCTTTCATCTCAGTCTCGGTCGCGGCTCCGACACGGATTACCGCTACACCGCCTGAGAGCTTCGCCAGACGCTCCTGAAGCTTTTCTTTGTCATAATCTGATGTGGTCTCCTCAATCTGAGAGCGGATATGAGAAACTCTCGCCGCAATCGCGTCTTTGTCGCCAAGCCCGTCCACAATCACCGTATTCTCTTTCTGAACCTTTACAGATTTTGCACGCCCCAGCATTTCCATCGTGGTATCCTTCAGTTCCAGACCAAGATCCTCGGAAATCACCTGGCCGCCCGTCAGGATTGCGATATCCTGCAGCATTTCCTTACGGTTATCTCCATAGCCCGGTGCCTTTACGCCGACCACATGGAAGGTTCCGCGAAGTTTATTCACGATCAGAGTTGACAATGCTTCCCCTTCAATATCCTCCGCGATAATCAGCAGCTGCTTTCCGGACTGCACAATCTGCTCCAGGAGCGGAAGAATGTCCTGAATGGTGCTGATCTTCTTATCTGTAATCAAAATCAACGGTTCTTCCAGTACAGCTTCCATCTTCTGATTGTCCGTTACCATATAAGAAGAAACATAGCCTTTATCAAACTGCATTCCTTCGACCAGCTCGATCTCCGTCTTCATGGTCTTTGATTCTTCAATCGTGATCACGCCGTCCTCGGAAACCTTCTCGATCGCATCCGCAACCATCTCTCCAACCGTGTCATCCCCGGAAGATACCGCGGCAACTCTGGTAATCTGCTCCTTGCCGCTCACCTTTTTGCTCATGCCCCTGATGGATTCCACTGCGGCATCGGTGGCTTTCTTCATGCCCTTGCGCAGTTCGATCGGGTTCGCACCGGCAGCGATATTCTTCAGACCTTCCTGCACCATTGCCTGCGCGAGAACGGTAGCGGTCGTTGTGCCGTCCCCGGCTACATCGTTTGTCTTCGAAGCAACTTCCTTGATCAGCTGCGCGCCCATATTTTCAAATGGGTCTTCCAGCTCAATCTCTTTCGCGATTGTCACACCGTCGTTCGTGATCAGCGGAGAACCATAGGTTTTATCAAGCACTACATTTCTTCCTTTCGGTCCGAGCGTTACACGAACCGTATCCGCCAGCTTATTCACTCCGGCTTCCAGAGCCGTCCTTGCATCAACACTGTATTTTAATTCCTTTGCCATAATTCGACTGCCTCCTTAGCAACTGCTTTCATATTTATCTGATCATGCTTCCACCAGAGCAAGAATATCGCTCTGCTTTACAATGATGTATTCGTCCTCACCAAGCTTTACTTCTGTGCCAGAATATTTGGAATAAATCACCGTGTCTCCCGGCTTTACCGTCATCTTTACTTCCCTGCCATCTACAAGGCCACCTGGCCCAATTGCGATAACTTCCGCTTCCTGCGGTTTTTCCTGTGATCCGGACATTAGGATGATACCCGACTTTGTAGTTTCTTCTACCTCGCGCTGCTTCAGCACGACTCTGTCTGCTAATGGTACTAACTTCATAAGTGCTAATCCTCCTTCAATCTGAATGATGCCACGCCGTGGCGTGCGCGGTTCTCATTTTTTGTGTGCCTATGGTTTTTCCATGCAAAACGAAATACATGGCATGATTGTTTTGCATTTATAACCTCTCTCAGGTGTCGTTTGTTTGTTATATGAAATATAGCACAATTGTTAGCACTCGTCAAGTTTGGTTGCTAACATTTTATTCTTTTTTTTAGATTTAAGTTCTGTTGTAAAACCCATTTAATTCCTCGTCCGGGCGGCAAATTTCTTTCTCCTGTGCGCTCGCTCCTTTCCGGGTCTGACCGCCTGGATACGTGGAGATTGCCCTTCTGCTTCAGTCTGCGCATTCCATACAGATAAGAAATTTAGAGAAATCCACCCATCAAAGGCAGAATATTTTCTTTGATGGGTGGTAAGAAGAATTTTCCTGCAATAACTGCTTCTCTTTTCATCACTTTCCGCGATCATACCTCTTCATCAGGCCGACAGCTTTACTCTACCATGGTAACTACCTCATTTGAAGAATCCCTCGTGGTTGCTGATGTGTTGCCATCCACATCCTCATCCAGGGATGTGTCCTCATAACCGACCAGAAGAACCGCCACGACAGAATAATCCTCTGGAATTTCCAGCAGCTCCCTGTATTCTTCTTCATTCAATATATCTACGGGAGATGAAAGAATCTTTGAGCCATACCCCAGGAGCTGAGCTTCAATCGACATCGTCTGACATGCAATTCCTGCATCCAGTTCCGAGCCTTCCGCACAGGAAACTATAATTGCCAGAGGTACGTCTGCAATATCGGTGCTTGTATCATCTGAAATCCGCTGCAGCACAGTTGTGTCAGTGACAGCAGAAAAATGCCAGGGCTGACTGTTCATGGCGCTGGGTGAGTTAATCCCTGCCGTCAGGATCATCTCAATATCCTCATCCGTCACAGGGTCGCCTATAAAATATTGCGTGGTAGGTATATCCGAAACAAGTTCTGCGGCACTCTGAACTCCCTCTCCTTTTATCTTCGTCAGGAGGGGGCTGATGTACTCTTCCATCCATTCTGCAATACTCTGGTCAGCTTCCTTGAATTCATTTGTCAGATAAGAGCCGATCGAATCTTCGATCTGGTCCATAAATTCCTGGCTATCTAATAGTTCTTTTACCAGATAAGAGCTAAGGGCATCCTTAGACTGCTCCTTTTCGCTCTCCTCCTGGAAAGAATTGAGGAGCTCCGCAACCTGTTCCGCAACGCTCTGATCATCTGTCTCGTTTTCTTCTGTTTTTGCTTCTGTTTCCGTTTCCATTTCTATTGCTTCACTTTCCCCGGCTCCACCTGACTCCTCCGCTTTCACAGGCAATGTGGGACACCCTATAAAGAAAGTTGCAAATAACGATACTATAAACGCTGCTCTTATGCAGACAGCTGGCAGACCATTTCCCGTACGCACGGTTTTCACACATGCCCGCCGGATATCCTGTGTTTCAAAAGTCTCCCTGTAGTTATTATTTTTTTTCATAAAATTATCGCCTCCTGATTAAAGATTTCTATCCGCATCTTTTTCCCACAACCGGAATGTCTTCCTGTAAGCACAGTCATTTGGCAAAGTGGGATGAAACAATGCCACGAATAAATTTACCTTTCCACAATGATTGCATTTACGAAAGCGGTCTTTATAAATTTTGCATAAATGCGTTTCAGAGCCGGACCAACGCGCAGCGTTTTCGGATTGTCCGGCTCGTTCTGCCGCCGAGCCCTGGCGAGGGGGCGTTTCAATATCCAGATTTTCACACGGGCTGTCATAGTGAATAACCACTTTCCCTTTCGCACAGGCTGATCGTGAATAACAGCATTTCCCACAGCGATTGCACAGAGAATCCCAGTCCTTTCGCCATTTAAGCCAGGCCTTAAAAATACTCCATAGCATTTTCACTTTACATTCTCCCATAGATGATATGGCGCTTAACAGACACTGTCCATCTGCCCATTAAGCGTCATCTGTTATCATCCCAAAACTGTTTCAGATAAAATAATATTCTCTGATTGCTTACCGGCCTTTTATTTTAGCCAGGGATTCCCTGAGCGCAACCAGAACGCCTTCGTCCTTTTCATGGGAAAGGCAGTAACGCAAATGGGTCTCTACATAGTCCCCTTCCGAATCGCCAAGCGTGACTGCCGCTGCTTTGCGGATATCTGCATCACTGTCATTCTCCATACACTTAATCAGTGTATTTAACGAATCTTCCGTTTCCGGTACCTTTCCCAGACCTCCTATCACGGCCAGACGGACTTCTTTGTCCTTATCCTTTATCAGCGCGGTAAGCTTGTCTGTTTTCTTCTTTTCTACCAGTTTGTTTACCTTGTCCACTTTACCCATAGTACCCATTCCTTTCTTTTTTGCGTGACCTCAGAAATTCCCTCATTCATTCCACAGATCACCACTTCTTTCTCTTCTCCTTATATTACTCACGCAGTGCCCTGCTTTTTCCGGCAGAGGCGCTGCGTCAGATACGATTTTCAATATATTCTTTTATGAAGCCTGTTCAAACTGGCTGTTATACAGTTCCGCATAGAACCCGTTCTTCGCCAGCAGTTCCTCATGGTTGCCCTGCTCGACGATATCGCCATCGCGCATCACAAGGATGATGTCGGCGTTCTTGATCGTGGACAGGCGGTGTGCGATCACGAAGCTGGTGCGTTTGTCAGTCAGCTTATCCATCGCCTGCTGGGTGATCATCTCGGTCTTCGTATCGACACTGGAGGTCGCCTCATCGAGAATCAGCAGCGGGCTGTTCTGGATCATTGCCCTCGCGATGGTCATCAGCTGCTTCTGGCCTGCCGAGATCGCGGTGTTGTCGCTTAAGACGGAATCATAGCCATGCGGCAGCGCCGAAATGAAATTATGGATACCGCAGGCCTTGCACGCCTCGATCATCTGCGCTTCCGTAACGCCCTCTGTATTATACAGGAGGTTCTCCCTCACGGTGCCCTCAAACAGCCAGGTATCCTGCAGCACCATGCCAAACTGGAAGTGTACATTCTCCCTCGGGATGTCCGTCGTCGGGACACCGTCGATCAGGATCTCGCCTCCGGTCAGCTCGTAGAAGCGCATCAGCAGGTTGACCAGAGTTGTCTTGCCTGCGCCGGTCGGGCCGACGATGGCGGCTTTCTGTCCTGGCTTTACTTTTACGCTGAAATCATGAATGATCTCCTTTTCCGGCGCGCTCGGGTACGCGAATTTCACATGTTTAAATTCCACCTCGCCGCGCACATGGTCGATGCGCTTTGTCTTCGCGGACTCATCCTCCATCTCTTCCTCTCCAAGGAATTCAAAGACACGCTCGGATGCTGCCGCGCAGGACTGCAGCTGTGTCATGGCCTGTGAGATCTGGCGCAGCGGCGACTCGAACAGACGGGTGTAGATCAGGAATGCCGTGATCACGCCAAACGTGATGTTGCCGTTAATGATCTGCGACGCGCCCACGATACAGACGGCCACATACCCCAGGTTCCCGACGAAGGTCATCAGAGGCTGCATCAGCCCGGATAAGAACTGTGAACTGAAGTTCGCGTTTTTCACTTTCTGGTTCAGGGAGGTGAACGTATCCTTTACCTCATCCTCCGCGTTCAGGATGCGGATCACATCGTGTCCGCTGTACATTTCCTCAATGTAACCATTCAGGTTGCCGAGGCTTTCCTGGCGGGCGGTAAAGTATTTCTGCGAACGGCTCATGATCACCACCATCAGGATGAGCCCGATGAGGGTCGCAAGGACGGTCGTCGTCGCCATGATCCAGTTCGTATAGTACATCATGATCAGGCAGCCGATAAACTGGGCGACCGCGGTCACCAGGTTCGACAGGCTGTTGGACATCGCCTGACCGATCATATCCACATCGTTCGTCATACGGGACAGGACATCACCGGCGGCATTGCCCGAATAGTATTTCAGCGGCAGGCGGTTGATCTTCGTACTGATATCCCCGCGCAGCCGTTTCGCCGTCCGCTGGGTCACGGTCTGCATGATGAAATGCTGGACGAAGTTGCACAGAGCGCTGGCAAGATAGATCCCGACCAGCAGAAGTGCCACACTAACGATCCCGTCCATGTCGATATCCTCGTCCGCATGGGCTTCCTGATATTCCTCGCTTAAAGTGATATTCTCAAGGATTGCCTGTGTCAGCTCATTGTCCGTATCAGTCAGGTCCAGGCTTTCCATATCGAATTCCGACAGGTCTGTTCCTTCGGGCAGGTAATCCATAATGTTGATCTCCCCGCTCATGATCTGCTCCTGGATGTCCTCCGCCATATCCTCCGAGGAAACTCCGCCATAAAGGCCGTCATAAATATAATCCGTCAGCCTGGACAGCTGGTCCGGTCCGATGATCGTAAAGACCGCTCCGGCCGCCGCCAGCACCAGTGCCAGGATAATGATACCCGCCTGGTTCTTACAATAAGAAAGAAGGCTTAACAGGGCGCCTTTCATATTCTTCGCTTTTCCGCCGCCCATGCCGCCCATCGGGCCGCCGCCTCCCATGGGGCCTCTGCGCATTGGAGCGCCGCTTTGTGATGATCTGTTCATTGTATTTGATTCTGCCATAATGGACGCACCTCCCTTTACGCGTTCGCCGCGAGTTCATCCGCGGAAAGCTGTGACAGCGCGATCTGCTTGTAGACCTCGCAGTTCTTCATCAGTTCTTCATGGGTGCCGATCCCGGCTACCGCACCGTTATCCAGCACCACGATGCGGTCCGCATGGCGGATCGTACCGATCCTCTGTGCCACGATCAGGCAGGTCGTGCCTTTCAGGTCGGTCTTAATTCTCTGGCGCAGAATGCGGTCCGTCTTATAGTCCAGTGCCGAGAAGGAATCATCAAAAATCAGGATTTCCGGCTTCCTCGCAATCGTACGCGCAATAGCAAGACGCTGCTTCTGTCCGCCGGATACGTTAGAGCCGCTCTGGGAAATATGGCTCTGCAGGCCGTCATCCATTGCATGGACAAAATCCGATGCCTGGGCGATATCCAGTGCTTTCTCGACATCGTCTGTCGTCACCTTCTGCGCACTCTTGCCGAAGGAGATATTCCCTTCTACCGTATCGGCGAACAGGGTCGCTTTCTGCGGGATATAACCGATCTTATTATAAAGGGTCTCAAAGCTGTAGCCGGATACTTCCTTTCCGTCTACAAGGACTTTCCCGGATGTGGCATCGTAAAGCCTTGCGACAAGGCCGGCCAGCGTCGATTTTCCGGAACCGGTCGCACCGATAAAGGCCACCGTCTCCCCTTTCTTCGCCTGGAAGGAAATATGCTTCAAGCAGTCCTCCGAAGCGTCCGGATAGCGGAAGGATACATCCTTAAATTCAACCGTACCGGTTTCACTTGCTTTCGTCTCCTTCCCTTCCTGTACTGCAATATCACAATCAATGACTTCATTGATACGGTTCGCGGATACCTGTGCACGCGGCAGCATCATGAAGATCATCAGCAGCATGACAAACGACATGATCACATACAGGGCGTAGGAACTGAACGACACCACCTCACCCAGCATCGTCGCACGATCTGACACCGCCAGCATCATTTCCGACACCGTGCCATTTAAAGGAACATTGATATTGTTGATGAGGCGGGCACCCACGTAATAGATACCGACACTCACACAGCTCTGGACAAACATCATGATCGGGGAAAGGATTGCCATCCCCCGGCCGGTAAAGAGCTGTGTCTTCATCAGGCTGGTATTCGCGCCGTCAAACTTCTCCTCCTGGTATTTCTCCGCGTTGAACGCACGCACTACACGGATGCCGTTCAGGTTCTCCTGCGTGATCCGGTTCACACCATCCACCTGCTTCTGGACAATGCGGAATTTCGGGATCATGACCGCCAGCAGGATGATCATGGATGTTACCACAATGACAACCGCCGCGGCAACAACAACAGACAGCTGCCAGCTCTTCCCGACGATCTTAATGATCGCCCAGATCGCCATGATCGGCGCACGGAGCATCATCTGCAGCCCCATCGCGATCAGCATCTGGATCTGTGTAATATCGTTCGTAGTACGGGTGATCAGGCTGGCTGTGGAAAATTTCTTAATCTCGCCAGCCCCGAGTGCCGATACCTTATTAAACAGCTTCGCCCGGACATCAAAAGAAAAATCCGAAGCGATTCTTGCTGCAAAATAACCGACGATCACGGTCATGACCGCACTGCACAGCGCACAGCCGAGCATCTTTGCTCCCGCCGAATAATATTCCGAAAGCTCCGTGACCTCGCTGCTGATCAGCACCGTGATCTCCGCCGTATAATCCGGCAGGCGCAGGTCAAAATATACCTGTCCACAGACCAGCAGCAGACAGACGAGCGCCAGCCACCGGTCTCTCGGTTTCATATTTTTTAGAATATGAAGCATAAGAATCTCCTCCTCATCATTACCTTTTTCTTTCTTTTCCTTCTTTACTCTTCGGGTTTGCCGCCCAGATTTCATCCGCGGTCGGTTTCCACCTGTCCGCATAAGGCGTTGTCTTATCGCACAGGTCGTCCACGCTCTCCGGACTCTGGTAATCCGTGCTGACTGCCCCGGTCTCTTTCACCATTTTGCGCAGGCACTCCGGATTTTCGAGCATCGGGCACGGGCGCATCATGTTGTCGTTGAACGGCTGGTTGTCATGATATGCCTGGAACAGCGGGCTCTTCAGGGCGTCCTTCAGGGTTGTTTCCCTAATGTTGCAGTTCGAGTAATGGATAAACACGCACGGCTCAATATCCCCTTTTGCATTGATATGCAGGTAATACCGTCCGCCTGCGATGCAGCCATGCACAAACTCCGCGTCATTCTGGAAATCCAGTGTAAAAAGCGCCTTCGAATTACGGAATTCGCGGATACTGCTGTACATTTTTTTACGCTGCTCCGGTGTCGGGAGAAGGTCTGCTGACGCATCGTTTCCGACCGGCATATAATGGAAGAACCAGGCAAACAGTGCGCCGCAGTCAACCAGCTTGTCGAAATACTCCTCACTGCTCACACTGTCCACATTTGCTGCCGTATAGCAGGTGGAAATGCCAAACGGAAGCCCGCGGTCTTTCAGAAGCTTCATGGAATGCATCACCTTCTGGTAAATGCCCCGGCCGCGGCGGCCATCATTTGCTTCCTCAGAGCCTTCCAGGCTGAACGCCGGAACGAAATTCTTTACCCGCAGGATCTCATCACAAAATTCCTCGTCAAAAAGAGTCCCGTTCGTAAATGCCAGAAATTCACAATCCGGATGCATCTCACAGAGTTTGATGATGTCTTTCTTCCGTACAGTCGGCTCACCTCCCGTGTAGATGTACATATAGACACCGATCTCTTTCCCCTGGCGGATGATGGAATCAATCTCCTCCAGCGTCAGGTTCAGCTGGTGCCCGTACTCCGCAGCCCAGCAGCCCGTGCAATGCAGGTTGCAGGCACTGGTCGGGTCAAGCAGGATTGCCCACGGGGAATTGCAGTTGTTTTCTTTTGTATTTTCCTCCTGCAGCTTCCCGCCGTTCAGGCTTGCATTGATAATAAAATTTTCAAAGAATGTCTTGCGGACGCCCGGATCCAGCTGATACAGACGCATAATCAGCTGATACCAGTTATTGTCCCTGTCCTGGAGCGCATTCCGGATCGCGTTTCTCTGTCCCGCAAACCAGTCCTTCGGTGTGTACTTATCTACCAGCGCCATCAGCTTCGGGATGTTCGTCTCCGGATCCTTTTCCAGATACCCAAGCCCCTGCTTTACCACCGTTTCTGTAAGCGCCGTCTTTGCTTTATCTGTAAGTTTCATTATTTCTCTTCACTCCTCATCTTTCACGTAACTGTTCAGTACCTTCACAGTTACCTTCGCACTACTTTCAGGCTATTCATGTTGCCCATGATACATAGAACATATGGAACAGCAAAACGAACGACGCCCTACCTGTAAAGATTCATGTCCCTGTGCATTTACGTTTCAGCTGCTTCCCTGCCATGTTAAGAAACAGCTGAAGCATGATGTCGGGAGTATCTATGCAAGCATGAACAACATTTGTAGCAGGATGTATACTAGCACCATGAAGGCGAATATTCAAGCAACAATTTTCCATAATTGTTGCATTTTCAAATTTTTCTCTTGTTTTTTTGCAACACACGTTGTACACTGTGTCCCGAAAAAAAGAAAGAACAAAGAAAGGGAAACCTGCAATGAAGGAGAAAACTGAAAAAACAAATGTAAAAGAAAAAAAATATATCAAAGCCACAAACGCGACCCGTGATTCCTTTATCAATGCTTTTTTTATGCTGGCTCACAAGGAAAAAATCTATCAGATTTCCATCCATGAAATCACTGATATCGCCGGATACAACCGCGCCACCTTTTATCGGTATTTTGCGGATATTTACGGTCTGATTGAATATGCCGAGGATGAATTGCTGCGGGATATGAGGAAGGCCATCGAGGAAAAATGCGGGGGAGGGCAGGTTGGGGAGCGCCAGTTTTTTGAAACCATGATTCAATGCTTCCGCAAGAATAAATACCGGGTATCCGTTCTGCTCTCCGAAGAAAACCGATCCCATTTTTTAAGAAGGATCAATGAAAACATTGCGAAAAATCTCAATCGCCCGGATCTGAATACCCCGCAAAAAAAGACAATCCGCGATATCTATTTCTTTGGGATTTTCTACGCGATCTCCATCAATCTTCAGAGCCGGGATGCCCTGAGTGATGAAGACCTGCTGGACATCATTCAGGGCCTGTTCGATAAGTGGTACAGGCCGGAAATGGGATTTAACGAATAGCAAAGCTCAATACGCGAATTCACCTGACAGGATATTCCCGCAGAGCTTTCTACTATGCTGGTAACAGCATGTATTGTTATGATGTTATTGTCCCTGCTTTTATATATCATCGAAAACCGAAAACGAATTCAAAATAGCAAGGGCTAAACGAACATCCACTGGATGTCCGGCGCCCTTGCATCATTTACATAATGAATCGTCCCCAGTTAAAGAATTCTAAAAACTGCAGGAGCCGTTTTTTGCCGTCATTGACCTCCTGTGCGGTTGTCCCATCCGGCACAATGGATATATCCATATCTATCACCGTCAGTGCATCGTCCTCATACTCCTGCATTTCTTCCCTTAACTGCTGGTTCAGTTCTTCACTGTCAATCACCAGCATCAGCTCCGTATCAACATAAGTACTCCGCATATCCCAGTTAAAGGAGCCAATTCCAGATAGCCGATCATCAATGACAAAACATTTTCCATGATAGGAAGTTCCGCCGTCATACTCCAGAATCTGTACTCCTGTCTTAAGAATCTCATTTTTATGTAACTGATAATCCGACGCGCCAAACGGGTTGCCGTTATTGGCGACCGAATTGGTCATCATGATAACAGAATCTGCCTCCTGACAGATTTCTCCCAGTCGTTCCAGCATCCATTCATTGCAAATAGTATAAGGTGTATGAAAAACCACTTCTTTCTCCGCCTTCAACATAAGCTCCGTGATCGTATAAAATACAACCGGTTCCTTTGAAAAAATATTGGTTGGGTTAGACACCAGTTCGATATGGTTTACCGGCACCGTTATGCTTTCATAATCCAAAAAGCGAAACCAGTCACCATATTCCACTGACATATTTTCATATACATCATATAGTTCTTCTCCCGCCGCTTTCACACAGGGAAGCTTTTCCCAGAAATGATTGTCCGCGAGTGGCCTGCACACGGACTGATCCCATACGGACCTGAAATAATCTCTGACCCGTTCCAGAGAATTATCCTCCCCCGCATCCGCGCTGTAGACAAGCACATCCCAGTCGTAATTCTTATGCCCTTCCTGGTCGCCCAGAAAATAGTCATACGTATTCCGGCCGCCCAGGATATAGCCCAGATCATCCACTATCAGATATTTATCGTGCATTCGTCCCATGAACGTCCATGGTTTCCACGGCCGGATGGGATTGTAGATCCGGACCTCCACATTTTCCGTCTGCGCAAGCGCCAGGAAATACGGATTCCCCCACATTTCTTTCAGATAAGAAAATCCATCCACCAGGACATACACCTGTACACCTCTTCCAGCCGCATCCATCAGTGCGGATATCATCATCCTGCCGCTTGTGTCCGAGTCAAATTCAAAGGTGGACATGATAATCTCTTCCTGCGCCTGAGAAATCAGGCAGATGCGCTCCCTGAGTGCTTCCCCATTATCCTGGAGAACCGTTGCCCGCTCGCCCGATTCTTCATCGCTGTAAAAAGAAGTATCCGCCACACTCTCTGCCGTACTTTCACTGACTCCCGGCTGATATAAAAACGGCAAAAGCGCACCCAGAACAATGTACAATGTAATATAGAGCGCAGGGTGGCGTAAGAATGACGGTATTTTCTTTCTCTTTTTCTCCGGTCTCCCGGTCAGTGCTGCGGCTGTTTTTACCCGGGATACCAGATCTGTAACCATTGCGATACCATCCGCACAGCATAAAATATCAAAAAGAAAAAAGCTATCCTCCCCCGCCGCAAGACCATAACAATCTGTAAGTACGGTCAACAGCATACATCTTACAGACACCATCATCGGCATCTGTTTTCTGCTGTCAGAATTATTTTCGTTGAAACGCTTCCATGTGCGTCTCTGCGCATAATAAAGTCCCATCCCGGCAATTCCGTAGAACAGCCAGGCCGGAAAAAGTATCACCGCAGCGGGATATCTCCACATCAGCCCACATAAAATAACAGCCAATAGGGCATAAGCCATACTCGCCGTAATCCAACAGAATTTTCTGTTACACACTGTCATTCTTCGTCATTTCTTCCTGCATTCTGTCTACTGCCGCAAAAATTTATCTGTAAATCACTATGTACTGTCCCTCACTGCGCCACAACATGCAAAAGATTTTCCTGTAAATACCGCGTATCATAGCACCGTAATTATAAAACATCAAGTAACACTTTTCTGCAAATGTCGCATTTTGGATAAACTTTCTTGAATTTTTTTGATAACTGCTGTACACTGTGGGGCTGAAATCAAGAACATAAAAACACAGAATCTCGAGTTATTACGCAAAATAACAGGTATGATTAACCACTACAAGGCAAGGCTCTTTCGGCAGACTGATCTCATCTTCCTTTTTATCATTCGTCTTCATTTTCACTCACCAGAATTCCCGGCAGTGCCGACCGCAGGGAATGGTACTGCTTTTCAAAGTTATAGATGTGTTATAACTATTGTGCCTGTATGTGTCAAGAGTCATCATCTCATTTTATAAATTTTTCAGTTGTGTTTACTTGCATATGCGTTATAATACAGATATAACATACTGTAACTACAGTTCTGTTATACGTTTTTTAATCAGCAAGTCTGCGAAGCATCAATACAAATAAATATACGAAAAAAGAATGGAGGCAGTTTATGAAACGAATTATAACAATCAGCCGGGAATTAGGCAGTGGAGGACGCACAATCGGGAAACTGGTGGCAAATAAAAAAAATATCCCATATTATGACAGAGTGTTAATTGACGAGGCTGCTAAGGTATCAGGTGTTCCTAAAGAGTACATTGAGAAGTCTGATCAGAAAATCACCAGCAGTTTCCTTTACAACCTTGCCATGGGAAGCAGCTACGGTTATGGTATGCTGGAGGAAGCGAGCAACCAGCCGCTTCCTTTAACCACACAGGTTTTCTGCGCACAGCAGGATATCATCCGAAACTATGCAGATTCCGGAAGCTGTGTCATTGTTGGCCGATGTGCGGACTATATCCTCAGAGAGCGCAAGGATGTGCTTCGCGTCTTTATCTATGCAGATATGGATAAACGTGTGGAACACAGTGTGAAAGAATATGGGATGCCGGAGGCAACCGCCCGTGAAGAAATTACCCGTTCTGACCGTGAACGCGCCCGTCATTACAACATGTTTACCGAGCAGAAATGGGGAGACCGCAGGAATTACGATATACTATTAGACAGCGGAACTCTCGGCTATGAAAATTGTGCGCAAATCATCTGCTCCATAATCGGAATGAACTAACAGTAGTATACCTTACGCCTGGCAGCTTCACACGCTGCCAGGCATTCCCTCATCTTTCATATGCCTTTCCCCATGTGTACGATTTCATGGAAGGACAGGACGCCACGGATTACAATTACCCCCAAATGGGTGGAACATATAACGGCAGGAATTATCTTGTGGCATGTATTATTCAGATGCACTTGGCATCAGGCAGGAGTTTCGTTTTTTGCGGCTGCACAGAGTTACATCCACCCAAAATTGTCCTTGCCAGCACCAAGCTCAAAATGATATTTGCCGATTCCCAAATCTGCACCAGAATAGGAACCGTTGTTGCAGGTCATGCTCACCTTATTGCCTTTGCCCTTAATAGTAAATGCCTGTTTACCCATCGCTGTTGGTGCTAACAGAGCCGCTGAAACACCTGCGTTGAACCACTCCGGGGCAGTGCCTTCATAAGACGAAATCTCTGATGCCGCTTTAGATTTATGCGGAACTCCCTGATTCTCACCATAGCCAACAACAACAATTCCGATAATTTTGGTGTTATCTCCTGCATTGACGTTCTTTTTTGCATTCTTACGGCTGTACATTCCGCCAATCCACCAGGTGTTCAAACCGAGCGTCTGCGCATAAAGCATCAAATCGGCGCTGCTGTATCCCAGCTTCTCATCAATGCCGGGAGTGTCAGGTCCCGCCAGGATGATGTAGTTTTTGACGCCCTTTGACATCAGCGCTG
>JAJQCQ010000040.1 GCA_021202635.1 Lachnospiraceae bacterium | reverse complement strand
CTACTTGGCGTGGCTTTTAGATTCATCTACTCTGGCTAGGGTGTGACCTGTAACCTCTACGCTCCGGCGGTCACTATTTTCCGCGCGCGATCAGGATAGTTCGTGATCACGGCATCTACGTTCATTTTCCTCATCTGCCGCAAATGTTCTTCCTCGTTTACGGTCCAGACGTGCACTTTCAGTCCTTTTTCTCTGGCCTGTTCCATGAATCCGGGATATTGCAGGTTGTAGAGCGCCGGGTGCAGCGCGTCCACTCCGAGTATTACGCCATACGCGGCGGACTGCCAGATGCCATCGGCGTAGAGCATTCCGGTCTCTGCCTGTGGTTTTAATTCTTTGATCCGTCTTAAAGTGTAGTGGTTGAAGGAGGAATAGATCACCCGCTCTTCCATCCCCATGTCTTTTGCTGCTTTCAGGACGGCCTCCTCGATCTGCGGATAAAGGACAACGCCGGTTTTCAGTTCGACGTTGACCCGCAGGCCGGTTGGTTTTAAGAGATCATATACCTCCTGGAGCGTCGGAATATGAACAGGCGTATGCATCGGGAAGGTCTGATTCACATTTAACGCTTTCAGCTCCTGCAAAGAGCAGTCCTTTACCCACAGCTTCACACCGCTGACTCTTGTGGTCGTCTCGTCGTGAATCACGACCAGTTCTCCGTCACGGCTCATCTGCACGTCCAGTTCTACTGCGTCCGCGCTCATTCTGGCGGCAAGCTCAAATGCCTCCAGTGTGTTTTCCGGCTCATAGCCGGAGGCACCTCTGTGTGCCCATACTTCTGTCATATTTTTTGTGCCTCCGCTTCTGTACTAACGCTTATTCTCTCTTACTCGACGTCGTTTGTCAAGTTGTAATAGGTAATCGAATCGTTGATTGTGTCTGCCAGGTAGGTCACGGTGCCCGCAACATCACGGTTGCCGTTGAGCAGATCTTCGATGCCGGACTGTACGGTTGCGCGTGCGTCGGAGAATACGCTCAAAAGTGCGCCTGCGTACTCCGGAGCGGAGTCATGCAGCTGATCGATCGCCGTCTGGAACTGCGGATATTCTTCCATGTTTGCCTGATATACTTCCTCGTTGACGGCCTCGGTCGTTACCGGGAAGTAACCGGTCTGCGCATTCCAGTATGCCTGGGATTCTGCGGATACAAGGAATTCTACGAATTTCCATACCGCGTCCTGCTTTACCTCATCCTCGTTATTCAGTGCCCACAGGGAACCGCCGCCAATGGATACGCCGCCTTCATCGTCGTCGCTGATGCTCGGGAAGTATGCGGTTCCTACTTCGAAGGTGCCGTTTACGTCTTCGAGAATCTGCTTCAGGGAAGCGGTGGAGCCGAGCGTGATTGCAGATTTTCCGGCTACGAAGTCGGTCAGGCCTGCGTCTCCGCCAGTACCTACGTTTGGAGCATAGCCTTCGTCATAGAGCTGCTTCCACATGGTCAGAATTTTTTCTGCACCGCCGTTGGAATCAAATACGACAGAGGTTGCCGCACCCTCACGTCCATTGCCATTGTCCGCGTAATCCAGACCCATCTTGCAGAGGAACTGCTCGAAGAACCAGCCGTAAATGCTCAGAGAAATCACTTCCTGTGCGCCGCCCTCGTTCAGAAGCTGCTCCGCGATCGCCTCGATTCCTTCCAGGCTGGTCGGAATCTCTGTGATGCCGGCTGCCTCGAACATTCCCACATTATAATAAAGAAGCGGGGTAGAAGAATTGAACGGCATAGAGTACAGCTCATCATTTACAGTATAGTACGCCAGAATGTTCTCCTCCAGAACCGATGTATCGTAGCCAGCGGTATCGATCAGCTCCTGCATCGGCACGATGAAACCGGAGTTTACCATAAAGTTGGTACCGATATCATAGATCTGCACCAAATCCGCGCTGAAGCTGCCGATCTGAGAGCTTCTCAGCTTGTTGATCGTATCATCGTAGTCTCCCTGATAGGTCGCGTTTACGGTGATGCCATACTCATTCTCTTCATTGAATTTGTTTACCAGATATTCCATCGCGGTTCCATTGACACCGCCCATGGAATGCCAGAACTCAATCGTCACTGCCTCTGATGCGGAAGCAGTCATTGCTGTGCCAAGCACGGTACTCATCGCCAGTGTTGCAGCGCTCGCTACGGAGCCACACAGAAAGTCTCTTCTTGATATTTCTCTTCTCATTTTTTCAATCCTCCTTTTATTTATAAAGAACAATTTGCTTTGTTGTCCGTCCTGACTCATAAAAATCATAATTACGGGCAATTTCCCTGATTTTGAATTTCAGTCAATCAGGGGCATCACGCACGCATACCGAGGGCTGCAAAACAGTTTTTCCTCCCGGCCGCGTGTAAAAAATATATATCATCCCTTCACTGCGCCCGAGAACATTCCCCGGATGAGCTGTTTCTGCCCTACCACGAATATGGAAAGGGACGGGATAATAACGATTACAACACCTGCGATCATCATAGTCATGGACTGCGCGTCGACGCTGTTCAGCATACTGATACCGATCTGCACGGTTCGTTTTTCCTGGGAACCGGTAACCAGCAGGGGCCACATATACATATTCCAGGAATTGATAAAGGTATACACTGCCATGGCTCCGATGGCCGGCTTGGTCAGCGGCACCAGTATGGTTGAGATAAAACGCAGGTTGCTGCAGCCATCCAGCTTTGCCGCCTCATAGAGGGAAATCGGGAATGCTGAGTAGAACTGGCGGAACATGAAGATACCGGTCGCTGAGGTCAGATATGGGATAATCAGTACGTAATAGCTGTCTAGCCATCCCCAGCTGCTGACGGTCAGGTAATTTGAGATAATGGTCGCCTCACCGGGAACCATCATGGTCGCCATGACTACCATGAACAGCACGCCTTTTCCTTTAAACTCAAGGAAAGAAAAGGCGAACGCCGCCAGGGAGCAGGTCACGATCTGACCGAGCGTAATCGCGATGGATACGCCGAAGGAGTTCAGCACGAACCGGAACAGGGGAACCGTGGTGACGGCCTGTATAAAGTTCTGCAAGGTCGGATTCTTCGGGATCAGATTCAGCTCCTGTGAGTACAGCTCACTCGAAGGCATAAAAGCGATACTCACCGCGTAAAGCAGTGGAGAAAGAATCAGAAGCGCCATTGCTACATTCAGGATGACCCGGCAGGCCGTCCGGACCCGTTTCCGATTCATGGCTTCCTGCTCTTTTGACTGATGTAGCTGCTCCAGCTCCGATTTTGATTTATTTCCGGCATAATTGACTGTTGCCTGATTTGATGCAATTGCTGCCATTATTCTTTCACTCCTTTGCCCTGTACCTTAAACATAATCAGTGTCAGTATCATGATGATGACAAACAGTACCACGGATTCCGCCGCCGCGCTGCCGAAGCGGTAGTTAAAAAACGCGTTGCGGTAGATTGCGTACACAATCAGGTTTGTCGATTCGCCGGGGCCGCCTTCGGTCAGGATCTTGACCTGTCCGAAAGACTGGAACGCCTGAATGACATTTACGACCAGTGTGTAAAACATGATGGGGCTTAAGCCCGGAAGGGTCAGGCTGAAAAACTGCTGAACACCGCTCGCTCCGTCCACCGACGCGCGCTCATAAATGCTCTCATCAATGTTTCCCAGTCCGGCGGAAAAGTACAGGAAGTTGATGCCGCTGTTCAGCCACGCGGTCAGAATTGCGACGACGACCAGCGCATATTTGGGGTCATTAACCCAGTTGATGTCTACTCCCAGAAGCTTATTTACAATACCAATCGTCGGGTTCAGCATAATCTTGAAAATCATAGCCGCCGAGCTGGACGCGATTGCCATCGGCAGTGCGTAAGCGGTGCTGAAAAAACGGATGCACGGAAACGCCTTGTTGCAGAGAACCGCGCCAACCAGTCCCAGGAACATACCGCCCGCCACGACGATCACCACGAAAATCAGCGTCACTCTCAGGCTGTTCCAGAATGAGGACGAGGTCAGCAGCGATACATAATTGTCGATCCCGGCAAAAATTTTTGCCCGCCCCATGTTGTCCGTCAGATAAAAGCTCAGATAAATCGTTTTTGCAAATGGATAAAACAGGAAAACCGCGAAAACAAGCATGGCCGGTACCAGATACAGGTACGGTGTAATTTTTCCTGCCAGTGTATTTTTTGACTTCATAATTTCCTCCCGTGTAACTGTTCAGTACCTTCACAGTTACGAGGGAAAAGCCATTTAAAATCGCTTCGCGATGAGGCTTTTCCCATATGCTATAAACTTTCATACGTACCTCGCAGCAAGTGCGAGGTACTGTCCTGAATAGTTACGCTCCCGTTACTTCAGCGTCAGTCCTGTATCCGTATCAAACAGATGCATCTTATCCTGATCAAAATAAATCCGTATGGTGTCGCCTGTATGTACTTCATTCTCAGGCGCTACCCGGGCACAGAACTGTTTTCCAGCCAGCTGGAAAAAGAGCATGGTCTCCACGCCGAGCATTTCAATCGTTGTGACGCAAACCGGAATTCCCTTTCCATTCGTGCGCAGTTTTCCATTTCGGAGTTTTATATCCGCTTCGGTGTAAATATCCTCCGGGCGGATTCCCACGGTCACATTGGAATCGCTTTTGCCCTTTCTCCCTGTCAGGAGTGCGGCGTCTTCTTTCCCCAACTGTACGCTGACGGAGCTGCCATTGTTTCCGAGCACCAGCTCTGTATGTCCGTCCGCATTTGCGCGCACCGCGGCATCCGCGAAATTCATCGCCGGGGAACCGATGAATCCGGCCACGAACAGATTTACCGGGTGATCATACAGCACCTGCGGCTCGTCCACCTGCTGGATCACGCCTTCCTTCATCACCACAATCCTGGTGCCAAGCGTCATGGCTTCTGTCTGATCGTGGGTGACATAAATCATGGTCGCTCCCAGACGCTCATGCAGTCTTCCCAGCTCCACACGCATCTGCGCGCGCAGCTTCGCATCCAGGTTCGAAAGCGGCTCATCCATCAATAAAATCTTCGGATTGCGGACAATCGCGCTGCCGATCGCCACGCGCTGCTTCTGGCCTCCGGAAAGCGCGGCCGGGCGACGTTTCAGCAGATTTTCAAGGCCAAGCACCTTCGCCACTTCTTTCACCTGCCGGTCAATCTCCGCTTTCGGAACCTTCCGTATTTTCAACGAATAAGCGATGTTGTCATATACCGTCATATTCGGGTAAAGCGCGTAATTCTGGAATACCATTGAGAGATTGCGTTCCCTCGGTTCCACATAATTCATCAGTTCGCCGTCAATCCAGAGCTCTCCTTCTGAAATTTCTTCGAGCCCCGCAATCATGCGAAGCGTTGTCGATTTCCCGCAGCCGGACGGACCTACAAAAATAATAAAATCCCCATCGTTGATATCCATGCTGAAATCCTTTACCGCATAGACGTCACCTGGATAAATCTTGCAGACATTTCGCAATGCCAATGTCGACATGCCAGTTCCTCCTCTTCTCTTTTCCTAGATATGTAAACGCACAGGGCTGATTTTCCGCTCTGCACCGAACGGCGTTCTCACGTCGTTCCTGCCACAGAATCCATCCGGTTCACACACATCTGCCGCTGCGGTGTCGGCGAATACTTCTGCTTTCTGACGCATGGATTATAAGGCCGTCCTGTAAAGTCCAAATCCATCCCCTTGTAAAAAACAGGTAAGAATTTCCTCAATCCAGATTCAGCGATGCGGACAGCTCCTGCGCTTCCTCCCACCACTGCTCATACAGTTCTTCCTCTGCGACCTGTGCGAGAATCTCATTGATTTTTTCCACAAGCTCCGTCTGTCCCTTCGGACATGCGATCACCGTATCGTCGGTTGTATCCTCGAATACCGCCTCCGCCATGATCAGATTCTCATCCAGCTCAGCCAGAGTGGCCCCGTTCGAATCATTCACAGCCACTGCGTCACAGCTGCCGGAAAGCAGCGCCCGCACGGCCGTAATTACACTGTCATACGCTGCGACATTCACATCCTCGATCTGCTCACTCGCATAAGTCTCCTGCACCGTCCCGCTCTGGCAAGCCACCGTTTTTCCCGCAAGAGAATCCAGACCGGTATATACATCCGCATCCTCTGCCCGGATCAGAAACCCGTTCACAGAGTCCGTACTATAGTAAACATCCGAAAGCTCATACGTCTCCGCACGCTCTGCCGTATAAGCAAGTCCGGTGATCGCCAGCGGATATTCTCCGATTGCCACGTTTTCCAGCACATCAGAAAAATCCATCGCCACGATCTCCAGCTCAACCCCCAGTTCGTCCGCAATGTATCTGGCAAGCTGCATATCTGCTCCCTGGTACTGTTCCTGCCCCTCCTGCGTCGAATCAATAAATTCATACGGCGCAAAATACGGCTCTGTCGCCACCTGAAGAACACCCGTCTCCAAAATCTCCTCCAGCATAGTATCTGCCGCGCATACATTCATGTGAAAGCAGCCAAGCACCGCACTCACCGTCACCGCCATCGCGGTAAATCTCTTTCGATTCATAGATTCCATTCCTCCTGAAATCGTTTTTCTGTTACTGACAGAATGCGCCATCTGGGCGGCAGACACCAATGGAGCATTGCTTTTGTACGGTTAAATGATATAATTCCCTGCAAATACTGTCAAGTAAAGCTCTTTTAAAGAAAAAGTTAGGCAATTGTAAAAATAAGGAAAAACAATAGTGAAAATTTTTCCTTGCAGCCCCAAAGATGATATGATAAACTATATAAAAATGATAAACGATTTCCTTCTACGAAAGGCGGTGCACAATATGATAGATACCTCCAAAGTAAATCATCTAAAAAAGAAAGAAGTTGAAAAAGCAATCCAAATCGCCCAAAGAACTGGTGTGGTACGGCGTCTTATCATTTTTGGAAGTACCGTAACAGATGAATGCCGTGAGGAAAGTGATGTAGATATATGTCTTGATGTTAATTGCGAGACCAGCGATAAAAGACTACGCCGTCCAATGTATGATTTAAATGAAGCCTGTGATTTCAACTGTGATATTTTATTTTACCACAAACTGGGCGATAAGTTAAAAAAAGAAATTGATTCAAAAGGAGTAGAAGTATATGTTAATTGACAGAGCCGACAGGGACATCTACAATGCAAGTGGCTGATTAGCTCTACTGGAAATCCTTCTAACGATGAACTTCTTAACGACATGGCAGCTTACCATGTACAACAAGGCATCGAAAAAGTTCTGAAATATGCCCTTCATTCAATCTGCGGATTAGATGAAACTTACAGAGGTTACCGTACGCATGATATCATGACGCTAATCAATATTGTCTCTGATCATTCTGACTTTTCAGTACCAGAAAGACTAATAAACGCAGCCAACGACATCACCGGATGGGAAGCGCATAGCAGATATGACGATTCCCCGGTCTCTGTACGCAGCGACATCGCAGAAGCAATCAGTATGTACGAAGAATTAAAAGAACAGATTCTTCATACAGAGGAACAAATTACGAAGCATACTGAAGAATCATTATCGAACGATAAAACTGACTCTGTATCCTAATTCTAAGTACCCTTTATGTAACAGCTTTTGTTATTTATCCCCGACACGTATCGGGGATAAATTATTATGCTATCCTATCTCCAGCATTTATGCCAACAGCGCCCGCACCGCCTCCGCGTCAAACACCACCGATGCGACGCGGTTCACCTCGATCTGATAGAGCGCATTCGCGGCGATGTGCTCGGCCGCCTGCTCCAGGTCACGGATGCCCGTCGTGTCGGCGTATTTTTCGACCACGGCATCGACTGCCTCCGGCGGCATGACACACTCCTCCTCGCGGATGCTCATACGCCGCAGAACCTTCGGCAGCGCAAACCGGGAAAAAATGATTTTCTTCTCCTCCGGCGTGTAGTCCGGCAGTTCAATCACAGCAAAACGCGACATCAACGGCGCGCTGATCTGGCTTAAATCATTCGCGGTCGCAATCGGATAGACACCGCCGGTCGGAACCGTACATTCGATGTAATTATCCGTAAATCCCAGATTATCCAGCAGCGTCAGCAGGACATCCGCAGGATTGCCATTGCCCTTCCCGGAAGCCGCCTTGTCAAGCTCATTGATGATAAATACCAGGTTCGACTCTCCCGCCGCGGCAAACGCTTCCATAATAATACCCGGCTTCGCGTTCGAATAAATGCGGGAGCTGCCCGTAAGCTGCTCCGGGTCGTTGATGGAACTCATATCCAGCGTCGTCCACGGCAGCTTCAGAATGCGCGCCACCGCGTAGGCAATCTGCGACTTTCCCGTCCCGGCCGGACCGACAAGCAGCATACCATAGGCCGGAAGCGTGTGAGTGCGGTTGATCTGAATAATTGTCTCGATGATTCTCTGCTTCACCCGCTCCATCCCGTAAAGCTCCTCATCCAGAATCCGCCTGGCCTCCTGCGGGTCAATCGCTTCAAAATAATTGCTCTTCCAGTGGATATTCAGCATAATCGAGAGCGCTCTCTGCGCATGGCGCCGTTCCTCCGCAGTCACCTCATGAGAACGCGCGACAGCCAGATTCCGCCGCGCCCACAGACGAATATTGTCCGGCAGCGTCCTTCCCGCGCAGTTCAGGAAATCCGTGATACTCTGCAGGCTGGTCAGCTTCATCTCATCGCCGGCCTCCTCCTGTTCGTCCTCCTCCGGCTCCTTTTGCGGAGCATCGCTCGCGAGCAGCCGTTCAATCATAAACTGAAGAAACCCATCCTCCGCGGAAAGCTTCGTCCCACCGCCATACGCAATCTCCCGAATCCGGTAAACCGCGTATCCGTCCTCCCGGTTCGCCCCGGAAAGCCGCACACGGATATGACTCTCCCCAAGCCAGCGAAGCAGGCTGACAAACCGTGCATCCAGCTGCAGGATATCCGCAGACTGCGTACCGTCCTCCTCATCAAATTCAAACGCGGTCTTCTGATCGGGTTTCGAAAAAATGCCATTCGAATGGTGCTTCCACGCCCGGCGGCTGTTATCCAGCACCAGAATCGGACGCTCAGCAGAAGGTTCTGATTCATTTGAGCAAAAAACAGTATAGGTACATTCCGCAGCCTTCTCCTGTTTGGGAGCGCTGTTGCTGAAATCAAAAACTGGCATATTTTCTCCTCACTTCCCCGGCTGTACTGTCTCCTATGAAAACCGAAACAAAGCCAAAACTCTATTTGTAATGTCAGGATTTCCCGGCAATTTATGTTCTCGAGATCCAACCGGCCTATTTTACCACACTTCCTTACCCGTATGGTAGCGTCTTTTGTAAGAATTTAAGAAAAGCTTTTTTTCCTTATTATACCCGCTAATCGCATCCCTCCGGTTCTGATATTTTTCAGTAAAATCTTCTATTGTAAATCAAAAATAAAAGGGGTAGAATATGGCAAAACTTTAACGAAGGAGAAAAATTATGGAGAAATGGAAGGCATTCCTGAAGAGAAAAGACATCGAAATTTCCCTGAAACGCTACGGCATTGACGCACTTGGAGCGATGGCGCAGGGTCTGTTCTGCTCCTTGCTGATCGGCACAATCATCAATACCATCGGGACACAGTTTCAGATCTCATTTCTGACGCAGACCGTTGCCACCGTCAGCGGCGTGGACTACACCGTCGGCTCTCTCGCTACCGCCATGAGCGGCCCGGCGATGGCCGTCGCGATCGGCTACGCGCTGCACTGTCCGCCGCTCGTCCTGTTTTCGCTGATCACCGTTGGCTTCGCGGCAAACGCGCTCGGCGGCGCGGGCGGTCCGCTCGCGGTTCTGTTTATTGCGATACTCGCTTCCGAGATCGGCAAAGCCGTCTCCAAAGAGACGAAGATTGATATCCTTGTTACACCACTCGTCACCATCGGTGTCGGCATCGCGCTTTCCGCCTGGTGGGCGCCTGCCCTGGGCTCCGCCGCGATGAGAGTCGGCAACCTGATCATGTGGGCGACCAACCTGCAGCCGTTTTTGATGGGCATCCTGGTATCCGTCGTCGTCGGCATCGCACTGACCCTGCCGATCTCCTCCGCCGCGATCTGCGCCGCACTCGGCCTGACCGGCCTGGCGGGAGGCGCCGCCGTGGCCGGCTGCTGCGCACAGATGGTCGGCTTCGCTGTCATGTCCTTCCCGGAAAACCGCTGGGGCGGACTCATCTCACAGGGCATCGGCACCTCCATGCTGCAGATGGGTAACATTGTCAAAAATCCCCGCATCTGGATTGCTCCGATCCTGACCTCCGCGATCACCGGACCAATCGCCACCTGCGTTTTCCACATGGAAATGAACGGCACCGCCGTATCCTCCGGCATGGGCACCTGCGGCTTCGTTGGCCCAATCGGCGTCTATACCGGCTGGATGAGCGACATCGCTGCGGGAACCAAATCAGCCGTCACAGTCACTGACTGGGTTGGGATGCTTCTCATCTGCTTTCTCCTTCCCGCCATCCTCTGCCCGCTGATCAACCTCGTGGTCAGAAAGCTTGGCTGGGTCAAAGACGGAGATATGAAACTCGATTGAGAGAAACGCTGACCGTGTGCATACAAAAAAGGCATCCACAATACGCGGATGTCTTTTTGCGCGTCTCATACACAAATTCAGTCGTAACTGTTCAATACCTTCACAGTTACGAGGAAAAACCCATTTAAAATCGCTTCGCGATGGGGCTTTTCCCCACATAATATACATTTTCATACGTACTTCGCAGCAAGTGCGAAGTACTGTCCTGAATAGTTACATTCAGTCAAATATCCATTCAAAGGGAATTGGACCACATATCCGTCCATGCTCAGTCAATTGGAGGAACCGCTTCTATCACCTGAAATCCCCACGCCGGAAGGATAAGCGCCTCTCCGTTCGTGACATGTCTCCCCGAAAGCAGCTCTGTCCCTTCTGTTCCCGCATACCGGGCGTTCTGCTCCTGCCCGGAATAGTTGAGGTAATAATATACCTTCCGCCCCAGATCATTCACTCCCTTACGCACAATGACCGGGAAGCGTTCCTCCGCATCTTCCGCCAGGATAGTCTCCGGCAGCGTCTCCCGGAAAATCTTTTCCAGCATTTTCTCCGACGTCTTGCATCCAATATAAACCGCACTGCCTTTTCCACAGGTATTTTTCGTCACAGCCGCATACCGTCCCCAATTCGGATGCTCATAAGAAGCAAGCACCTCGGCCCCCTGCGGCATCAGAAGCTCCATGAACACAGAGGCTTCCCGGTCTTTATCGGAAAGCGCAGCCAGGCTCTCTCCCGTCAGCTTCACCTGTTTCGGAAAGGCAAATTCCTGATAGGTGACTCCGAGGCAGCGATTCAAAATATGTGGCTGTGCATCGTGGCTGACCTTCACCTTCTCATTTGCGAAACCAGTCTTGAATGTCGCGATCAGCGTACCGCCCTGCTCCACATAGCGGTTCAGCCGTTCCAGCACCGCATCGGATGCCGCGTAGAGCGCCGGCACGAGAATCGCCTCATAGGCATCCATATCCGCACTTTCCGTCTCCGGCCAAATGAAATCACACTCAATATTCATATGATAGAGCGTATTGTACATCCACCTTACGATATCATTGTAGTCCTCCGAGCCGCCATGCATCTGGATCGAAAACCACTTCAACGCAGTGAGCGCCTCATTGCTCACCAGAATCGCGACCCGGTTCTGCTTCTTCAGATTTACCAGGTGGCTGCCGATCCGTTTAAAATCGTTTCCAATTGTGCATACCTCCCGATAAACCGCATTTTCCTGCAAATCATGGCTGAGAACCCCCTTCCAGTAGGTCTCGAACGCATTGTGCAGCGAATGCCAGTGCCAGTACATCACGCTGTTCGCCCCGGACGCAACGTGGCTGAATGCCTGCAGCCGAAGCTGCCCGTCATAGGGCGTCCAGTCCGGAAAGCCCTGCGCCTCCGTCTCAATCACCAGATAATTATCCTTTTTCAGCGAGCGCATCAGGTCTCCGCCGAACGCGATCTCCTCTCCGGTCAGCTGATCCTGCGATGGATGATAGATATCTACACCTGCAATTGTCAGGCACTTTGCCACCTCGTAATGATCCACCTCCGGCTGAACGCCATAGGAATAGCCCCTCCAGCAAAGATCCAGATTATGCGTGATAAACTGATCCTCCCGTTTATACTCGCTGACAATCTCCGCCTGCCACCGCAGAAAATCGGTTACCAGCGAACGCTGAAATTTCTCAAACTCCGCCCCGAGGCTCCCATTGATGGTGCCGCGCACGTCCGGGAAATCCTCCCAGGCATTGATCCGGTTGCTCCAATAGTCCAGTCCGAACTCCGCGTTCAATGCATCCAGATCGTTGTTGAATTTTTTCCGAAGATACTTGACAAACTTCTCCTGCACATTTCTCCCGGCAGTTCCGTATGGCTTTGTCTCATTATCAATCTGAAATCCGATCACACATTTCCGGTGCGCCGTGCACTCCATCAGCTTTCGAATCACGCGCTCCGCGTAAAAAAGGTAGGCCGGGTGCGCGATATCCATGATCTGCCTCGGACCATAGATTCCGCGTCCTTTCCGCGTCTCGGCCAGCACATCCGGGTAGGATTTCACCATCCAGGTCGGCACCGCATAGGTCGGTGTACCAATTATCACCCCAATCCCGGCCTCCTCCATCGCATCCATCACCCGCTCCACATGTGAAAAATCAAACACGCCTTCCTGCGGCTCACAGGTGCTCCAGGTGGATTCCGCGATCCGCACCGTGTTAATCCCCGCTTTTTTCATCATCTCCACATCCTGCGAAAGCCGTTCACAGGGCATATATTCATCATAATACGCCGCGCCATAAAGCAATCTGTCCATCCTTTCCATTCCTCCTCTGCCTTCTCAGTGGATTACTATACTTTCAACCCTCAACATGCGGCATCCCACACTTCATGCAGGAGGAGCCATGACCATCCAGCCAGTGCATGATCGGGTTGTAAACTGCAGCCAGTAACCTCAGTGTGTCACATCTTAACACGAGCAGCTCGAAAAAGCAATCACCGTTTACAAGTCTCACGCGAGTCATTAGCGTAACCTGAAGGCAAAGAAAAGGCCATGCGCCGGAACGTGAACGTTCTCCTCATGACCTTTTGTCTCTGCATCTTCAGATCATCTCTCCAGAAGCCGACCTGCTGCTATTTCCGCCGCTTCCGGATCCCGAAGCATCCGAACCCTGGCTGTCATCGTCGCTTGAATCATCTTCCTGCTGATCTGTCTCCCCGCTATAGAAATCTCCTGCCTGCCGGCCTTTGTCGCCGTCATCCGAATCCTCAGGCATATCTTCTCCCTCGCCCGCATCCGGAGACTGACCTTCCTCCATACTTTCCTCCATCTGTGAACTGTCGTCATTACTGCCCATCTGGCCACTGAAGTTATTATTCATCCGGCCACCGCCCATCTGTCCGCCAAAGCTTCCAAACCCAACCGTTCCGCTGCTCTCCCCTGACCAGGAATAGCTCCCCGTCACAGCGGTCAGCGTGATTTCCGTCGCATCACTGTCCACCATGATCTGATAAGTGCCGCCCTCTTCCAGGTCCGCGGAACTATATATAATAGAAGAAAAGGCTCTCTCGGAGGTATGTTCAAGCAGCACATTCCCCTCCGCGTCGCAGATCGTGATCACGCTTCCCGCCGCATAATTCGAAGAAAGGCTGAGCAGAAACGAACACTGCGTCGAGCTGCTGCTGAATGTTTCCGCCATACCGGACGCACCGATTGCCAGAATCGTGCCGCCGCTGATGGTGCAGGTTCCGCCGTTTTCCGTTCCAGAGTCAATGGAACCGTTCATGCTGTCAGAAGGCCCGTCCACAATAATCGTGCCGCCTTCGATCGTCAGATCCGCATTCGAGTCCAAACCATCCCCCTGCGCGTTCACCCAGATCGTTCCGCCCGTAATTAAAAGCCACGGCGTTCCCTCTGAAGCTTCTTCCGAGACATCTGTACCTGTATCGCTGTCCGAATCCATGCCGCTGCCTGTGCCCATCCTACCCCAGCCCATTCCCCAGCTGTCCGTGCCGCCATTGGCATTGATTCCGTCATCCGTGGCAGTCACCTGGATCTCGCCGCCTTCTATTCGGATCTGATTTCCTTCCAGTCCTTCATAAGACTGTGATACCACAATCGTTCCATCCGAAATGATCAGTCCGGTATCTGCGTGAACCCCATCGTCACCGGAGGAAACCGTAATACTGCCGTCCAGAATGGTAATTGTCCCATTTGAGTGAAGCGAATCATCACAGGAATCCACCAGAATCGTGCCGCCTGCAATCTGCATTTCACTTCCGGCCTTGATTCCTTTCATGCTCTCCGTGTCCTCATCCTCCATATCCCAGCCGCTGAAGAAACCGCTCCAGCCGCCTGACATAGAAGCCGCGCTTGCCGTGCCTGCCTCCGCACTGCCGCCGCCCGAGGTAATCTGGATCGTTCCTCCGGAAACCGTCAGCACCGTCTCCGCCTGAATGCCATCGCCACCGCTCTCGATCTGTATCTCACCATCCTCAATCGTCACGACGCCATAGCCATCCCCCGTCGTGTCATCGGATTTGATGCCATCGCCGCCAGCCGTCACCGTAATCGTTCCGCCCAGAATCGTCACAGAATCCTTCCCTTTGATCCCATTGTTCACAGCCTCCACCGTGATGATTCCGCTCTCGATCGTAAGATCATTTGACGTCTGAATCCCGTTATTGATAAATCCTTTCACAATCAGCGCGCCGCTGCCTCCGATCAGCAGGTCATCCTTTGCCCAGATCGCGCCGCCCTCGGCCGTATCATCCGCTTCTCCGTCCGCTGCTGAATTTCCGGTATCCTCTCCGCTGGCGATCAAATTTTCCGTGCCGTCCACCAGGTAAACAATCGCCCGATCCGCATTTTCCACGTAGATCGCCGCATCTGTCGTATTCGTAATCTCCACGCCCGCCAGCATCAGCACCACGGTATCGTCCCCATCCACATCCACCAGGATCTGTCCGTCTGTCAGGCTCCCCGTAAACCAATAGGAACCGCCTTCACTGATTGTAATTACATTTTCAGATACCGACGCGCCGCTGCCCGAGACCGTCGATCCATCATCCGAGAGCGTAATCTCCGCCGCATTGTCCTCATCTATATAAGTATCTATTGTTTTTTCGTTTGCTGTCTGTGCTGCACTCGCCTCACCCGCATCCGTTTCTTCCGATGCGCTTTCTTCTACTGTATCCGAAGTATTCTCTGCCGCATTTCCTTCCAAAACATATGCTCCCGCAAAAATCAGCGCCAGGCAGACAATTCCAGCCTTTCTCCCTGCTTCTCTGATTCTGCGCAAACGGTTCCTGTTTCTCATACCATTCACCTCTTTCACACAAAAAAACGGTTTCTTCACGCCTTCTCCAATTTATTGCATCCCATCAGAGCATCTCTTTCTCTGCGAAATCACCAACCACAATATTCAGATTCCCGTTCCGCGTCCGCAATTCATCAATAAACGCCTTCGGCACCTGCGCATCCGCAAACTGTGCATGATAACTCAGCTCATAAAGCGTCCCCATATTTGTCGTGCGAATCCGTTCCAGCCGTACATTCACCTGATACTTCTGAAAAATATCATCGAAAAGCCCTTCATAATTAAAATTCTCCGGAATCGTAATTTTCAGCTGTTTCTCCGCCCGCGACACTGCGCCAAAATCGATCTTCGTCAGCACAAGCGTAAATACTGCAACCAGTACAAAAAACAGTACCGCAACGCCGACATATCCCATACCCAGCGCCAGGCCCAGGGCCATCGTAGTAAAAATAGCCGCAATCTCTCTTCCCGTCCCCGGCGCGCTGCGGAACCGAACCAGGGCAAACGCCCCCGCCACAGCAACGCCGGTTCCAATATTGCCATTTACCAGCATGATAATCGTCGCTACCGTCATCGGCAGCAGGGCCAGCGTCAGCGCAAAGCTGGCGCTCTCCCTGTTTTTATACGAGAACACCAGCGCGGTCAGAACGCCCAGAACCATAGCGGTTCCCAGACAGATAAGAAGCGGCTGCAAGGTGATCGGGCTCGTCATAATACTGTTCAGCATAAATTTTTCCTCCTGTAAATACCGCGGGCGCAATGTACCGCTGATAGCAAGTTCCATATTTTGAAAAAGAATTCGGATAAATCCGATGCTCACTCAAAAGCTCTGACAGCCACAACGGCATCGCATGTGCAATCTTTATCTCCATCACAATCCGTTCATCCGGAAGAACAGGCGCTCCCTCATCCCCATACATCAGGTTCAGCCCATTCGACCGCCAGCGAATGTTCCAGTCAAAGGTCACTCGCAGATCCGCCTCCTGCCTGCCAAGAAACGCTCTCCGCTCATATCCGATGAACACCTTCGGCACTGGCCGGTAGCTTTGCAGAAACCACTGAATTTCCGCCTGAATCTGCTCATCATGCGGCAGCAATCGTTTTCCGTCCAGAAACTCCTGAACCTCATCGGGATGTCCTTCCACCCGACGCTTATAGACAATCCCATTGCACTTTTTCTTAATCTCCGCGTATATGTAATCCTCGCGTCCCGGTACCCCATAGCTGCGCAGCCGGAATTTTTCCTTATATACCGGCGCGTCAATCGAAGCACGAATCAGATCATAGGTGTGTGTATCATAGTAAATGCTGCAAACCGTATGTACGCCATATACTTCCTCATCCATCCGCATCTGCAGCGCCGGAAGAATTTCTTCATACTGTCCCGGCGTCAAAAGGAATTTTTTTCATACCTTTGAAAAGAGTGTTGTACTGCGGCCATAGATGTCATTGTCTCCTTTCCGGTGTCCGTTTTATCCCGGGACCCCTTCGTTCCAAATCACGATTTCCGGAAAGTATAAATGACATATGTAAGAGATTTGTAAAAAATAGGTGAAAAATGTGTGAAATATCAGGAAATCCGCAGGGTTCCACGAGCAGTGTGTAACATTTTGAAGCCGCATACCCTTTTTTTACCCTTTTTTGAAATGAGACCCTTTTTTAATGTTTTTGATTCAGGCGACAAAAGGTAGTTACCTTTAGTCCTACAATAATGCACTATGAAAACTGAATATATTGCTATAAAACAAAGACTTTTTGGGGCTTTCATGTTATAATGAAAGCACTTGATAAGTCGGAGATTTTCCTATGTCATTTGTGGCCAATAATACAGAGCAGCTTTCTTTTTTCGATTCCATCAATACTTTGACCGAAAGAGAAAAAAAGATTTCTAAACAAGTCATGGGCAAAGTATTTTTCGGAAAATATTTTTCCTAAAATTGATGAGCAGCCGTACGCGGTATTATACAGTAAAAAGGATTCCAGACCTTATGGAATTACGGAGCCGGTCGAAGAAGAATTGCCTTTTCGCTGCCTTTTTCATGATCTCAGGCGCACAGCTGGAGCTGAGTGTCTTTTCAAGCGGCATCATCGTGCTGATCGGTCTGGTCTACATACTCACCCGGTCTGCCGGTAAATATATCGGCGCTTTCCTCTCTGCCAAAGCGACGCATTGCAGTGATAGCATCTGCAAATTAAAACAGCCCTAAAGAACGCAGGCGAGATCCAACCTATGAGCGAGGATGTGAAAAACCGCCGCCAGACAAATCTGGAGACGGTCAAAAACACGCCATGTCACATCCACTCAAAATTGTCCTTACCGGCACCGAGTTCAAAATGATATTTGCCGATTCCCAGATCAGCACCGGAATAGGAGCCATTATTGCAGGTCATGCTTACCTTATTTCCTTTACCTTTGATGGTAAATGCCTGTTTGTTCATGGCCGTCGGAGCTAATAAAACCGCCTTAACCCCTTCATTAAACCATTTCGGAGCGGTACCGTCATAAGACGATACCTCAGATGCCGCCTTAGATTTGTGTGGAACGCCCTGATTTTCACCATAGCCGACCACGACGATTCCGATAATTTTTGTGTTGTCCCCCGCATTTACATTCTTTTTTGCGTTCTTACGGCTGAACATTCCGCCAATCCACCAGGTATTCAGGCCGAGTGTTTGCGCATAAAGCATCAGATCGGCACTGCTGTATCCCAGTTTTTCGTCAATCCCCGGCGTGTCCGGACCCGCCAGAATGATGTAGTTTTTGACGCCCTTTGACATCAGCGCTGCTATAATTCCCGGCATCGCATCCTTGCTATCCGTGACAAGCTTCATGTTCAGACCATATTTCTGATTTTGAGCCTTGATTCTGTCATTCAGCTGCCGAACATCATTTGCTGACAGCGGCTTATCCGTGTATTTGCTCACTTTATGTCGTGCGCTCATTGCTTCCTGTAATGTCATAATGACCTCCTTTTTTTGCTGTGATTTCCTGCATCTGGACATAACTGTTCATGCTCAGTACCTTCGCAGTTCCATCAGGTTTTCTTTTTCCTTACAAAAAACGGCAGAACCGCTTTTGCTCCTTTAAATAACGGGCCTTCAAATTCTTTTGCTACCGCCTTCAGATTTTGCCGGATTGGCAGGGACTGCGGGCAATGCTGCTCGCATTTTCCACATTCCTTGCACAGGCTGGCGTAGCTGGGCTTATCACTCATCAGGGTTCCCATATAATACTGAATCAGTCCCTGGCTTTTGCTGATGGAGTAACGGGTATTGTAAGCGGTAAAACACGCCGGGATATCCACTCCGGCCGGACATGGCGTGCAGTAATGGCAGCCTGTACAATGGACCTTATAGGACTCTTTAAAAATCTCCCGGACATCCCGGATGGCATCCTGCTCTGCCTCTGTCAGCATTCCGGGCGCGGCAGTGTCCGCAATCCGGACATTATCATCCAGCTGTTCCTGTTCATTCATGCCGCTTAAGACTACTGTGACCTCCGGCTGGTTATAAAGCCAGCGGAATCCCCAGGCAGCCGGAGAAATGTCCGGATTCGTCTGCCGGAATCGCTCTACCGCCTTTTTCGGCAGATTTTTCGCCAGCTTGCCGCCCAAAAGCGGCTCCATGATCATAACCGGCATTCCTTTTGCCGCAGCTGCTTTCAATCCGGTGACGCCAGCCTGATAGTTTTCATCCGAATAGTTGTACTGAATCTGGCAGAAATCCCAGTCATACGCATCCAGCAAAGCCAGAAATTCACTTTGCGCTCCGTGGAAGGAAAATCCAAAGTTCCGGATCTGTCCGGATTTCTTCTTCTCTTTGGCCCACTCACGGATGCCCCAGCTGCAGAGCGTTTCCCACGTTTTCATATCCGTCAGCATATGCAGCAGATAATAGTCGATATGATCGGTCTGCAAATGTTCCAGATGCTTATCGAAAAACTTATCCAGATCCTCTGCCTTGCGGCACATGATCAGCGGCATTTTGGTAGCAATGAAAACCTGATCCCGCAGATTGTGTTTTTTCAGGACACTGCCCAGAATCTCCTCGCTTCCGGTATACACATAAGCCGTGTCAAAATAGTTGATCCCCTGCTCCACTGCGGAGACAATCAGTTTTTCCACCTTTTTCTCATCAAAGCGGCCGGTGAACGACGTCACGATGCTGTCCCCGGCAAACCGCATACAGCCATAGCCAAGAACGGATAATTTGTCGCCATTTCTGGGATTAATCTTATATTTCATGAGTCATCCTCCTGTTCCTGTCGGCTTTGCTGCCGGCTTTCGTGTTATCTGTGCTTTCAGCTGCGCAGTTCTTATCAGACATCACGTTTTATTTCCCTCTTCATTTCCACTGCCACCCACATGAAATCTGGAATGCGTCATATCCGCCAGCCGGATATTCGGGTTCTGATAACGTCTGCGTTTTTCCGGCACATTGGGATGTCGGATGGCATGGTTCGGGCACCACATGATGCAGGCCATGCACTGCTGGCAGTCATGCCCCCAGACCACGCCGTCTTCCGTCAGAAGGATGTTTCCGTTCTTACACAGTTTCTCACAGGTACCGCATTTTGTACAGGCTTCTGTTGTGTAAAACCCGCCTTCTGTTGAATCGCGGTCAACTCCCAGCCAGCCGTTAAAGGTTTTCGATACCCAGGAAAGTGCCCTGCGGTTGAGTCCTTTCCGGTTCTTTGTCGGCTGGTCTGTTTTTATCTTCTCCGCTATTCTCGCGGATGCTTTTTTCTCATGCCGCAGATAGATGCGGACAATCCAGTCCGGCATCGGTGAAAAACCTACGATATGATTAGGCGGCATCGGCAGCATGAACGTCTGAACCGGATAATCTGTTTTGGGCTGCAGAATCGCTTTCAGGTCAATGCAGACATAGCCATCGTAGCCGCCGCAGGTGGCGATGATGAATACCTTCTGCGACCGGGAGAGCATAAGCTTTTCACAGACTTCTCTCACGATCCGCGGCGGGCGGACGAACCACGTAGCAGTCACAATGCCAACCCGCGCGTAATCCGCAGGAACGTTTGCATTGTCACGCAGCTTGTAGATTGACACAATGTCCGTGTTTCCCAGCTTCCTGCCAATATGCTTTGCCACGGAAAGGCTGTTGCCGGAGCCGGAATAATAGTAAATGATATTCTTATCTGCCATGTTTTTTCCTCCAACTTATTTTTTCCAGAATGAGGGATACTTTTCATAATATTTGGCATCCGCGAACGCAAACGCGCCTTTTTCCTGTTTCGCGACCCATTTTTTCAGCGGCGTTTCTGTCAGGACGATGCAGATCATCATCATGATCACAAACAGAACCAGCGCCCAGAGCCAGTCTTTTCCGGTTACAGCTTCCAGATGAGCGGCGACATAGACTCCTGCCGGAAGGAACATCATCCAGGAAGTCGCAAATCCGGGGTGATAGATTGTCTTTTTTCCATCCTTCCGTAACCAGAAATACGTGAGGATACCGCCGCCGGTGTGCGCGCATACCTCGATAAAACTCAGCAGCATCATGCAAAGGGCTACCGCATTTGACAATCTGGTGAAGATGCTGCACAGGAAAAGATAGATCAGCGGAATCCACTGCAGGCCGACATTTGTGATCATATCCGTCAGGCGGCTCATGGGGAACCGGTCCAACTGCCGTTTGCTCTTTTCCTTTGGTCCCAGCAGAACATTATAAAAAATGTGCAGTCCGCCTGGGAACTTCCACTCTTCCAGAACATGGAACGGCATGATGAGTGCGACAAAGACCGCTCCCTGCGCCCCCAGCGGCATACTGTCCCAGAAAATCGCGGACAATACCGCAGTGACCACACCGGTCGCGCAGATGAAAATAATCCAGTTGATATCACACCATTTATCCAGCTTCTTTACCATTTTCATTTGCCCTCCTTCACTGTTTTTGCAGCCTTCTCGGCCTTTCTTATCTCCCATAGCTCCATAACGTGTTCTTTATCATAGCCGTAAAGTTCCCGGTCTTCAAACGGATACGGCGATTCCTTATCCTTCATGACCAGAATCGGAACGATAAAGGTCAAAAACAGTATCAGAATTGATCCCGGGATGCCCCACCAGAGCTGCCCGGCCTTTTCCGGCATATTCGTACAGACATACCAGATATAATAGATTGCCACCGGGGTCTGCAAAAATGCCGTAGACGCCAGACCCGGATTGTACTTGCTCCCCAGACGTACATTCATGGCGATGCCATGCCCCGGAAGCTGCCAGACCCCGGCCAGAACCTGGCAGGCGCCCATCCAGATCAGATTCGGAAAGCAGATCGGAATGAGGTAGCTCAGATAACAGAAAATGACATTGCTCAGAAAGCTCTGTTGGGCGTTCAGTGGATAACGCTCCGGATGCTCCGTCTCGCCCAGCCCCGCCATGTTGGAAATCATGGGGAACCCTCCGGGAAACGCGTATTCCTCAAACTGATGCATCAGCATGCCCATCCAGCTGAAAATCAGGATAATCCGCAGCTTCGCCATGTGGTCGCAGCCCCATAGCCCCATCACAAACGCAAGCAGCACAAAAAGGATGCCGCCGATGTAATACCAGTTTCGCCACCAAAATCTCATTACCGTTCCTCCCTCGTAATATCCTGCACCGTCTGCGGTGCAGGATGCAGCCCGCGTAATCCGTTGACAAATTTCCTGAATTTCATTATAATTATCAGCAACATTATGTGTCAACAAACTGTTTACCCTAAAATGTTTTGTAGTCAACTATTTTGTCTGCTTTTGTGTTAAAGTCAACAAAATCTGAAAATTAGTCGAGGAAGTAAAAGCAATGGAAAATCAGAGAATCCGCATCAGTAAGACCATGCTCAAGTCCGGCATGATAACACTTTTGAAAGAAAAAACACTGAGTCAGATTACCGTCTATGAGCTGTGCAAGGTGTCGCAGATCAACCGCACGACTTTTTATAAATACTATGGCAGCCCAGAAGAGCTTCTAAATGAAATCGAAACCGATTTTCTGAAACAGCTGGACAATGAGATACGGCCTGTCCGTACACAGGCAGAAGCGCTCCCTCAAAAAAATCGCCAGCAAGGCAATTCAACAACACAAAACCGCAGCGCAGAAGATGAGGCAAATGCAAACTCACTCCTGCCAGTTCTGCATTATTTATATGAACAGCGGGAACTGTTCTGTCTCCTGGTGCATACCCTTCCCATGCAGGATTTTGCATCACACCTGTCTTCAATTCCAAGTATCCGCGATATTTTTCAAGGTGTGGCCGAAGAAAGCAGTTATTCAGAAACAGAAGAAAAATACATCCGCCAGTTTATCTTTCAGGGCACTTTTGCCATTCTCTATGACTGGCTGGACAATGAAAATCCTGAACCGGCAGCAAAGATTGCTGAGATTCTGGAGAAACTAAAGGAGAAATTGCTATAGCTAAGATCGATTGCCCAAATTTCCAAAAAGCCCCGGCACGAAAGCCAAATTTTACTTGTGACCATCGTATCGGGGTACCATTATCTAATCAATACATTTTCCAATGCCTGTGTTACAGCGGCAGATCCTTTTTCTGGAACCGAATCATACCAATCACATAGCAGGCTACCGCGATCACTGCCAGAATAACCAGCTTCGGTACAAACGCATAATCTACACTGCCGGAGCCAACCGTCTCCAACGCTTCGATATCAAACAGACCAACCAGTGTGAGACGGTTGAAATTATCCAGCATCTCTACACCGATGCCCATACTGACCATGGTCTCTGAACCAAACATACCAAGCAGGGAGCAGAGGAAAAACCATACATTCAGGCCGCCGCCCAGCCCCAGCGCATATTTGCTGAGGTTAAACAGGCAGCTCGCGAGATAGCAAATGCCCGCCATGGCCTCTGTCAGCACATACAGTCCTCCATAGAGTGCTGCATATTTGGCAACATCCACTTCCCCGACAAATGCCTGAGTAGCAGCCAGCCTTACAAGGAAACCGCATCCGACCATAATGAACGGTTCAACTATCATATAAACGGCCTGCGTAATGACCACCGCGCTGCGCTTCGTCGGCGTGGAAAGAATATAAGCCATAGACCCTTTATCCACCTGATCGACCACCAGTGCGTTCCCCGCAAATACAAGGAACAGAATGATCGGCAGCAGGCTCATGATCGTGAAATACATCTGGTTGAGCATGACGGAAGGATCCATATCGGTCATCGCTTCCAGCATATCCGATGGGATGCCCATCATCTCCAGCATCATCGTCATCATGGATTCAATATCCAGATCATCTCCGGAGAAGCAACCCTGTACGGAACCAAGAGCATAGACATACTCAAACTCCGAAATATAGGCATCCAGACCGGCATCGGATTCCGCAAGTATTTCCGCAGATGTCTCAAAATTTTCACTGGAAAGATTCAGGTCATTCGACTGCGCGGATGCCATCTCAAACGCCGTACCATACATGGTGCGGTCTTCCGCCTCTGCAAAATCCTCATAGCTCAGTTCGGTTCCCATCATTTCATTATAGGAAACCAGCACATACAGATGACTGTAAAAATCTGTCTGTGCATCTGTATAATCCTGACTCTCCTCCATGGAACCAATCAGGTTACCTGCATAGGTCGTGACTACGGTCATCAGGCACAAAACAAGCGTGCAGGCGACGACCAGAACTCGATTCGATTTCAGGCTCTGCTTTATCAGCGGCCAGGAAAATATTTTTGTAACTTTCATTATTGTCTGATCTCCTTCCGATATATATTCATGAAGTATTCTTCAAGATCCTCATGCGTCTCATCAACTGCAATCACCGGCAGTCCTTTTGTCGCTTTAATCGCGCGGTCGGTCTCTGCAGCAGGAATAGCAAATGATAACACTTTCTTTTCCTGTTCATCCACGGCTGCCTCCGGAACTCTCTTTGCATATTCCTGCGCAGCTGCTTCACTGGCAAACGTGATCCGAAACATTCTCGGCGTGTCGTGGCGCAGCTTATAAAGGCTCAGTACATCCTTAATTTTACCGTTCCCTATGATGGCAACCCGGTCGCAGACATCCTCGATTTCCTCAAAAATATGGCTGGACATGAAGATGGTTCTTCCCTTTTTCTTTTCCTCACGGACCAGCTCCAGGAAAGTCTCGCGCATCAGCGGATCGAGGCCGGTGGTCGGTTCGTCCATGATCAATATTTTCTTATCACCCATCAGTGCGGCTACAATCGCCGTCTTCTGCTTCATTCCTTTGCTCATGCGTTTCAGATTGGCGGACGGGTCCAGACCCAGAATATCAATCAGATGATTCATATAGGTAAAATCCTTCACGCCCAGGAACTGCGCCTGCACTTTAAAAAAGTCCGTGCCGGTGGGCAGATCCGGGAAAGCAATCTCCCCTGGAATGTAGCTGACATCCTTCATCACCTCCGGCGCCTGTTTCCATGGGTTCAGCCCGTTCACCAGCACCTCGCCGGAATCCGGCTTCAGAAAGCCCATCATATGGCGAATGGTCGTAGTCTTTCCTCACTCTGTCAACTAAATTCCAAAAAAATTTCCTGTATTTCCATGCATCTTTTCCATAAATCACGATTACTTCTTTTGCGTCAATACGAAGCGTTCGTATCTCACTTTCGCAATCTTATGCTGCTTTTTTTCCTTCACCCCCGTTTTCCATCATGCCTTTTCTGTTCTCCATATCATCCACCTCCAGATCATCCAGCATTTCCAGGATCATATGCTTCAGCCAGCGGTTATCGCCATACTTTTCCGCAAGTTCTCTGGCTATCCCCAGGATTTCCTCCCAGTCCTTATCCAGCAGGTTTTTCTGCCGGTATGGCTTAAAGCTTTCGTAGACGTCCATCATTGCCTTCTTCACAGGAATCTTCGGCGTCTCATTCATGTCGCGCATCAGCGACAGGAACAGGGAATTGTCCCCGTATTTCCAGTCCCTGGATGCTGAGCTGTTTCTTTCCATAATAGAGGCACAAAAAATCATTCAGGATTGCGCATACCGTTTTATAATCAGTCATCCCTTCTCTCCTTTCTCACGGCACCGATATGCCAGTATCCGGTTTCATCATTTGGCCAAAGCTGCCTGCCACTTTTTTTATCAGGAAGCCTTCCAAAAACCTACGCAGCCCGCTGAAGCCTCTGCTTTTGTAAATCATAGCGGTAAACGCTATCAGCAAGGATATCCTCTGGGGCAACGTACCGGCTATTCATACAGGTTACAATCTCTTTAAAATTCTGCGCCGATGTATTTGGCAGAATCCCTTCCGGTACCAGGATGCATTCATGGACACTGCTCGGCAGAATATAATAATTATCCCGGAAGCGACTGCTGATTTCCCGCAGCACATCCTCAAAAATAATCGAAACTGCACCATTATACAATTCCTCATTCGTAATGACATACATAACACGCCCGCAGGGTTCAAATTCGGATAGCAGCTTGTAATCAAATTCCAGTTTTCCCGGTTCATCCTCTTTCTCTGCTTCCGTCCCGCTTTGGGGGCTGCCGCCATTTCCCGGTTCTGCTGTTTCTTCACTTTCCCCGTCCTCCCCGGGCTTTAACCCAACAGTCATAATCTGGATCTCCATCTGCTCCCTTGTGTTCCTGAGGGCAATTTCATGCAGCTGCTCCGCAGATATCCCCCATACGTCCAGATGGCTGTTTCTCACTACAATGCCGGATTTACCTGGATCCGGGGTTTCCATCTTGTAGTAATAAACGATCGCAAGGTCAAAAAATCTTTTATGCGGGATCCCTTCCAGCGCCGCCTTATTCCATTCATAATTGACAAGACGGCAGCGGATATGTTCTCTCGCCTGGCTAAAATCCAGATAAAAATCCAGCGGTACCGGCCCGGAACCAGAAGCGTTCTCTTTATAAAAAGTGACGATCGCTTTCACGATATTCCCTATGCTTTTTCCAGAACGGTAATCATCATAATAGCCATCAAGATATATCACCGGGGAACTATTACTCCCAGGCTCAAGAATGAGGACTGCATCCTCCTCTGGATGGTTCAGACGGACGGTTTTCTCCAGGCGGATTGATGTGGAAGCGTTAAAATATTTACCTGTCTCAGCAACGATGTTTTCCTTAAATTTCTCATATCCCATATACATTTGTCTTTCTCTCCTGTTCTTTTTTCTTTTTCTTTTTTGTCTTTATTTCAGTTTACCTGTAAATCATTGCGCAGCGCTTTTCTCCAAACCGCTGCATATAAAAGCCGACTGCTCCATCCGCTTTTAACCCATCTCCAACACATTCTTTCTTCATAAATATACTTGAAAAATATTCTCCATAGCAGCAGTCCGCCCTGAACTGCTGCTGCGGATACCAGCCTGTACCACAGTTCCATTCCCTTTGCACCACAGAGTTTCATTCTCCCTGTGCCACTGGCAACAAATCCCGGATAATAAAAATCCGGGCAACGAAAAAAAGGCACCAAAATCCATCGCTGAATTCTGGTGCCTTGCGCGGCACTTCCATACACAAAAATTAAACTGCTAACAGGGAAATTTCCAGGTCATGCCCAAATTTGTCCTCCCGGCCATCCGCCGGAATAAAACTCTTATGCCCAAATGTTTCAGACCGTTCAGGCAAAACCTTAAATCGTGTCCAGTTTAGCATAATATAGTGTTTTCGTCAATCTTTTTCCACTATATATTGTATTTTATCATTCCCATTGCCAGGGCCGCCTTTTGCCCGATTTTTTTACGCTGTTCTCACTGCCACGCACTGCATCCGTACTGCTGTCCCTTCTATATACGATTCCATTTCCAGATGCCTGCTTTTCTGATATTTTTCTGCTTCTCTGATGCTTTCGAATAAAACTGCCTTTTCTATTTCATCTGTAAACCTGCTCCCATCCCAGCCTTTCCCGGCTTCATCCCAAGAGCCAAGATACCAGGCTGTCCGGCAGATATGCGCTTCCAGGCCATAATAATGCAGTTTCAAAAATACATACCGTTCCGCTTCACCCTGGCTCTGGAATCGTCTCGCATATGGCAGGGTGCCGCAGCTTATACTGCCATTCCTGATGCACCGGAAATATTCTCCCCGGCCAAGCTCAATCACAAAGCCTGTTTGGAAAACAAGAAAATCTTTTTCCGTTTCTTTCAGCAGTTCTTCCTGTTCTTTTTTTCTTATATTACGCATAGGTTTTCCTCCAGCTATGCCGCATCCTCAAAGACATCCATGTCGTCACTGTCGCAGCCATCCTCATGAAATGGACCATCATAATCTCTCTCATTATCGCTTTCATGGTCGTCATCATAAAACGCGGTTCCGTAATCCTCATCCCCATCGTCCTGGAACTGATTCGCATAACCGCTGATACGTTTTTTCTCTGACGTACCATTGTCCGCACCAATCCCATTCTTACGGGAGAGTCCGCCGTAACCGCTTATCGCTTGCCTGTTTTGCAGCCCGCCGCTTTTCAGTCCGCCGCCAAAATACGCTTCCAGTCTCCCACAGATGAGATTGAACAAGGTCTGGAAATTCTGGACGTCCTTCTCGCGGTAGAGCTGTTTCTGCTCGAATGCATCAATCACAGCGCAGGTACGGCTTAAGAGCCGGAAAAAAGAACGGTCATCCAGGTGCACTTTCACCACCCGCTTCTCATCATAGGAATCCCTTTCGTAATACTGCCCGCCGTTGCGGTTATAGGCAACCGTGCCGGAACCATTCCCAATCCGGACACTCCAGGGCAGGCGCATCCTGTCGCCTTTTTCGTTATACTCCGCGCGCTCAATCTGCAGCGATGTCACAAATCCGCCATCCCCGTCCTTAAAAATCTTCTGTTCAGAATATTTCACTGACTCAAACCCAAAGCAGAGCTTCATGAACAGAAATTTGATATCCTCCGGCTTTACATTGGCGTACACACTGACCGATTTTTCACCTTTTCCCCGGCTGTAATCCAGCGCAACCATCTGAATCAGGGAATACCCTTCCTCCTTTCCTTCCGCATGGATATGCCAGGGTGTCCCGTTCGGTGCCGGGAGCAGCTTATTGTTCATTTCCAGCAGGCCCTTATCGGTTTTATAGACACAGATCTGTTTTGAAGCCTTTGGTATATTCGCCATTTGATCCTCTCCCATCATAGTATTTTAATGATCTGTTTCATCAGCTTTTGCGGAAGCTTCCGGATATCGCTGATATCGACATACGCATCCCCGTAAATCCCGCGGATCGCCTCACGGTCATCTGCAATTGCGGCCGCCAGGAAGGTAATCCCTTCTGCTGTCAACTTTTCTTTGATTTCCATCAAATCTTTCCTGGCTGACTCCCCGGAATAGTTCTCCGCGTTCGGAAGCCCGTCACTCACCAGCGCAAGGATTTTCTTCCTTTCCGGGCGCTCCAGGAGCATCCTACCCATAAAACGGATCGCCGCGCCATCCCGGTTTGCCCCTTTCGGGGACGCATCCATAATGCGTAACCCGTCCTTCCCGTCTGTAAAGTCAAACTCCGCCATGGATTCCAGACACACAACCTCTTCTGAAGAAATAGCACTGTCCTGATCCGATATGCGGCCGGTATAATGCCCGTAAACAGTGACCGGGATATCCGCTTCCTGGCAGAATTCGTACAGGCAAAGCGCCGCGAAACGCGCCTGCGCAATCCTGTTTCCAGATTTCATGGAAGCTGACAGATCCAGCAATAGGGCAACTACGGTGTCATTCTCACACCCCGGACGGATTTTCTTTTCAAATGCCTTCTGATCTGGCCGGTAAAGGGAATGGATATCCATCCGCCTGCCAAGCAGCAGCCCGTTCTCCGCATGGTCACGCCGCTTTTCCAGATAAGGAAGCAGATCCGTCTCCAGTTTTCTCCGGATCTTCCGCACTTCCTTCTGAGCCTCCAGATACCGCTGCACCGCCTCATCACTAACCTCTGCGTTACGGAAAATCGCCTTCCTCACGGATTCATGGCTGCTTCCAAAATCCGTCCGCTTCAGAACCTCTGAAAGCTTCTGGTGCAGCCTTTCTTCGTCCTCCTGTTCCACCAGTTCTTTCGCCACATCCGACAAAAAAGACAGCAGGCTGGCGTCGGACTGCGGTGGGATTGATGCTGTTGTACCCGTAACATCGTCCGGATTCTGAGTATAATCATCTGCGAAACCGGCTTGCAAACCAGCATTTTCCTGCGACATAGATTCCAGACCATTCGAGATATCCGACTTTCCGGCAGCAGACCCATCATTATCAAACTCCGTGTTTTCTAAATCATCAGCATCTCCATTTCTGCTTTCCGTATCTTCACTATTGTTCTGTCCATCACCATCATTCCAGCACCCATCCCAGTCCGCATCACCCGCTGTTACCTCAGATACATCTGGATAGCCATTATCTGGCGCCGCTTCCGGTTCATGCGAATATGATGGCAGGCACTGCATCCGTTTTTCTGCTGCCTGCTCCGCCGCTTCTGAAAAATCTTTTTTAGATAATTTTTGATTTAGAGCACCTGGCTTCTGACTTTCTTCATCAGGCATAACATCCTCGTCCTGCTTCTCGGACAATTTCCCCTGTTCCTGAAACCCAGATGAGCCAGCCCCACTTTCTGGTTCCCTTTCATTTGAAGAATCTGCTTCATCTGCAGAATTCAATTCATTGAAAGGAGCCGGGGCATTCACAGAATCTGAGTTTTCCATAGAAGAGTTCAATTTCTCTGGATTCCCATCACTCCCCCTCTCATGCTCTTTCTCATTTCCTGCGATTTCTTCCCTGATTTTATCGGTGTCCGCCCGGATAAACTGCCACAGCTTTAGCAGAATCTGGTTGGTCAATTCATACCTGACGCTCTCCCCGTCTTTCAACACTGCGGCTCCAAGCAGCGGCCTGCATGCTTCCAGGCATTCCACATAACAGGCGGCCACGCCGTCCCAGGCATTATATTTTTCTGCAAACAGGTATTGTGCAATTACATTGAGCATAATGCAGGCCATAGGCTGCCCATCTGCTTCCATCGTCTTCACGCTCGGGAACAGGTCAAGCATACGCATCCGATTCATCCGGATACCGCTGCGGATACTGCCCGGATAGTCCCGGCACATTTTTTCTTCTATATAGCGGTCTTCCAGCAGGTTTCCAAGGAAAGCCGCAATTTGATGCACATACGAAATAACAACCGTATCCCCGTCCTGAAAACATTCCTTTATGTCCTGAAGCGCTTTTTTATCTGCGCCGGTCCGGGGGACAGGCGCATGCGGATAAAGCTTATGCTCCATCCGGATGCCCTGCAGGTATTTCCCCCTTAAATAAATATCGGAGTAATTCTTATGGCCGCACTCATGCCCGACTATGCCGATAATCCCCAGGTTCATCATTTCTTTGCTGGCATAACTCCGGAGCAGCTCGTAGTCCAGGTTTACCACAATCCGCTCCCCGTCATATGTCCCGGCAGGCGTATCACCGCCCAGGCACCGGATGGAGACATTCGAAAATTTCCCATCCGTAATCTCCCTCGTGAGTTTCCTGACCAGCTCCTGGTAACGGGGAGATAAAAATACCTGCTCCGGCGTCATCCGTCCTTTCATTTCCCGGATCCTTTTCCGGATTTCTTTCTGCTCCTTTTTCATTCCTTTCCCTGCCTCTTTTCCCTGCCATCCGGCATCTAAAGTTCCTCAAAAACCGGCCGGATGAAGAGTGTCATCATCTCCTGCCGCTCCTCCGCGTCCATGGAAGCTTTTGCGATAACCGTATGCTCCGCCGCCTTCAAAAGGTTCCCGCCGGAAAGGTACGCCCAGACCCAGTCCTCGTATTCCCGGTATTCACAGACACCGCCGCGCAGCTCCTCTTCTTTCAGATAGCGGCGGATTTTCACAACTGCCTGTGCCATCTTCTGGAGGATTTCACAGTCGGCCATCCCGGTTTTCCGCATAGCCCGCTGCACCATTTCCTTCTCAGTCAGGTCCGGCCTGTGGTCAACAAAACGGATGCGCGACAAAACGGACTCATTCATCTGGCGGCAGCCAATATAATCCATGTTCGTCGTCAGGATGATAACTGTATCCGGATGCCGGCGGACTACCTCGCCGTTTAAAAGCTCAATCGAAGCGCATTCATCCAGCAAAGCGTTAAATTTTGCCAGCGTCGCCGGGCGTTCGATCAGCAGGGGCTCCTGAATCTCAACCACGGACGGGACTTTGCACCCCTCTATGATTGGTGACTCCACCATGCGGAAATCCCGCTCTGCTTTCGCTGCCTGATATCCTTTCTGGAACAAAAGTTCCGTTATTATCCGGAACGCCTCCTTCTCACTGATCCCATCCTGGTACTCCCCGCATACCTTCATCAGTGCCGTCGCAGGGTCCATCTGAAGGTCTTCATAATCCGGGACATCCGGCACATTTTCCGTATGCGTTTCCGTGTTTGGCACCATGGAAGCGATCAGCTCAATCTCATCCGTATTCGGCCCACAGGTAAACTTATAGTAGGGAACGCCACGCACCTGCGCGATCAGCTGCGCATCCGTTGTCTTCCCGACCCCGGCACTCCCGGTCATCATGAAAACGCGGGCCGGAGTCTTTTCAATCGCACACAGGATCCGCTCCGCAGAAGCGCTTACCCGGTAAGAATCCGGGAGCCGCGGGATCCGCTGCCTTACGTTTTCCGGGAACTCCCATTCCTTTGCGTAAAGCTTCCGCAATTCTTCAATCCCGTATCCCTGGCTCTCCCCCTGGGGCTCAAACACCGTAAAATGGCCGACCGTAGTCTCAGTCGGTGCGTAAAGTCCCATGAAAAGTGCCTGATAACTCAGCATTTCCACGTCCAGCCCCTGCGCTTTCGTGCGTCCAAGAGGCAGCACCCCTTCTTCCGAAACATCCAGGTCCTCAATCCGCCACCTGAGGTTGTCACAGCAAAGATACGCAGCATGGATCATCTGCCCGGCATCTGGGGCGCCCGACTGGTATTCCTTTTTCAGGATGTCATAGGCGCTGCAGAATTCCCTGTCATAGGCAGGCCCGTTTTTTACCAGACTCGCATAAGAGAGCAGGGCAATGAATTCCTCCCCGTCGTTGCCATCCTGCCTTACCATAGGAACCCTGCCGGTTTTCTCCGGTCCAACCAGAAGCCCCGCCAGGAACGTCCCTGTCGTCGGCTTATATACCAGCAGCTCTTTGTGGTTCCCCGGCTTCGTATATTCCATACAGTAATAACAGAGCCGTCCATCTGCACCAACCTGTACCCCGGCTGCGACATCACCTTCGCCTGACTCCCCACGGACCAAAGCCTCCAGTGCACGCAGCACGTGCGGGTACAGCGTCGCCATTTTCCCGGTTTTTCTGCTGTTATACGCAGAACAGTCCTCCGGTTTCGTCGAGTAAAACGCCTTTCGTTCCCCTGAAAAAACCTGCTCAAAACGCGGCGGCAACTGCGTATTCAGCTGCCACGTCTCAAAAAGATGTGAATCCCATCCCATCTTCCTGTCCTCCCTTCTAAACGGGAACAGGCAGGGTACGCCTGTCTTTGTACCCTGCCTGTCCGCTGTTCTGATTGTTCCGTAAGCCTTACGGCTTACACAAATTCTTTCCTGTCAATCCGTTCCATAATACTTCTCCACCTTTGCCCGGCATTCCTGGAGTAATGCATCCGATACAGAACTGCATTCCCCTGCCTCCTTCATCAGCAGGAGCCCGGTTGCGAAACCGCACCGGAAAAACTCCTTATTCTGCACATCCTGCGCTGCAGAGAGGCAGTCCATCGCCTTATCCACAAGGTCGTACTCTGCCTTTTCAAGCTTCGTTTCCAGCTCCACCATAATCCTGTCCACTTCCTGGTTCGCATTTGTATATTCCGGTTCCTTTGAAAGAATCTGCTCCCCCGGATATAACCTGCCGTCAAAAATACTGTCCATCATGCTCATAATCCAATTCTCCTTCTTTTCTGATTTTCTCTGATTACTGCTATTAATCCTGAAAGCTATGATCATACCCTCCTTCCTTTGCGGATTACCTGCTGTATTCCTGTAATCCAGGCCACAGCCACACACTTTTGGCTGTATCACGAAAAAAAGCATCCAGAAATATTCTTTCTGAACGCTTTTCGCACAACTTCATCCTGTTTTATAGAAAACCTACGGTTAAAAAAAACACTTCCGGCCATGCCGCCGGAATAAAATCTGACAATCCATTCATACCGAATGAATAAAAATAGCTTTCATCTGGTATCGTAGCACAATTTCCTGTATTGGTCAATCTATTTTATTCTATATATTGTGTTTTGTCGCACCGCTGCTCCTTATAATTTTTGATAGTTTGAAACTTCCTCTTCTACTTCTTTCATATCCAGGTCAAGATATGGCAGACCGATTTTTTCATAAAGATCAATCAGATCCGTCTTATAGATTCCCAGGATCTCTGCTGCTTTTCCGTGTGAGATCGTCAGATTCTTTATATAAGGATATAAAAGGAGTGCGTTCCTTTCCAATTCCATATCCTTGTTGTAATAAGTTACATATGTTTTCATTTCCCTGGGTACTGATATTTTCACATCCGTATATGTCATTTTCTGGCACCTCCTTGTGAAGACCTGATTCCATTATACCGTTGAATCAGTTGTCCGCCAAGTGTTTTTTATTCTTTATCGGGAAATTTTTCTCCCATCACATCTAATTCATATGGAAGCAGATACTATCCTGCATCTGCAAACAGCGAAAGCTGACGTGGTGCGTCTCTCTGTTCCGCTTTCAGCTCGTTCACCCGTTCCTCACCCAGCAGTTTTCCGGCATATACCCGTTCCATATCGGACAAGCTGTCAAATCCCTGTTTCCGGATCCTGTTCTCCAACGACTGAATCTTTTTCTGTTTTCTCTGCTGCCGCCGCTCTTTTTTATTCTGCATTGCCGCCTTTTTCTGGTCGGACGCATGCACGACTGTGATGCCGTTCCGGATATCTTCCAGATCCTGCATCAGGTCCCGGCTCTCCCTGGATTCTGCACGCAGGTTTAATATCTCTATCTGCAAATCCGGATCTGTCATATGCTGCATGGAGTAGCGGTTCCACCATTCTTTCCGGTAAATCTCCCTGCTTCCCGTGGCCGCTATGGCAGTGCAGATATCCAGGGACACCGGTTTATCCAGAAAACGCTTCCCTTTTTCAATCCGCACAACCGGTTCACCATTGAAAAACGTATCGTCTTTCCGGATAGTGGAGATTTTCAAGTCATAAAATACATTTCCTTTTTTACCGGAAAGCATCCTGCCCCGAATCGGGCAGAAATCGGAGTAACATTCCCTGGCGCATCTTACAGGATCATAACACAGTTTCCATTCGCGTTTTTTCCCAGAATAAGCCATATGCACGCGGCAGATTTTCCCGCCATGCTGTTCTTTGAATACTTCGTATTTCTTCTGTTTCTCTGTCTCTGCTTCTTTCCTTACCTTTTCCAGGCTGTTTTTATAGTCATAGGTCTCTGCCCTGTGGCAGACGCAGAAAAACAAGGTCCCGTCAGCATCCTTATCCGTCCACAGCCGCCCGTCGTTTCTCAGGCAGTGCCCATTCTGGTAAGGACAGAGGATCACAGGATTGTTGTTTTCATAACACCAGTTCTCACCCATGTAAAATAAACCCGTGATGCAGTTCTGGCCTTTTACGGACAGCCCGCAGCCGGTGCAAAACGCCTGCTTCCATATAAAATCGCGTTTGTATTCAAACCCGCCGTAACCATTGTCCAGCGGATGTACCCCAAAGCTTCCGCCTGCGATTTTTACATAAGAAGGATAGCGCGTCTCATCAAACCCTTTCGCAAGCAGATCGCTTGTCAGCCGATTGTATTCCGCCATTTTTTCTTCCTTTCTCTCATATTCCAAGGCAGGGGCGCATACCAAAATACGTCTCCATCCTCGCCCGCAGGAAATCCACTTCCATACCGTATTCATCTGCGATACACTTCTCGCAAAGCGGATACCGGTAAGCAAGCGTCTTTGAGAGGCGGCGGTCCCAGGAATTTAACCGGCACAGGCATTTATTGCAGGTCATCCCATCTGTTCCACTCATAAGTTTGACTTCTCCTTTCTTTAAAATAGAATCCCGTTTTGCGGGATTCTCGCGCTGCCGCGCGTCTGCGTAAGCAGACAGTTCCCTCTAGCGCGGCATGTGCATCCCCCGGAGGGTTTTTATCCAACAGGGAAGTTCGAAAAACTTTCCTATTGGATAAAAAGGCTCTGAAGATGTCCTGTAGGAACATACTCCAGAGCCCGCCACGCAGATTCCGTGGCCATACGCTGCAAACCTATTTCACTGGATTTACCAAAAATCCCTTGGTAATCTCTATCTCCCCGTCTTTCAGTTCTTTGTTTTCTTTTGGCCCGCACAGCAGCAGATAGCGCGTCAGTTCCGCAAGGTACGCTTTGCCGTGCTTATGCTCCACTGTGCCGTACCAGCGCCTTATGATATCCGACGCAACTGTGATCTTCCGGCAGTCAAATATGGTATCTCTGCTTACCGGAAGGCAAAATTCTCCTGCAGCTTTTTCAAAGAAAGCGCTCATATTCATGCTGTCAGTAAAGGCATCTGCCGTCTCAGGCGATATTGCTTTCTTCATGCCGCATCCTCCAGTTCCGGCGCACCATCCCAAAAATCATCTGAGCCGGCCGGGGTCCAGGGGTACTGCTCAAATGCACGGAGCAGCGAATAATAAAGGTGCGCGTCCTTCTGATTTGTAAATACCACCCGCTCTGCATCTTCCCCGTCATAAAAGCTGCAGCCGAGCACCACTTCCCAGTTCCCTGTATCCGGGTTCCGGTAGCAGCCGCAGCGCTCCGGATACTTTTTCCCATCTTTTCCCGGCTCCGTCAGGATCGCATGTATCTTCTGCCAGAGTTCCGCGCGCACCCGGTCCTCCAGGCAGTCCATACGCCGCTCCTGCTCGGAAAGCTGCCGTTTCAGTTCCAGGTTCTCTGTCTCAAGGAACAGCCGTGATGCCGCTTCCTCTTACAGTGCCTTTTCCTTATCCTTCAGCACCATCTGGCTCAGTTCCAGACGTCTCTTCTCCCGGTCATATTTTTTCTTTGAAATAATCGTAAACATCTTTTTCTCCTTTTCCTTTGTTCCAGGCCAGTCCTGGCCCACATCCTTCTCTGCTAACCGTCTTACGCCGCATCGCGGTATTTTTCCATTTTCTGGAACGCATCGCGCACTCTATAGCTAAGCATTGTATTCCTTTTCTGGGTGTCGTTGATTTTGATTGCCATATAGATAGCTTTCCGGCTGCCGATGAGTATCACTTTTTTCTTTGCCCGCGTGACGGCGGTGTAGAAAATATTCCTCCGGAGCATCCGGCGGAAACAGGGCAGCATCGGCAGGATGACTGTGTCGTACTCCGAGCCCTGCGCTTTGTGGACGGTCATCGCATAGGCGTGTGTCAGCGGCCAGCTGTCGTCCGGTTTATAGGCAATCCTGCGCCCGTCGCCAAAATCCACTTCCATGCTGTACTTCCCGCCATCGCGCGTGATCCGCGTCACCGTCCCCGTGTCACCGTTGGCGACGTCGTCCGCATTTTGCAGCTGCATCACCTTATCGCCCACCTGGAAAATTCTTCCGCCGTGCTTCACCTGCTGTTTCCCTGGTGATACCGGGTTGACGATCTCCCGCAAAACCTGGTTCAGCGCGTCCGCCCCGGCAAGCGTGTCTTTTTTTAAAGGCGACAGAACCTGGATTTCATCCGCGTTCTTCCCGTGCGCAGCCCATTCCGCCCTATATACCTCACTGATCTTTTCCGCAGCAGCCTCATCATCCGTCACCGTATAAATACGGAAGGAATCATCCTGCTTTAAATGCGTATCGCCCTGGTTGATCCGGTCCGCATTTCCGCTGATTGTCGAGTGTTCCCCCTGGCGGAAACAGGTATCCAGCGTAACCACCGGGATCACTCCGGACGCAATCAGCTCCCGGAAGACAGCTCCCGGCCCCACGGACTGGATCTGGTCCTGGTCGCCTACCAGTACCAGGCGTGCCCCTGCTTTGACCGAACGGAACAGCTGGCAGGCCAGGTGCATGTCAAGCATACTGGATTCATCCGCCACGACCAGGTCGTCGGAGAGCATCCCTCTTTCATTCCACGCTTCCTCCCCCGCCTCACCGGTCAGGTTCAGGGCTTTATGGATTGTCAGTGCCGGGTAGCCCGTACTTTCAAACATTTTCCGGCGTGCCCTCCCGGTCGGTGCACAGAGGAGGATCAACGCATCATGGCAGATTGCCTCCTGCACTTCAATGATCAGCTTAATGACCGTCGTCTTCCCGCGGCCGGGGCCTCCGGTAATGATACTGACGCCATTCCGGAAAACCATGCGGACGGCTTCCCGCTGTTTCTCATCCGGCACAATCCCCGTCTTTTTCTCCGCCCGTTTCAGATAAGGTTCAATCTCTACCGGCTTCGGCTGGAAGCGGGCAAGTCGCGCCAGGTGGCGCGCCGCCTCTGCCTCAGCCTCATACGCCTTTTTGGCATAGACACTGCTCCCGCCGCCTGCAACCAGCTCCCTGTCCTGATACACCATCTCATTTCCGGCGTCCTTAATTGCCTTGTCCGTGACAGTCCCATAGCGGTTTTTGTGGTTCAGCAGGAGGCTGACCCGCTCCACAATCTCCGTGGCATACAGAAACAGATGGCCTTCCCCTTCTGCCTCGCTTAACACGTAACGGATGGCCGCCCGGATACGCCCCGGGTCGTCCGCCCGGAAATCCCGGCTTTTCACCGCAATCGGGTCAACCGTCAGAAAGCCGAACCCTTTCACCTCGCAAAGGCGGTAAGGGTCTGTTTTCACGATGCCCACCGCTGCGCTGCCAAAACGTTCCTGGATAAGCGACACCATCCTCGGCGTCGCCCCCATCGGCGCCAGGTAAACCATCAGTTCCCGCACCGCTATGCTTTTCTTATAACCATCTGCCATCTCCGAAAGCTTCGTCTGTGTGATGCCGCGGACTTCAAGCAGGCGTTCCGGCTCCTCTTCAAAAACCCGGAACGTGTCTTCCCCAAACCGCTCCACGATCCGCCCGGCCGTCACCGGGCCAATCCCTTTGATCAGGCCGGAGGACAGGTATTTACAGATGCCCTCAGATGTGGTCGGCAGTTTGACCTGGAAGCTTTTCACGGCAAACTGCATCCCATAACCGGTATTTTTCCAGACCCCTTCCAGTTCCAGCGTGATGCCGGCCTCGCCCGGGAGTTCCTCGCCGACCGCTTTGAGGGAGCCGGGCATATCCCCGGATCTCCTTACTTTCTCCGGAAGTTCCTCCTCCGTCAGGAAAGCAGCCACCGTGTAGCCGTTCTCCGCATTGTAATAAATCCTGCCGGTCGGTGTGCATTCAATCCTGCTCATAGAGACACCCCCGCATGCTTTCCCCGACCGGGGAAGATATGGAGGTATTTCCCTTTCACGCTGCATTTTATGGCATAGCCCGCCGTTTTCAGCCGCTCCACGACTGCCGCATGGCTGCCCGGATAACCCTTAAGCGCGCCAATCCGCGCCGTGCCATCCGGCGTAATCTTGTAACACATCCCGTCGGGCGTAACTGAGATGCCATAGCCGCCTTCTTTCAAAGCCTTTCCAAGAAGCCCGATTATGCGGCCTTCCCCATCCTCATTCCAGAATGTGTCCGCCTTCTCCCGGCCCCTTTCGCCGCCGGATGTGCTTTCCGGATGTCCTGACACATCCGCTTCCGCCCCATCCGCACGGCGGGTTGTCTGCCCTGCTGTCTCTTCCTGTTCAAAGTCTCCCGCTCCTTTCCTGTTATTGTTATCAGCCGTCTCTATATCCATATCTGCTTCCCGTCCGTTCTGCTTGGTTCCTGCATCTCCTGCGCCGCCTGTCTCCTGCCGCTGCGCCTGAAAAGCAGCCCACGGCATCTTCAGGCCGGCAAGGATAAGGAACACCGGCCCGGCCAGGGACAGCGTATTGTAAATAATCCCCAGAAAAAATGGCCATAAAAGAGGCGTCAGTATGAATCCAGCCAGTACCGACGCCACAAAAATTTTCCTGTTATTCCTGACCCATTTTTTTACATCATCCATCATGTTCTCCTTTTCTTACGCCTGGCTGGTACAGTGCTGCCCCAGCCATACCGTGCTTACTGGAACGGCAGTTCATCCAGCTCATCCACATCATCGAAACGGTCATCAATCGGCGTCCGGTTCTCATTCGCTGCTGACCGGCGTCCGCTGCCCTGCCGCCTGTTCCGTCCACTTCCGTTACCATTTGAAGCATCCGCCTGCACACTGCCCTTCCGGCTTGCCCCGGCAGAAGACCTCCGCGACGCGGAAGCACCGTCTGCAGACGCTGTCTTTCCGGCAGACTGTCTGAGCTGCTGACGTCCGCTGCCAGTGTCCGGGGCGCGGTAACCTGGGTCATCCTGGTTTCCCTGGCTGCTCTGCGAGGCGGCCTTACTCTCAGCAAAGTCAAACTCCTCCGCAATAATCTGGGTCCCATAGACCTTTTTCCCATCGTTGTTGGTGTAGCTGTAGTTCTCAATCCTGCCGACAAGGACAATTTTGACTGCTTTGCGAAGGTACTGGTCGGTAAATTCCGCGCAGCGTCCAAACGCCACGCAGTTGAAAAAATCCGCCGTCACATCATCATTCCTCTTTTTAAACCTGCGGTCCACAGCCAGGCGGAATTTTGCCAGGCCTATCGCATCTCCATCGGCTGAATCATAAATTTCCGGGTCGTCCACCAGACGTCCCATTAAGATCACCTTATTCATCTGTGTCTCCTCCTTTTCCTGTCTGAACAACGGCTATATCCCATAACCAAATTTTCTGAAAGCCTGTAAATGCCTGCAGCCTTCCTTCCTGATTTTCCCGTGTTCCCTGATTTTGGGCAAAGAAAAAAGCACTCAGAAACCACCTTCCTGAATGCTTTACCGAAATCTCTCTTTACTTTTCATGAAACACAAAACGATTTCCAAATTTCTCTCCCGGCCAGAACCGCCGGGATAAAATCCCCTCATCCATCCGTTTGGGATGAATCAAATCAGCTTTCGAGGGTATAGTAACGCAAGATTTTGTTGACGTCAACTGATTTTCTTCTATATATTGTTTCTCTGTTGTTTGCCTTACGCTTTTCTGTTCATTTGCTTCATCCGCGCTATCTTTCCTTATACCTTTTTGCATATCCAATCAAATCATACACCTTCACCTTACTATATAAATAAAAAAAGACGGACAAAAGCTTCTTTTCGCTCTGTCCGCCACACCAGGTTTTATCAAGACCAATTATGCAACTGAAATTCCAATCAAATCCACACCATCCCATTTCCCAATCATTTCTATGGTGTTTTCTTCCTCATTATACTGATATAACTCACAGGGAGATGACCAGTTTGTATTTAGTTCCACCCAGACAAAATACTGCCCTTTGTCTTCAATAATTACAGCTGATAATATATCGTGATCAATCTCACCCGCCAGCAGCTGCATAAGTGAAGCCATAGCTGTGTCTGCCTCCGTGATATCACCAGATTCATCCGTTAGAACAATATTCATCAGCGTGTTCTTTACCTTTCCATCCACTACGTCCGATGAAAAGCAATCAATGTCTGCCGTGTAAAACCTTGCAGTATCATCCGCCTTGAATTCGCCCGTTTTTCTCACTTTTCCATTGCCGTAAACGTTGTAATATACAAAATCTGCCATCTCCGCTCCATCTTTCAGCGTGATAACCCTTGCTGTCGGATCACCTGCCGCCAATATAATATACATAATACATCCTATCACAACCATCGTCACTAATGCCGTAAGTACGATCCGTATTTTAGAATTCTCTCTTTTCATACATTGCCCGCTTTCTGTGCCGTTTACTATACGTTCAGATCATACCTTTCTGAACAATATGTTTTACCACCTGATAACATAATTCCCAAACAAGCATAAAGCATCCAGGCCTTGCAAAAAAGCGATAATCCAAAGCAGTGTATCAAATATCCGTTCAAGGATTTGGTAATATCTTTCGCTTCTCTTTCTGTGCTTTCTCATCATGCTCCGCCTTTCTCCGTACTTCCTTGCAAGCGCTATAAAATAATTTTGCCTATACTAATTTTCAATTATATAAGCAGCTGTTTTAAATTTCTCACATCTTTTTCTTAACAAAGCTTATTTTTTCCTTAATATCTTTGTCAATGAAATAAGCTCATCTTACCCATGTCATTCTGGAAAGTCATCCAAATTTTTAAGCATCGCGTAAATCCCTCCTCCGTTTACTCTATCTGACTAGAAAACTATATTTCGCTTATCTGTCTATAGCGTAAACGGTAGGGAGGGATTACAGTAAAACCTTTTTTTCATTTTAAAAATATTTCTGTTTTCTTATTCCGCTCCTGTCAGCTCCCCTCTTATGATAAGCCTGGTATCCGAATCCGAAGTACAGGTGGATAAAATCAGTTCCTTCGTTTTCTGCTCCTGCCCGCTATCTTCAGCCAGCCTAACCTCCTGCTCCGAACTGTTTTCCAACGTTTTTTCCGCATCACCGTCCTCTGTATTCTCCTGCCACCCGGATTCCACTTCCTGCCCTGTATCCTGCTCTACGATAATGTTACTTTCTGAGTTTTCACCATTCTCCGCAAAATCACTGCCATAAAACTGATAAAGTCCGTCGCTCGCACTAATTTTTTCGCAGGCAGTGATCTGATAAATCCGCAGCCCGGAGGGAAGATACAGCTGTATCTCCCCATGCTCGCTAAAGTACGCCTCATCCAGAAACGCTTTCAGGTTCCCGAACATACTGCCGTCTTTCCGGTTATGACCGTAAATCATGCTGATCGAATCGGTGAAATCCCCTGCGTTCCGGTAATCCAGGAACAAGGTGCCTGCGGAGTTTTCCGCACCGGTGAAGGTATGCGTCAGATAATACCCGTTGTCTTCTCCCTGTACGACCGGGTAATCTACTTCTGTTCCGGCAATCCGTATCCAGGCTACGATATCCGGGTTGATTGCCCGCAGGGCTTCAAAATCCACGGTGATAGTATCCCGTCCGGCACCGTTTCCTGATTCATTTTCCCATTCGGTTTCTTCGCTGTCCGGAAGCAGTTCCGTTTCCTCTGCTGTATAACTTTTCAAGCCTGCGTATTCATCCCTTGCTTTTTTGTACATCAGCCAGAATCCAAACAGGATGCAGATGGAAAAGCAAAACACGATAACGCAGACTGCAAGTACCAGAATGTCTTTCCGCTTCTTTACGGTTCACTCCCCCTTTTGTCGGTATCACCTGTTTTCTCTGCCCCAGACATCCGGAACATAGACATCTGGAGCAGATGCCGGATCAGCGTTTCAGCCGGTTCTTCCGTCTTGTGAAAAAACTCACCCCGGCAATCATGCCACACGCCAGGGAAAGGATCGCCAGCATGGCCGGAAGCCAGAGGTTGGTGTTATCACCGGTCTCTACACTGTCTGCCGTTGTAGTTTCCGGTGTACCGGATCCTGGCGTACCGGGTTCTGTTTCCGGGGTCTTCTCCGGTTCATGCGTGTTGGTCACGATAAAGCCGGATTCCTCTTTTTCAATAAGGCTTGTATAGCCCTCCATCGGTGCTTCGAACAGGGTGTAGATGATTTCCTGCCCGCCGTTGTAATAGACCGGAAGCCCGCTGAAAACAAAGGACTGGTCTTCTGCGTCTTTTTCAATCGTCCCCTCGTACGCAATGCCATCGGAGCCGAGCAGGGTAAGGGAAACATCTGCGCGGATTCCGTCCTTATCCTCCGCATCGTCCCAGAGCTTAATGACGGTAAGATCCTTCGTCTGCGGGGTATAGCTATTGGTAATGACAAAGGTATAGCCATCCGCATCCGCCTCAACCGTACACTCATACCCGGATACTTCCTCTTCCTCGATGGTATATGCAATCTGTTCGCCCTCGTTGAAATAGACCGGCAGGCCAGTGAAAACTGCTACAAAACCATTTTCCCTTGTCAGGTCTGCCTCGAAGCTGCTCCCGTCCGAGCCGTTCAGCACCACATGGACGCTGTTCGGGCGGATACCGTCGCGGTTATCATCGTCATCCCATACCTTCCGGATCACGACATCCGTCTCCGCCGGAATATGGTTGTTGGTTACGGTAAAGCTGTAGCCATCCTCGCCCTTTACCACTTCATCGGAATAACCGTCCACCGCAGTCTCCTGCAGGGAATAATCAATCGTATCGCCTTTATTCCAATAGACTGGCAAATCTGTGAATGTATAAGTCCAACCAGTTTCTTCCGTAAGCACCGCACTATAGCGGCTGCCGTCTGAACCGGTCAGAACCACTTCCACCTCATCCGGGCGGACGCCATCCTGGTTTTCTGCATCCTCCCAGGTCTTCGTGACCGTGATGCTGGTTTTTGTAATCTCATGCGTGTTGATGAAGGTAAAACCATATCCGTCCCCTGTGGTTACAAGGTCCGCCTCGTAGTGCGCCGTGTAATCCTCTGCAATGGTATAGATGATCTCTTCCCCGTGGTTAAAATACACAGGCAGGTTGGTAATCACAGCCGCCCAGCCGGTTTCCTCGGTCAGGTCGGCTTCGTAACTTTTCCCATCCGAGCCGCTTAAAGTAATATGCAGGAAATCCGCGCGGACACCGTCACGGTTGTCATCGTCATCCCAGATTTTCTTCACATTCACCTCGGTAGTCTCCGGTTCATGCGTGTTGGTGA
>JAJQCQ010000055.1 GCA_021202635.1 Lachnospiraceae bacterium | reverse complement strand
TCCCTTCCGGGAGCCTGAAACGGGTTTTAAATGTAGGTTATACGACCTTTAGGGTCTTAATGTCCGGAGAATCTTTTTGTATTTCTTTTGCCTTATTAATCCGGTATCTGTTCAGATAATCTTTAAATGTGCCATCCGTTACCTGTTTGAACAAAAAACTGCATCTCTGAGGCGACAATCCAAGTTCCCTCGCTATGTCGTTCAGCATAATGTCATACATATAATTTTTATGGATATAATCCAGTATCCGGTCAATCAACTCATTTCCACTGTTTTCCTGATTGCTCTGAATTGCCCGGATAATGCGCTCCAGTGTATTCCGGATTTTAAAAACGATTCCCGGATCATTGCACTGCTCTGCCCATTCCATAAATGAAATATCTTCTCCAATCAGCTGTTCGGGCGTCATTTTTATTTCCGCAAAAATCCGGTTTACCGTATTTATCATCGCCAGAATATAATTCTGCGTCATCTGTGATGTCACATTCACATTCCTTATATTCTCTCTGGTCAGCATATCAAAAATTTCCAGAGCATGAATGTCTCCCCGGATGACGCTGAAAATCAGTTCATTCTCCGTCGCAATCGGATAAATATATCCTTCTGCCGGAATATCACACACTTCTTCAACCCGTAAGATGTCTTTATCCGGATACTGGTATTTTCTTTCCAGAGCAAGCAACGCCTCCTGATAGATGCGTGAAATTGTTTTCCAGGAATCCTTTATCCCGCTGACCGCAACCGTCACTTCCATATCAGCAAAAAACTCTGTCAGAATATATGCAATCGTTTCCTCCGCCGCTTCCGGCGAATCCGTTTTTTCAATCAATGTTACCATATTGTTTTTCATATTGACAAAAATCAGATTGTCACGTTCTCCGGCATAAGCCTTCAGATCACTTTTTCGAATGTACAGAATTTCCTCTTCCGTCTCATCTGAAAACGCGAATACCGATAAACAGAACCGGCCTTTCTGCTCCGGGAGTTCTTCCACATTTTTCCCGATCAGATGCTCATAATAAATATGTTCCTGTGTTACCTGACTCACCTGGTTCAGGGCTGCTTCCATCTTATGGTTGACCAGCCGCAATTCCACTACACTATTCTGGAAGAAATCAAATTCATTGACAAATTCTCCGTCCTTTGGATTGACGCCAATTTCCAGAATCAGCTTTTCAATCGGCTGATAAATCATATCAGCAAGCTTCTTCATCAAAAACATCATTACGAAAGACAGCAAAAAGAACGCGACAATCACTCCGCCCGCATATTGATAGGATACCACACGTTTCATCATGACATATTTCAGCCCACCGTCTCCAATACTGTCTACATAAACTGCGAGCATACCTCTCAGAAAAGACTCGCTTTTATCCAGTCTTTCCACAATGTACGTCAAAAGTTCCTCTTTTATTTCCCCACTGCCTGTCGCCAGTACATTCTCTCCATTCAGGATCATCCAGTCGTCCGAATCACTGTCTATTACAGAATAAGGGATTAAAACAGCATAAACCACCGCGCTTCCCGTATATTTCTGATAATACAGCTGGACAATAAAGTCATCCGTCCCTGCAAGTTCCACAGGGAGATAATACTCCCCGCTTCGCTCCAGAATTGCGAGTACCTCTTCCCATTTGTCCTCTGATATACTGATTATCTCTTCAAAAAACTTCTGCTTATCATAGGTATAGCCTTTGTACATCACCGAGTCCAGCTCAGAATCCAATTTCCACATAGCCAGATAGAATTCCGTCTCAAGCGTCGTGGTGACCTGCTTATCTGCCACTTCCTTCAGCCGCAGAAGATAAAACCGCTCATCCGCCGTTGTCTCCGCATTTGCCCAATTCTCGGCTTCCGTCGTATACCGTATATTATTAATCGTCAGACGTGACAGGCGCAGGGTGGTATCTACCGCATCCGCTGCCTGACTGCAGGTAACCGTGTTGTACTTCTCATTGGAACTATAGTTTAAAGAAAATGTGAAACCCACAGTGCCGACCGATAGGAGCAGCGCAAACGCCATGAAAAAACCGGTAATGGTTCTCTTATATTTGTACTTTATCGTTTTTTCTGCTTTCATATCCCCTCTCCGTTCTTCCTCTGTTTCGGTTTTCGCAAATACACAGCAGGCCATAATTTCTCCCATTATGGCCTGCTGTTCTGAATGGTTATATTATTTTAATTCATTTTGCTGGTTTTGTACATTGCTATTTTAAATTTTCTTTATCTATTTTCATAAAACCCTCAACGGTACAAAGGCCCATATTCCTTACATGCCGCATAGTCCGCCGCCTGCACGTCCTGTGTGCCAAAGCTCGCCCAGGAATGGGGGCGGAAGATTTTTTCCTGCGGTACATTGTGCATGGATACAGGAATGCGCAGCATGGAAGCGAGCGTGATCAGGTCAGCGCCCACGTGACCGTAAACGGTAACTCCATGATTCGCGCCCCAGTTGGCCATGACAGAATACACATCCTTGAAAGCGCCTTCTCCGGTCAGCCGAGGAGCAAACCAGGTGGTCGGCCAGGTGAAATCGGTGCGCTGATCGATCGGGATGTGAATATCATCGGGCAAATCCGCGGTCCAGCCTTCGGCGATCTGAAGCACTGGTCCCACGCCCTGGATGATGTTAAAACGAAGCATGGTCACGGGCATCTGTGCTCTGCAGCGGAAATGGCTGGAGAATCCGCCGCCGCGGAAGTATTCATAGTCCGCTCTGCGCCAGTCGGTCGCCTCCAGGCAGGCCTTTACATCTTCCCCGGTCATTTCCCAGAACGGTTTCATGCAGCCCTCGCCCTGGGCATTCCTGGCTGCGCCGCTGCCGTCCAGTGCGGTCGCACCGGAATTGATCAGATGAATAAAGCCGTTTTCTGCGACTCCCTGCGGTTTCATACCGGTGACGCGCTCACAGGCCTCCGGGCTCCAGTAGGTACGCACATCATGGAAGCAGGGTGCGCTGCCGCTGACCAGAGTGCCAAGCAGCATGGAAATGCCGTTGCAGGTATCGTTTTCCGTTGCAAAGGCGGTAGGCGCTTTCACACCGTTCCAGTCAAAGGTGGAAGCCATGATAGCTTCGGTAAAGTCCGCGTTCGGCAACCAGTCTGTCCACTGCCGCTGACCCTGGAAGCCGCCGGCTACCGCGTTTTTGCCCAAAGCCTCCTCATGCCAGCCAAGCTCCGCCAGCTTGGGATTGCCAAAAAGAATATCCCTGATGATAATGCTCATTTTGGCGATAAATTCCCAGTCCTTATCCGGGGCAATCACTTTCGAGCGTGTAATGATCTCCGGCAGATTCTTGCCCAGATTCTTGTCCAGACCCTCCGGACAATTCTCCCGGATCCAGGCAAGCGCCCTCTGGTATTCTTCCTCGTCATAGATATGCAGAGCCATACGGCGAAGGATTTCCACCTCGTCCACCCACTCCGCGCGGATGCCAAGATATTTCTGCATCACTTCCGCGTCGCAGTAGCTTCCGGCAATTCCCATCGCGACTGCACCCACATTGACATAGGCTTTGTTCTTCATCCAGCCCACCGCGACCGCGGCGCGGGCAAAACGCAGAATTTTCTCGGAGACATCCTCCGGAATGGCAGTGTCCGCGGCATCCTGCACATCATGTCCATAGATGGAAAAAGCAGGCAGACCTCTCTGCGCGTGCGCCGCCAGAACCGCGGCCAGATACACCGCACCCGGACGTTCGGTACCATTAAAGCCCCATACCGCCTTAATTGTGTTCGGATCCATATCAAATGTCTCTGTTCCATAGCACCAGCAAGGGGTAACCGACAGGGTAGCCACCACATTTTCCGTGGAGAACTGCTCCGCCACCTTCGCTGCTTCCGCGCCGCCGCCGATGGTCGTGCAGCCAACCACACACTGAACGGGCGTCCCATCCGGATACTTCAGATTTTCGCTGATCAATTTAGCCGCGCCGTTGGCCATGTTCATCGTCTGTACTTCCAGGCTCTCCCGGACGCCGCCCCAACGGCCGTCAATCACGGGACGAATGCCAATTTTCGGGTATAACATTGTGTTTTCCTCCTTTACGATTTCTTAAGACAACAAGTTTACGCTATTACTCCTTTTTTTAAGAGAATGTTAGCATAAATCTCTGTCTCTCCCGTAGCTACAATACAATAGGCCTTTTTTGCCCGCTCATAAAAAGCAAACCGTTCTATATATTCTATTTGTTCCGGATTCTCTCCATGTTGGTTCAATATCCTGCGGTACACCTCCCAAATCGCAGGATTCACCGGATCACCGGGAACTACCTCCATCAGACCGACCGGCTTCTGACTGTATTGATCCAGTGGCATCAAAGTGAGAATGGCATCCAGCAATTCTTCCACCTGATGTCCATCCTGGCGAACCACGATAGCATCTTTTCCCACTGACTGAACCGGGAAATTGCCATCCCCAAGAACGATCTCATCCCCATGCCCCATTTCCATCAAAGCTTTCAAAAGCTCCGGTGAAAGAATATTCGGTATATTTTTCAGCATAATGTCTCTTTGTACTGGCCAGATTACGACCTGTTACAGCTCCTTTCTTAAGCGGATATATCAGAATTATAGCATTGATTTTGCATTCTTTCCTGTGATATACTGGTCAAAACCTGGACAATATTCACTTTTTTTATTTTGCACAAATTACATCCATGCGATTTGTGCAAAACACCAAAGATCAGGAGTCTTTAACGATACTATGCGCTATTTATCCGAACGGGAGCAAAAGGTTCACGGAACCCCTGAATTTCCCATCGCCTATTATCCTGTAACAAAAGAACATGTTCGCTACGAAATGCCTTTCCACTGGCACATAGAATGTGAATTGATCTGTGTGAGTCAGGGCAGTTTTCGTCTGACAGTGGACAGTGCTGCCTTTCTCCTGTCTGCCGGGGACTCTGCCTTTATTCCTTCCGGTGCGGTTCACAGCGGAATACCAGAAGACTGCGCGTATCAGTGTATTGTCTTCGACTACGATCAGCTATTTGAGGGAAGCCGCACTTGCCAGAGTCTGTACCGCAAATGGCAGTTTCTCACGTCTCACCAGCCCCGGCAATTCTTAGCCGGAAGTGGAGAAGCCCTGCTGGTCAGCCGTATGAGTCAGGTCTTACAGATGTCGGAAACCGGCTATGAATTTTCCATCGCAGGGATGCTTTGGGAATTGATGGGACTGCTGATCCGCGACAATAAAACCTCTCCTCAGGAGACCGCTCTGGATCATCGCCGCAGGGAGGCTTTGAAAAAGGTTCTATGGCGCATCCGGACAGACTGCGATAAACAGCTGTCTCTGAACGATCTCGCACAGGAAGCCGGCCTTGCTCCCCGCTATTTTTGCAGAATCTTTCGGGAGCTTACCGGCCGGACACCCATGGATTATCTGAACTATTACCGCATAGAACGGGCAGCAGAGCTGCTTTACAGTACAGACGATACGATCATAAATATCGCTTTTTCCTGTGGCTTCCACGATGCCGCCTATTTCTCCCGAATCTTTCGGCATTATAAGCAGATGTCTCCCCGGGAATATCGTCAGACCCACCAGGAAGATCCCGTATCACCAGCTTAACAGACTTTTATTAAATCATGAATAAAACAAGCCGAAATCAAAATATGCCATTTTTCGCGGGAAACGATATTTCAGATACTTCGCTCCTGAACACAACTGTGACGTTGCTGAAAGTTACCTTAAAGCACTCAACTTGGCTCCACAAGAAACCTGCACCGTCTTTCCCCGCATCCGCCCATCGGCGTTTCCCAGGAAAGGCAGTAAACAGTCCTCCGGTTTCCTCTGTGATCAATATGACTTTTTTCTTCTGCCGTAATCGGGCCGGTTGCTCCCTCCACCGTGATCCGGCAGGCATGTTCTTTTCCTTTTATTACAATCGTTTCTGCTTCAATCTCTGGTAAATATTCTGTGATCAGATTCTCCCGCATGGTCACGGAAACACGGGCGCATCGGTTTTCTTTTTCACACTCCGGCATGGCAGAATCCGTTTTCAGGACATCCTCCACAACCAGCCGTTCCGAAGCCGCATCGTATTCCAGCGTGCGAATCAGATCCCTGACCGCGCTGTTTCCATACGCAGACGCATAGTGGATCACCGTTCGCCCTCTTCCATCTGACTCGAAGGAATCACAGCAATATTGCACCCCCGCCTGCTGCTCCTTTCCATCCACGACCGGAACGTTATGCCCCAGAGAGCGGTTGCAGAGAATCTGATAGCGTCCGTTTTCGGAAAAATACGCTTTGGTATATTCCCCGGTTCCCAGGTCAGCGAGGAGCATCTCGTTTCCCTGCAGATACAGGAAACTGCCGACATCGTTATGATTGTGCGGTTCTCCGTTCGTGCCGCCTTTGCAGGCCATGCCCCCACCGGAAGCGCCTCTGGCGATACTCCACTGTGCATCCGGTAAGACAATATACCTACTCTGCCAGCACCAGACAGACTCACAAATCGGCGTTACATTCTCCTGTTCCTCATCAGCCCAGCAAAATTTCACCGAATGCTCCTCCAGATACCTCCGCGTCCAGATCACATCCCTGTAATTTGCCAGAAACCGATAGCAGCGGTCGGTTTCAAATCCGCCCGCGCAGGCAACCGGCGGAAGCTCCACCTCCGGATAGCGCAGGGCAAGCAGACAGGTCAGCCCCAAACGGTATTTGTCCTCACTATTGGCATCTGAAAAGCTCAGGGTGCGGCCGGACGGAAAGTAACATTTCTGCTGAAAGAGGGCTATCCGGCAAACCTTTTCCTGGTTCAGCAGGTCTATTTTCCCCTTTGTATATCGGCAGAGCAGCTCCGCAAACCCTACATAATAATAAAACCCGTAGCTGAAATATCCCAGCCCCTCCAGGCAGGCGCCGTCATCCGCGAACCCATCTATATAATAATGAAGAGAATCCACAATTCTCCCGATCAGATTCTCCAGAAGCTCCGGTTCCCCAGACAGCAGGTAAATAGCCGCGCAGCCAATGCTTCCCGCGCAGACCGCGTTCCAGTTATTTTCCCCTCTCTCCCAGAAGCTATAGGGCGCTTCCGATTCCAGAAAAGGGAGCAGCACACGATCCAATACATTTTCTCTTACCAGCTCCCGTATCTCCGGATTCAGCCGGTCTCCGGCCAGAGCCAGGATTTCCGCCAGCGCCTGTCCGGTTTCCGCCGCGAACAGATCTACTGTTCTGCGCCAGGCAGGATTCTTCACGCGGTCTACATGGGCAGGCAAAGCCCAGCATTCCTCCTCACAAATTCCGCGAATCACTTCTTCCAGCTTTGCCGCATCGTCCGGATTCTCCCGGAGGATCGTCAGGCATCCGTATACGGACAGATATTTCCTACGCTGAAAGTAGACGTTCTCGTAAAGCAGTCGGTTTCCTGTCGTTTCAAACAGTGAAAACAGCTGCTCATTCAGCTCCGGCATGGGGACATTCCGCATGGAAGCCGCATTTTTCTCCATGCATTTAATATATGCAGCAAGCGTTGTTTCCAGTTCTCTCTTTTTCACTTCCGATAATTGCCGTGGCATGAGATTATCCTTCCTCATTTTGCTCCGAATCAAAGATGACTTTATCACAGCGCTTGTATTTTTCCAACCGCATTTTTACATTTTTCTTGTGTTTTTCCAACCATAAATGTATTCATATTTTGTATTTTTCCAACCTGGTTTCGAGCAAAATTTTGTATTTTTCCAACTATATGGTTTATAAAATTGCAAAACCATCTATATATATTGCATCCAAACATTCTACCCATACAACACACATCACACTTTCTGCGTTTTCACCTCTCGCCGGGTGGCATCCCACGCTTCGTGCAGGATAAGCCCTGACCACGCAGCAAGTGTATGGTCGGGGTATGGACAACAACCTCGCGTTATGGTTGGAATTCCACTTTGAAAAATCAGCTTGAAATTACGACACTTCTCCTGTATGATGAAGAGAAAAATGCTTCGCATCACACTCCAGAGTCTGACGATTCTGGAGTTGACGATTGAAACAATAGCCACAAAAGCTTTTCTGAACAACAAATGCTATACCGGAGGAACGTATCTATGTCTGCTAAAAAAGAAATCTCATTTACAGAAGGCCCTATCTTTGGGTCTCTGATCCGCTTCGCGGGGCCGGTTCTGGGCGCCCTGATCCTGCAGGCCGCCTACGGAGCCGTAGACCTGCTTGTGGTCGGTCAGTTCGGCGACGCCGCCAGCATTTCTGCCGTCGGTACTGCGAGCAGCTTTATGCAGATGGTAACTTTTATTATCACCAGTCTGGCGATGGGGTCCACGGTGCTGATCGGCCAGCATATCGGCGAAAAAAATCCGAAAGCGGCGGGAGACGCGGTCGGCACCACCATCATTCTGTTCGCCGTTATCGGCATCGTCCTGACCGTTGCGCTGGAAGCCTCGGCGGAAGTGATTGTCCGAATCCTGCAGGTGCCGGAGAGTGCCACAGAGAAAGCAGTCCTGTATCTTCGCATCTGCTCCGGAGGCCTTCTGGTCATCATTACCTACAATGTCATCAGCGGCATTCTTCGCGGCATAGGCAATGCCAATCTTCCGTTTGTTTTCGTAAGCATTGCCTGTGTGGTAAACATCGCCGCCGACCTGCTTCTGACCGGCCTGCTCGGCATGGATGTGGCGGGCGTGGCGATTGCCACCGTTTTTGCCCAGCTTGTCTCGGTCATCTTTTCCCTTGGCATCATCCGCAGACAGAAAATGCCGCTCGAATTCTCATTGAAACAGTGCCGCATCTACCCGGTCGAGCTGAGAAAAATCCTGCATGTCGGAATTCCCATCGCCCTGCAGGAGACGCTGAGTGAAGTCTCCTTTCTGGTGATCAATTCGATTGTAAACAGCATGGGACTGATGCCATCCGCCGGATACGGCGTCGCCCAGAAGCTGGTTTCCTTTATCATGCTGGTTCCGTCCTCCGTTATGCAGAGCGTCTCTGCCTTTGTGGCGCAGAACATCGGTGCCGGGCAGCAAAAGCGGGCCCAGCGCGGCTATCTGACCGCGATGGGCACCGGCGTGTGCATTGGAGTCTTCGTATTCCTGGCCGGCTTTTTCGGAGGCTCTGCCCTGTCCTCGCTGTTCACCTCCGATGCAGAGGTCATCGCGGAGAGTGCCAGCTATCTGCGCGGATTTTGCCTGGATTGCATCCTTACCTGCGTCATGTTCAGTACGAGCGGCTACTTCAATGGCTGCGGAAACAGTATGCCCGTCATGCTCCAGGGCATCTCCGCCGCCTTCTGTGTCCGCATCCCGGTAGCACTTTACATGGCGTCCCTGCCGGGTGCCTCGCTGTTCTACATCGGTCTGACGACACCGATCTCTACGCTTTACGGAATTCTGTTCTATGGAGTCTGCTTCGCGTGGATGCGCAGAAAAAAGGGGAAGAAACACGCTGCATGAAGATTTTTTCTTGCTTTTCACTTTTTCCTGTGCTATGATGAATGAGATTTGCAAAAGAGCAGACCAGAGGGAATGGTTTGCTCTTTTTTATGCACACAGGGGCATAAATCGTCCCGCTCAATTAAGGAGGATAGGATCCATGAAAAAAATATCAAGACGAGATTTCCTGAAGGGTTCGGCCAGCGCACTGGCTGCGTCCGTAATGTTTGGCAGCGGACTGAATGTCGCTGCGGAAGAGGGCGCAGATGCTACGCTTTACATCGCCTGGACTTCTGACATGCAGACGATGGATGTCCACACGACCAGCTCCAACTACCAGATTCCGCTGAATATTTTTGACCGTCTGTTTGAGATTCAGCTGAATGACGACGGCTCGACAGAGCTGGTAAACAGCCTGGTAGAGGATTACACGGTATCCGAGGATGGACTGACCTATGAGTTTACTCTGCATGAGGGCGTCCTTTTCTCAGACGGCACACCGCTGACGTCGGCTGATGTAAAGTATACCTTTACCCGTATGCTTGCGCTTCCTGAGAGCGTACAGACCGACTTTGCCAACGCGATTGCAGGTTCTGACGAAGTCATGGAGGGCACAGCGGAGGAACTGACCGGTATTGAAGTCGTTGATGACACGCACTTTACCGTCACCTTAAGCGAACCGTTCGCGGGCTTTTTGTATCAGCTGGCGACCCCGTCCTGCTGCATCTACAGTGAGTCAATTGTAGAAGCCGCAGGCGATGATTATGGCATTGATCCGGCTCTGACGATCGGTACCGGCCCGTATGTAGTGACCAGCTGGGATCACGACAACAGCATCATTCTGGATCTGAACCCGAATTACTGGGGCGAAACGCCGTCGGTGACGCACGTAGAGATTTCCATCATTCCGGATGCTTCTACGATGAGCATGATGTTCCAGAGCGGCGAGATCGATATTCTGGACTGCGATTACCTGGATTCTTCTGTCGTGGAATCAACTTATAAGACTGCTTACGCGGATCAGATTGTATCGGCAAACCGCCTTTCCATTACTTACTTTATGTTAAATGAGAACGTGGAGCCGCTCAATGATGTGAACGTGCGCAAAGCGATCCAGATGGCGGTTGACCGTGAGAGCATCCTGACGAGCGTTTACAGCGGCGAGGGTACGATTGAGGACGGCATTTTCCCGACCGGTCTGATCGGCCACTCTGAGGAAAACCAGGGCTGGCTCGAATATGATCCGGAGGGCGCGAAGGCGCTTCTGGAGGAAGCGGGCTATGCGGACGGCTTCACCATGGAGATTTCTTCCGATGAATCCGCATCATCTGGTGTCCTTCTGGTGCTGCAGATCATCCAGCAGAATCTGGCTGATGTAGGCATCACAGCAGAGATCGTATCCTATGATGAGGCGAGCTGGCTGGCTCTGAGAAAGAGCGGCGAGATGTGCAGCTTTGTTGCTACCTGGACGGCTGATTACAATGATCCGGATAACTTCATTTACACCTTCTTCGGGTCTGCTGACAAGTCTCTGATCCGCAGCGGAAACTATTATAATACCGAGGTCATGGAGCGGGTTGCCGCGGCGCGTGCGATCGTGGATGATGACGAGCGCCTGGCAGAGTATGCCGCCCTGGAAGCACAGATTGTACAGGAGGATGCCGCGTGGGTACCGCTCTTCAGCCGTACACACCTGTTTGTCGTGAGTGACCGGGTTGCTTCCTACACGCCGCACTGGGCCGGATACAGCGATTACAGCTTCGTGGGTGTAACGCTGGCGTAACAATAAAAGAGTAACTGACAATTCAGAACAGCTGGCCACAGACTGTTCGGAACGGTTACGAATCATACACTGAGATGCAATGCTGCATAGCGAACTCGCCCGCGGCTGGTCAAACTAGCCGCGGGCTTCCTTTTGTCGGAACATTCCTGTCCGACAGAGGCTAAGCGGAAACGAGAGAACCCGCCTGATTATGCGTGAAGGAACATGAGACGGCCGGTTACGGTTCACAACCCGGCCACGCATCTGCTGCGTGGTCAGGGCTTATCCCACACTTCGTGTGGGATGCCACCCGGCGAGGGTTGAGAACGCAGTGGCAGTAACAAAAGCTGAGAAAGGAGACTTTACCGGATGAAAAGCTTTTTAAAGCGCCTGTTAGGGACAATACCGGTTTTATTCGGCGTGGTTTTGCTGATCTTTATCATGCTGCGCATCATTCCCGGTGACCCTGTCACCATGCTGCTGGGAGAGCACGTGAATCAAGACACCATTGACCGCCTGACGGAGGTGATGGGACTGAACGACCCGCTTCCCACACAGTTTTTTAATTACATTGTCAATGCACTGCACGGAGATCTGGGCGTCAGCTACAAATATAACCGGGAAGTGACCGATATGATTCTGGAAGCGCTCCCTTATACGATCAAACTCGCGGTGCTTGCTGCCCTGTTTGCCTGGATCATTGGCCTGGTGACCGGTATTATTTCCGCGGTTCGCCAGAATCATCTGGCTGACCGGCTGTTTATGGGCTTTTCTCTGGCTGGCGTCTCGATTCCGATCTTTATGACGTCACTGTTTTTGCAGTATTTTCTGGCTTTTAAAGTAAAACTGTTTCCTCTGACAGAAAATGGCTCGCTCTATTCGATGATTCTTCCGGCCATCGCGCTCGGATGGAACAGCGCAGGCCGGATCGCCCGGATGACGCGCTCCAATCTGCTCGAGGTACTCCAGGCAGACTACATAGACACCGCCCGCGCCAAAGGACTTCGCCGGAATGCGGTCATTGTCAGTCACGCACTGAAAAACAGCATGCTGCCGATCGTTACCATGATGGCGCTGCAGCTTTCCTCTATGCTTTCCGGAGCAGTGATTACGGAAAGTGTTTTCGCGATCCCCGGGATTGGGCGGCTGGCGACGACCGCAATCTCCAATCGTGACATGCCGGTCCTGCAGGGGACCGTGCTGTTTACGACAGTGATTGTGATCGCCGGGAATCTGCTGGCAGATCTGCTCTATTCCGTACTGGATCCGCGTATCAGAAAGGAGGCGTAGCTATGGCAGAACAGAATTTTTTCAGAAAGCAGGGCGAATCAGACGCACGTCATAATATAAAACAGAATACCGCCGCCTCCGAGGAAGACCTGCTTGGTCAGATCGGCGAAAAGGATGGGATCACGGATAAGCTCCGCCGCATGTGCAAACAAAATAAGTTGGCAGCCTTTTCCGCTGTCGTAATTCTGATTATCCTCCTGATGGCTGTTTTTGCACCAGTGATCGCTCCCTACGGAGAAGCGGAGCAGGACCTGATGAACCGCCTGCAGGCGCCGAGTGCGGCTCACTGGCTGGGAACGGACGAGCTGGGGCGGGATGTGTTTTCACGCCTTCTGTATGGAGCCAGAGTTTCTCTCTCGATCGGCATTATCCCCAGCATCATTTCTTTACTGATCGGAATTCTCCTGGGACTGACCGCCGGGTATTTCGGAGGCTGGTATGATTATATCGTCATGCGTCTGGCGGACGTCATGCTCTCGGTTCCTTCCCTTCTGATGGCTATGGTCGTGATGTACACGCTCGGCTCCTCCATTACGAGCCTGTTTATCGCTCTGATCATTGTGGACTGGGCCAGCGTGGCCAGGGTGGTGCGCAGCCAGACCCTGAGTCTGAAGGAGAGCGAATATGTGGAGGCGGCCCGCTCAATCGGCGTCAGACGGTTTACAATTATGATACGGCATATTCTGCCGAACTGTATCCCATCGCTGATCGTTCTTTTCACGCTGAATGTTCCCTCAGCGATTTTATCGGAAAGCTCCTTAAGCTTCCTGGGAATTGGTGTACAGCCGCCGGCCGCCAGCTGGGGACTGATTGTAAACCAGGCAAAGCAGTTTCTGTTCACACAGCCCTGGCTCTGTCTGGCTCCCTGTATTGCGATTATGATTGTTGTCCTGGCGTTTAATTTTCTCGGGGACGGACTGCGGGATGTGTTAGACCCCTATATGAAGGATCAGTGAAAGGAGACAGATACGGAATGGAACAAAAAGAAAATGTACTGGAAATCCGCGGGCTGCGCTCCTGCTTTTTCACGGAAAAGGGGGTCGTCCCCGCGGTAGACGGGATTGACCTGGATATTCCGGAGGGGAAAATCATCGGCCTGGTCGGGGAAAGCGGCTGCGGAAAAAGTATGACCGCCAAATCCATTATGGGGCTTTTGAAATATCCGGGACGGATCGCGGACGGACATATCTGGTTTGACGGCCAGGATCTGGCTCACCTCTCCGAAAAAGAACTGCGAAACATCTGCGGGAAGGATATTTCCATGATTTTTCAGGAGCCGATGACAAGCCTGAACCCGGTGCTGAAGGTTGGACGGCAGGTACGGGAAACCCTGCTGGTTCACGACCGCGGCATGGATAAGAACGAAGCCCGGCGTCAGGTAATTGATATGTTTGCGCGCGTGGGAATCCCGGAGCCGGAAAAGCGTTATGACAGCTATCCACACCAGCTCTCCGGCGGTCTGCGTCAGCGTGTGATGATCGCGATGGCAATGGTGTGCCGACCGCGGCTTTTGATCGCGGATGAGCCGACCACCGCACTGGATGTGACCATTGAGGCACAGATCCTGCGTCTGATCCGCCAGCTTCGCGACGAGACAGGGATGAGCGTGCTGATTATCACGCACAACATGGGCGTCGTCGCGGAAATCTGTGATTACGTCTATGTCATGTATGCAGGCAAAATCATGGAACAGGCAGAAACCTATGAACTGTTTGATCACAAAGCGCACCCCTACACCAAAGGCCTGCTGGATTCCATTCCCAGAATCGGAAAAAATCCCGACCGTCTCTATACGATTCCCGGCGTTGTGCCGAATCTCCTGCATCTGCCGGAGGGCTGCGCCTTCAGCAACCGCTGCCCGAACGCGTCGGAGCGCTGCCGCAGCATCAAACCGGAACTGTGCGAGGTCGGGGAAGGGCATCGGGCACGCTGTCTGAATTGTATACCGGAACGCTTTGCGGCCTGGCCGGAACCAGATGAAAACACACCGGCTGCAGCCAAACCCCCGGGCACGAAAAATACTGCGTACTCTGCAGATACGCTGGAACTGTCTGGCAATCCCTGTAAGGAAAATACTGCGAAAGGAGGCGGTGCTTTATGACCGATGCGGCCATCAATAACACGAAAACGGAAAACGGAAAACCGGAAATCCTTCTGCAGGCGGAAAATCTTTCTAAGGAATTTGATACTGGGAAAAGGGATTCCAAAATCCACGCTGTCTCCAATGTAGACCTGGAAATCCGCCGCGGCGAGACACTTGCTCTGGTCGGGGAGAGCGGCTGCGGCAAGAGTACGCTTGGACGGACGCTCATTAAAATGCTCCCTGCCACAGGCGGCAGGGTCCTGTTCCACGGTGAAGATATCACAGCAATGTCCGAAAAGAAATTTCGCCCGCTGCGCCGGAAAATGCAGATGATCTTCCAGGATCCCTATGCCAGCCTCGACCCCCGTATGACCGTGCGCAATATCATCGCGGAGCCTTTGGTGACCTATCATGTGTGTGCGAGCAAAAAAGAAACGACCGCCCGTGTTCTGGAGCTGATGCAGGCGGTAGGTGTGCCAACGGAATTTCTGGACCGCTATCCGCATCAATTTTCCGGCGGACAGCGGCAACGCATCGGCATCGCCCGCGCGATTGCCCTGAATCCGGAGCTGATCGTCTGCGACGAGCCGGTGTCCGCGCTGGACGTATCTGTACAGAGCCAGGTGCTGAATCTGCTGAAGGATTTGCAGCAGCAATACAGCCTGACATACCTCTTCATCGGCCATGATCTGTCCGTAATCAATTTTATCGCAGACCGTGTCTGCGTCATGTTCCTCGGGAGCGTCTGTGAGATTGCTTCCAAAGAGGATATCTACGCAAAGCCGATGCATCCTTATACCAGCTTCCTGCTGGACGCAATACCCCAGGCGGATCCGCACCTTCGCAATGAGCATCGACAGGTGCTCACCGGAGAGGTTCCAAGCCCTGTCCATCTGCCGGAAGGGTGCTTTTTCCACACCCGCTGTCCGTACGCAACCGACCGCTGCCGCAGGGAAAGGCCAGCCCTTCGCGTAGTTAAGGGACGGCAGGTCGCCTGTCACCGCACGGAGGAATTAGAACTCTGATTCCATCTCATATGCCACTTCCGCCAACCGCTCCGATCTGTAAAAGGAGCGGTTGGCCAGCTATATTTACCTGATAAGAAGATCAGCCAGATAAAGTTCATCTTTTTGGTGAGAACCTTTATGTTGCTTATATTCCCGGATTGCAGCTACCAACTGTTTGTAATCACTGCCATAATAATCTCTGTAAAATTCCGTACTATTATCATATCTTCTCCGTCCACACCGAATATTTTGCTTTGCGAATAATTTCGGACGAACAGAAGATTTGACCTTATCGTATTCACTTATTAATTTTTCGGAAATAATAAGCAGCATCTCTAATTCCGGCTTTGTACAATATTTTTCAACTGATACAATTTTATCCGAGTACTCAGATGGTATTGTTAATCTTTCTGTTTGTGTATCACCAATCCGCAATATTTTCACTTTTCCCGGATACATATTGAGCTCGGCTTTTACCACACCTGATGTTCGTATCTGTCGCGCATGAAAGGTCACCAGTCCCAAAAGATCGTCTGCTGCAAACGATAGCTGATGATTTTCCAACAGAATATCCATGATCGCTTTTTCATTCGCCCCTTCACACATAACCAAAAGTTTCAACTCATAAGCCCTCTTTTCAGGTTCATTAATTCTTCATAATTTACAGCCGTCTGAAATGTATTGTTGTAAAATTGTTTGCTCTTTAATAGTCCTGAACGCAAACCATAATTGTCGTATAAATTTCGAATCTGAATTTTACCGTTCGATTGACAAATCCACAGATTATCCTGTCGATTAAACAAATCCAACACTTCACAATAATGTGTTGTAAAAATCAGTGTTGCATTCTTCTTATTCACCGTTTTATCTTTGTAAAGATTGATCATATTTTCTACCAGTGTCTTATGAAAATGAGTTTCTATCTCATCAACAAGAAGATCAAAGCCATTCTGCAGCGACGCCGCCATCATCATATATAGCAAAATACCCTTTGTTGTGCCGCTCGAAAGCATATAGATTAATTCCTTATCCGAATAAATCCTGCTTTTTCCATCTACGCTTATACGATAGTTATGATCATCTACTTTTTGCAGATATTGAATACTCTCATCAAATATGCGGATAATATTATTCAATATTTTGTCAGGAATCTGATAGTTCTTCATTACTTTAAAAAGTAACTGGTACGTATCTACTCCTTCTCCACAACTATCAAAATATAATGCCGTAGTCTTGTTCTTTTTTAAAATGAAAAAAATACTCGCCGTGTCATCCGGAAGAGCGCCAGGAGCATAAATCTCTTCAAATCCTTCCACATAATAAATCGAATTCAATTTTGTCTTATAATACTTTTTACAATAAACGTGTTGCCTCCGGAAAACAGCACGATTTTCCAGAACAGAATCTGTTTGCAGTTTCGTTGTATATTTATATATATTCCCTTCGTGGTAGAAAATAATTTCCAGGCTAATCCCATCGTAATTATAATGCTTATTTTCTACACGGAATTCTCCAAGGATCGAATAGCAGCAATCCAGTATTTCAATCGCTGTGGTTTTTCCTGACGCATTCTTTCCAATAAATGCAGCTGTGCTATACACATATAATTCATCCGCAACCTTTACCAGCTCATACTGCTTATCCTCAGAGGTTTTTTTTGATTTTGCCACAAAATCAATCACTATCTTTTCCTGACAGTTTTTAAAATTGCTTGCACATACTCGTAGCAGTTTCACATCCAACATCTCCTCTGAAATAATTATAAAATCTACTATTTAGTATAACATTATATTCAACTTTGAGCAAGTTTTTTGTTTAAAATTCAGTTTGTTAGATTTTCCCACACCAGGCCTGCCAGAACTTCTGCCTCCATTTCCTGCTCCGGTCGAAACTGTTCGGAAATCAGATACTGGTAAATCGCGTTTTGCAGCGCCCGCGCCTCCGGATATTGCTGCAGGTTCTGAAGCCCCATTGAGGAGAGCAGCAGCCGTCCTCCGCCGCAGCGGCACTCCAGAAGCTGCGTCATTGGCCGCATATAAGCATAGCTGTCCATCTGTGTGACAATAGATTTCTTATACTCTGGCAGGATAATCGCACGCTGCGTCGCCATCGGCCACCACTGCCAGTTTGTGTGAAATTCCGTTGGGAAATTTGCAAACAGCGGATGCTTCTCATCAATCAGCTGCCCCATGCCCCCTTCCTGCGCCGGAAATGTCCCGACAGACCAGAAATCGGTCGTAAACTGTGTCTTAATGGAGGATGGCATGGCTTCCGCAGTCGCAGGCGGCGTCAGGTAGACAATCCCGCCTTCTGCAAGAACCCTTCGCGTTTTCGAGTCAAAAACTTCAGTCTCATATACCGCATCGGGACACGCAGGCTCCACAGGCGGATACACCCAGATCGGGTATGTGTTTTCCGCAGCACCCACCTGTACGTGAAGAGACAGACGCATCGGACGATCTGCAGACAGCAGGACTGTAAATTCGCCCGCATCCGTCAGCTCGCCGACCGGGCAGGTCACCTGCGGCAATTCGCCAGTCACGCATACCATTTCCTCAGCCTCGCCCTTCACGCAGCGAACTTCCATGGACGAGGTGTCTTGCCGCCGAGCAAAACAAAGGGGCGATTCCTCAACTGTCACCCATCGCGAAGCAGTTTCATTTCGTGGCAGCGCTCCTCGCAATTCATAGCGTACCGGCGCACAAATCTCTTGTTTTCCAAAATTAGCAACCTTTACCCTGACTTGTAACCGTTCCGTCGATTCATACGTGTAGCCTGGAAATTCGGCCAGCACCAGCTGGCTGCGGAAAAACGCCTGAAACCGCTCCGGTCTGGCAAAGGAGTAAGGCTTCGGCCGCAGATGAGAATTCATCATCCCTACCAGAGCAGTTCCCTGCCCCGGAAAGTCCTGTAGCCCCAGAAGAGAAAGCCCGGACATCTCCCGCGTCCGCATCGCCGCTTCGACCTCCTCCCGATAGCCAATCAGCGCCAGCTCCCCGGTCGCCTCTACATACCGGTCCCATTCTTCCAAAAGTCCGTGCACTGCCGCTTTTTTCTGAATCAGCTCCAGGTTTGCCGGACTTGAAATGCCGTGGAAATCGCCCAGCTCTCCAAAATCCGGAAGCACCTCAAACTGCCCCACTTCAAAGCCAAACACCGGTTTTTCATACTTTTTCCGCAGTTTCTCCATTGTCGGGTCGTAGTTCATACACGAATCCGGGTAACGATGATTTATGTGGCCCTGAATGCCCTCTTCCTTTTTCTCTGCCGCGGAAGTCCCGCGCAATGGCATTCCATAAAAACGCTGTGAGGTATAAAAATCACTCTCCGCATCACATCCTGTTGTCCCATAAAACCCATTAGAAGCGATCGCATACAGCCGCGTATCGTCCATCTTTCGCGCAAGCGCCAGCAGCTGATGCATACGCGCAAGTCCCGTTTCCTGCGTCCAGAGCTCATTTCCAAGCGTCAGCATCACAAAAGACGGATGATTTGCCAGCATCCTTAAAATCTGCGTCAATTCCCTCTGATAATAGGCAAAGCTCTCTTCCGTCTCGAACGCACCCTTCGGATCCCAGTGCGAAAGCTCCGGCTGCATCAGCATCCCCAGTTCATCCGCCGCCTCAAACGCCGCCTCCGGCGGGCAGTGCGAATGAAAACGCATACAGTTGACGCCATAAGAGTGGTACCGGCTCAGGATCTCCAGCCAGGCCGCCTTGTCCATCGGCGGATGTCCCTCTTCCGGGAATTCCGCACAATTTGCCTCGCCGCGCAAAAAAGATGGTTCGGCCATTCAGAGCCAGCCGTCCCCTGCCGTTATCCCCGAATACACGGAAACCGAAGCGAATCGTCTTTTCCGACAAAGCTTCCATTTGTGCAAAGGCATGATTCGATTGTGCCGTTTTTCCGTTGTCCTCACATGCTGCCGCCTCAGCCGCGCCCTCAGCTTCAAAAAGCTGTGCTGTGAGTTCATACAGATTCCCTTCGTCCTCATCCCAGAGGCATAGCTCCGGTTTAAGAACCGCGTATCTTCCCGTGGTATTTTCAGAACTCCGCCCCGTTTCAAAAGTATCATCACTGTCTGCGGAAACGATTTCCACCGCGATTTCCGTACACCCCTCAGGTACAGAAATCGGTATTATGACTTCCGTTGTAAACGCATCCGAGCAAAGGCGAAGCCTTCCCCCAAACGCTCGCCCCGCATCAATTTCAATGATTGCAGACACTGCCCACCGCGCAGCCTGCTCGCCAACAGGCATTTGTCCGGTGCCGGCCAAGACGGTATTTTGCGTGTTCTCCAGCCGCCGCGCGTACCGTTTCCCCGTTGGCAACACTGCATCCCCTGTCATTTTGGGATAAACGCGTACTTCCCGCAGAAACACCTCCTGTTCCTCGCGCAGGCGCAGATATCCCAGCACTCCATTCCAGTTCGTCTGTGTCTCGTCTGTCGCCGCCGAAGAATAGATGATCTGCTCCCGCGGGAGTCCGGGATAACTGTTATCCGACAACAGTGTGATCTCATGCGTTCCGTCCATCTTTCCGGTCACCTCAAATACCTGCGGAGTGCTGATGGACGGCGGGAGCGCGTGCGGCACCTCCTGCCCGTCAATGAGCAGACTTAATACTCTGACTCTCTCCGCCTCCAGAAATACACGTTTCCCCGGCTTTTCCGTAAAATGAACCATTCTGGTAAGCCTTACTTCCCCTTCGTAGGTATACTTTCTGGTGAAACGCGTGGCGATCGGCTTATGCTCTTTGGGAGCGCTTTCCAGACCGCTTGCTTCCATATTTTCCTTTGCCGGATGATCGTTCTCTTCATTATTCGTTTCTTCCATATGCCACTGGTTCTTTCCTGTATCGCGGTAGCCAATCCTGTTTTCGTCCAGTGTCCCCGGCAATATCATCTCATGGCAAAGCTCTCTCTCCGTCTGATCTTCTGCCCCCGTCAGACAAACCTGCCATTTTCCTTCCAATGAATATTCCATCTTTTCTCCCACCCCTCTCGTGCCAGGCCACATCCTGATCAATCCACGTTAGCCGCTGCCCATCGCGAAGCGATTTCCATTGGCGGCGGCGTTCTGGCAGTGCGGCGTCAGCCATCGCCCATCGCGAAGCGATTTCCTTTGGCGATGGCGTTCTGGCAGGTGCGGTGTCAACCGCGCGTGCCGTTTCCACATCTTAGACTGCAAGTGTGACCAATCACCCTACTTCGCCATCTCCAGGTGCGCCAGAGCCCCCTGATAATCTGCCTGCTCTCTTAAAATCTCCTCCAACAAAGCCGCGGCTTTTTTCTTTTCCCCCAGTCCAATGCTTCCAAGCGCCCGGAGGTAGTTGCAATACAGCCGGTTTCTCTTTTGGATATCCTCCTGAAACACCTCAATTTCCGGAAGTGAGACCGCAAAGAAATCATACTCCACCTCATCAAACACATGCGCTTCTCCGTAAGCAATCAGGCGATGAAATGCCTTTTTTGCCGCAGCCTCTCTTCCCCGCGCACGATTCGCCAGCCCCTGATAGAAGATGAAATCCGAGGGCTGATCGTTATAATACAGCACAGGCTCCGGCTCCTGCGGGCCAGACGCCGCCAATTCCAGATATTCACGCTCTTTTTGAGCATCTCCCATCATCCGGTACGCCAAACCCATATAATAATAAGCCTGATTATCCGGCACATTCGGAAGCTTACCCTCTCCCAGCACAACCGGGTATGTCAGCGACGCTTCCAGATACGCCAGAGCTTTCTCAGCCTCGCCCTTCGCGCAGCGAATTTCCATGGGCGAGGCGTCCTGCCGCCGAGCAGAGCGAGGGGGCATTTCCTCAGCCTCGCCCCCATTCAGACAGCCAATAGCGAGCCGGATCAAAGCATAACGGTACTGCCCGCTGACCTTTCCTTCTCCGCCCTCCCACGGGTGGAACGGATGCGCAAGAAGGGCGTCAAGCGCCTCCTGATGCCGTCCTGCACAGTTCAGCAAAGTAATCCACCGCAGGTACAAATCATCCCGTTTTTCCAAAAGATCTCTGTGCTTCTCCATTGTCTCCAGACGCTCCCGCACCGAGAAATTCAGCCGCGCCGCCAGCTGATCGTATTCCAGCCACATCCGCGGGTATTCTCCATCCAGTTCACACGCGCGTTTCATCTCCTGCAACGCTGCTTCCATTGAAACATATTTCATCTGGGCAAGCCCGTCGCCAGGTGACAGCACATTCTTTGAAGTCTTACCAGGCAAAACAGGGTACCGTACAGATTCCTCTGGAGCCGCCGCCCATCGCGCAGCGATTTCAGTTGGCGACGGCGTTCTGGCAGGTGCGGTGTCAGCCGCGCGTGCCGTTTCCAACACCCCTTTATTATAATAAGCAATCGACAGATTCCGATGGGCCATCGCAAGCGATACCCCTCGTTCCACAGCCGCTGCCCATCGCGAAGCGATTTCCATTGGCAGCGGCGTTCTGGCAGGTGCGGCGTCAGCCGTGCATGCCGTTTCCACAGCCTCACCTTTTTCACATCGAGCTTCCATCGGCAGGGCGGTTTCCACGGCTATCTCCCAGTGCCGAATCGCGTCCGCATACTGTTTTTTATCATAAAACAGATTCCCCAGGTAATAGTGCGCCATCGGCGCTGTTTCGAGGATCCGCACCGCATATTCCAGAATCTCGATTTCCTCGATCCGGCTTGGAAAGCAGTAATCCGGATTTGCTTCCTCCGCTCTCTGACAGCATTCCCTGGCACGCGCTTCCGCCCCCATCTTTCCGTACAGAAATCCCTGATAATAAAGACAAAGCGGACTCTGCTCCGGAGAGGCCTGCAAAATATCCACCGCTTCCTCATACAGGCCAGCCTTACTGTAATCCAGCGATAGAGCCAGATAATTGTGCGCTTCCTGACGCATCCGTTTTTGCCATTCTTTCCTGATCACGAATGCCCTTTCCCCTGATTCGTCCAGTTCCCGATCCATACCACCGTGCAAAAATAAATCATCTTTTTCTGCGAACAGCACGTTTTGCCGTTGCCTGTCGGAAAGAGATAAAAGCATCCTTTCATACAGACAACCCATATGAAGCGGATCAATCTCCAGGCATTCCCTCAGAAAGGCTTCCGACGGTCTTCCCAGCCTGCGGAGCATTGCCGCTTTCAGCATACGCGCATTCATGTTATGCCAGTTGCGGATCATCGACTGCTCCGCAAATTCCAGTGCCTGCTCATACGCAGCAGCCTCGCCCTTCGCGAAGCGAACTTGCATGGGCGAGGCGTCTTGCCCTCGAGCGCAGCGAGGGGGCGTTTCCACAGCCTCGTCCTCCGTGGACTGCTCTGCGCTAGCCGAAAGCTTTCTCCCCGCGCGCGCCGCCAGGCAGCTCAGCCAGCAGAACCCGGCGCTCTGCGTATCCGCGCTCCACGTCGACTTGAAAAACGCGTCATAAGCTGCCTCCTCCTGCCCATTCAACGCGTATGCCAGTCCGAGGTTGAAGTAACACTCCCCGGAATACGGATTCGGATTTCTCCAGGTCTGTTTTTTAATCGCGGCCTGAAAATAAGGAATGCTCTCCTGCATTCTCCCACGCCTCAAAAGTAGAAGACCATAGCCATTATTCAGGCGGATATCGGTCGGATCACGTCTTAACCCCTCCAGATAATACTCCGCCGGTTCACGGGTAGCGTGGCGGTACTGTTCCAGATGCGTCGCCGCGAGATAGAGCTCCTCCAGCGATTTCAGCTCCTCCGGTTTCTTCAATGGCTCCATCGGCTGCGGAATCGGGGAGAGTTCCTTCTTATACGGCGAGCAACTCACCAGCGTTCTGCCCTTCCATTGCACTTCTACCCGATAATTCGCTTCCGCATCCCCACCCTTCACGCAGCGAACTTCCGCTTCATCCAGACAGGACGTATTTTCCCCTTTGACGACAGACTCTTCCACCTCAAATGACCCCGTCACACAAGTTGTGGGACTTAAGCTGGCCTGCTGACGGCAGACTTCTTTTCCATTTTGAAAAAGCACAACCTCCGCGCCCGGATACTCCCCTGTCGCGTAAACCTTCCAGGTCAGCGTCCTGGCAGGGATTCCTCTACTCGATGAACCATTTTCGTCTGTGAGAACACTTCCATCAGCAGAAAAGGCGCCATCGGCAGCGTTCGCCGCGCCAAAAGAGGCATCTTCACTGGCAGCAGCTCCGTCTTCATCCATCCCCCACGCCAGACCAATCACCGCATCCTTCGTCGCATTCCCGACTCTGCCCACGCCCTTGTACGGCATGAAATACTGCACAAAATTCTTTTCCTCCTGCGGCTCCAGCCAGGAAAAATCCGGCTGGTTATCTGTGAAAACCCCCGTCATCAGTTCTATATAGGGACCGTCTGATTCCGTCAGGTTCCGATCCCACATCCGTCCGAAATCCCCGTTCCCCCAGGTCCACTGCTTTTTCCCCGGAGAAATATGATGGTCCGCCACATGGAGAAGCCCTGCTTCCCGCCCCTCATCGTAGTTTCCGATAAAATCAAAATCGGAATGCGCCGCCATATAGGAGGTCGGCACCTTCACATTCTTATAACGCGAAATATCCACCCCGGCCGAATAGTCCCACTTATAATATTCCCCTGTCGCGATCGGAAAGGTCGACACCGCCCGCTTTCCGTGATCCATCACCGCATTCACGTCCGGCGGAAATACGGAATAGGTATCGTCATTCACCGGCACCGCCGGATTCGCCCACCAGAGAAAGGTCTGCGGCAGGTCTGTCCCATTGTAAAGCTGCCCGCGCACCTCGATATAAGCTTTTCCCGGATACAGCGAAATCGCCGCCATCCCCTTTGTTCCGTACATTTTATCGGTCTCACTCAGATACACCGTGCACGATCCATCTTTGTTTTCTTCCAGCGTATAGTCCACCGGAGAAAAAGTCGACGGGCGGTGATGCTGCGGCCAGTTAAACTCAATCCCGCCGGAAATCCACGGTCCGGCGAGCCCCACCAGGGCCGGACGGATCACATGATTGTAGTATACAAAATCATAGCCGTTCGTCTTGTCATACGCCCGCTGAATCCTTCCGCCCAGCTCCGGCAGAATCATAATCTTCAGATATTCATTTTCCAGAAAAACAGCCCGGTATTCTACGTCTATTTTCTCATTTGAGATCGTCTCCGTCACCGGGAACGGATATACCTTCCCCGTACTCCCCTGATAAGCCCTTTTCTCAATAAAAAGCGGACTTTTTTCCGGCTGCCCCGCCGGATAAGTCGGGATCACAACGGTTTCCTCCCAGATTTTTGCAAAAGTGTCTGCCTGCATCATTTTCTCCCTTCAAATCATTCGCCATTCCATTCATTGCAATTTTTCCTGGTCTCACAGTGTTACAAGTCACCCTTTGACCAATTTACGTTGCTCTGACCACTACAGGTGTGACCATTAACCACACAACCACTGCGTGGTCAGAAAATGACCAGAAACCGCATATCCATGTTTCATTTCACAGCCTGATTCTAACATGAAAAACCGGCACAAAAAATGGCATATCCTGATTCAGGATGGACAATCTTCCACAGAAATGCTATACTCGCCCCATGGAAACGTTCAATGAATGGAAAAAAGATGGATTTAAAGGCGAGCGCATGATTGTTCTCCCTACCAAATCCTTTCAGAAATATGTCGAACACCCGCAGGTGAAACGCCTCTATCTGACAGACGTGGGATTTTTCCCGCATGCAGCCCATCATTACCGGGAGTGAAAGGCCGGTATTGAAGAATATATTTTCTTTTACTGCACAGAAGGAAGCGGAACCATCGAGGTCGGCCGTCACAAATACATTCTGCACGAAAACGACGCATTCTGCATCCCCAGATATGCGCCGCACTGTTATTATGCCCATTCGGACGATCCATGGAGTATTCTGTGGGTTCACTTTAAAGGAACAGACGCCTGCTATTTCCCGCTCGAAGACTGCCGCATTATCCACTTTACAACCGAACACGCCACGAACCGAATGCAGTTTCTTTTTGATCTGCTCTTTCGCGTCCTCGACGGGAATTATACGCTTGGAAACTTTATCTATATTTCTCAGGTGCTCTCTTTAATCCTCGCGGAAACGTATGACCGCGAAAAAAAGGGTTCCGCCTATGAGCAGAACCGTCATATATCAAATATTATCCGCTATATGTACCAACACCTCGGAGAAAGCCTGACACTGGAGCAGATCAGCCGGAAGTTCGACCTTTCTCCGAGTTACCTGAACGCCATTTTCCAGAAACACACGCAGCACGCGCCCATGAGCTTCTTTATCAACCTGAAAATGAAACAGGCCTGCAAGCTGCTGCGCACGACAGACCTGTACATTTACGAAATCGCCCAGTCATTGGGTTACACGGACCCGTACTATTTTTCCAGACAATTTAAGAAAACAGTCGGGGTATCGCCAAAAGAGTATCAGAAAGGGGAATACTTCCTGTAAAGCAGAATCACAGCTCCCCGTTTAATACCTGCTCCCGCAGCTTCATCCACAGCCTGCCCATATGATTCTCGCCGTCGCGATTCGGTCCCCAGCCCCAGAAGGTGTCTTTCGGAGAATCCTCGACAATCCGGTTCTGCTGCGTCTTTATCAGCATTTCCCTGACATACGGATGCTGCTTTACTTTTTCACGCAAAAGTTCTTCCATCACCTCCAGCTTTTCCGTTTCCCAGTCCGGTCTTTTTCTGTCCTTATTCGCCACAGAAATCTGCTTCGCTTCGTAAGGCGACCCGGCGTGCCGAATCTGCTCTGCCACATCATCAGCCACCTCCAGAAAAGCGCTTGCCTGGTAGGCTTCCTCTACAGTGGCGTATACCCAACCCCTGTATTCGATTTTAAACGCACTGTAATTATCCAGACAGTAAAATTCTCTGGGGAAGAAGCCAATCGCCTTATTTACTCCCGCTGCCAGCCATGGATCCCGGTAATCCTCTGCTTTCAGATTTACACTGGACTCGCATTCCGGAGTCTTTGTATTTTTTTCATCAAACATCTTTTGTCCCTCTCTTTAAAAATAATTCTGTTCAAATTGTTATTGTTCAAGACTGTTCGAATTCAATAAAAAATCATAAATACTCATCACCAGAACACCATCATCATTATAGTAAGGAGTCGGTATTTCTTTGGTGATAATAATCTTCTTGAAGGCATCACCTGTCAGCATAAGAGAACGCTGCTCCTGTACCATTTTTTCCTGATCTGGCATTGCATACGCCGACTGGATATAGTAACGTCTGGAGCCCTTATTGCAGACAAAGTCAATTTCCAGCTGTTTACGAATATTCTTGCCGTTGGAATCTGTACTATTATGCACAATTACACCTACATCCACATTGAAACCTCGAATTTTCAACTCGTTGAAGATAACGTTTTCCATAGTATGCGTTTCTTCTAATTGTCGGAAATTTAATCGGGCATTGCGAAGTCCCATATCGGTAAAATAATATTTCACTGGAGTGTCAATATATTTTCGTCCTTTAATATCGTAGCGGACAGCGCGATCAATGAGAAAAGAATCGCATAGATAATCAATATAGTTTCCAATCGTTGTTTTGCTGATCGTTTTCTGCTTTACGCTCCTGAATGTCGCAGATAATTTTGTCGGGTTCGTCAGTGACCCGATCCCAGAAGACAAAATATTGAGCAAGTCTTCCAGTTCTGCACGGTTACGGACTTTATTTTTGCGGATTCATGCATTTTTGTCCAGTAAAATGCAAACGGGTGCCAGCTGCGGTACTCCCGCAGAATCCGGCAGCCTGCCGCAGCAGCCGCAGACACTCCAGCCATTGTCAGAATCTTTTCTTTTTTTGTCACCATATTCTCACACTCCAGTCTGATATTTTTTTCTGGAATTATACCCCCACTCCGGCACACAATCAAGGGCTGTCAAAACTCCTGCCCGGATCTGTGCAATTGGAAGGAGGCTGCCAGATAGGGATATTCATCAATAGCCACAATAAGCCTTTCCCCACTTTTCGCAAGAGTATCCAGGTGCCCCAGCATGGACTCATAGTCCCTGAATTCGAATGTTTCCTGCAGGCTGTCTTCCTGTGAAAGGAAAGCTCTTGACAGGCCTGCCAGATTCTCCTTCTTCGCGCCTTCAACGCTCATATAATAATATCCCTGCTTATCCTTCATGAATTCCCGGATCAGTGTCGTCTTGCCCACCCGGCGTCTCCCGTACACAACTGCAAACTCGAAGCTGCCGCTCTGGTACATCCTGTTTAATTTGCTTAATTCCCGTTCTCTGCCAACGAACATACCACGCCTCCTCACTGGTTTTATGTTTTTGTCCATGTCACGCAGAAAATGCATGGCATGGGTGTGAACAATAACTCACGCTATACGAATATTTGCTAATCGTTCAATTACTAATTGTTTGATTAGCAATTTTGTTATATACTACCACAGAAGACAACGATCGTCAACGGATTTCAGCAAAAGGACTTTTTTATTCAAAAAGCTATAATCAAATGTTCTCATAGTCCGGGCTCCTCCTTTCGGTAAAAAATAACGCCCACCGTGCAATAGGGAGCGTTACCGATACGCTGTTAAATTTTCAGATGCAAAATGCGGCATAGAGAGGAACGGTCTTTTTTCCGTCCTCAAAGCCGAAGTTCTTTGCAGAGAGTTTAATGGCATAAGCAGGCTTATAGTTTTCCATATACAGCCTTAAACTCTTTGCTCTGGTGTTGTCAGCCGATTTTACTTCAATCGGGATAAGCTGACCGTCACGCTGAATGATAAAATCAATCTCCGCACCACGCTCAGACTCCCAATAGTAGGTGTTATAGCCGTTAATGGTGAGCTGCACATTGACATAGTTCTCAGCCATACCACCCTTAAAGTCGTTAATTTCGTCCACCATATAGAGAATGTCGTTTGCCGCTAAATCTTTCTTTGCACAAAGCAGCCCCAAATCCGATACATAGATTTTGAAAGCATCAATATCACGGTAGTTTTCAAGCGGTTTCTTTATCTGCTCCACCTTATACACCTGTGACACGATACCAGACAGGCAAAGCCATTCGATAGCATTTTCAAACTCGGAAGCCCTGCCGCCTTTCTTAATCAGCTTATATTGGAAACGGGTATTTTTCTTGGAAAGCTGTACGGTAATGTTGTCATAGGCAAGTCTGGTTTTCTTAATCTCATTGAGGTTGTTGTACTTACTCATATCATTAAGATAGCTTGCAAGGATAGTGTCCTGCGTGTGACGGACAAGGATATAATTCTTTGTATCCACAAACTGCATGACACATTCAGGCATACCGCCCACAATCAAATACTGGCGGTAGAGCCGCATCGCCGCATCGTGCAAAGCAGAGGGTAGCGGTGTATCCGTTTCAAAGCATTTCTTTATCTGTTCCACGAGGAGCTGTTCGCCACAGGCTAACATAAATTCCTCCATATCCATAGGATAGAGGGTTTTCATATCCACCTTGCCGACAGGAAAAGAAAACTTATGCCTACTTACAGCGACGCCGAGCAGACTGCCTGCCACGATGATATGATAATCAGGTGCGTCCTCACAAAAATATTTCAGACTTGTCAAAGCCCTTTCGCAAAGCTGCACTTCATCAAACACAATCAGCGTTTTTTCCCTGACTATCGTCTGTCTCGCAATGTGGGATAAAATCGGTATCAGGTAATCGGGGCTGATATTTTCCTCAAAGGTTTCATTCAGCTTTGGATTGGTTTCAAAATTGAAGTATGCCACATTCTCATAGTGGGTGCGTCCAAACTCCAGAATGGAATAGGTCTTGCCAACCTGTCTTGCTCCCTGCAAAATCAAAGGCTTGCGGTGTCCACTGTCTTTCCACGCTTCTAAATATTGCGTAATCTTTCTATACATATAGCCACCTCCTTAAAGGTACTGACCATAGTATAATATATGTTCCTGTAAAAATCAATGTTGTTTTCTTTGAATTTAACACTAATTTACACGAATGTATTTTACATTTCGTCACAAAATGACAGAAACACCGCAAATTCTTCCTTTACAAATGGTTTTACATCCTTCACGGCATCTTCCACGGAGATTTCCATATCCATCCGGTCAATATCTACCAATATATACTGGTCATTGCCCATCCCCAGCTCTTTCATGTAGGTCAGCTGGCGCAGTCCGTGACGTGATTCGATGCGTTCCACCAGGTCGTGATGGTCCTCTTCTTTCAGAGCGTAGACCATATCAATGGACGCCTGGTCAGCCGCCAGAATGTCTGTCGACGCCAGAATACCAATATTGGGCGTCACGACCGGCATGGCTGCTGTTCCCTCACAGTCACAGGAAACCGACATATTCCGCAAGACATTGATGTAAGCAATATGCGCCCCAAAGTGGTCTACCACAGACTTGGTGGATTCCGTCATACGTTCCATGAATTCTTCCTTGCCAATATCCCACATATCTGAAGAGCCCGGCGTTGTGTGAATCATTGCTTTTCCGATCCGTCCATCCGCGCAGCCAATCCCGATATTCTTATTGGAGCCGCCGAAACCGCCCTTGGTATGACCCTTGAAATGTGTCAGCACAAGCAGGGAGTCGTAATCCAGAATTCCTTTTCCTACAGACATCTCTGTGAACCATTTGCCGCCTTTTACAGGCAGCATAACCGTTCCATGTTCATCCATAATATCCACCGGACAGAATGTCCAGCCATTGGTTTGAATGGTTTCCCTGTGCTGTTCGGTCGTATAGCGGTCTCCTTCATAGTAGGTGTTCGTCTCTACGATCGCAGCTCCCGGAAGTTCGCTTTTAATCAACTGCTCCACCCAGGGGCGGGGAATGATATTTGGTCCATGCTTTTCGCCGGTATGCAGCTTGATTCCAGTCTTTCCGCTGATGCCAGAAGCGATCCGCCCATAAATGCGCTGCAGGCCTTCCGCGGAAAGATCGCGGGTAAAATAAACCATCGATTTTTTATCAGTCATCATGCGTCTCCTCTCCTTTTCTGCTTATTTCAGATACATTCTGAAAAAGGATTCCATTTTATCAAACGGAATGATGTCCGTCTGGTCATAAAGATCCGTATGAACGGCTCCCGGAATAAGCAGAAGCTCCTTATTGTCGCCGGTCAGCTTCGCAAACGCATCCTTACTGAAATAACAGGAGTGCGCCTTTTCCCCATGGATGACGAGGACAGCGTTGCGGATTTCCTGGCTGTACTGCAAAATCGGCATGTTCAGGAACGACTGGCAGCCGGTCACATTCCATCCGCCATTAGAGTTCAGGCTGCGGGGATGATAGCCGCGCTCCGTTTTGTAATAATCATAATAATCCTTCACAAAGAATGGCGCATCCTCCGGAAGCGGGTCAACCACACCGCCGCCCAGGGCATAGCTGCCGTTTTTGTAATCGACAATGCGCTGCGCGCAGAGAGTCTTGCGCTTCTCATATCGGGCTTCTTCGCTGTCCTCACTGTCAAAGTAGCCGTTGGCGTTCACGCGTGTCATGTCGTACATCGTAGATGCGACCGTAGCCTTGACGCGGGTATCCAGCGCCGCCATATTCAATGCCATGCCGCCCCAGCCGCAGATACCGATGATACCAATCCGCTCCGGATCCACATTGTCCTGTACGGAAAGAAAGTCCACCGCTGCCATGAAATCCTCCGTGTTGATGTCCGGGGACGCCATATAGCGGGGCTGTCCGCCGCTCTCGCCGGTGTAGGACGGGTCAAAGGCAATCGTCAGAAAGCCTCGTTCTGCCATCGTCTGCGCGTACAGTCCGGCTGCCTGCTCTTTAACTGCGCCGAACGGACCGCAGACCGCGATAGCCGGGAGCCGTCCAGAACCGGCAGCCTCGCCGCCGCGAGAGGACACCTCCACATCCTTTGGCTCGTAGAGATCAGCCGCCAGAGTGATACCGTAGCGGTTGTGGAAGGTTACCTTCCTGTGATTTACCCTGTCGCTCTTTGGGAAAGTCTTATCCCATTCCATTGTCAGATTTAATTTTTCTTCCATAATAATTGCCTCGCTTTCTTTTTATGATATATATTATTATTCTGTAATTCAGGACTGATACGGCAGCAATAGCATTACGCGCTGTTACAAAACCCTGTGCTGCCTGTTCCGGATATACTGACCTTAATACCAGTCGTGTTTTTCATTCCTGTCCAGAGCATTGATCTGTTCCATTTCCTCATCTGTCAGCCCAAACCCGAACAGATCAAGATTTTCCCGGATATGATCAGGGTCACTGGAGCCTGGAATCACCACGATGCCTTTCTGTAAATTCCACCGCAGGATCACCTGCGCGGAAGAAACACCGTGAGCCTCAGCAATAGCGGAAATCGTTTCATCACCCAATAATTCCGCCGTATACCCGCGTCCGCCAAGGGGATACCAGCCCTGCACGACAATCCCCAGCGACTGGATATAAGGGATCACATCGTTCTCCTGATAATACGGATGGATTTCATTCTGCACCAGTGCCGGGGTGATGTTCACCTGGGGCAGAAATTCTTCCAGTTCCTCTACATACCAGTTAGACAGACCAATCGAATGTACCTTGCCGTCTGCAACAGCCTGCTCCAGCGCCAGGTATGCTTCCACGTCGTTGTCTCCCGGATGATGCAGAAGTATCATGTCAATATAGTCCAGCCCCATCTTTTCCAATGCCGTGTCAATGGCTTCAGCAGCGCTGGAAAACTGGTTCGGATAAAGCTTTGTGATCACACAAACCTCTTCCCGCGGCACATCCGAATCCCGGACCGCCTGCCCGACAGTCGCTTCATTGCCGTACATATACGCGGTATCAATCAGTCTGCCTCCCGCTTCCAGCTGAGCTGCAATGGAAACCGCACATTCCTCGTCTGTCAGACTGTAAGTGCCAAGTCCCATGATGGGCATTTCATAACCGCTGTTCAGCAGTACAGTTTTTGTTTCAAAGTTAAATTCACCCACGGTTTGTACCTCACTTTCTGATAATTCCAGGCTGTCAATCCATTCAACTACATCGTTTTCCGTTGCATCCCCTGAGAACCGCCGCCCCTCCATCCAGATAACGATATCGGAGCAGAGGTCATGCAGGTTTTCCGCGCTGGAGCCAATGCCGCTGCTGTGGGAGGTACAGAATGGGATGATCATTACGTCTGAGAAATCATAACTCTCCAGAAAGGTACTGATAATCCGCGGCGCCTGCCCGTGCCAGATGGGATAACCGAGGAAAATCACATCGTACTGCCCGATATTTTCCACACTGCCGGAAATCACCGGTCTTACAGAGACATCTTCCTGTTCACGGTCGGCACGCCCGCCGGTATAATATGCCAGATCCTCCTCCGTATAGGGATCCTCTGGTACAATTTCGTAACTGTCTGCGCCGATTTCACCCATTATCCACTGGGCAATCTGTTCAGTCGTACCCGTACAGGAAAACCAGACGACAAGTATATGATTGCCGTTCCATGTGTCAGTACTAACAGAGGATTCAGTAAAATCTGACCCATTCGGATTGCTTTCCTGTGCGCCGGCCTTCAAAATAGAATCGTTAAAAAGCATCCATGACGCTGCGCTGATTCCTCCGGCTGCCGCAAGCTTTACAAATTGTCGACGGCTGTATTTTTTCATCCGCTTCTCCCCCTTTCAACCGTCCGGATTCGTTTTGCCGGTACACCGCCTGCTACCGTATATGGCGGAATATCTTTGGTCACGACTGCTCCCGCTGCAACAACTGACCACTCTCCAATCCTCACACCAGGAAGGACGGTTGCATTAGAACCAATCCATACATGATCGCCAATCGTAATGGGCGCATAATGATTCTTCCGATTTTGCGCCGGGTCTAAATCATGATTGATCGTCGCCAGCACTACATTATGGCCGATCATCGTGCCATCACCGATTTCAATTCCGCCCTGATCCTGAAAATGGCAGCCAGAGTTGATAAACACATCCTTCCCAATATGAGTATTCTTCCCAAAATCCGTGTAGAATGGCGGAAATAACCGAAAAGACGGATCAATCTGCGTTCCCGTCAGACGGCTCATGATTTCCCTGATTTCATCCGGCGTATGATATTGATTGTTCAGTTCCATGCTGATGCGGAGCGCCTCCTGATAAAGTGTATCAGCATAGGCGTTCCATTCGGTGCTTTCCTTCGTTTCATCATAGTAACCTGCAATGATGTCCTCAACTGTCACTACTTCTTTGCCCCCTTTTTATCCAGCCAGTTCACAAGGTAGTCCAGGCAGTCCAGTTTCTTCTGCTCTGCATGAATATGCGTCAGTAAATCCCTTCGGCTGTTTTGCAGTGTAAATCGTAATTCCCGTTCTCGTCCTTCTTTTTGCAACAGAACACAGCGTGCGATCATTTCCTCTCCAAAACCGATATCCACGAGATTCTGGTAGAAACGTTGGGTTTCGTTGTTTGCTTCCGGCATGACTGCTCACCTCCCTGTTGCCTTGATTTTATAATGTGGGCGCCGGAATATCAAATACTTTGTTTCTATTTCTGGTTATTCTTGAAAAGAATATCTGCTTGCGCTATATTATTTTCAGAAAGCATTTATATTTTCTGGTGCAGGAAACTCACAAAAGCAGGGAATGAACGAACGGAGGAAACACAATGGAACTGAGAGTTTTACGGTATTTTATCGAAGTCGCCCGGGAGGGCAGTATCACGGGCGCAGCCAGAACGCTACACATTTCCCAGCCAACTTTATCCAGGCAGCTCAAAGAGCTGGAAGCTGAGCTTGGATGTAAGCTGTTTGTGCGGGGCAACTACAACGTACATCTGACGGAGGAAGGAATTTTATTGCGTAAACGAGCGGAAGACATTCTGGATATGACAGATAAGACCATAGAGGAATTTCAATCTTTAAATGACGTAACCGGCGGAGATGTGCGCATCGGCTGCGCCGAATCCTGGCTGATCCACCATCTGGCCGAAGCTATCCAGGAATTCCGTCAGCTATATCCAGGGCTGCGTTTCCACATCACCAGCGGCGATACCCGTGTAGTGGTGAATGATCTGGAACAGGGGCTTTCCGATTTTGCAGTCATTGTGGAGCCGCCCGATCTTTCAAAATATAATTACCTCTCCCTGCCGGGCGGCGACATCTGGGGGCTTTTGATGCGGACAGACAATCCCCTGGCGCAGAAAACAGCAATCTGTCCGGAGGATTTACAGGGAGTCCCACTTATCACCTCGCCGCAGTCGATCCGTGCAGATCTTCCCAGATGGTGCGGCGAAGCTATCGATCAGCTGAATATCATCGGAACCATTAACCTCTTTTATAACGGCTCTGTTTTTGTCCGGGAGGGGCTTGGATGTCTGCTGGTCTTTGACCGCCTGGCTGACGTCAGCCCGGAGGGCGGACTGTGCTTCCGGCCTCTTTATCCAAGACTGGAAACAAAAATGTATATCATCTGGAAAAAATATCAGGTCTTTACGCCGATTGCGGAGAAACTGGCAAATTTGCTGAAAGAGCGTTTTGGCGAAGATCAGGGACTACATGACAGATAAATTATGAAGATACATGACCAATTGAAAGGCTCATGGAAATACATTTCGCCTGCTTTGTTCACAATTTTCCAAACAGCGTGGGACGTTTTTGCAGCTTTGTCCGTCTAATATATGAAAGGGGGAAGAAGAGCATGGAAGAATTAGCTGAACTGGCTGAAAGGGCCGCCGGACATGACGCCGATGCATTTACAGCACTGATGCAGTCGCAGATGCAGAATATGTATAAGACGGCATGCGCGATTCTGTCGAATGAGTCAGACATCGCCGATGCGATTTCCGAGACAATTCTCACCTGCTGGGAAAAACTGGAGCAGCTGAAGGATCCGGCCTGGTTTCGGACATGGATGACGCGGATTCTGGTCAACAAATGCAATGATCTCATCCGACAGGGGAAGCACCTGAGTATGCCGGGGGATGTGCCGGAGATATCCGCAGCAGATTCCGGCTTCACAAATGTCGAGTGGAATGAAGCACTGAATATGCTGGATGAAAAATACCGGCTGGTGCTGATGCTGTATTATGTGGAGGGCTATAAAACCAGTGAAATCAGTGCGATTCTGGAAATAACCGAAAGTACCGTTCGCACACAGCTGGCAAGAGGACGTGAAAAGCTGGCACAGGCTGTTACAGGGAAAAAGTGGAAAGCCGCGCAAAAGAGATCACCTGGCGGTGATGGCGCGGCCTACGTCCTGCATCAAAAACCGATGCAGGACAAATAAAGGAGGCGAGGCGCTTATGAAAGAAATAAAAACCGATCATTGGCAGGTAGATGAGAACCAAAACGATGCAGATAAAAGCTTCCGAAAGGAATGGAATCCCGGAGAAGTCATCGAAGTGCTGCGGGAAGACATTGCGATTCCGGAAACCGTAAAACAGAAAGCGAATGCGGCTTTTTTCAAAATACAGCAGGAAGCGAAAACGAACGAGACTTTTTCCAACATATATCAGAAAACGAAAACAAATACACATTCGGAGTCTCTAGAGACAGAGCCCTTACGAGAAAATCCCGAAAGGAAAAGTAACTCTTTGCACGACAGTTCTCTAAGCGGAAGCGTTGCTTCCAATGGATCTGACGAACAGACGCAAAAAAGAATCCGACGCTCCGGCACAAGAAAAAGGAACAGCCGCAGACACGCACTGACCATCGGAATCGCGGCAGCGTGCGCGGTGATGGTCTGCGGCGTCGGCGCGGTGGCCGCGTACCGGCAGTGGAGCCGCTCTGTAGAGAAAGGAATGCAGGCAGATGAAAACCAGCTCGCCGACCTGGAAGCGGAGCAAATGTTGTCCGTATCCGGAGCATCTGTAACGAACCAGGGCGTGACGATCACCTCAGAAGAATCCATTGTAGACAATCATTATGCCTATCTCGTATTCAAAGTGGAAGGCTACACGCTGGAAGAAGGCGCACAGCCGGAATTTACAAATGTGGACGTGAACGCGACCGACGGAGAAGACCTGTATCTGGACGGAAGCGGAGCTACCGCCTGCAACTTCTATAACGGTCTGATTGTCGGCGAAAACGGAAGAGCGGTAAACGCGGATGGCAGTGAAATCAAAACGGATGCCGATGGAAACTGGCTGCTGCAATATGTGCAGGACGACGGAAGTCTGGAATATTGTATTACCCTTTATTCCACAGAAGAAGGCGCATTTATCGGAAGGGAGCTGCACATTGAATTTCAGGGACTGGGATCGTATATTGAAGATTCCGAAGAGGAAATCCGAACAGACATCGGCGGTACGTGGAGCTTTGATCTGACCCTGGCCGGTTCCGCCAACACGACCACCTTTGATCTGGACGCGGAGCTTGGAGACAGCGATGCGACTGTCATTCAGGCGGTTCTCTCGCCGCTTTCCGCAACCATATACTATGAGTTTCCTTATTCCAAATACACCGTAGAAACGGTCGAGCCGGACGGAACGACACGGACAACCTCTCTGTTTGATGAAGCGCCGGCATTTCTCGGCTTCCGTATGAAAGACGGCACAGATATCCGTTATCTGACCGGCGGAGGATCAAGCGGCTATGAAAACGGCGGGAACGATGCCGAGGATGGGGAAATGATCATTTACCATGTGATACAGGGATATGGGCGGGTCATCGATGTGGATGAGATTGAGAGCCTGCTGTTCCTGAAATCCTATCCGGAAGAATCGGAAGATGGGGAAACGGCGCTCACGGATGAAAATCTGTATATTGTACCGCTGCAATAATACTACAAAACGACTTACGTCGTTTACTATAAAATAAGAGAAGCATTTTACAAAGCATTATCTGGGGCTTAGGAGCCAGTTATGGGGAAATGTCTCGTGGATGAACCACACAGAAAAGTTCGCCGGGAATCGGATCATCGGTTCCCGGCGAACTTTTCATATAGAAGAAGATACAGACAAAATTGTTATCCGCGCGCCATCCTATAAATTTCCTCCACATCCTCCGCATTAAGTTTCTTTATGGCTCCGATTGTCCGCTGTCCAAAGAAGCAGCATTTTTCCGCCATCTCATGCATCTGCGCTTCTGTCGGTTCAACGCCCAGCTCTTTCAGGTTCGTCGGCATTCCCATGCTCCGGTAGCAGTCTTCCATTTTCTCGATTCCGGCAAGCGCAAGCTCCTGCAGGTCCGCCTTTTCCTTCAAATCAAAAATCTGTCTCGCAAATCTGGCGAATCGCTCCGGATGCTCCGGATAGACATACCGCGCCCAGCTTCCCCAGATGGCCGCAAGCCCCGCTCCATGCGCCACATCAAACATACCGCCCAGCTCATGTTCGATCTGGTGGGACGCCCAGTCCCCGCCGCCTGTTCCGCAGCCAGTCAGTCCATTGTGTGAAAGGCTGCTTGCCCACATCACTTCCGCGCGGGCCTTGTAATCGGACGGATTTTGTTTGAGGATGATTGCATTTTTCATCACGGTTCGAATCAATGCCTCACTGATGCCATCCGTCAATTCCATATTATCACTCAGATTGAAATAGCGCTCCATCGTGTGCATCATAATGTCGACACAGCCGCTCTGTGTCTGATAATCCGGGAGCGTATAGGTCAGCTCCGGATCCATGACCGCAAACCGGCACCGGCAATAGTTGCTGCTGTAGCCGCGCTTGATCCAGCCGTCTTCATTGGTGATGACGGAAGAGTCGCTCATCTCACTGCCGGCTGCCGCGATCGTCAGCACTGCCCCAAGCGGCGTACAACCCGCAGCCTGTCTTTTTCTGTCGTAAAAGTCCCAGACATCGCCTTCGTTCGCAAGCCCATATCCAATCGCCTTCGTGGAATCAATCACGCTGCCTCCTCCTACTGCCAGCAGAAAATCTACCTTTTCCTCCCGGCACAGGCAGATGCCTTCCCTCACCTTTGACAGCCTTGGGTTCGGCACAACACCGCCCAGCAAAACATAAGAAATACCAGCTTCCTCCAGGGAATGACAAATCTTATCCAGCAGTCCCGTCCTTACAACACTGCCGCTGCCATAATGGATCAGGACCTTATGCCCGCCCTGTTCCTTCACCAGTTCTCCCGTTTTCGCTTCTGTTCCTTTTCCAAATACCACTTTTGTGGGTGTGAAATAATCAAAATTCATTTTTCGACCCTCCTGCCACCTGTTTAAAATTAAAACCGGATACACTTTTGATTTTAAACACTTGAACCTATGATGTCAAACAGGAAATGGACTGGGGACAGGCTTTTTCATGCTTCTGATTCGAACTCTGCCCAGTCAATCTTTCTGTCTTTAAAATAATACTCCCGGTCGTGTTCGTTCACTTCCCGCAGCACCCGGCAGGGATTGCCGACCGCGATGGTGTTGGACGGCAGATCCTTTGTGACCACACTGCCAGCGCCAATCACCACATTATCGCCAATGGTAATGCCCGGCAGAATCTGAACGCCCGCGCCGATCCAGCAGTTTCTTCCGATGTGGACGGGCATATTATACTGATACCCTTTTTCACGCAGCTGGGGCAGGATCGGATGTCCCGCAGTCGCTACTGTCACGTTCGGACCAAACATGGTGTAGTCGCCCACATAAATATGGGTATCATCCACCATCGTAACGCCAAAGTTGCAGTAAATCCCTTTTCCGAAATGGACATGTCCCGCACCCATATTCGAGTAAAATGGCGGTTCGATATAGCATCCCTCTCCTATTTCAGCAAACATTTCCTTCATAAGAGCCTGCCGTTTGTCCATCTGTGTGGGTCGGGTCTGATTAAACTCATAAAGGCGGTCAAGCCGTTTCAGCTGATCGCGCATAATTTCCTCATCGCCTGGCAGATACAATTCTCCTGTGTGCAGTCTGTCTTTCATAGCCATCTTAAAATTCCTCCTTCTTTGTCAGGTTTTTCACCCATCTGTATTTTTTATAATGAATATATACCGCCGGCAACTTGATCAGCTCGTCAAGGCTGACGATAAAATACACCACGGTAACCGGCAGTTTCATAACGAATGCAGCCCAAAAGCCAAGCGGAACAGAAATGCACCACATCACTACTGTGTCACAAAGAAAACCAAATTTAGAGTCTCCTCCTGCACAGAAAATCCCTGAAATAGTGGTACTGTTGACTGATTTTCCTATCATGTAATAAGAACAGACCAGGAGCATGCCATTCAAATATTCGGTCGCAGTGCCGCTTAATTCGGCGGCTGATCGTATAAACGGACGCATAACGAGAAGAAGCATTCCGGACAAGATACCGACAAGAACGGAGAGTACGCACAGCCGGTCGCCATAATTTCTGGCTCGTTCCGTCTTTCCCGCGCCCAGCTCATTGCCAATCATAATTCCGCCTCCGCTTCCAAGGCCAAGGCACAGACAGCAGACAAGGTTTTTCACAATGCCTGCGACAGAATTGGCAGCAACCGCGTCGCTCCCCAGATGTCCCATGATGACGGAATACATGGTAAACCCGATTCCCCAGACGATTTCATTTCCGAGTACGGGAGCCGTATATTTCCAGAAATCACGGCGAAGCACCTTATCGCTCACCAGGATATTCCGGATACGCAGCTTCACGCATCCTTCTTTTGAAAGCTCCGTGATGCACCAGAGGACTTCCGCCCCTCTGGCAATTGTGGTAGCCATGGCCGCACCGGCAATTTCAAGGCGTGGGAATCCGAAAAGGCCCAGGATCAGCACCAGATTCAGAAGCAGGTTGCCGATCATACACACGGAATTAATCAGGCTTGCCTTTTTGGTCCTGCCGCAGTTTTTTAATGCACACAGACAGACCTGGGATACGCCCGTCAGAAGATAAGATGGCGAAACGATTCGAAGATATTCCGCTCCGCCGTTGATCAGTACCGATTCGTTTGTCAGCAGCCTCATTAGAAGCTTTGGCCATACAAGAGCTGTAATGAAAAACACAAAGCAAACCGCAGCAGTGATTTTCATCACATAGGCAAAAATCCGTTCTACCGCTGCTGCGTCCTTCTTGCCCCAATACTGTGCCGCTAGCATGGAAAGGCCGATGGTCATAGCGGCCAGAAACAGGTTCTCAACGAATGTAACCTGAGTGGCCAGGGAGACTGCCGACATCTTATCCTGTGAAATCAGATTGAGCATCAAGGCATCCGAAGCACTCACCACAGCAAGCATAAGCTGCTGCAACGCTATGGGAAGCACCAGCGATGCGAGTTTCTGATTAAATTCCCGATCCTCAAATACTGCAAATAGTTTCCGCAATGTTTCTTTCTCCTGTTGACTCCTGCCGTTTTCTTTGTATAATTATATTGAAATTGAGCAGGGAATACTTTCATTATTTCGCATATTAATATAACAATATCGTTAATTTAAGCAATTCTTCTGAGCAGTAAGCAGCACTGCAAAACGAGACATGTGGTCTGCTGTTGGGAATCGTCAGGATTTTAAACAGGGAGGAAAAACATGGCAAAGGTAGACATCCGAAAAGACGGAGCGGAGAATGTAAAATACGATTATGACGGCTATTTTGCGTATGTGCGCAGAGGTCTGCTGTCATCTTACCCCGGATTTGCGGCTGACAGCCATTGGCATGACGACCTGGAATTTATCTCTGTTTTATCAGGCGATATGTATTATAATGTCAACGGCGAAATAGTACACCTTGATGCGGGACAGGGTATATGGGTAAATGCCAGACAGCTTCATTACGGTTTTTCACCAGAGCACACAGAGTGTAACTTTTACTGTGTGCTGCTGCATCCCATGCTGCTTTGCGCATCACAGCAGATAGACCGGGACTTTATTTCGCCGATTATCTCGGATGAGTCCCTTCCGTATATCCTGCTTGATAGCCGGATTCTCTGGCAGAAACAGATACTGAATGCCATTTGCTCCATCTATGAATGTCGGGAATCCTCTCTTGCGCCGCTGCACATCCAGAGCTTATTCTATCAAATATGGGAGCTGATGAGTGAAAATGTGAAAAATGTCAGAAGAAGAACCGGCATTAACGACCGACGCCTGTCCATTCTGAAGGATATGCTGTCTTATATTCAGGATAACTACAGCGATAAGGTGACGCTTAATGACATTGCAGCCGCGGGAAATGTAAGCAGCAGTACCTGCCTTGTGATATTTAAAAAGTACCTGCAGGATACACCGGCAAATTATCTGATCAGATACCGGCTGAAAAAAGCAATGGAACTGCTGCAAAAAAGCGACCTGTCCATTACGGAGATCGCTTTTGATGTGGGGTTCAGGGGCGCCAGCTATTTTGCAGAAGCGTTCAGAAAGACCTGCGGCTGTTCGCCGAGTGAATACCGGGCAAAAATGACAGGGGAAAGGTGGGAATTATGTGAGCAGAGACAGACTGCCCTGCCTCTCAAGACCTGCAAATGAAATAGTCAGAACAGACTCATCTGCCGGTCAATCCAGCTGCTTTGAAAAAGAAGGTTTGCTATCAAATGAAGAGTTCTTCCCCGTTACTTATGTACAATCTATCTCTGCATCGGTTTTTCATATTATCACAGCATATTTAAAGGGGAACTGCAACACCGCGATGCTGCGCGTTCCCCTTAATGACTGATTTTATCGTCGTCTGCCTCCTATATATAACATACCCAAATCATTAGTAAAAGTCAATCGGATACATCAACTTTTTCACTTCAGCCGTAAAAGACACGCTCCACAAACCACCGTAAGAAGAATCCGCTTCACGCTTGAACTTATAGCCGGAGATATACATCTCAGCGGAAGCCACCGCACACACCTCCTTACCGTCCGCCGGAGCGCAGGTTTTGTCTCTGCTGCGCATCCACAATAATCTCATCCAACAGTGAGTTGCCCAGATATACCGGGATGGAAATCGTCCCGACGTTCTGGTCGCTTAAGAAATCTACCATTTCCCGGATGCCGGAGAGGATTCCTGAAACCGTGGCATCCGAGCTGCTTCCAGAATTCCCATAGTTGCCGCCATTCATCTGCGCTGCAGCGACCTGTGGATTGATGACCATGTCCGCTGCCACGTCTGACACCGCACCCTGCAGGAGACTACGGCTTTTTTCAATGCCGTCTGCCAATCCATGCATAAAGTCCGGCATCCAGTCTTCGTAATCCGTCAGCGGCCCTTCGTCCGGCACAGAGAAGTGCAGGTAGGATTTGATGGTCTCCGCGACATCCGAAACAGCTTCTTTCACTTTGCTGATACAGCTTTTGATGCCATTGATAATTCCGTTGATGATGTCCGCACCCCAGCTAAAAGCGGAAGAGGCAAGCCCTGTGATGAAGCTCACCGCATTATTGAAACCATCCTTTATCGTATTGTAAATTCCAGACACGGTTGTCTTGATGTCATTCCAGATAGCCGTAAAAACTTTGGATACGGTCGATTTTATCGTATTGACCACCGTAGATATCGTCTTCGAGATGGTATTCCACACCGTGGATATCGTGGAGGAAATCCCATTCAAAACTGTGCTTATCACAGACGAAATCGCATTCCAGACTGTCGTGATGACGGTCTGGATAACTCCAAGCACCGTGGAAATCGTGCTGGAAATCGCGTTCCATGCCGTACTGATAAATGTCTGGATCGCGGTCACTACCGTAGTGATAACCGTCTGATTTCCTCGGCAGTGCCGGAGCAGCCAGCCAGGCCTTCCTGGTATTCCTGAAAGCTGCCCGTGGTCTCGCCGAGGACTGTCATCAACTCTGACTGCGCCGTCTTACCGGCGACCACGTAAGCGAGGTTTGCTTTCTGCTCGTCCGTCAAATCTGACCAGATGCCCTGCATCCCGGAGAGAATGTTGGAGAGTGAGTTGACATTGCCTTCCGCGTCATAAACTTCGATGCCGTACTCCGCCAGCAGGTCGGTACAACCGGAGGTATTATTGCCAAGCCTTGTCATGATGGAAGAAAGCGCTGTACCGGCTTCTCCACCTTTTATGCCAGCGTCCGCCATTACCATCAAGGCCGCTGCAGTTTCATCCAGACCGTAGCCGAGCTGAGTAGCGGTCGCGGCACAATTTTTGTAAGCCTCGCCCAGCTGTGAAGTGCTGGTATTGGAATTGCTCATGGCGTAAGCCATCTTGTCCACAAGCATTTCAGAATCAGCAGCGGTCAGACCAAACGCGGAGAGGTAATCGGTGACGATATCAGATGCGCTTGCCAGATCCATTTCCGAAGCCGCCGCAAGGTTCAGGACACCGGAAAGACCATCGCACATCTCATCTGCGGACCAGCCTGCAAGACCCATGTAGGACATAGCCTCCGCAGCCTCTGTAGCAGAGAACTTCGTGGTCTCACCGGCAGAACGAGCCGCCTCTTCCAGCTTCTCCATATCGCCTTCGATGTCCGTGGAGCTCGAAGAAATCAGCGCCTTGACGCTGGACATGGCTGTTTCAAAGTTTGCCGCCGTAATTACAGCCGCCGTTCCGAGAGCCACTACACCCGCCGTTACCGGCATGAGCTTCGTGCCAACCGAAGAAACCGAATCACCAACCAACTGCAGCTTCTCACCAGTCGCGGAAATCTTCTGGAGCGCTGTCGCGGACTGCTCCGCCTGCGTCTCCAGCTTTTTTAATTCTTCCTCAGTCTCGATAATTTCACGCTGCAGGGCATCGTACTGCTCCTGGCTGATTTCGCCATTTGCCAGAGCCGTGTTTGCCTGTTCTGCAGCCGTCTTTAACGTTTCCAGTTTTTCCTTCGTCTCAGAGACAGCCTCAGTGAGGAGCTTCTGTTTCTGTGTCAACAGTTCCGTATTCGTAGGGTCAAGCTTTAAGAGCTTTTCAACATCCTTCAGCTGGGGTGCTGACCGCCAGTGGCGCTCGTTTAGCACCGACCGAAGCGGCAGCGGAGATGTGTGGACTTCATCTCTTTATTTACACTACTCAGCGCCTTTGACAGACCAGTGGTATCGCCGTCAATCTCGACCGTAATACCCTTAATTCGACTTGTCGCCACAATCCTCACCTCGCTTTCGGACAAACAAAAAGAGCCGATTTCTCGACTCTGTTGTAAAGCGCCTGCCGATAAGGCAGACGCTTATGTATTATCTATCTTTAACTGTAATC
>JAJQCQ010000070.1 GCA_021202635.1 Lachnospiraceae bacterium | reverse complement strand
ACTTACGATCCGGATGCGAAGACAGTGACGCTCGCGGAGGGCGAGACGGTCGTCCTGACAGCGACGTACACCGTGACAGTGACGGATAGTAAACTGGTGAATACTGTGATCGTGGGCGATGCGGATGACACCAATCCGCCGGAGGACACGGTAACAACAGAAGTAGAGAACCATGGCTCCCTGTCTGTGACCAAGACGGCTGACGCGGCTGTGGAGTATATGGTTGGCAACACCGTAATTTATACCATCACGGTAGAAAATACCGGGAACTGTACCATTACGAATATCGAAGTAGTCGACAGTCTGGCGGGCGCAGTCTTTGAGAAGGGCAGCGGCTACATGGTTGACAGCAGCGGAAAGACCGCAGTCATCGCATCCCTGGCGGAGGGAGAAGTGGTCCCGCTGACGGTATCTTATATCGTGACAGAGTCCGATGTGGTTGTCAGCGGGACAAGCGGAACCGCAGCGGTAGAGATTTACAATAAAGCAACCGCTACCGGTGAGGACCCGGACGGCAATCCGGTGACGGATTCCGGCGATGTATGGCTTCCGTATGAGAAGACCAATGCTGCCTGGACGGTGACAAAGACTGTAAGCGGGATGAGCGGGGAAATTGATGAAACCACCGGCGTACAGATGGCAGTTGTGGGCGATACCCTCGTTTACACCATCACGGTAGCAAACACCGGCAACGTAATCATCAATAAGACTCTGACGGATACCTTTACGGTAGACGGCAAAGAAATCAGGCTGAGTCTGACGAAGACATCCGGCAGCGGCAGCTATGACAGTGCGACAGGTCTGGTGATGCTGGGCGTGGGCGAGACAGTCGTCCTGACGTCGACCTACACCGTGACCGCGGCGGGCTGCAAACTGGTGAACTCTGTCCTTGTGGGTGATCCGGACGATCCGGAGACACCGGGCGATGAGGTAACGATCGATGTAGAGAACGAGGAATCCTGGACGGTAGAGAAGACCGTGAGCGGCATGAGCGGAGAGGTCGATGAGACCACCGGCGCACAGAAGGCAGTCGTGGGAGACACGCTGACCTACACCATAACAATCGCGAACACGGGAACGGTGGCGATTGCGAAGAATGTAACGGACATCTTTACGGTAAACGGTGAGACAACAGGACTGACTCTGAGCAAGTCATCCGGCAGTGGCACCTATAACAGTGCCTCAGGCCAGGTGATTCTGGAGGCGGGCGAGACCATTGTCCTGACGTCGACCTACACCGTGACGGCGACAGATAACAGTCTGGTGAATGCTGTCACCGTGGGTGATGAGGATGATACCAATCCGCCGGGAGATGAAGTAACGACGGAAGTGGAAGATGCACCGCAGCTGGAGCTGGTAAAGGAGACAACGAGCACGCCGGCGGATGGAGAGGCGTATGCGCTTGGCGAAGTTATTACCTACAGGATCACGCTGACCAACGTTGGAAACGTAACCATTACAGATATTGTAGTCGAGGATATCCTGACCGGCAACAGTGGGGCGGATGCGTGGACCGTAGATGCTCTGGAGCCGGGTGAGTCGGTGGAATTCACTACCTCCTACACGGTGACCGAAGCGGATATCATCGCCGGAAGTGTAGTCAACGAAGCAACCGCGGATGGATTCGTGGAAGAGCCGGACCCGACGGAGGAGCCGACAGAAGAAACGGAAGAAGCCAGAACCGAAGACCCGACCCAGGATCCGGATGCGGTGATGACACTGGTAAAAGAAACGACCAGTGTTCCGGCAGACGGAGAGGCTTACGCCCTGGGAGAGGAGATCACCTATAAAATTACTGTGACGAACGTGGGCAATCTGACGCTTACGGAGCTGGTAGTGGAGGATGCGCTGACCGGAAACAGCGGGGATAACGCATGGAGAGTCGATTCTCTGGCGCCGGGCGAATCAGTGGTGTTTACGACGTCCTACATCGTCACCGAGGCAGATGTGCTTGCCGGCAGTGTTACGAATGAGGCGACCGCCAGTGCCGTTCTGGAATATGAAGTGCCGGACGACCTGGATGACCCGGTGATTCCGGAAGACCCAGAGGATGGCAAAACGGTAGACAAGACGAAGAGCGAAGATCCGGACGAAACGGAGACGTCAGATCAGACGACAGAGACGGAAACGGAGACGTCTTCGTCGGAAAGCACGCAGGAAGCACCGCAGACCGGTGATGAGACACCGATCCGCTCGTATCTGCTGCTCATGCTGTGTGCGGTTGGAATCCTGTTTGCGGAAGAAAACCGCAGACGGCGAAGATACAGATAAATATGGGCGGTATCCCGCCAGAGTGAGGAAATACCGGACACACCCGGCCACGCACTTACATCGTGGCCGGGGTGCCGCCCGACGAGGGTGGAAAACAGTTACATTTCCCTTGTAACTGTGATACTATGAAACAGTTACGATGAATGACTCAGCCAGGGAGATGATGGAATGCGCATTGCAATTTGTGATGACAGTGCTCTGTCCCAGATTGTATTTATTGACGTCGTGCGTGAATGGAATCCGATGGAACACCCGGAAAGCTTTACTACCGGCGCGGAATTATTAAGGGCAGCGGAGAAGGTGCCTGCTTTTGATATTGTTTTTCTGGATATTTATTTTCCGGAAGAGAGCGGTCTTGACATCGCGGGTAAACTTCGCAGGATATCGCCTGGGACGGCCATCGTGTTTATTACCAACAGCGACGATCATGCGGTAGATGCCTATTCTATGAATGCGCTTCATTATCTGATGAAGCCGATCACAAAGGAAGGTGTGCGGGAAGCCTTCCGGCGGCTGGAGAATCTCAGGGCAAAGCCGCGTTCCATTCTTCCTCTGCCGATCGGCCGCGACAGCATTACGCTATATCAGAATGAAATTTCTTATATCGTCAGTGATAAGCATGCGAAGGAGATCCATCTGACAGACGGACAGATTTTGCGTGTATGGATGGAGTTCCGGGAATTAGAGGAAAAGCTGGATAACAGCTTTCAGAAGCTGAACAAGGGCACAATTGTCAATATGGAGCAGATCAGGGTGATGAGTAAGGACTTTTGTCTGCTGCGCGATGGAACGAAGCTTGCTTTCTCCCGCAGAGAAAGGGAAAAGGTGCAGAATGCTTATGATCAATTCCTGTTTTTGCGCCTGTCCGAGATGTGACAGGCAGTGAAACGGGCAGTCTTTTTATGCACACGCCGCGTGAGGAAGATTCCTGATTGACGCCAGACGCGGGTCTGCGCTTCTGCACTTTGTTTCGATCCGCGCGAAACGAATATCCAGTGGATGTTCAGCACCGCTTCTGGAAAAAATATCTGCCTGAAAAGAAAAAACGAAAGACTCTTTAATATCCATGCCGTTATCGATTCATAATCAGCATAGAACTGTACAAAAAAAGAATAGAACATGACGTGAAAAATGTAGTATGATAAGGACAGTTCAGAACGGTTGCTGTCTGCTGTCTGAAGGCGGTTTTTTGCCGGACGTCTGCGGTATCGTTCAAAAATGTGCTGAAAAATAAGAGAGAAGGGTGGAGCATATGAATTTACGGGAAAAACCATTTTATCTGACGGACGAGCAGGTGAGAGAGGTGGAGGAGACGCTTTCCTCCCTGACAGTGAAGCAGAAGGTCGGTCAGCTGTTTTGCGTGATGGGACAGGATTTTGGAGCAGATGAATTAAAAACGCTGGTGAAGGATTATAATATCGGCGGAATCCTTTATCGTCCGGCGCCGGCAAAGGAGATTCGGGCATGGTATGAGCCGCTGGATGAGGTGGCGCGTATTCCTCTTTTGAAAGCGGCAAATCTGGAAGAGGGCGGCACCGGCGGGATTAGCGACGGGGCCTTTTTTGGCTGGCCGATGACCGTGGCAGCCACGGATGATCTCGGTGTTATGGAGAAATTCGCGAAGGTCTGTGCCCTGGAAGGACAGTCGGTTGGACTGAACTGGACGTTTTCACCGGTCTGCGACCTGGACCTGAACTATCGGAACCCGATTACCAATGTGCGTACCTGCGGTTCAGACCTGGAGAGGGTAAAGAGCTTTTGTTCGCAGTATGTCCGTACCCTGCAGGAGCAGGGCATGGCGGCCTGCGCGAAGCACTATCCGGGAGATGGTGTAGACTTCCGCGATCAGCATCTGCACCCGACCTACAACAGCCTTTCCGCGAAGGACTGGTACGAGAGCTATGGTGCGATTTACCGGCAGCTGATCGAGGATGGCCTGATGAGCGTCATGGTGGGGCATATTGTGCAGCCGAATGTAGAGATGGACATCAATCCGGAATTGCGGTTTGAGGATTGTCTGCCCGGTTCTTTGAGCAAAGAACTGCTGGCCGGTGTTCTTCGCGAAAAATTTGGCTTCAATGGTGTCATTACAACGGACGCCACGATTATGAGCGGTTTTACACAGGCGATGCCGCGCAGGGAGGCAATCCCGGCCGCAATCATGGCGGGCTGTGACATGCTGGTGTTTACGACCGGATTTTACGAGGATTATCAGTATATGCTGGACGCGCTGGAGAGCGGTCTTTTGACGGAAAAACGCCTGGATGAGGCGGTGACCCGTACACTCGCGCTGAAAGCGAAGGTGGCAATGCCTTCTCCTGTTCATTCGGATGCGGAAGGCGTCAGATCATCAGAAGACGCTGTGTGCAGGACGGACGATATGGCAGGCGGAACACGGACCGGAGGACAATTGCCGGAGGCAAAGCAGTGGCAGGCAGAATGCGCGGACAAATGCGTGACACTGGTGAAGAATAACCAGGATGTACTGCCGCTGACGCCGGAAAAATTCCCGCTGATCCGTCTGGTGACGCTCGGAAAGGATGAGATCACGGAAGGCTGCGAGGCCGCACCGGGTGACGCACGGTATCCCATCGAGAGCAGCATGACCGCGATTGCGGAGGAGCTGCTGCAGGAGGCTGGATTCCGGACAGAGCGCTTTGATATTGAGAAAGAAGAGCTGCATGGGACGAAGGATTTGCCGAAAGACCGCCTGACCCTTTATCTGGCGAACTGCGAGCACGCCTCGAATCAGACAGCTGTGCGCCTGTTCTGGGCAAAAAAGCATGCGCTGGATGTGCCGCGTCATGTGGAAGAGGAACCGTATATTTTTGTCTCCTTCTCCAACCCGTATCATTTGCAGGATGTGCCGCGCGTTAAGACATATATTAATGCCTACAGCTGTCACCGCCCGATGATCGAGGCAGTCATTGGCAAGCTGCTTGGAAAGAGCGCGTTTAAAGGCATTTCTCCAATAGACGCATTCTGCGGGCTGCCGGATGCGAGATTATAAGCGAAGACAGGGCAAAGAGGAAACTGTCTGCCTGCGCAGACGCGCGGCAGCGCGAGAATCCCGCAAAACGGGATTCTTTTTTTATGGTAGAATTTCTCTTTCGCATGTGATACAATAACAGTTGCGACGGACATATAATAGAATATGAGCGAAGCGGAGACCTGCGGCCTGCTGTTCTGAATTGCTACGAATTTTCAACAGCACAATGATCGTTTTTTTGCAGTGAGGAAGGCATTATGGGATATTATTTAAACAGCCAGAGTCCGGCTGCCGCATATAAAAAAACAGTAGAATCTCCTTATTTTGTAGATAAATCAGCTCTTATTGGAGAACTGTTTTCTGTTTTGGGGACGGAAGAGAGTAATGTTTGTCTTATAAGACCGCGCAGATTTGGGAAAACGGTGGTTGCTAATATGGTTGCAGCCTTTTTTGGAAGGGGCTGTGATGCCAGCGCAATATTTGATTCTCTTGCAATTGCTCAAAATACAGATTACTATAAATATCTGAATCAGAATAATCTGATATATATCAATTTTAGTAAAATGCCGGAAAACTGTAAAAGCTATGATCAGTATATTTCACGTATTACAACGCGAATGAAAAAAGAACTTCTGAAAGCTTATCCGGATGTTTTGTGCCAGGAAGAGGATGCTTTGTGGGATATTTTTTCAGATGTTTTTGAAGTGTATCAGGAGCAGTTTATATTTGTGATTGATGAATGGGATTGTATTTTTCATAAGGACTTTATTACGGACGAAAATCGTAAGGCTTTTATAGAGTTTTTAGCAAATTTATTGAAAGATCAACCGTATATTCTATTTACCTATATGACGGGGGTATTGCCAATTGCCAAGTATTCCAGTGGCTCTACCATAAATAATTTCAAAGAATACGATATGGCAACCAAGAAAAAGTACGGAGAGTATTTTGGATTCACGGAACTGGAGGTTGAGGCTTTATATCAGAAGTACCTGAAAAGAGAAAAGAAACCGGAGGTTACGCTGGAAGAACTGAAAGTCTGGTACGACGGCTACAAGAGCGCGGCCGGAGAACGGCTCTATAATCCACGTTCCGTTGTATATGCATTATCAAATAATCAGGTAGCGGATTACTGGACATCCTCAGGCCCTTATGCAGAAATATCGGAGTATATTGTTGATAATGTGGATGGTGTGAAAGAAACGGTTATACAACTGGTACAGGGTGAATCTATTCCAGTTGCTATGAAGTCAAATGCAGCTATCGCACAAAAATGGAATACGAAAGATGAGGTTCTATCTTCAATGGTTGTTTATGGTTTTCTTACCTATGACGAAGAGACAGAGACCGTCTGTATTCCAAATAAGGAACTAAGAGATGAATTTGATGATACTGTCAGGAAAGAACCGTCTTTGCATTATCTGGACTCTTTGGCGAGAGAATCAAAGCGTATTTTGCAGGCAACATTGGACGGCGATGCCCGGACGGTAGAAGATATTATGGAATTTGTTCATAATACGGAGGCGCCGATCCTTAATTATAACAATGAAAATGAGCTGGCTTCTATTGTGAATCTGGCATATCTTGGAGCAAGGGACTACTATGAGGTAGAGCGTGAAGCAAAATCCGGAAAAGGGTATGCCGATGTTCTTTTCCGTCCCAAAGACTGGACACGGGATGGTATTATAGTAGAGCTGAAGGTAGATCACAGCGCAGAAGAGGCTATTCAACAGATTAAGGATAATGCTTACGCGTTGAGGTTTAAAGATATTTCAGGACAAAAAAAGTGCAATAGAATTCTGGCAGTGGGAATTAATTATATTTCAGACAGCAGGAATCTGAAATATAAGAAAAAACATCAATGTATGATAGAGGTATTAGAATAGGAGCTTTTTCATGCAGGGAAAACGCAATTATCAGAAAGAACTGGAGCAGGAGATAGCTAAAAATACAGCAAATGACTGTGCGCCTCCGACGCTGCTGCTTCATAGCTGCTGCGCGCCCTGCAGCAGCTATGTGCTGGAGTATTTATCACAGCATTTTCAAATTACGGTTCTTTACTATAACCCCAATATTTACCCGGAGGATGAGTATGCGCGGCGCGTCCGTGAGCAGCGCCGACTGATTGAGGAGATGGGGGCAAACGGTGTGCTGCCAAATCCGGTGCAGCTGATCGAAGGCCGCTTCGACAGCCGGGAGTTTTATGAGGCCGTGCGCGGTCTGGAACAGATTCCGGAGGGCGGAGAGCGCTGCTTTGCGTGTTTTCGGCTGCGGCTTGGAGAGGCCGTGCGGCGTGCGGCGGCCGACGGCTTTGATTATGTCACGACAACACTGACCATCAGCCCGCTGAAAAATGCGCCGAAGCTCAACGAGATTGGGGAAGAGCTGGTCCGTGAGCACCAGGTACACTGGCTGCCCTGTGACTTTAAGAAGCGCAACGGTTATAAGCGGTCGGTGGAGCTGTCCGCGGAATATGGACTGTACCGGCAGGACTACTGCGGGTGTGTGTTCTCGAAGAAAGAGCGGGAAATGGTACAGGCGGAGAAAAAATAACTGAGCAGGTATATTACAGAAAAGAACGGTTTAAAATATATATTCGAACACAGGTATACATAACAGAGGTTTATGGATATCTGTATTTTTTTATGCACAGAGCGGGCAAGGAGTCTTGCGGCTAAAGTCGCACCCGGCCTGCGCGAAACCTCTTTTATGAATTTTTTTGAAAGAGTAGGTTACAGAATGAAGGACAGAGTGTTTGGCGTTTTGCAGCGTGTGGGGCGAAGCTTTATGCTCCCGATCGCAATTCTTCCGGTGGCGGGTCTGCTGATGGGCATTGGCAGTTCCTTTACAAATGAAACAACTTTGGAAACCTACCGCCTGACGCGAATTCTGGGGGAAGGAACCCTGCTGCATGCGTTTCTGGTTATCATGAATGACGTCGGCAGTGTGGTGTTTGATAATTTACCGCTTTTGTTTGCAATTGGCGTTGCGATTGGCATGGGAAAGAAGGAAAAGGAGGTGGCGGCGCTTTCGGCGGTGATTGCTTATTTTGTCATGAATGCGGCAATTCGGGCAATGCTGGAGATCAACGGGAAGCTTGTGGATGGTGAGATTGCGGAGTCGGTGCTGGAGGGAACTGTTACGGCGTCCTGCGGCATCTATACGCTGCAGATGGGCGTCTTTGGCGGGATTCTTGTCGGGCTTGGTGTGGCTGCATTGCACAACCGGTTTTTCCGGATTCAGCTGCCGAATGCCCTTTCCTTTTTCGGCGGAACCAGGTTCGTGCCGATTATCTCTACCGTGGTTTACATGTTTGTCGGGATTTTGCTGTATTTTGTCTGGCCGGTCGTGCAGACTGGTATTTACAGTCTCGGCGGTCTGGTGACGCGGTCCGGTTATATTGGCACGTTGATTTTTGGCCTGGTGAAGCGGGCATTGATTCCGTTTGGACTGCACCACGTGTTCTATATGCCATTCTGGCAGACGGCACTGGGCGGCACGATGGAAGTCGCCGGACGAATCGTTGAGGGCGGGCAGAATATTTTCTTTGCGCAGCTGGCAGATTCCGCGCAGATTGCGCATTTCAGCGCGGACGCGACACGGTATTTTTCCGGGGAATTCATCTTTATGATTTTCGGACTTCCGGGAGCGGCGCTGGCCATGTATCACTGCGCGAAGCCGGAAAAGAAAAAACAGGCGGGCGGCCTTTTGCTTTCCGCGGCGCTTACCTGTATGGCGACCGGCATCACAGAGCCGCTGGAGTTTTCCTTTCTTTTTGTGGCTCCGGCGCTGTTTGCGGTGCAGGTGGTGCTTGCTGGCAGCTGCTATATGGTTGCGCATATGCTGAATATCGCGATTGGTCTGACCTTTTCCGGCGGTTTTCTGGATTTTTTCCTCTTTGGTATTTTACAGGGAAACGCGAAAACCAGCTGGATGCGGGTGATTCCTGTCGGAGCGATTTATTTTTTCCTGTATTACTTTCTTTTCCGTTTTCTGATCCGGAAATTTGATTTCAGAACCCCTGGACGTGAGGACGAGGAAGCGGATGTGAGGCTTTATACAAAAGCGGATGTAAGCGCGAAAAGTGCAGGAGCTGCAGCTGTTGAAAACGCAGCGTCTGGCGGGAAAAAAGGGAAGGATGCAAATTCTGGTATGGGGGCTGGCGACAGAAGCATATATCGCGCTGGGCAGAAGTGTGAGGACGAAAACGATTCGCTCAGTGCCGCAATTACGAGAGGCCTTGGAGGAAAAAGAAATATCGAGGACGTGGATTGCTGTGCGACGAGACTGCGCTGCACAGTAGCAGATTCGTCAATCGTCAGTGAAGCCCTGCTGCGGTCGACGGGAGCTTCCGGCGTGATTTGCAGGGGAAAGGGGGTACAGGTCATCTATGGGCCGAATGTGACCGTGATCAAATCGAATCTGGAGACTTATCTGGAGACAGTTTTGGAGGATACGGAGGAAAAGCTGCTCATCATTCACAGCCCTATGACCGGCATTGCTGCACCGCTTTTTACCTGCCCGGATCCCGCATTTGCGGAAGGGATGATGGGAGAGGGCGCGGTTGTGACACCTGCCGATCCGCTCGTGCGGGCGCCGGAGGACGGGGAGATTGATTTTGTATTTGACACGAAGCATGCCATCGGGTTTCTCACAGATTCCGGGATCAGTATTCTGATTCATATCGGAATCGATACGGTAGAATTAAACGGAGAGGGCTTTGAAGTGCTGGTTTCCCCGCGGGAGAAGGTGCAAAAAGGTACGCCGCTTCTGAAGCTTGACCTGGAGTATCTGCAGGAACACGCCACCTCTGTGGTTTCACCGGTTTTGTTTGCGGAGCTTCCTGAAAATCAGAAGGTAAGGCTTTTGAAGGAAGGAGAAGTGCAGGCCGGAGAAGCGCTGTTTCAGATAGACGAGAGCAGTGAATCAATCGAATGAGACAGAAATCAGTAGAATGCAATGGAATATGGATAGAAGAGTGGAATGCCCGGATTTTATCCTTGCATGAGCGCAAAGCTTGTGATAGACTTTGGAAGATAAAAAACATCGGCAGGCGATATCGCAGAATTGTATGAAAATACACAGAGTGGATGCGGGCGGTTCGGACGGCCGGGACACAGGAGGATTTACGATGGCGCAGTTATGGGGCGGGCGTTTTACGAAGGCAACCGATCAGATGGTATATGATTTCAATGCTTCAATTTCTTTTGACAGGCGATTGTACCGGCAGGACATCGAGGGAAGTCTGGCGCATGTGAAAATGCTCGCGAAGCAGGGAATTCTTACGGAAAAGGAGCGGGATGAGATCATCGGGGGACTTGAGGGAATTCTTGCGGACGTGGAGAGAGGTGCGCTGGCTGTCACACCGGAGTATGAGGATATCCACAGCTTCGTGGAGGCGAACCTCACAGAGCGTATCGGTGATGCCGGGAAAAAGCTGCACACCGGACGCAGCCGCAATGATCAGGTAGCGCTGGATATGCGGATGTATGTCCGCGATGCGGTGAAGGAGACCGATCGGCTTGTAAAGGAGCTTTTGAAGGTGCTCTATCGTATCATGGAGGAAAATCTGGATACCTTTATGCCTGGTTTTACCCACTTGCAGAAGGCGCAGCCGGTGACGCTGGCTCATCACATGGGAGCTTATTTTGAGATGTTTATGCGCGACCGCTCACGGCTGGCTGACATTTATAAAAGGATGAATTACTGTCCGCTCGGCGCGGGCGCCCTGGCGGGTACGACCTATCCGCTGGATCGCGACTACACGGCAGAGCTGCTTGGCTTTGACGGTCCGACGAGAAACAGTATGGATTCGGTGTCCGACCGCGATTATGTGATTGAATACCTGAGTGCGCTCTCGACCATCATGATGCATCTGAGCCGCTTTTCAGAGGAAATCATCATCTGGAATTCCAACGAATATCGTTTCGTGGAGATTGACGACGCCTACAGCACCGGCAGCAGTATTATGCCGCAGAAAAAGAATCCGGATATTGCGGAGCTGGTGCGCGGCAAGACCGGACGGGTGTATGCCTCTCTGATGGGGATTCTGACGACGATGAAGGGCATTCCTCTGGCTTATAATAAGGATATGCAGGAGGACAAGGAAGGCACCTTCGACGCGATCGATACGGTGAATGCCTGCCTGCCTCTTTTTACCGGCATGCTTGACACAATGAAGTTTCATAAAGATGTGATGGAGGCTTCCGCAAAAAATGGGTTTACGAATGCGACAGACGTTGCTGATTATCTGGTCAGCCATGGCGTACCGTTCCGTGACGCGCATGGGATTTCCGGCCGCCTGGTGCTGCGCTGCATTGCGGAAAACAAAGCGCTCGATGATCTGAGCCTTGCGGAATTCCGCGAGGAGAGCGAGGCCTTTGAGGAAGATATTTACGAGGCGATCAGTATGAAGACCTGCGTGGAAAAGCGGCTGACCAAAGGGGCGCCCGGCGAAGCGGCGATGCGGGAGGCACTCGAGCGGTATAAAGAATATCTGGAGTCAGATCATTGAGAACGCTTTCTCAGTAGAAAACAAGGGAGTGAATCTGAGAAAGCCGATGACTCCGTGCTTCGCACTCCCGTCATCGTCGCCGACATTCGCAATCCGCGCTATCGCGCTACTTGCTCATGCCGTCTTGGTTCTCTAATGATCAGCCTCTTAGGTGCGCGAGCGCACCACGAGTCAGATCATTGAGAACGCTTTCTCTGCAAAAGGAGGGCGGGCATCGCTGCCCGCCAGAGAAAAATGTATGAAAAACAAATGTTGGTATGATGTCCTTCATTTGTTTCAATCAGTACTATACGCGCGAAATGTGTTTAGAATATGTTCAGATTATGGAAGATATGTGAAAAAATAGTTACAGGCCACTCCTGTAGAGGCATAAATGAGGTAAATCTGGTCAAGGAGTGACCTATAACAAAAAACCGGGTGATCGCGCGGAAAAAATATTTTTTGTCTTGACAGAGCACCAAAACAAGTGTATCTTGTAAAGACAAATGTTTGCCACACGAGGACAAAACATTTGGAACAGGTAAAGTACTGTACCTGTTCTGCCGCGGCAAAATACTTAAAAAGGGAACTGTTCAGAGCGGCAGTCTGCTGGTCTACTCTTTGATTTGGCTCTGAATGGTTATAAAAAGCCAGGAGATATTTTGGACGCGGCCCGACAACATGAATATGAGGAGATATGAAAAAATGAGTCAGAAACTGAGAGTTGGCATTCTGGGAGCAACCGGGATGGTAGGGCAGAGATTTATCTCTCTGCTGGAGAATCATCCGTGGTTTGAGGTAGTGACGGTGGCGGCAAGTCCGCGCAGCGCCGGCAAGACATACGAAGATGCTGTCGGCGGCAGATGGAAAATGACGACTCCGATGCCGGAGGCAGTGAAGAAGCTGGTTGTCATGAATGTCAATGAGGTAGAAGCAGTCGCGGCGAGCGTGGATTTTGTGTTTTCCGCGGTTGACATGTCGAAGGATGAGATTCGTGCGATCGAGGAAGAGTACGCAAAGACAGAGACACCGGTCGTATCCAATAACAGCGCCCATCGCTGGACCCCGGATGTCCCGATGGTTGTGCCGGAGATTAACCCGGAGCATTTTGAAGTCATCGCGTCTCAGAAAAAGCGTCTGGGGACGACCCGCGGCTTCATTGCGGTAAAGCCGAACTGCTCCATTCAGAGCTACGCACCGGCTCTGAGCGCATGGCGGGAATATGAGCCGTATGAGGTCGTTGCGACTACATACCAGGCGATTTCCGGAGCCGGCAAGACCTTCAAAGACTGGCCGGAGATGGTAGAAAATGTGATTCCGTACATCGGCGGAGAAGAGGAGAAGAGCGAGAAAGAGCCGCTCCGTCTCTGGGGTGTGGTCGAAGACGGCGTGATCAAACCGGCTACAGAGCCGAAGATCACCTGCCAGTGCATTCGTGTACCGGTGTTGAATGGTCATACGGCGGCGGTATTTGTGAAGTTCCGTAAAAAGCCGACGAAAGAGCAGCTCATCGAGAAGCTGGTGAACTTTTCAGGACTTCCGCAGAAGCTGGAGCTTCCAAGCGCACCGAAGCATTTCATTCAGTACATGGAGGAGGACAATCGTCCGCAGGTGGTTCTTGACGTTGACTATGAGAAGGGGATGGGTGTTTCCATCGGGCGTCTCCGTGAGGATACGATTTACGATTATAAATTTGTCGGACTTTCCCACAATACCGTGCGCGGCGCGGCCGGCGGGGCGGTGCTCTGTGCGGAGACATTGAAGGCGCTTGGGTATATTGCGGCAAAGTAAAGAGTGGAAATGTATTAATTCAGAACAGCAGGCCGCAGGTCTACGCTTCACTGTTCTGAATTGCTTTAAAAATTGATTTTATGATCTTGCAAAATTATATTTTTATGCTATAATGCATTTAACAAGGGAGCCGGAAGGTGAAAGCCACTCACCCGACCCGGCGTTAATAATTTCTATAAGAAGTAGTCGTCATCTCGGCCAGGAGCAGGACGGCTATTTCTTATTTTTCATATTCAGAATTGCGACTACCAATAAAGCAAAAGTCAATAAAACCATAAATTCTTCGTATGTACTCATAATAATCCCCCCTTCCGCAAGGTATTCGGATTGGGTGAGAGACGTCCCCCGGCTCCCTGGTTAAATACATTATTTAATTTTTACGATACACAAATAATATAGACTTGCACATATATTAACATATGCACGCAAAATGTCAATTAATTTATCGTAGAATATAAAAAAATAATAATTGCAAAAATGCAGGATAACTTTTATAATAGATTTGTTGTGGATTTTTTTAAACGATTATGTTTCAGCAGTGGCATTTGTCTGCTGCTTCCTATTTACGCAGGGTTTTCCCTGTTTTCATATGCAGTGTTCGGAGGATTTTCATGGCAAAATCGCTGTTTATAGCAGAAAAACCAAGTGTGGCGCAGGAGTTTGCGAAGGCTCTGCATGAAGACATGCGGCGCGGCGACGGCTATCAGGAGTCGGATTCCTACGTGGTGACCTGGTGCGTCGGGCATCTGGTGACCATGAGCTATCCGGAGGCCTATGACCCCAAATACAAAAGATGGAGCCTGGATACCCTGCCCTTTATCCCGGATCAGTTTTTATATGAGGTAATTCCTTCGGTGAAGAAGCAGTTCACGATTGTGAGCCATCTGCTGAACCGGAAGGATGTAGATACGATTTATGTCTGCACCGATTCCGGGCGGGAGGGAGAGTATATTTACCGCCTGGTGGAGCAGGAGGCAAAGGTGCGCGGTAAGAAGCGCCGCCGTGTCTGGATTGATTCTCAGACAGAGGAGGAGATTCACCGCGGGATTGAGCAGGCAAAAGACCTTTCTGCGTACGATAATCTGGCGTCAGCCGCTTATCTGCGCGCGAAGGAAGACTATCTGATGGGGATTAATTTTTCCCGTCTGCTGACCTTGAAATATGGGAGTGCGATTTCCAGCTACCTCGGGAAAAATCATGCAGTCGTTTCCGTTGGGCGTGTGATGACGTGTGTCCTGGGGATGGTGGTTTGGCGCGAGCGCGAGATTCGGCAGTTTGTGAAGACACCGTTTTACCGTGTCGTGCAGTCAGTGGAGCTTCCGGGCGGGGCACAGTCATCCCTGGAAGGAGAATTTCGTGCGGTAGAGGGTTCCGACTGGTATCTTTCTCCAAAGCTTTACAGGGAAAACGGGTTTTTAAAGCGCGAAGATGTCGCGGCGCTGATTGCTTCTTTAATGCCGGGGAGTATACTGAATGCGGGGACGGCTGGCGGAAGACAGAGTCTGACGGATACCGGTGTGCTTGCAGCCACCGCAGGAGAAACAGCCCGTATTGATTCAATTGAGAAGAAGAAAGAAAAGAAAAATCCGCCTTTGCTCTATAACCTGGCAGAGCTTCAGAACGAATGCTCCCGCATGTTCAAAATCAGCCCCGATGAGACGCTGCGGATCGTGCAGGAGCTGTACGAAAAGAAGCTTGTGACTTATCCGAGAACCGACGCCCGTGTTCTTTCGACTGCGGTAGCGAAGGAGATACATAAAAATATTGGCGGCCTGAAAAGATTTGCGCCCGCTGCGGATTTTGCGGAAGAAATTTTGTCCTCCGGTTCCTATAAGGGAATCGCGAAGACGAGATATGTCAATGATAAGCAGATCACCGACCACTATGCGATCATCCCGACCGGACAGGGACTTAACACGCTCGGTTCGCTCAAGGGTCATGCATACGGTGTATATGCGGCCATCGTGCGGCGGTTTTTAAGCATTTTTTATCCGGCGGCAGAATTTCAGAAGATTACCATGGTGACCGCGATGGGAAAAGAGAAGTTCTTCTTTTCCTTTAAAGTGCTGCTGTCAGAAGGATATTTCAAGGTGGCGGGCAACCCGAACGACCGGCGAAAGAAAAGTCAGAGTCAGAACCAGAATCAGGCACAGGGCGTGTCAGCAAGCAGCGGCGGTACAAACACGGATGCGGTGCCGGAAGCGGAAAACGGTGCGGGCGGTAATGAGACAGACGGTGCGGAGGCGGAGTTTGGCGCAGACCTGCTGGAAGCGCTGAAAGGCCTGCGCAGGGGCATGCAGCTTTCGGTGCGCTCCCTGGGCATTCGCGAGGGAGAGACGTCCCCGCCCAAGCGTTACAATTCCGGTTCGATGATCCTTGCTATGGAAAATGCAGGCCAGCTGATCGAGGATGAAGAGCTTCGCGCCCAGATTAAGGGCAGCGGAATCGGTACGAGTGCGACGCGCGCGGAGATTCTCAAGAAGCTTGTATCCAATGAATATCTGGCTTTGAATAAAAAAACGCAGATCCTGACGCCGACCCTGCAGGGGGAGATGGTTCACGATGTAGTCTTCTGCTCCATTCGCTCTCTGCTGAATCCGGAGCTGACCGCGAGCTGGGAGAAGGGACTTACCTACGTTGCGGAGGGTTCGATTACGAGCGATGAATATATGGAAAAGCTGGAGAACTTTATCCGCTCACGGACAGACGGAGTCATGTCCCTGCGGAACCAGACTGCGCTGCGGCCCATGTTTGATGAAGCGGCGAAATATTATAAGAATGGGAAAGTGGCGGATGCGGAAAATGCAGCTGGGATGCGCAGAAAAAATTCCGGGCAGAGAAGCGTGCGTAAACAAGGTGGGAAAGGACAGAATAATTGAGTGCATTTGTCAGGTTTGTGTTGAATGACATATAAGTAGAACGATTATGAATCAGATAGAAAAAGGAAGAAAATAGAGGAGAAAATGATATGGAAGCATGTAAAATAAAAAATCTGTACAATTTAGATGAGACAATCGCGAAAACTCTATTTGACGGCGCAGAGTATCCCTGGGAGGTTCTGCCAAAGATCCGTTCGTTTATTATGGAGCTGGGGGCAACCCTGCCGGAGGAGGAATACGAAAAACGCGGCGAAGATGTCTGGATCGCAAAATCCGCAACAGTAGCGCCGACGGCTTACATCCATGGCCCGGCGATCATCGGAAAAAACGCAGAGGTGCGCCACTGTGCGTTCATTCGCGGCAGCGCGATCGTGGGAGAGGGTGCGGTCGTAGGAAATTCGACAGAGCTGAAAAATGTGGTTCTGTTCAATAAAGTACAGGTGCCGCACTATAATTATGTAGGCGATTCGATTCTGGGGTACAGGGCGCATATGGGTGCGGGCTCTATTACTTCAAATGTGAAGTCAGACAAGAAGCTGGTCGTGGTGAAGGACGGCACAGAGCGCATTGAGACCGGTCTGAAGAAATTTGGCGCGATGCTCGGCGATGAGGTGGAGGTGGGCTGCGGTTCGGTCCTGAATCCGGGAACCGTGATTGGTCCGCATTCCAATATATATCCGCTTTCCTCGGTTCGGGAGGTGGTACCGGCGAATTCGATTTATAAGAAGCGGGGCGAGGTAGCGGAGAAACAGTTTTAGAAGAGGAGTAACAGAAAATGGCAAAAAACAATACCGGAGAGGTCTATGATGCGAGCAGTATTTCCGTCCTGGAGGGGCTGGAGGCGGTTCGCAAGCGTCCCGGCATGTACATCGGCAGTGTCTCGCGCAAGGGACTGAATCATCTGATTTACGAGATCGTGGACAATTCCGTGGATGAGCATCTGGCAGGATATTGCAGTCAGATTGAAGTCAGTCTGGAAAAGGACGGTACGGCCGTCGTGCAGGATAATGGACGGGGAATTCCGGTCGGCATGCATGAAAAGGGAATGTCCGCGGAGCGCCTGGTCTTCACGACGCTGCACGCGGGCGGCAAGTTTGATAATACGGCCTATAAGACCAGCGGCGGTCTCCACGGCGTGGGTTCTTCTGTGGTCAATGCGCTCTCAACCTGGCTCGATGTGCAGGTCATGCGGGGCGGGAAGATCCATCACGACCGCTATGAACGCGGGGTGCCGGTGATTGAGCTGGAAAATGGTCTGCTGCCGGTGATTGGGAAGACAAAGGAGACAGGAACACGGATTCAGTTTCTACCGGATCCGGAAATTTTTGAAAAAACGCGGTTTTCTGCGACAGAGCTGAAAAGCCGTCTGCATGAGACGGCATATTTGAATCCGGAGCTGAAGATTCACTTTCAGGACCGGCGCGGGGAAGAGCCGGAGGAGATTCTTTATTACGAACCGGAGGGGATTACGGGGTTCGTGCGCGAGATGAATCAGGAATCCGAGCCGGTCTGCGAGCCGGTATACTTCAAAGGCGAATCGGAGGGCATCCAGGTCGAGGTGGCATTCCAGTATGTCAATGAATTTCACGAGAATGTACTGGGCTTTTGCAACAACATCTACAATGCGGAGGGCGGTGCACACCTGACCGGCTTTAAGGCGACCTTTACCACAGTCATGAACACCTACGCGCGGCAGATCGGCGTACTGAAAGAAAAGGACCCGAATTTTACCGGAGCGGATATCCGCAATGGTATGACTGCGGTGGTTTCGATCAAGCATCCGGACCCGCGCTTTGAGGGGCAGACGAAGACAAAGCTGGACAATCAGGATGCCGCCCACGCAGTCGGAAAGGTAGCCGGTGATGAGATTGTACGCTATTTTGATAAGCACCTGGATGCGCTGAAAAATATCCTTGGATGCGCAGAAAAGGCTGCGAAGATCCGTAAAACGGAGGAACGCGCGAAGACGAATCTTCTGACGAAGCAGAAGTATTCGTTTGACAGCAACGGCAAGCTCGCGAACTGTGAGAGCCGGGATGCCAGCATCTGCGAGATCTTTATTGTAGAGGGAGATTCCGCCGGCGGTTCCGCGAAGACGGCCCGCGACCGCAATTTCCAGGCAATCCTGCCAATCCGCGGGAAAATTCTGAATGTCGAAAAAGCCAGCATCGATAAGGTTCTCGCGAACGCGGAGATTAAGACCATGATCAATGCCTTTGGCTGCGGTTTTTCGGAGGGCTATGGAAATGACTTTGATATTTCAAAGCTGCGCTATGACAAAATCGTTATCATGACGGATGCCGATGTGGACGGCGCACACATCAGTACGCTGCTGCTGACCCTGTTTTACCGTTTCATGCCGGAGCTGATCTATGAAGGGCATGTTTATATCGCTATGCCGCCGCTCTATAAGGTCATTCCTTCCAAAGGAAAAGAGCAGTACCTCTACGATGACAAGGCATTGGAAAAATACCGCAAAACCCACAAAGCGCCGTTTACCCTGCAGCGCTATAAGGGTCTCGGGGAGATGGATGCGGAGCAGCTCTGGGAGACGACGCTGAACCCGGAAACCCGCGTCATGCAGCGTGTGGAGATCGAGGACGCGCGCTTTGCGTCCAGCGTTACCGCGATGCTGATGGGCACGGAGGTGCCGCCGCGCAAGGAATTTATCTATGAGCACGCGCAGGATGCGCTGCTGGATGTATAATCAGGAGGAGGACATGGGAGAAAACATCATCGGGGCAGAATACTCCGAGATTATGCAGAAATCATACATCGATTACGCGATGAGCGTAATCATTGCCCGCGCGCTGCCGGATGTGCGGGACGGCTTAAAACCGGTACAGCGCCGCACCCTTTACGATATGTATGAGCTGGGAATCCGCTATGACCGCCCATACCGTAAGTGTGCGCGTATTGTCGGTGATACGATGGGTAAGTATCACCCGCACGGAGACAGCTCGATTTACGATGCGCTGGTCGTGATGGCACAGGACTTCAAAAAGGGATTGGCTCTGGTTGACGGACACGGCAATTTTGGTTCGATTGAAGGCGACGGTGCAGCCGCCATGCGTTATACGGAGGCGCGGCTTCAGAAGATTACTCAGGTGGCGTTCCTGGCAGACCTGGATAAGGATGTGGTCGATTTTGGCCCGAACTTTGATGAGACAGAGAAGGAACCGGTGGTACTCCCGGTACGGATTCCGAATCTGCTCGTAAACGGCGCGGACGGCATCGCGGTCGGTATGGTCACGAGCATTCCGACACACAATCTGTCAGAGGTGATTGATGCGGTCAAGGCGCTGATCAAAAACAATAAGCTGACCAATGCGGACCTGATGAAATACATCAAAGGCCCGGATTTTCCGACTGGCGGTATTGTCGTCAATCAGGATGAGCTTCTGCAGATTTATGAGACCGGACAGGGGAAAATTCGTCTGCGCGGCCGCGTGGAGGTGGAACAGGTGAAGGGCGGGAGAGAGCGCCTGGTGATCACCGAGATACCGTATACGATGATCGGCGCGAATATTGGAAAATTTTTAAACGAGGTCGCTGCGCTTGTAGAGACACGGAAGACGAACGACATCGTCGATATCTCCAACCAGTCCGCCAAAGGCGGGATTCGCATTGTGCTGGAGCTGCGGCGCGGCGCGGATGTGGAGAAGCTGAAAAATCTGCTTTACAAAAAAACCAGACTGCAGGATACGTTTGGCGTCAATATGCTGGCAGTCGCGGACGGTCGTCCGGAAACGCTCAGCCTGCGGAAAATTCTGGATTACAATATTGATTTTCAGTTTGAGCTGACGACCCGGAAATACAAAAATCTGCTTGATAAAGAGGAAAAAAAGAGCGAGATCCAGGAAGGACTGATCCGCGCCTGTGATATCATTGACCTGATCATCGAGATCCTGCGGGGAAGCCGCAGCCGCGAACAGGTGAAGGAATGCCTCGTGCATGGTGTGACGGAGGGCATCCGGTTTAAGACCGAAAAATCGCGCAAAATGGCGGCAAAGCTGAATTTCACGGAGCCGCAGGCAAACGCGATTCTGGATATGCGGCTGTATAAGCTGATCGGTCTGGAGATCGAGGTGCTGATGCAGGAGCACGAGCAGACGCTGAAGAACATTGCTTCTTATAAAGACATTCTGAACAATTACGATTCGATGGCAAAGGTGATCATCAAAGAACTGGATGCTTTGAAAAAAGAATTTGGCCGTCCAAGGCGAACCGCGATTGAAAATGCGGCGGAGATCGTGCTGGAGGAGACAAAGATCGAGGAACTGCCGGTCGTATTTCTAATGGATCGCTTTGGCTATGTGCGTGCGATCGAAGAGAGTGTTTATGAACATAACCGGGAAGCGGCGGACGCGGAGAGCAGGTACGTACTTCACTGCCTGAACACAGACCGCATCTGTATCTTTACAGACAGCGGTAAGGTGCATCTGCTGAAAATGCAGGATGTGCCGTTCGGCAAATTCCGGGCGAAGGGGACGCCGGTCGACAATCTGTGCAATTACAACAGCAGCGAGGAAAACTTTATCGGCGTCTTTTCGATGAATGACATCCGGGAGACCGTGCTTACATTTGTGACGAAGCAGGCGATGGTGAAGCAGGTGGAAGGGACAGAATTTGACGTGTCAAAGCGTACAACCGCCGCGACAAAGCTGCAGGAAGGCGATCAGCTGCTTACGGTATATGCGGCATCAGAAAATGCGCATGTGGTGCTGGCTTCGGAAAACGGGTTCTTTCTGCGATTTCCGGTATCAGAAATCCCGACCAAGAAAAAGACCGCTGTCGGTGTGCGCGGGATGAAGCTTGCCGAGGGCGACACCGTTGCGGAAGTGTACTGGATTGAAAAGGGCGCGGAGAAAGAGAAAAAAGAAGTGCCCTATAAGGACAGAATGGTCAGCCTGACAAGGCTGCGTGTCGCGTCGAGAGATACGAAGGGAACACGCACCCGGTTGTAAGCGGTTAACGGCGGTCGTCATTTTTGTCTTTGCGTTTGCTTTTTTGCGCGTACAGGGCCTTATCTGCCGCCTGAATCAGATCATTGGCGGTCTGGCCGGACTGATATACGGTCAGACCGTAGCTTGCAGCCGCAGTATGGCGGATACGGCCCGGCTCCAGGATTTTGGATGATTCCCTGTAGATTCGTCTGCAGATGATTCCGGCTTCTTCCAGAGAAATGCCGGTAAACAGGATACAGAATTCGTCGCCTCCATAGCGGAAAACCAGGTGCTGCGCACATTCATTTCGGAGTATACAGCCGAACTGCTTCAGGTAATCATCGCCGATCAGATGACCAAGCGTATCATTGACTTCCTTAAAATGATCAATATCCAGCATGGCACAGACAAGGCCGACATCGTTTTCGCTCAGATGCGCCAGCACCTCATCGAGCGCAGTGCGGTTGTAAAGAGAAGTCAGCTGGTCGATGATCATGCCATGACGGTACTGGACACGCTCAATCTCCTTTTTGATAGCCGCGTGATTCTTTTCCTGCTCAAAATAGATCAGAGCCATACAGGCGATGTAAAAGCCGACCAGAATCAGGATGGAGAGGGCAAAATTCACCGAATTGTATCCATAGTCTGTCAGCAGGTACTTATCAGAATCCCAGACAATTACGACATCGCCGACAACCCTGGCAATGAGGACACAGACGGCCGTCACTGTTGTCAGCAGGTAATTCCCATACAGGCAGGAAAACATCAGCGGAATTGCAAACAGGAAGTAAAGGGAGGGGAAGATGCTGTGTATGGTAAATAATACAAAGCACATCGCCACCAGCCCGAGGGATACAACATATGTCTGCAGAGTCAGTCTTTTCGGATACGTTTTTCGAGTCAGCAGAATCACCAGCAGAATCAGAAGATTGAGCCCGGTGGGGATGATCAGGTATCGTACCATATAGATCGGAAGAGTTGTTCCAACCATATCGAGCCGGTCCAGGACAAAAAACACAATCAGCTCCAGTAAAAATGAGGCAATCGTCAGGCCGATGCTGATGGTGGTATGGATGTTCAGCCAGTGCTTGCTGACCTTTTCATATTCAAATTCGATGGTTCGTATATATGAATTTATCATAAAAGCTCCTCATATGCAATCATAAAGATTACAAAAACGATGTCTGACAGCTCGCTGCAGACACAAATATCTTCTTCACTAAGCCGTATTCGTACCCTAAAGTCTAGCATTTTTTATGGTTCAATACAAGAGAGAATTTGCGGAAATTTGCTGGAAAATGATGAAATAATAAGAAATTTGTGAAAAAGTAACGATCCAGAACAGAATGTCACGACTCTGTGATTCGCTTTTGCAGGATCGGTTCGTGAAAAAAATGTTGTGGAATGAAAGCAAAGGTGATAGAATGTGGCTTGTCGGATCCTTTCTCCGAAGGAAACCGTTCTGAACGTTTTCGGAGGGGAATCATTATCTGGCAGAACGGGGATCCGGACTGAGAACCGGTCGGCACAGACAGATTTTGCTGGCGGGCGCAACCACCACAGAGAAGAAAGGCGGGAGATTATGATTAAATTATTCGAAAATGGAGCATGGCTGATCCACGGCACCGAGATCGTGGCGGAAGAGGACAGGGAGAAGGTCCAGGCCGTCTGTGGAAAGCAGCCGGACAAAGAGGAAGACCGGAAGGGCACCATTGCCTATTCGATTTTGAAAGCGCACAATACTTCGGACGATATGTCGCATCTGAAGATTCGCTTTGACGCGATGACTTCTCATGATATCACATTTGTCGGTATTATCCAGACCGCAAAAGCCTCCGGCATGGAAAAGTTTCCGATTCCGTATGTTCTGACGAACTGTCATAATTCTCTGTGCGCAGTCGGAGGCACGATTAATGAAGATGATCATGTGTTCGGTCTCTCTGCGGCAAAAAAATACGGCGGAATCTATGTACCGCCTCATCTTGCAGTCATTCACCAGTATATGCGCGAGACGATGGCCGGCTGCGGGAAAATGATTCTTGGTTCTGATTCACACACACGCTACGGTGCGATCGGCACAATGGCAGTCGGTGAGGGCGGCGGCGAGCTGGTAAAACAGCTGCTGCGCGATACCTATGATGTTGCTTATCCGGGCGTGGTGGCGATTTACCTTGACGGACAGCCGAATCCAGGCGTTGGCCCTCAGGATATTGCGCTGGCGATTATTGGAGCGGTCTTCAAAAATGGATATGTAAAGAATAAAGTGATGGAGTTTGTAGGTCCTGGAGTTGCTTCCATGACGACGGATTACCGCAATGGCATCGATGTCATGACAACGGAGACGACCTGTCTTTCCTCGATCTGGAGGACCGATGAGGATACAAGAGCCTATCTGACACAGCATGGACGCGGGGAGGAATACCGCGAGCTGAATCCGGCGGATGTCGCGTATTACGATGGCCTGGTTTATGTGGATTTAAGCACTGTTAAGCCGATGATCGCGCTTCCCTTCCATCCGAGCAATGCGTACGAGATCGACGAGTTCCTTGCAAATTCGGGAGACATCCTGCGCGAGGTAGAGAAGAGCGCGGCAGCGCTTACAGAGAATACAACCGTGGATTTCCACCTGACGGACAAGGTTGTGGATGGAAAGGTTCACGTGGAGCAGGGCATTATCGCGGGCTGTGCAGGCGGCGGCTACTCGAATCTGATGCAGGCTGCGCAGATTCTGAAGGGCAGAAGCATTGGAAACGGTGCGTTTACGCTGGCGGTTTACCCGTCTTCTCAGCCGGTATTTATGGACCTGGTGCAGAAGGGGGCGATTTCAACGCTGATGGCCGCAGGCTCGACGGTCAAGACCGCATTTTGCGGACCATGCTTTGGCGCAGGCGATACCCCGGCGAACAATTGCCTGAGCATTCGTCATGCTACCCGGAATTTCCCGAACCGTGAGGGCTCTAAGCCAGGTGTAGGTCAGCTTTCCGCTGTCGCTCTGATGGATGCGCGTTCGATTGCGGCGACGGCTGCAAACGGCGGTGTGCTTACCTCGGCGGAGCAGTTCGCGGAAGAGCTGTACGAAGAAGGACGCCTGGCAGCCAGGAGCGGAAAAACAGGGGTTCTGCCGGAGTACCATTATGACGACAGTGCTTACCGCGTACGGGTATACCAGGGATTTCAGAAGGCAGAGCCGGATGCAGAGCTTGTCTATGGCCCGAATATCAAGGACTGGCCGGAGATGGAAGCGCTGTCAGACCATATTCTGCTGCGCGTATGTTCTAAGATTATGGATAAGGTGACGACGACGGATGAGCTGATTCCATCCGGCGAGACCTCTTCCTATCGCTCGAATCCGCTCGGCCTGGCGGAGTTTGCCCTCTCCCGGCGCGATCCGGCGTATGTGGGGAAGGCAAAGGAAACAGACCGGCTTGAACGGACACGCCTTACAGCAAATATGGAGGAGGCGATGGCTCTGGATGCTTCTCTTGCGGCGGCGATTGCGCAGGTTCAGTCAGTGAATCCGGATGTGGATCCGGCCGACATCGAGATCGGCAGCGTGATTTACTGTGTGAAACCGGGGGATGGTTCCGCACGGGAGCAGGCAGCGAGCTGTCAGAGAGTGCTTGGCGGGCTGGCGAATATCTGCAGTGAATATGCGACAAAGCGTTACCGTTCCAACGTGATGAACTGGGGGATGCTGCCGTTCCAGATGAAGGGAGAGCCGTGCTTCGAGGTCGGCGACTATATCTATGTGCCGGATGTAAAAGCGGCTCTTGACGGAGACCGCAAGGATATTAAGGCATATGTGATCCGTCAGGAAGAGAGATCCGGGGAAGCTTCCGCGAAGACCTGTGGAGAAAAGACCGGGAGTGTAAATGAGATTTCTCTCTACATCACAGATATGACAGAAAATGAGATCGAGATCGTCAAAGCAGGCTGTCTGATCAATTTTAATCGGAATCGTATGAAAGCAAACGACTAAAATCGTTTTTTTGTAACAGTTCAGACCGAAGCGTAGACCTGCGGTCTGCTGTTCTGAACAGTTACGTTTTTTATAAATTACAGAGAGGAAACAGGAACATGCAGGGAAGAACACATAATTGCGGAGAATTAAGACTGAGTGATGCCGGCGCACAGGTGAAGCTGGTCGGCTGGTTTGAGAATCTCCGTAAGGTAAGTAAAAATTTGGGATTTCTGATTTTGAGAGATTTTTACGGGACTACGCAGATAGTGGTGGAAACGGAAGAGATCATGGAGCAGCTTTCGGCTCTGAATTATGAGTCGACGATTTCAGTGGAAGGCACTGTCCGTGAGCGCAGCAGCAAAAATGAGAAGCTTCCGACCGGTGAAATTGAAGTAGTTCCGGCGAAAATAGAACTGCTTGGCAGATGCCAGTACAATGAGCTGCCGTTTCAGATCAATCATTCCAAAGAGGCAGATGAGAACCTCCGCCTGAAATACCGCTATCTGGATCTGCGAAATCCGGCGGTGAAGGAAAAGATTGTGCTCAGAAGCAAAATTGTGGCTGATCTGCGCGCCAGTATGATCGCGCATGATTTTATGGAAATTACGACGCCGATTCTGACCTGCTCTTCCCCGGAGGGCGCGCGGGATTATCTGGTGCCGTCCAGGAATCATCCAGGCAAGTTTTACGCACTGCCGCAGGCTCCGCAGCAGTTCAAGCAGCTTTTGATGGCATCCGGCTTTGACCGTTATTTCCAGATTGCGCCGTGCTTCCGTGATGAGGATGCGCGCGCGGACCGCTCTCCGGGAGAATTCTATCAGCTGGATATGGAGATGGCGTTTGCGGACCAGGAAGATGTATTTGCGGTACTGGAAGATGTGCTGCCGCCGATTTTTTCCCGCTACGGCATTTACCAGAAGGCATCCAGACCGCCATTCAAACGGATCGCGTATCTGGATGCCATGGAGCGGTATGGCACGGATAAGCCGGATTTAAGAATTCATCTGGAAGTACAGGACGCGACGGAGGTACTTGCGGACTGTGGCTTTGGACCGTTTGCCGGACAGATTGTGAAGGCAGTCGTGGCTTCTGATTTCACCGGCACCAGAAAGGTGATTGACAAGCTGTGCGCAGATGCGGAGGTACAAAGCGGACAGAAGGCGTACTGGTTCCGTCTTGACGAGCAGGGTGAGCTGGTCGGCGGCATCTCGAAATTTGTAAAAGAGCGGAAGGATGAGGTGGCAGAGGCGCTTGGACTGAAGCCGGGGGATTTCGTGGCACTGTCTGCGGGCAGCCGCGGAGCCGCTCAGAAGGGCGCCGGAGTCCTGCTGAAGCTGATTGGAAATCGCTTTGAGGGTTATATGGATAAGGAAAGCTATGAATTCTGCTGGATTGTTGACTTTCCGATGTACGAGATTGGTGAAGAATCCGGCGCACTGGAATTCTGCCATAATCCGTTTTCCATGCCGCAGGGCGGCTTAAAAGCACTGGAGGAAGCGTCAGAGGATCAGGAGAAGGCACTTGAAATCCTGGCGTACCAGTATGACCTGGTCTGCAATGGAGTGGAGCTGTCCTCCGGTGCGGTTCGGAATCACGACCCGGAGATCATGGTCAAGGCTTTCAATATTGTCGGACTTGGCGAAGAAGATGTAAAGGCGAAATTCCCGGCCATGTATAACGCATTTTGCTATGGAGCTCCGCCACATGCGGGGATTGCTCCGGGGGTAGACCGTATGGTAATGCTGATTGCCGGTGAAGAGAGTATCCGGGAGATTATTCCTTTCCCGATGAATAAGAACGCGCAGGATGTGATGATGGGAGCTCCGGCAGAGGTAGAAGAGAAGCAGCTGCGGGATGTGCATATCCGGATTGTGAAGGATGAGAAGGAAGCAAAGTAGAGCAGATCGTTACCAGAGCACGTAAAACAAAGAGCCATTAAAAGCATGTATCACAAAAATACCCGGATAGGAGCCTGTCTCTATTCCGGGTATTATTGTATTCATAGTAGCTTTGAAGGTATGGAACAGCTGCAGTTCATTTATTCTACCTGAATGATATCCTCATCACTGCTGTTTTCATTTCCGGCAACGTCTTCCCCGGAGCTGTCATTTTCTGAGGCATCGGTTTCTTCCGCAGCAGAGGCCGCATCGGTTTCTTCCGTCTCTGTGGCTGCGGCTGATTCATCCAGAATTTCTTTTAACTCATTGATCATATCCTCGTCCTTGAGGCTGAATTTGATCTCAACCCGGCGGGAGGCGTCTGCGTCAACAGAGCCGTCTTCAGCGTAGACCGGGTCTGCCCAGGAGTGTCCGTTGACGGAGAGCTTTTCTTCCAGCTTCTCCAGATCGGAGGAGGAGATGGTGCCCAGCTCGAGCAGATAGGCGGCTACCGCGAAAGCTCTCGATTGGGAAAGCTGAAGGTTCGAATAGTAGGTGCCGGTCGTATCCGTATATCCATCGATCCGGATTTCTGCGAGGTAGTCATAATATTCATCCGACATCAGCACAGAACAGTAGATGGGAAGAATCTGACCGAGCAATGTCTGCCCTTCTTCTGTCAGCGTGTATTCATTAAAACCAAACAGAACGCTCGAATCCAGGACAATGGAGCCATCGGATTCATCAATTGTGACAACCAGATCCTGCGCATCAAATTCTTCCTTCAGGGCAGCGATCAGATCAGCCTTGACACCGATAATCTGTTCAATTTTCAGCTGCTGCTCCTCCAGGGCGGCCTGCTGGGAAGAAACGAGAGCGCTTTGTTCATCAAGCTCGGCCTGCTGGGAGGCAACCAGTGCCTGCTGTTCCTCCAGCTCGGCCTCCTGCTGGGCGAGCAGTGCGCTCTGCGCGTCGAGACTTTCCTGCTGAGAAGCGACGAGTGCGCTCTGTTCGTCGAGATCGGTCTGCTGCGATGCCAGGAGCGCAGCCTGCTCATCCAGCTCAGATTCCTGTTCATTTAACAATGCCTGCTGCTCCTCTAACTGAGATTGCAGCAGACTGGTGGTTTCCGCGTGGGCGGACTCTTCCGCGAGACGTTCCTGATAATTCTTTTGCGCCTGCATGAAAGAGATGCACATAACCAGCACAAAGAGCAGTAAAAGTCCGGCCATCATGTCGGAATAGGAACGCCAGACGTTATGCCCCTCATAATTTTTTTTCCGTTTTCCCCGCATGCCTTATCACCTCTTATTTTTCCGGCGGAACAGGACGGGCTCGGCGGTCTGCTTTTCAAGCTGGTTCAGCTTCTTCATGATCTCCTGCAAAAGCTGCTCCGACTCTTCGGGATTTCCGGACAGATCCTGTGAGAGCGCCTGCTGTTTGCTGATTTCCTTCAACTGTTCGGACAGGTCGGCGATATCTCTGCGAATCTCCAGATTGGACTGCACAGGTCCCATTTTGGAGATTTCATCAGAATATTCCTGAAGCCGGACACTGTTCTCCTCCCAGACATCAGAGTATTTCTCAATCGACTGATACATGAAACGGATGTATTCCTGGTAGGTGGCTTTCTGTTCCTCATTGATGCGGAACGCTTCCTGCTGCGCCTGTGTCAGCTTCGAGAGGGTCTGCTCATTGTACTGCTCCGATTTTTCCAGATGATTCTGCAGATCCGTGAAGGTTTGCTGCAGACGCGCCATGGAGCGGTCCATGAAGTCCATATAGCTGGACTGTGTTTTTTCCAGCTGCTGTGTGGACTGACCGATCCGGCGGAAGGAGTCATCCAGATCCGCATGGATATCGTTGATAATCGTTCCGCAGATCTGTGCAACGGATTCTTCCTGTGTCCGAGTAAAGTTTTCTACGATCTGATTGATCGCGTCTGTCATCTGCCCGAAAGCGGGAGTGATAGACAATTCAAAGCTCTTTGTCATCTGCTCCACAAAGATCTGCGTCAGGTCATTTGTGAGGTCTTCCTGGCTCTTTTTCTGTTCCAGGAGACGCGCGGCGGAATCGACCTCATGGCTGGGACGTACGTACAGATAAAACGTATCTGTGAAAAGATCGAGGTTGTTTTCCATCTCCGCCAGCTCACTGCGCAGATTAAAGGAAAACGGGAGCGAAAGAGCAAGCCCGTAGATCGATGTGACAAAAGCCACCTTAATACCGTCAATCAGCGGCGAAACAGAATCGGCCATCTGCTCGTAGCCGGATGGGTCAAAGCTGCGCAGGCCAAGCACCAGCCCGATAAAGGTACCGAGAATGCCAAGACTCGCAAGAATATCCGGAATTAACTCCAGAATAGAACGATGTACGTAGGTCTCAATCACGTCTTCATTGATAAAATCACGGATATCACAGGAACCGTCCGGATGCTTTTTCTCCAGGTCGCGATATTCTGAGTAACATTTATCCAGAAACTCGTTTCCAAAGAACCCTTCCGGAAGATGCATCTCCTCTTCCGGCGCCGAAGTGCGAATCGTCTCAGCCCCGTGCTTCAGACCTTTGCTGATATTCATGAGACGGAGCAGCCCGGTAAAAAACGAGGCCAGGATCGCGAGGAGCATCACCGCAAGAAATCCCAGATTGATCGCCAAGGAAGCAACCTCTACATCACGGCTGATATAGGTAATAAAAACGCAGATACCGACAGCCAAAGCGGCTGTCAAGACTGAAATGAATCTTCTGGCATACAAAAGAACTTCCCCCCTTAAAATTGATAACATGAGTACCTTCAGTATAAGAAAAAAAGTCGAAAAGTAAAGCAAAGTCCGACAACCTTAAGAAAAAAATACAAAATTAAGGTGGCGGCGCGCAGGCAATCACTTGCATATGCGAAAATTGCCGTGTATAATATGCGCACAGGCGCATGAGGAATAATGACAGCAGAGCTGTCTGCGCCTGGCGCGCGAGCATACGGCGAAATCGCCGATGCTCGAATAAAAAAGCGCACAGGCGCAAAAGGAATATCGACAGCAAAGCTGTCTGCGCCACTTAATTTACAGATGAGAAAAGGGGAAGATTGGATGATCAGACAGATTGTAGCGTTTGTGGAAAACAAAAAAGGTGTCATATGGCAGATGACGACGGTTTTGCGGGAGAATCATATCCGTGTCTGCGGCTTTTCAACGGTTGATTCGCCGGAATTTGGGATTGTTCGTATGATTGTGAATCAGCCGGATGCGGCGCTTGCGGAGTTGACGAAGGCAGGGTTTGTCGTAAAGGAATGTGAAGTGATTGCCATTGCCATGGAGGCGCAGGAGGTGCAGCGCGATATGGAGGCGATTTTGCAGGCAGTGCAGGATGGAAATGTCAATATCAATTATTTCTATTCCTCCTTCGGGAGCAGCGGAGAACAGCCGATTCTGATTCTGAACGCGGAGGAAATGGATGAGACGGAGGAGATGCTTTGCAGTCATGGCTTTTCCTGCCTTACGTCGTGCGGCTGAAACTGGTTCAGGGGATATGGAGAGATAAAGGGGAACAGGCAATGTCGGGAAGAAGACGATTGATACAGGTGATTCTGCTCGCCGGGGTTACGGTACTGGGAGCGGGCGGATGCTCCAGAAGCGTGATTAATTACCAGATCGCGGAGAGTATCGGTACGGTGGGGGAATACGAGAACAATTCACCGGTCGAGACTCCGAAAATGCAGGCGGAACGTGAAGAAGAGGAAGCAGAGGAGACACTGGAGGCGGAACGGGTAGAAGTGCTGGAAGAGGCTGAGGCTCTTGCGGAAGGCTACTGGTATGAGGAAGCGATCGCGCTGCTTGAGGGAACCGAGTCGCTCGAAGGGGACGAGCGGGCCGAAGAGGCGATTACCCAATATCAGGAAAAGCTGGATGCACTGGTGGCCTATGAAGGAGAAGTGCTCCATCTGAATTTTCCCAATCTGATTGTGGATACCGATCTGGCTTTTGACGGGGACACTTATGCGGAGACATATCGTCAGAATCTGATCACGATCAGTGAATTTGAGGGGATTTTGGAGCAGCTCTATACGAATGGATATGTTCTGATTGATATTCACGATCTGGCGGAAGAGTCAGACGATGGGTTTGGGGACATTACGCTGACTGCGGCGACTCTGATGCTGCCGGAGGATCGGAAGCCTCTGGTTCTTTCCGTGGAGAATCTGAACTACGCAAGTGTGCGCAGCGGGGACGGAGTGGCTACCAGACTGGTACTCGATTCGGATGGGGAAGTGGCGGCTGTGTATACGGATGCGGATGGTGTGACCCGGACAGGGACATATGATGTCGTTCCTCTGCTGGAGCATTTTATAGAGTCGCATCCGGATTTTTCCTATCAGGGCGCGCGCGGCATTATCGGTCTGTCCGGAAAATACGGCGCGTTTGGATACGATGTGGAGGAAGGCTCTGATGCGGCGTGGGAGAGCAATGCCGATACCGTATCGCAGATTGCCGCAAAGCTGAAGGAGGATGGATGGACCTTTGCTTCGCAGGGCTACAGCTATTCTTATATGAGTGATATGACCTATGAGGAGCTGACAGAAGATATTACACAGTGGCAGGAGACCATTGGAAGTCTGATTGGAGACTGTGATACGCTGATCTATCCGTATGGCTCTGAGGTGACATACACATCGGATGAGTCGGTTTTCCTGACCGGTGAGGGGTATCTCTATCTGGTCGGGCTGTGGGCATCGGATGACTATCTTTCGGTGACTCAGACTTATCTGCGGCAGACCCGCCGTTCCATCACAGGCTATATCCTGGAGAATTACCCGAGTTATTTCTCCTCCATATTCAGCGCGACGCAGATACTGGACGATGCCAGATGAGAGAGGAATATCACAGTGCAGAACAGCAGGTCACAGACGGTCTTGCTGTTCTGTACTGTGACGAAAAAAATTAAAAAAATGTGTTACCCCTTGCTATTTTAAGATCAGGGTGGTATGATAAAAACACTGTTTTCACATCTTAGAGGAAGAGTATAAATAAGGTAACGGAGGGATTATTTTATGATGAACAAGAGCAAAAAATGGCTCCTGGCACTTTTGATGTGCTGCTCGATGTCGCTTGTGGCGACTGGCTGTGACCAGCTGAAGAAGGATACTGTCGAGACGGAAAGCGAGACGGAGACGGAGACCGAGACAGAGACGGAAACTGAGACAGAGACGGAAACCGAGACGGAAACCGAGACAGAGACGGAGACCGAGACAGAGACTGAGCCGCAGACATTTACGACGGATACGACCGTAGAGGAGGAGACAGCGACTCTGGTAGAGTATGATACGATACACGTGATGTATGCGCTGGATGATCTGAATGTGCGGTCACAGCCAGGGACAGACGGGGAGATTTTCGCCAGCTTTGCGAGCGGCGACCAGATCAGTGTGGTAGGCGCTACGACCAACTGGTACATGGTATCTGTGGACGACTATGAGTCGAATGGCTATGTGTATAAGGAATTTGTAGGTACATCGACTGATACGGCGTCTGAGACGGATGCCTCGACGGACGGTACGGATACGACCGCGTCTGAGACGGATGCTTCGACGACCACTACGGATACTTCTGCGATTGATCTTGAGTATGGGGTAGAGACTTATGCGGAGGAGTTCACGATTCGTGCAACGGCCGGCGCGAATATGCGCTCCGAACCTTCTCAGGATGGCGAGATTATCGGTACCATTGCTTCCGATACGGAGGTTACGGCGATCGGCTATACAGACCGCTGGTATAAGATCAGCTATAATGGTACAGTTGGCTATGTAAATAAAAATCTTTTCAGCGCAGACTGAGGGTAAGAATATCCGACCGGTTCGGATAATCAGAGATAATTCAATCGATCCCGCCTTGGGTTTTCCAGGCGGGATATTCTTTATCCGCTCTGCCCGTTCACTGAAAAAACACATCTCGTTCACAGCCGATTCTTATTACTGTATTAATCTGTGGCGTATGATTTACTTTCATAAAACGTAACGATTCAGAACAGCAAGCTGCAGCTGAGAAGGCATGGAACAGTTACGTCAATTGTACATAGAAAGAGGACATATGTATGAGTGAAGAATGGCACAGACTGAATCGGCAGCTCGAGAGAGAGCGGAGAGTCAGGAGGATGCGGATTCGTATCGGGATTCTTGTGATCGCGATTGTACTATTTTCTGCGGGAATCGGGCTGGTGATTCACCGGCTGCAGAATTACGATGGGGGTCTCTCGGAAGTGCTCCTGACAGAGACAGAAGGGAATACGGATTCTGTGAAGGACTCTGCATCCGGGACGGATGGGACAGAAACGGAAAGTGAGACTGAGACAACGGCGGCAGACGCATCGTCGTTTGATTATGAGGAGCTTTCCGACCTGATTGAGGCGAAAATAGAGGCTGATTCTGTTTCCGGTACCTGGAGTGTTTATGTGAAGGACTTGAATGCAGGGGAATCCATTTCGATTCATAATCAGAGCATGTATGCTGCCAGCCTGATCAAGCTTTTTGTGATGATGTCCTGCTATGAAAATATGGATGATATTATCTCGAATTACTGTACGATCAATCATACGGATGAGACCACGGCCGCTTCTGTAATCGAGGACCGGCTGTATACGATGATTGTATATTCACGGAATGAGTCTTATAATGAACTGGTGCGTCTGCACAGCAGCAGCGGAAGCTTTACGACGGGATGCCGCTTTGTCAATTCTTATATCGCAGAGAATGCCTTTGCGGATACCGGCGTTTATACGACGCTGCATCCCTCCGATTCGAGCTATGAGACGACGGGAGAGGGTACGAATCATACGACGGTGGAAGACTGCGGGGCACTTCTTGAGGCGATTTATAATGGGGAATGTGTTTCTTTTGCGGATTCTATGGACATGCTCGATTTGCTTTTGCAGCAGGATGTTACCACGAAGATTCCCGCGGGGGTACCGGATGGGATCGAGGTTGCAAACAAGACGGGCGATACGGATGATGAGTCGCATGACGTAGCGATTGTATTTGGTGAGGAGACCGATTATGTTCTCTGTGTGATGTCAACAGGTGTGGAGGAAATGGGAGCCGGCAATGCCGGGACACTGATTAAGGAGATATCGACACTCGTATATGAATTTCTGAATCCGTGACGGATTCACCGGCCAATGCAGAAACCTTCTGATACCGTCCGCCGATCTTTAAAAGGGAACAAAAAACAGATTTCGTCATAAGATAGATTAAGGCTGGGCGGGGAGGCACACCGCATGGAACGCATGAGGGCGCTTTTGCATGCGAACGAGATTCATCAGGCAGGGATTCTGGGTAAAAATGTAACGGTGTGCTCTCTGGACAGCGGTGCGGCCGCAGGTCATCCGGATTTTCACGGACGGATCTGCGGCTTTGCGGATTTTGTAAGTGGACGGCAGGATTGCTACGACGATGCTTCCCATGGCACACATGTGCTGGGGATCATCGGTGGGGACGGACGCTGCGGAGGCGGCCGATATCGGGGGATCGCTCCGGCCTGCCGTCTGCTGCCGGTGAAGGTGCTGGATCGGCGCGGCGAGGGTGAGATGGATGATATCCTGCGGGCGATTGACTGGGTGATCGCGAATATCCGCCGCTATCAGATCCGAATTCTGAATATCTCCGCGGGAGGAACAAAGGGGGATCTGGATGCCGGAGCCGGTTTGCTGGTGAAGAAGGTAGACGAGGCCTGGGATGCGGGTCTTGTAGTGGTAGTGGCGGCAGGAAATCAGGGACCGCTTCCCATGAGCGTTACCGTGCCGGGCAACAGTAAAAAGGCGATCACAGTGGGTTCTTCGGATGGCTATCGGCGCCGAAATGGTTCGGTAACCGGTTATTCCGGCTGTGGTCCCACGAGAGACTGTATCTGCAAGCCGGAAGTCGTGGCTCCTGGCAGCGGCATCGTATCCTGCGCGGCTTTCTGGTCAGATGGACACTATTATGGCAGCAAAAGCGGTACCTCAATGTCCACGCCGGCCATTTCCGGTGCGATCGCTCTGCTGCTGGAGAAAGAACCCTGGCTGACAAATGTGGAAGTCAAAATGCGCCTGCGCGAAGCTGCGGCTGATCTTGGTTATCCGCAGAACCAGCAGGGATGGGGAATGCCGGATTTGCGGCGGCTGATTCCCGGGAATGAGGAGGAAAGGACAAATGAAGAAGTATATCATGGCACTTGACGCAGGCACGACGAGCAATCGGTGCATTTTGTTTGATCATGAAGGAAATCCATGCAGCATCGCACAGAAAGAGTTTACCCAATATTTTCCAAAACCCGGATGGGTAGAGCAGGATGCGGATGAGATCTGGTCGACGCTGCTCGGTGTGGCAGTCGAAGCAATGTCGAAAATCGGTGCGACGGCGCAGAATATTTCCGCGATTGGCATCACGAACCAGCGCGAAACAGCAATTGTCTGGGATAAAGAGACGGGAATACCCGTATATAGAGCCATTGTCTGGCAATGCCGCCGAACCGCGGAGTATTGTGATAAACTGGCGGAAGATGAGAAACTTGTAGAGCGCATCCGTGAGAAGACAGGGCTGGTGCTGGATGCGTATTTTTCGGCAACAAAAATTCACTGGATTCTGGAGCATGTGGATGGCACGCGCGAAAAAGCCCAGGCAGGGCGTCTGCTTTTTGGTACGGTGGAGACCTGGCTGATCTGGAAGCTGAGCAAAGGCAGAGTGCATGTGACAGATTATTCCAATGCCTCCCGCACGATGCTTTTTAATATCAAATCATTGGCATGGGACGATGAAATTCTGCAGATTCTGGACATTCCCAAAAGCATGCTGCCGCGTGTCGCTGATTCCAGCAATGTTTATGGCATGACGGACGCTTCCTATTTCGGCGGTGAAATTCCGATTGCCGGCGCGGCGGGAGACCAGCAGGCGGCGCTCTTTGGACAGGCCTGTTTTGCGCGCGGTGAGGTAAAAAATACTTACGGTACCGGCGGTTTTCTGCTCATGAATACCGGCAGGGAGCCGGTAGATTCCAGGAGCGGCCTCGTGACGACCATAGCATGGAGCATCGGCGGAAAGGTTACCTATGCACTGGAGGGCTCGATTTTTGTCTCTGGCGCCGCAATCCAGTGGCTGCGTGATGAGATGCGTCTGATCGATTCCGCGCCGGATACCGAATGGATCGCAGAGCGGGTGCCGGACGCAAACGGCTGCTACGTCGTCCCGGCATTTACCGGTCTGGGGGCTCCTTACTGGGATCCCTACGCGCGTGGCTGTATCGTCGGCCTGACGCGCGGTGTAAACAAGTATCATATTGTACGCGCGACGCTGGAATCGCTCGCCTACCAGACGAATGACGTCCTGCGCGCCATGGAAAAGGATGCCGGAATCCGGCTTTCCGGCCTCAAGGTCGATGGCGGTGCCAGCGCGAACAATTTTTTAATGCAGTATCAGGCAGATGTCATCGGACAAAATGTTTACCGCCCGAACTGTATTGAGACAACTGCCATGGGCGCGGCCTATCTGGCGGGACTCGCGGTCGGTTACTGGAATGATACGGATGACATTCAGGCGAACTGGAAAACGGAACGCGTCTTCACTCCCTGCATGTCTTCGGAGGAGATGACCCGCCGCCTGAAGGGCTGGCAGAAAGCCGTGCGCTATTCCTTTGGATGGGCGAAGGAAGAGTGAAAGCGCAGCAAGTGCGTGGCCGGGTTGTGAGCATAACCAGTTCCCACCACTGAGGCGGGATCTGTATCAATTTTGCTTTGCACAGCTATTGACAAGAGGGGTGGATTTTTCTATAATCAATCGTACGGGTCATAAAATCAAACCGAAGGAGAATAGAAAATATGAGCAGCGAAGACATGAAAAAACGCATTTTATCTGGAATTCAGCCATCGGGTTCCTTCACACTGGGAAACTATATTGGCGCAATTCGTAATTGGGCAGCTTTGCAGGATCAATTTGACTGCTTATATATGGTCGCAGATTTGCACGCACTTACTGTACGCCAGGTTCCGGCTCAGCTGAGAGCACACACCTGTGAAGCAGTTTCCATGCTGCTCGCAGCGGGGATTGATCCGAAACAAAGCATCCTGTTTGTGCAAAGCCACGTACCGGCACATACGCAGCTGAACTGGATTCTGTGCTGCAACAGCCAGTTTGGCGAATTGAGCAGAATGACGCAGTTTAAGGATAAAAGCATGAGCCATCCGGACAATGTCAATGGCGGACTCTTTACATATCCGGCGCTTATGGCAGCAGATATACTGGTATACAATGCAAACCTGGTTCCAGTGGGGCAGGATCAGACCCAGCATCTGGAACTGGCGCGGACCGTCGCAAACAGATTCAATAATTTATACAGTCCTACCTTTAATCTGCCGGAGGGATACACGACCAAAGAGGGCGCTAAGATTATGTCCCTGGCAGACCCCTCTAAAAAAATGAGCAAGAGCGACCCGAATGTCAATAGCTTTGTCCTCATGAATGACGACAAGGATACGATCATCCGCAAATTCAAGAGGGCCGTCACTGACTCAGAAGGAACGGTACGCTACGATGTGGAAAATAAAGCAGGCATATCCAATCTCATGAGCATTTACCATATTTTTACCGGTAAGGACATGTCGGAAATAGAGAGTGAATTTTCCGGCAGGGGATACGCTGATTTTAAAGCTGCTGTAGGTGAAGTGGTTTCCGATGCACTCGCACCGATCCAGGGAGAATATACAAAATACATGAACGATAAGGCCTATCTGAATGAGGTGCTGAAGGATGGAGCAGAGAAGGCTTCACGGATCGCCAATCGTATGGTTTCAAAGGTTTATAAAAAAGTTGGACTTTATCAGATGTAATAGTTGAACAGCGGGGGCCGTCTCTTCGGAGGCGGCTTTTCTATTTGGTAAGAGCTGTGATCAGTAACTATGCTCCGGATTATCTGTAGAAAAAATACAGAAAACATTGATATTTTTTACGGTATGGAATATAATGCAAATATCAAAGTCATGTAGGAGGACGAGATCATTATGTTAAAAAAGTTTAGCGTAGAAAATTTCAAAGGATTTCGTGAGAAGATTACTTTTGATCTTGGAATGCCGAGCAATTATGGTTTTATACCTGAGGTTATACAGAATGGTTGTGTTACGAAGGGGATTATCTACGGAAAAAATAGCAGTGGAAAGTCCAATCTTGGAGTCGCAATCTTTGACATTATCACACATTTGACTGACAAAAATAAACTTCCGCAAGGGCTTGGTTTTTATTTGAATCTGGATGGGAGAAAGTCATTTGCAGAATTTGAATATATATTTGTATTTGGTAATCACGAGGTTGTATATAAATACAAGAAAACAGATGTTAATGTTCTTCTCTATGAGAGCCTGTCTATTGATGGAAAAGAACTGATTTATTATGACTTTTCTTCAAATGAAGGATTTACGCTGCTTGCTGGTTCGGATACCCTTAATGCATCTATTAAGAATGAAAGCCCAATTTCAAGAGTAAAGTATGTAAATAGCAATTCTATTTTGGAAGAAAATGTTGAAAACAATATTTTCAAAAAATTTATTGATTTTATTGACCGTATGCTATTGTTTTATTCCCTTGATACCAAGGGGTATGAAGGCTTTATGACTGGTACCGAAAGCATAGCGGAAGGAATCATAAATAGTGGGAAAACAAAAAGATTTGAGACGTTTCTAAAGCAAAATGACATTCACTACAATTTATTTGACCAGGATGTAGATGGTAAAAAAACACTGTATTGTAAGTTTAAAAATCAGAATGTTGATTTCTTCAAGGTTGCTTCTACCGGAACCAGGTCGCTGGCTCTGTTTTATTATTGGTATATTAAAATGCGGGAAGCATCATTTGTATTCATAGATGAATTTGACGCATTTTATCATTTTGAATTATCCAGGGATGTAGAAAGATGTCTGATAGAGATTCCGGAAGTTCAGATTTTCACAACTACGCACAATACTGATCTTATGAGCAATGATCTTCTTAGACCAGATTGCTACTTTGAGATAAAGGATAATAAAATAAAAGCGTTTTCTCAGAAGACGGAAAAGGAATTGAGACAGGCTCACAATTTGCAAAAAATGTATAAGGCAGGTGCGTTCAGTGGCTGAAAAAAACTGTAAAGTCTGTATAGTTGAAGGCGAAGTTAGAGAACCAGTTATCATTAATAATATTATCCGGATATTCTTTGCTCATGATAACGTAAAGATTATTACACTTCCAGCAGGGCAAAACATTTATATGCTTTGGAAGAAGCTAAAAGCGGATGATTTCGAAACAGATATTATTGAAGTGTTGAGAGAAAACAATGATGAACTGAATCGACAGCTGGAAGGTCTGGAAAGAGATGACTTTTCGGAAATTTACCTTTTCTTTGATTATGATGGACATCAAAATAATCTGGGTGAGGCCGAAAATGGTACTTCAGATGATGTACTACAACAGATGCTTCAGAGTTTTGACAATGAGACAGAAAATGGGAAATTATATATCAGCTATCCAATGGTAGAATCACTGCGTGACTTTGAAGTCGGAACCTGTGGTAGAAATTCGAACTGCTTTGTACAGATTAGCGACATCTGTGATTATAAAAATATTTCAGCATCCCGAGCTGTTTATCAGCATTTCAAAGATTATGATTATTTGATCTGGAAAAATGTAATGGAGATTTTTGCCTTAAAGCTTTCCTGCCTGATGAATCGATGTTACACTGTCTCCTATAGTGAATATCAGAATGAAATTACTCCGCAAAAAATTCTTGAACTGGAGAACATGGAAATAGCAATCGGGAGAGTTTTTGTCTTGAGTGCATTCCCGGAATTTTTATTAGATTATTTTGGAAAAAAGTTATGGATTACTGCTGTGAAACGTTCCTCAAATGAACTTCAGCATTATGGGTGTAGATCGTAATGCCTGGGGTGCAAGGTATATTGTGCTTTATGGTAACTATCCAGAACAGTACTTCGCACTTGCTGCGAAGTACGTATGAAAACGTATATTACGCTTTATGAACACGGTGAAAAAACAGGAAAAGAATGAGTGAGAAGATAATGAAATACGACCTGCGCCCGGAGTTTCAAAAATACAGATGGATTCATCTGCCGACACAGCGATGGATACTAAAAACGGCAAATGCACTGATGCCTGTAATACAGCGTGGCAGGAAACAGGATTTCCATTTGCAATCCAGAAGAATAAAAATTGGAGAATGCAGCGCTGACCTGATTCAGCCGAAAGTGGTAAGAACGAATGGGCTGCTGATTTATTATCATGGAGGTGCATTCCTGATCAAAGCAGCTGCTTACCATAAGAATCTTGTACAGACGTATGCCTTGAGAGCAGACTGTGCGGTGCTGTTCGTCGATTATCGGCTGGCGCCGGAATATAAATTTCCAATTCCGGTAAAAGATTGCTTCCGGGCGTATTCGTGGGCATTGAAGAATTTATCATTTGACAGGGTGGTAATAGGCGGAGACAGTGCCGGAGCTGACCTGGCTATGTCAGTTATGCTTTTGGCAAAGAAAAAACAGATGAGGATGCCGGACGGACAGATGCTGATTTATCCAGGGTGTGCAGGTGATCCAACAACGGAATCCATACACAGGTATACAGATACGCCATTATGGAACTCGGTATTGAACCGAAAGGCTTTGGCACTTTATGGGAATGAAAAGGATGATCAGCATCCCCTGTTCAGGCCGATTTTCGCTGACAGCTTTTCCGGATTCCCGAAAGCATATATAGAAGCGGCAGAGTTTGACTGTCTCCATGATGCGGGAGTTCAGATTGCGGAGCGATACCGTAAGGATGGGGTGTCAGTTACCCGGAATGATACGAAACGAACCATGCATGGATATGACATTGCTGAGAAATCACCCTATGTGCGGAAACAGGTGGACAAAAGGATCCGATTTCTCAAAGGAGTTTTTCGGGACGACATTTGATATCCATATTCATTTTGTATTATCTGCTTTACAATAAAAAACGTTGTTCGACGGGGAGATTTGGCCCAGGAATATCCTTTAGTAAGGCATTAAAGGAGTCCCTTTTCCTGCAGAAATAAATGGTTTCAACTTGTAACTCGCATGAATTTTACATCACAACGTTCCTGCTGTCAAGATATGTGACGGAACTTACCTGTTTTTTACTTTTTTAACACAAGATATTTTATTGCATATGCACACAAAAACGAATATACTTTGTTCTGTCAGTGGTCAGATTCGTGGTCAGAATCTGACCACTTTTTTTGTGCGCAGAAGGCAGGTAGTTCGCGGCTTTCGCCGTCTTTGACGGTGGTCCGGATATGGAAATACTTAAGCGCCGTCAGTGGTCAGATTCGTGGTCAAAAGAAAGTTCGAAAAAAAGGAAATGCCTGTAAAACCGGCCACTTTGGGGCGAAGCTCTCTTAATGCCTTACTTAAGGATACCACTTCCTGATACAAATTCCGCCATTGGCAGTATGACGCTTCGCCGCTGCGGCCAATTTCGGATGCCATACTGGCAGATTGACCCGCGCGGGAAGGGTGGGATGGCGAAGCCATGCCAGAATGTGTGCTTCCTGAAGTTCCATCCATTCGTGAGTGTATGTAAAGCACACGTTTTTTTACAGGAGGTGAGGCGGTTGGAAGTTGTGCTGTATGATCATAATCAGTCTGCATATCAGGCTGCCGTGGATATGATGCGGCAGACCGGGAAGGCGGCCGTCATCCATCCGACCGGGACGGGCAAGTCGTTCATCGGCTTCCGGCTCTGCGCGGACCATCCGGATCAGACGATCCTCTGGCTGTCCCCTTCGGAGTACATCTTCAAAACGCAGCTGGAAAACCTGAAGACCGAAACCGGTGGGGAAATCCCACAGAATATCGTATTTTGTACCTATGCGAAGCTGATGCTGATGAAGGACGCGGAGATCGCCGCGATCGCGGAACGCGATTCCGAACGCGGGGCTCAAACACCTTCTGCGGCGTCCGGGTGCCGGGAAGCGGCCGAAGCCCGGTGTTCTGAGCCATCCGCTGCACCGGCGTATATCATTCTGGATGAATTCCACCGCTGCGGTGCGCGAATGTGGGGGCAGGGCGTGCAGCGGCTGCTGACCCGCTTTCCGGAAGTGCCGATACTGGGGCTGTCCGCTACGAACATCCGCTATCTGGACAATCAGCGGGATATGGCGGATGAGCTTTTTGACGGGAACGTTGCCTCGGAGATGAGCCTGAGCGAGGCGATCGTGCGGGGCATTCTCAATCCGCCCAAATATGTCCTTTCCGTCTATTCCTGGCAGAAGGATCTGGTCCGCTATGAGCGGCGCATCCGGCAGAGCCGGAACAAGCTGGTCCGGGACGAGTGTGAGCGCTACCTGGAGGAGCTGCGCCGGGCTCTGGATATGGCGGACGGACTGGACGTGATTTTTGATAAGCATATGGCAGACCGGACCGGAAAATATATTGTTTTCTGCTCAAGCAAGGAGCACATGGACGAGATGATGCGGCACCTGGACTGGTTTGCGAAGGTCGATGCGCACCCGCACGTGTATTCCCTTTATTCCAGCGACCCGGGAGCAGACCGGGCGTTTGACGACTTCCGGAAGGACAGCGACGATAAGCATCTGCGGCTCCTTTACTGCATTGACGCCCTCAACGAGGGCGTGCACATCGAGGACATCAGCGGGGTTATCCTGCTGCGGCCGACGGTCTCGCCGATCGTCTACAAGCAGCAGATCGGCCGGGCCTTATCCGCCAGCCGGAAGAAAAACGCGGTCATCTTCGACATCGTTGCGAATTTAAATTCACTGTGGAGCATTCACGCGATGGAGGAGGAAATGCAGCTGGTGACGTCCTACTACCGGAGTCTTGGCGAGAGCGGGATGATTGTCAACGAGCATTTCCGCATCATCGATGAGGTACACGACTGCCGCATTCTGTTTGAAAAACTGAACGATACACTGACGGCCTCCTGGGACCTGATGTTTGAGCAGGCAAAAGCCTTTTACCGGGAAAATGGGAACCTGAATGTGCCCTACCGGTACGTTACGGCCGACGGCTATGCCCTTGGCAACTGGATTTATAACCAGAGAAAGATCCGAAAGGGCGAGGCTGCCGGGGCGCTGTCAGAAGAGCGCATCCGCAGGCTGGATGCCATTGGCATGCGCTGGGAAGCGGTGAACGACCTCACCTGGGAGCGGAATTACGCGGCGGCGAAGCGCTACCGGGAGAAATATGGAGAACTGAATCCCCCTGCGAAATACGTGGACGAAGAGGGGGTCGCGCTGGGCGCCTGGATTGCCGACATCCGCGCCTGTGAAAATGCCGGGGCGCGCCAGAAGTACCTCACCCCGGACCGGATCCAGAAGCTGAACGACCTGGGCATGGTCTGGGATGTCCTGGACTATTACTGGGAGCGGAACTACACGGCCGCATACCGCTATTACCTGGAGAACCGGAACCTCGATGTCCCGGCTGGCTATGTGACAGAAGACGGCATCCGCCTGGGCATATGGATTTACCGGCTGCGCTCCCTGCGCGCCGGGACGGCCAAAGGGACGCCGCCTACCGAGGAACAGGTGAAGCGGCTGGACGCGATCGGCATGAACTGGGCCAACCAGTTTGCGAGCAAATGGGAAAAAGGCTTCCAGGCAGCAACCGACTATATGAAGGGACACGGAAACCTGCTGGTCCCTGCGAATTATGTCTCAGAAAACGGCTGCAAACTGGGGACCTGGATGAGCCGTCAGCGCGACCAGTACAGAAAAGGCCGGCTTTCCGAGGAACGCACCCGGCGTCTGGATGCGCTCTGCGAAAACTGGCAGATGGGCAGACGGCAGTTCCGCGAAACAGAACAATCCGGCAACATCGCTTAGCCAGGCAGGGCAGGACTCCAGGCATCCGCATCGGAAGCTGTCAAAAACGAAAGAGAGTGGGTTATGTATCAAATAGAAACAGAAGGCTGGCTCAAGCATTATGATTTTATCCTCCTCGATCTGATCTGCCTTCATATCGCCTTTGTTCTGGCCTTTGCGGCCAGCGGCCAGGGATGGAATCCATATCGGAACGTGTTGTACCGGAACATGTCGGTTTTCCTGACGCTGTCCGATTTGCTGGTCATTTTTTCCATGGACACGCTCAAGGGCGTCCTGAAGCGCGGCAAGCACGCGGAATTCCTTTTCACCTCCAGACATATGGCCGTGCTGATGGCGGTTGCACTCCTGTATCTGTTTCTTTTGCAGCAGGGAAGCGCCTATTCGCGGCGGGCTCTGATTCTCACTTTTGTCTTCTATGCGGTCCTGACCTGGACGGTTCGTTTCCTGTGGAAACGCGTATTGGTCAAACACCGGGCGACCGGAGGCGATCGCTCCCTGTTGATTGTCACCTCCTCTGATATCGCAGAAGAGGTGATAGAAAATCTGAAAAAGAATAATTACGCCGGATACACCATCTCCGGCGCGGTGCTGATCGATGACGCAGACCCCATTTATAATAATGAAGAAACTCCTGCGCACAGCGAAGCGGCAGCAGCCGCTGCGGAAAACGAATCCGAACGAAAATCCCACGGAACGCATGTGGCGGGCATCC
>JAJQCQ010000017.1:7839-44974 GCA_021202635.1 Lachnospiraceae bacterium | reverse complement strand
TTTATAATAACTTCAACAGAATTATTATAGAATTGGCAGTGAAAAGACGTAACGGAAAAGGGGGATATCATCAATGATTCAGAAGGTTGAGGAGATCAGGGTAACGGAACAGTCCTACCCATTTGCCAGTGCCGAACGCTATTGTAAGCTCTCAGAGCTTGGCTTTGTGGAGAAGGAATATTATATGGAAGGAACTGCGAATGTTTATCAGACCATGGCAGATGGGACGATTGGTGTGAAGAATGCGGATGCGCCTTATGTGAATCGGTTTATTGTCCGCATGCCGCAGAGTCCGGAAGCCTTCAGTGGAAATGTCACGGTGGAGATCATCAACGCGACGTCATTTATGGAGATTGACCGGATGTGGATTCTCGGATGGAAGGAATTTGTCCGCAGAGGAGACATTTACGTGGGGATTACCAGCAAGCCGAATACAATCGCGAAGATGCTGGAGCTTGACCAGGAGCGGTATGCGCGGCTTTCCTGGTCGAATCCGACGCCGGAGATCCCATTTTCCTATACGGCGGACGATGTGAGAAAAGCAGGCGGACTTATAGATCAGGACATTCAGACGGAACCGGGGCTGTTCTGGGATATGCTGACGGAGATCGGAGCTCTGTTAAAGAGTGACAGTGAGAACAATCCGCTGCGGGATCTGGATGTGCGCTGTGTGACCGCTACCGGCTGGTCTCAGTCGGCCGGCTATCTGATTCGCTATATCAACGATTTTGTCTGTCGGGATGAGGCAGGGTCGAATGCTTACGATGGATTCCTTGTGGCAGGCGCTCCCAGATATTTTGTAATTCCGGTCAATCAGTATGAGTGTGCGATGCCGGGGAGAGCAGAGCAGTGTGTGATTGGCACGGTGAAGGTACCGACGATCGTGATGCACACAGAGTGCGAGAACGGACACCTTGGAACCGCGTTGGTTCGCAGGAAAGAGGGAGATGCTTCGGATTTCCTCTGCCGCCAGTATGATATCACCGGAGCCAGCCACGATACCGTTTATTCTTATGTAGATTATTATCAGCAGGATGAGGATCTGGTTCGTATCCATCATCTTCCGGAGTATGTTGGTAAGAATGCGGTGGCGAATAATTATCCGAGCCAGTATCTGGTGGCGGCAGCATTTCGGAATCTTTTCTACTGGATTCAAACCGGGGTCGCTCCGGCTAAATGTGATCTGATCGAGCTGGATTGCCGCGGAGAGAATGTGAAGGATGCGCTGGGGATTTCCAAAGGAGGCCTGCGTACCTGTCTGCTGGATTATCCAACGGGCGCTTATTATAATACAAGCGATATTGAGAAAGGGGCAAATCCCATTTTCCCGGACTCGGATGTGGAAGTGCTGTTTGGACATGAGGAACCGTACCCGGCAGAAATGTTAAAGTTCCTGTATCTGGATCTGGAGCACTATCGGGAGCTTGTCACAGAACATACGCGGGCGCAGGTATCAAAAGGATTTATCGTAAAAGAGGACGCGGATGAGCTGATTGAGATGGCGGTTTCTCTGGCGAAGAGCCGCGGACTTGATTGAGGGGAAGCAAAGCTTCAGAGCAGGTCTTTGCACTTGCTGCGAAAACTGCATGAAAGCGTATGACAGGCTTCGCTGGTACGTGAAGGCTGTATGATAAAGGAAGGAATAAGCACAATGGCACAGAGTATAAATGCACAGACCTGGCGGCAGGTGATTCTTCCATTTGAGATTGCCTGTGAGTATGCGAATCCGTTTTTGGATGTCAGTATAAAGGCCGAGTTTACCGGTCCGGATGGCCGGAAAATAAAAAGAGAAGCCTACTGGGATGGCGGTCGGAGCTATAAGATCGCGTTTGCCCCGACCTGTGTGGGCGAGTGGAGTTGGATCGTGAGCGCACCGGAAGAGACGGGTGTGAACGGCTGTGAGGGAACCATTCACTGTACCGAATATGAAGGGGAATTGGAAATTTACCGTCATGGGTTTTTGAAGGTGTCGGATACAAACCGTTATCTGACCTACGCGGATGGCACGCCATTTTTCTGGCTGGGTGATACGCACTGGGAATTTGCCTACGGCGAACGGTGGGGTGAGTCGAATCATCCGGAGATGTCGAGTATGTTTAAGGGCATGGCAGACCGCCGGGCGGCGCAGGGTTTTACCGTCTATCAGACGAATCTGCGCGCGGATCCGGGTTGGGGAAGCGAAGGCGGTTCCCGCTACTTTACAGAGGGGGAGAACGGATTTCTTCCGACGGTGGAATTCTACCGGGAGGAGCTGGACCGGAGGATGTACTATCTTGCTGATCTTGGCTTTGTAAATGCGCTTGGTTTTTCCTGGTTTATGTCGATTGTGAACCGGGTGGAGACGTGGAAGCATGTCGCGCGCTACTTCGTAGCCAGGTACGGTGCGCTGCCGATGGTATGGACGCTTGCCGGGGAGGTCGCGGGGTATGCTCCGGAGCCCGCGAGAAGCAGCTTTATAGACGAGTGGCGTAAGGTCGCATTATATATAGAAGAAATTGATTCCTACGGGACGCTGCAGACCGCGCATTATGACAATCATCGCCCGTTTTCGGATTATTATTACGGGGAAGGCTGGTATGACTTTACGTTGAATCAGGCTGGGCATGGCGATTTCCCGATCAGCGCCTCTGATTTTGCCACTTACCGGAAGGAGCATCCGGACAAGCCGTTTGTAGAGGGAGAGAGCCTGTATGAATACTGCTCGACACTGGAAGAAAACGGCACCCGGCTTTGCACGGCGGATATGGTTCGAAGAGTCGCTTACACGGCGATGCAGTGCGGCGCCTGCGGCTATACCTACGGTGCGCAGGGAATCTGGGATATCGTGTGGGATACACCCAAGGAACCGGGAAAGGGCGGTGTATTTAACCGCTTCGGGATTCCGTGGCATCAGGCGATTGACGGGATCGGCGCGGCGCAGATGGGATATATGCGGCAGCTTTATCTGGATGAGCACTTTGAGGAGCTGACGCCGATTCCGGTGGCTTCCATCAGTCCATTTGGAGTAACGTCTGTATCAGACGCGCCGCCCACCATGTTTGACCCGCTGGCAATGGCAAACGCCAGGAGAACGAGGATTATTATTTATTATAATGAACACACGCGCGGCGGCTGCCGAGTACCGGATCTGGATGGAGGCAGCTATCAGGCAGAGTGGTTCAACCCAAGGACAGCAAAGCGGACGATGGCCGCAAAGGATCTGTCTCCTCAGGAGGGTGCTCTGGATCTGCCTGCCAGACCGGATGGAAAGGACTGGCTGCTGGTGGTGACACGCATTTCGCAGGAATAAACAGGATTGTTTGATTGATTTTTCATCTGATCAGTACGCCGCAGGGCGATTGATATCCGGAGACAGGAATGTGAAATCAGAGCTTCTTTCTTCCGGAGAACCATTACAGGGGACGGCATCGGGGTCGTTTCCTGATAAAAAAGAAAGGTGGGTTAATCTATGAGCACAGCGAAGAGTGCTGCCGTTGCGGATAAGAAAAAACGGCGTGCAAAATTCAAACGGTATTTGCCGGTCTATATTATGGCATTGCCGGGACTGATTTACCTGTTCATCAACAACTACATGCCTTTGCCGGGGCTGGTTCTCGCGTTTAAGAACTACTCGGCGAGAAAGGGGGATCTTTGGATCGGATTGGGTGGGCTTTGCGAACTTTAAGTATCTGTTCTCCACGACCGATGCGTTTATCATTACGAGGAATACGATTTGCTACAATGTGGTCTTCATCGTGGTGAATCTGGTGATGGCAGTGGCTGTAGCGATTATCCTCTCAGAGATGACGAGTAAGTGGAAGAAGTTTTACCAGTCGGCCATCCTGCTGCCGTATCTGATTTCGTACGTTATTATCAGCTATCTGGTATTTGCTTTTCTTTCGACAGAAAACGGCTTTATCAACAACAGTATTCTGAAACCGCTCGGACTGGATACGGTATCCTGGTACACGGAAAAGAAATACTGGCCGTTTATTCTCGTGCTTGTGAACACCTGGCGGTGCGTGGGCTATAACTGTATCATTTACCTCTCCACGATCCTTGGCTTTGACCGGACCTACTATGAGGCGGCGGCGATTGACGGTGCGACAAAATGGCAGCAGATCACTAAAATTACGATCCCGATGCTGCGCCCGACCATGATTATGCTGACGCTGATGGCGGTAGGACGAATCTTCTATTCCGACTTTGGTCTGTTCTATCAGGTGCCCCGGAACTCCGGCACACTGTTGAGTGTGACGAATACGATCGATACTTATGTTTACAGAGGTCTGCTTGAGCTTGGCGATATTTCCATGTCAGCGGCGGCGGGTGTTTACCAGTCCCTTGTCGGTTTTGTGCTAGTGCTGGGCGCGAATCTGCTGGTACGCAGGATCGACAAAGACAGTGCACTGTTTTAGAGGAGGTCATACTATGAGAACACATGAGGAGAAAAGGTTCCAGGTTTTTGGGAATATTGTAATGGCGATTCTTTCTGCGTGCGCCCTTCTTCCTATGCTGCTGCTGGTGTTATCCTCCTTCACGGATAATGATACCCTTGTGCAGAACGGCTACAGCTTCTTTCCAGCGAAATGGAGTGTAGCGGCGTATACTTATATTTTTACTTCCGGCAATTCCGTCGTCCAGGCGTATGGCGTCTCGATCGTGTTGACGGTTGTGGGTACAGCCTGTTCCCTGATTATCACAACGCTCCTGGCGTATGCGCTGGCGAAAAAAGGCCTGCCAGGGAAAGGCTTCCTGAATTTTTACGTATTTTTCACCATGCTGTTTAACGGCGGTCTGGTTCCGACATACATCAATTATACGAATACCTTCGGTATCAAAAATTCATTCTGGGCGCTGCTGGTTCCGAATCTTCTGGCAAATGGTTTCAATATCATGCTGATGAAATCCTATTTTGCCTCTTCCATTCCGGATGAGATTCTGGAGGCCGCTTTCATTGACGGCGCCTCGGAATTTTCGGTATTCTCCCGGATCGCGGTTCCCCTGGCAAAGCCGATCGTGGCAACCATCGGACTGTTTGCCGGGATTGCCTACTGGAATGACTGGCAGAACGGTTACATCTATCTGACGACGAGGACAGACCTGTATTCGATCCAGAATCTGCTGAACCGTATGATTCAGAACATCCAGTTCCTGACACAGAACTCGACCAGCGTCGGCAATTCCAATGTCGCGCTGGCTTCCATCCCATCCGTATCCGTCCGCATGGCGATGGCGGTGGTCGGCGTCCTGCCGATTGTGGTTGTGTACCCGTTCATTCAGAACAACTTCGTCAAGGGTATCACACTTGGCGGCGTCAAAGGCTGATGCAAAGTAAAATGACTTACGTTGTTTACTGTAAATGTTAAGCGCCGCGGAGCGCTGCTTCTCCGCGGATCTTATATAACGCAGGGCGCGAAAATTTTGGGAACTTCGCTGTCGCGCCCTTCGAACTATTCTTAATTTAAGGAGGGAACAATAATGAAAAAATAACCAGAAGAGATTTCCTGAAGGGCTCCGCAGCGGGCATGGTTACGGCGATGGCAGGCAGTATGCTTTCTCCGGTCACCGGGATGGCGGCAAAAAACAGCACGCCGAAGGTAATTGTGTCGTTTATGAACTATACGGGCCGGCCGGCAGGCGCGGATCGGATTCAGGAACTGATTTCCGCGTATACGGAAGAAAACTTTGGAATCAGCGTGGAACTGCTTGTTTTGGATTCTGCTTCTTACAATCAGAATATGACTCTGATGCTGACCTCCGGTGAGCAAGTCGATGTGTTCAACGCGGTTACGCTGGGGTATACTTCCTGTGTGAACAATGACTATTGCCTGGATCTGGAAGAAGACGACCTGATTGCGACGTATGGGGCCGGTATTCTGGAGACACTGGATGAGACATATATCGACGCCTGCCGGATCGATGGTACGCTGTATGGTTTGCCGCAGATGAGAGACATGGCAGTTGGTATGGACTGCTTCGCGATCGGCGCGGAGTATCTTGATGAGATCGGATTTGACTATGCTTCTATGTATACAGAAGAGAGTTCTGAGATCATCTACACAGATATCGATACGATTAGCGATATTTTTGCACAGCTCCACGAGACAATTCCAGATAAGTATGTATTTGAGCCATCATCCGCAGCAAACCTTCTGGCACAGGGTGTTCTTGTTGACCAGGTTGGCGGTGATTCCTTCGGTGTGCTTCTTGACCCGGAGAACAGCCTCGTGGTTGAGGATCTGTATAGCAGTGATTTATTCTATGATCTCTGTTCCCGCGTTTATGCATGGAACCAGGCAGGCTACATTTCTCAGGATGCCCTGACGGATGATACGGCTGTGACCACGCAGGTACAGGCAGGAACCCTGATGGCGTATTCCACTGCCGGCAAGCCGGGTATCAAGCAGCAGGAGAGTAACCTCTGTGGGCGCGAAATGATCATTTTCCAGTGCGGCGATGACTTTATGAAATCCTCAGGTGTGGCAAGTATGCCGTGGTGCATTAACTCCGGTACAGAGGATCCGGAATCAGCCATGACCATCCTGAATGCATTCTATACCGATTCCTATCTGTCCAATCTGCTCTGCTGGGGCGAGGAAGGCACCGAGTGGCAGTACACGGATGATGGGCACATTACCTACGCGGACGGCATTGACGCAGATAATACCGAATGGTACAACAACGTGAACTGGGAGATGCCGAACCAGTTCATCGCAGAGATCTGGGAAGGGGACAGCCTGGATATCTGGACGGAGATGGAAGCGTTCAATGATGAATCCGTGAAGTCGATTGCTCTTGGATACGCATTTGATAACAGCGACGTATCTTCCACCTACACAGCTCTGACGAATGTGTACAATGAGTATGTGGAAAGCCTTCTGCTTGGATTCTCCGATCCGGATACGGTGATCCCGGAGCTGGAGGAGAAGCTGCAGGCTGCAGGTCTGGAGGAGTATATGGCCGCGAAGCAGGCGTCGCTGGACGCGTGGGCGGAAGCAAACGGAGTAGGCTGATCGGGGAAAACGGTATACTATCATACTGAATAAGAGATTAAGCAGAAAAAATGAGTGCGTTATTGAACGCGTAAAAAATGGAAGGGCGCCAATAAAAAGGCGCCCTTCGAAGTACTATAATTTCTTCTTGAAAAATGATGATTTTATCATAGAATAGAATTATCCTGTGATGGTGAAGGGGAACGGTTCAGTAGCTTCGCAGTTACGTACAGAAAAGTGATACGAGGAGGTAAGGCATGGAACAGAATCAGAAGGTGTATCAGGCCGAACAGTGGCGCACGGTTGACATTATTTTAACAACAAAAAAAACGTACCCCTCTCCCTTTGAGGATGTGGATGTGACGGGAGTTTTTGAAGGCCCGGATGGCCAGCGCATTCGTCTGCTGGCATTCTGGGATGGGTGCGCCACTTCGCAGGGAACCGGTGGTACCTGGGTATTGCGCTTCGCGCCGACGGCTGTGGGAAGATGGACCGGCGTGATTGGCAGTACGGACACGGAAAATAAGGATTTTTCAGGCAGCGTGGAGGTGGATTGTGTACCTTATGAAGGAGAACTCGCGATGTACCAGCACGGATTTCTTCGCGTGTCAGAGGACCACGATTATCTGGAGCATGCGGATGGGACGCCATTTTTCTGGCTCGGGGATACGCACTGGACGTTTGTGACAGAAGAGCGATTTGAGGAGTCGAATTATCCGGGGAATGCGACGGAACAGAAAGGACTGCCGGATTCTGTCCGTACGAGTCAGTTTAAAGCTTGCGTCGATAAGCGCGTGGAGCAGAAGTTTACGGTCTATCAGTGTAACTTCCGGGATGGAAAGCGGGACGGTTATTTTGGAAAGAATCTGAATCTGATGCAGGAGACGGACCATGGATTTGTACCCAATGTGGAGGAATTCCGGAATAATGTAGATAAAAAGATGAAGTACCTCGCGGATCAGGGCCTTCTGATCGCGGTGGGCTACGCCTGGGGCTATGACATCCCGGTTGGCGGTGTGGAGCGCTACAAAAAGATGGCGAAATACACGGCTGCGCGGTATGGCGCCTATCCGGTGGTCTGGACGCTTGCGGGAGAACTGCCGGGCTATATGGGAGATTTGAAGAAAATTACGGAGGACTGGCGGGAGGTCGCCCTAGAGTGTGCCCGCTGGAAGGCTTATGGCAATCTGCAGTCGGTGCATCTGGCCTGCAGCCGTCCGTTCCCGAAGCTCTATGAAAAAGAGGACTGGTTCGACTTCGCGATGAGCCAGGCCGGACACGGCGATTTTGATATGGCGCAGACCATGTATTCTGAATTCAAACAGATGTACGCGGGGCATCCGGTGCTGGAGAGCGAAGGGTGCTATGAGGGGGCAGATTCGAATGAATATGTATCCCGCGTGATTCCCGCGGCAATGATGCGCCGCCTGGCATATCTGATTATGCAGAGCGGCGGCTGCGGCTATACCTACGGAAGTCTGGGCGTCTGGGAGCTGCAGTGGGAAAAGGGCGTAGGCGGTATCGGCTGGGGCGACCTGGCGTGGTGGGACGGCCTTCTGCTTCCCGGCGCGGATCAGCTGACGATTTTCCGTGACTTTTATGAGTCCGTCGGCTGGAGCCGTCTGAAGCCGCTTCCGAAAGAAAAGGCAGAGACGAAATCCTTCTTTATGGAAGTGGCGAATCGCTCTCTGATTTATTTTACCGGTGATGAGCAGATGCGGACGGTTGTCGGATATATGAGTGAGACCTCAATGCGCAGCTTTATTTTAAGAGGACTGACAGCGGAGGAATACCGGATCTGGGAGATGGACCCGGAGAGCGGAGAGAAAGCGGAAAAAGGGGTTTTCACTCCGGAAGATGGGGTATTGGAGTACAATTGCGACAATCATTTTGGAAACAAAAAGGATCGTCTGGTGGTAGTGGAAGCCTGCTGAGAAAAGGAGGAAGCTTATTTATGTCAAAAACCGCTTCAGCGGATCGGCTGCGTACGGTTCTGGATCGCCTGCCGGAGGGAGACGAAAGCGATCTGGGGACACAATCATCGAAAAAACTGCCGAAAGGAGTACAGGAGAAGGAGCTTTATCAGGATATCCTGCGGATTGCCTAGCCGAGCTTTGTGGAGCTGATGCTGACACAGCTGGCGTCCATGGTCGATCTGATGATGGTGGGCTCCATCGGAGGAAGCGAGGATCCCAATCTGGGCGCCATGGCGCTCTCTGCGGTTGGACTGACGAACCAGCCGAAGTTTTTGCTGATGACTGCTTTTATCGCAATGAATACCGGTGTGACGGCTCTGGTTGCCCGCTATAAGGGAATTGGGGATAAGGAGCGCGCCAATCTGGTCGTCCGGCAGGGGCTGCTGTTTACGTTTGTGGCAACCATTTTCCTGTCCGTCATCGGCGTGGCCTTTGCGAAGCCGATGGTGCTTTTTATGGGATCTACGGATGACACCGTGACCTTGTGGGCGACACAGTATTTGCAGATTCAGATGGCGGGATTTCTGACCATGGCGCTGACGAGTACGATCACCGCCTCTTTGCGCGGAGTGGGAGATTCCCGGTCGAGCATGTATTACAATCTGATCGCAAATCTTGTAAATGTACTCTTTAACTGGCTGCTGATTTATGGTAATCTGGGTATGCCTGCGCTGGGAGTGGCCGGGGCATCCCTGGCAACGGTTATCGGGCAGCTGGTGGCTTTTGCCATTGCGATGGTGCTGATTCTGCGGGGAAATGGTTTTCTGAAGCTGGAATTCAAAAAAGGCTTTCGGATGCAGAGACAGATGATGGGCAACATTCTGAATATTGGTGTTCCTTCCATGGTGGAGCAGGTACTGATGCGTGTGGGAATGATTATCTTCGCGAAGACGGTGGCGTCCCTGGGGACGACGGCTTACGCGACACACCAGGTATGTATGAATATTCAGGCACTGTCCTTTATGACCGGGCAGGCGTTTGCCGTCTCCTCTACCACACTGATGGGACAGAGCCTTGGGAAAAAGAGACCGGATATGGCGGAGGCTTACTGCAGGAGAACCAGGACGATCGGCTTTCTGGTCGCAATCCTGATCGCGGTTGTCTTTATCTTCTGGGGAGGCGACCTGGTCAGCCTGTATAATTCACAGCCGGAAATCGTAGAGGCCGGTGCGCAGATTATGCTTCTGATGGCCTTTCTGCAGCCGCTGCAGACCTCACAGTTCATTATCGCGGGTGCGCTGCGCGGAGCGGGAGATACAAGGGCGACGGCGGTGATTACTACGATAACGGTTCTGATTGTCCGGCCGACACTTGCCGCACTGCTGGTATATGTCGCGAAAATTGGTCTGATCGGCGCCTGGATCGGAATGGCGTGCGACCAGTTTCTGCGCTCGGTGCTGGTGCTGCTGCGTTTCCAGAGCGGGAAGTGGAAGACAATCAGGATTAAAGATGAGAAGGCTTGAAGATTATGCGTCCGGCGTTTTACGTTGGTGAGTAAGGAGAATTTAAGAAAGGAGCGGATGGATGATGAAACGGAAGAAATGCAGGACAGGAGTGATCGGATCCGGTGCAATCAGTGATATTTACCTGACGAATATGATGGAAAAATTCGATCAGCTTGAGGTGGTTGCCATAGCGTCCAGACATCCGGAGAACGCAGTGAAGAAGGCGGAACAGTTTAATGCGAGAATGGATGGGAAGCAGGAAGAATCCGGGCATGCGAAGACCTGCAGAATCCGGGCGTGCACGGTAGATGAACTCCTTATGGACGAAGAGATCGACATGGTGGTGAATCTGACACCAGTGGGTGTACATTATGATTTGGTGAAGGCGGCACTTCTGGCGGGAAAACATGTTTACACAGAAAAAACCATCACGGATGACCCGCAAAAGGCGAAAGAACTGCTGGAAATTGCCAAAGAAAAAGGGCTGTATCTGGGCTCCGCGCCGGACACATTTCTGGGGGCTGCCCTGCAGACGGCCAGAAGTGTGATTGATGCCGGGACGCTGGGCGAAATTCATTCGTTCGCGATTTCGGCGAACAGGAACAATGACCTGCTTCTGTCACTTTTTTCTTTCCTTCGGGAACCGGGAGCGGGAATTCTGTACGATTATGCGGTATATTATGTGACAGCGCTGGTAAGCCTTTTATGCCCGGTGGCACGGGTGGGCGGCATGGTTGGAAGGCCATATCCGCAGCATGAAAATATTATGCCGACGAATCCGCAGTTTGGACAGATGATGGACACACCGAATGAGAGCCAGGTGTCGGCCGTTCTGCAGTTGCGGAACGGTATCACGGGAACTCTCCATATGGATGCGGACACAAACGCACAGGATGAGGCCTATTTTGCCATTTATGGGAAAAACGGTATCCTTTATCTGACAGATCCCAATCAGTTTGGCGGTACGGTACGCTTTTTGCCAAACGCGTCAGATCCGCGGAATAAGCCGGAAATGGTGGAACTCTGGAATTTTTCACAATACAGCGAGAATTCACGTGGAGTCGGCCCGGCGGAGATGGCGGATGCTATATTCGAGGGACGGCCCTGCCGCGCGTCCGGGGAAATGGCGGCGCATGTGCTGGAAGTGCTCTCAGGCATTCTGAGCGGCGGGGGAGAAGGTAAGTTTGTTGATATTGTTTCTACCTGTGAAAAACCGGCTCCTTTGCCGCAATCCCCGGTCGGTGTCCGCAATATTGGACATGCGTCATTCCAGATGAAGAACGAGGCGGAAATGCTGCGTTTTTACAGGAATGTGCTGGGGATGCGGGAGGCGTTTGTGCTGACGCTGGGGGATTGGCTGCGCAGTATGGATGAGGAGCAGCTTGCCCATTTGAAGGAACAAACGGCGCGTTACGAAAGAATGAAGGCAATGGGCGGCAGAAAGTGGATTACTTATCTGAAGCTGGCTGACGGGCAGTTTCTGGAGCTGTTTCATGATTTGGGTGACAATTCACGGATGTTTGAGAATCGGCGGGAGAATTATGGATTCATAAAGCTGAATTATGAGGTCGATGACATAGAAAGGCTTCGTAACAGGGTGGCAGATATGGGGGTAACGATTGACGAAGATGTGCACAGAACCCTGGATGGTTCCCGGGAATTTATGATACATGACCCGGATGGCAATGAGGTAGCGTTTACGGAATACCCGAAAGATGACGAGTCACGGATTTTGATGGAAAGAAATGCGGAACATGGCGTCTGCTCGCAGGTTTCTTATACCACGCAGGTGGCCTATCAGGTAAAAGACGGGCTGAACATGGAGAGGTTCTACTGCATGGGTTTGGGCCTGAAAAAAGTGGATACACTTACATATGGGGATCTGGCGGATGCGATGTCTCAGACACCGGAAATAGATCAGCAGGTACTGATGGGTATGCGCATGATGAAAGACAGGCCATGGATTGATTTTATTGAGGTCGCGCCTCACCAGTATATTGAACTTTTCCATACAGAGGGAGGGCAGCTGAAAGAGGAAAAAAATCTTTCAGGCTCTTATGGATATCAGCATATCTGTCTGGAAGTAAAGGATATTCAGGCAGCATATGCGGCAGTAATCGCAAATGGAATCACGCCGGATACCCCGATTTCCCTCGGCGCCGATGGCTCGTATCAGTTCTGGCTGGTCGACCCGGATGGAAACCGATTGGAGCTGATGGAGTATGCGCCCGGCGCCCTGCAGCTGGGATAGTAATAAATATTGAGCGCAAAGGAGGAAAATTGAATGAAAACACGTGTATTTAGCGGCACAAAGACACAGGAAGTTCAGCCTTATGAGCTGGCGCACCGCGAGGTCGCGCGCCAGGCGGCGGCGGAGTCCATTGTATTGCTGAAAAATGAAGGAGGCCTGCTTCCGGTGTCTCTTGCTACACCGATCGCCCTGTATGGCGCGGGTGCGGGACATACAATTAAGGGCGGAACCGGCTCCGGCGATGTCAATGAGCGCTACAGTGTGACGATCCGGGAAGGTCTTGAGCAGGCCGGATACCGGATTACGACGGAGGAATGGCTGGATGACTATGACAGACGGTTTACGGCAGCAAGAGAGCAGTGGAGAGACGAGATCTGGGCAGCGGCGGACAGCTCTCCGGACGGAGCGCTGCGACTTTTTGATGTTTATGCGAAAAGACCTTTTGTCTATCCGGCGGGGGATCTTGCGATTGAAAAAACAGAGGCGGATACCGCGGTCTATGTTTTAAGCCGTGTGGCCGGTGAGGGCGCGGATCGTTTTGATAAGGAGGGGGATTATTACCTCTCAAAGGGGGAGGCACAGCTGATTGGAGCGATCTGCGCCGCATACCCGAAGGTGGTGCTGGTGATAAATGCAGGAGGCCAGGTAGATCTTTCGTTCCTGGACACTTATGAAAATATAGCGGCAATTCTGCAGATTTCTCAGCTGGGATGCGAGGGCGGAAATGCGTTTGCGGATGTCTTATGCGGAAAGGTTTCCCCGTCAGGAAAGCTGACTGACAGCTGGGCTTATCAATATGCGGATTATCCGAACAGCGCGACCTTCTCCCACAACAACGGAAATGTGGAGAAGGAGTATTACCGCGAGGGGATCTATGTCGGGTACCGCTATTTTGACACCTTTGAAGTACCGGTGCGCTATGGCTTCGGCTTTGGACTGGGATATACGGATTTTGCGATTCGGGTGGCTGGCATGAGTGCCTGCCGGGAAACGGAGAAGGGTACTGCCCATGTTTCAGACGCTTCGCAGGAGACGCCGCGGCTCGCGATCACGGTGACCGTAGCGGTGACCAATACAGGCGCGAAAGAAGGCCGGGAGACCGTGCAGGTGTATGCTTCCTGCCCGCAGGAGAAGATGGCAAAGGAATACCGCCGCCTGGTTGGATTTGCGAAGACAGGGCTGCTGCAGCCTGGGGAGAGTGAAGAACTGAAGATTTCCTTTACGCCGTATGAGCTTGCGTCGTACTGCGAGAAGACGCCGGGCTGGGTGCTCGAAAAGGGGATTTATGGAATTTTTGTCGGAAACAGTCTTGAAAGCTCCTCGCTGGCAGGTACGGTGCAGGTAGCTTCGGATCAGATTCTGGTGAAGACGGAAAATATCTGTCCGCTGCAGGAAGAGTTGGATGAGCTGTCTGCTCCGGCGGAAAAAACAGAGGCTCGCCGCGCGGCCTGGCTTGCACAGGCAGAAAGTACGGACACGCTCCCGGTGGTGCAGCTTAGGGAGGAGGATTTTGCGGCAGAGACGGTTGTTTATGGAGAAGAGACGGCACGCATTCCGGAGAATGTAAAGCAGTTCGTGGACACACTTACGGAAGAGCAGCTGATTCAGCTCTCAACGGGCGACCCGGGAGCAGGGATGCTCGCTACTGTCGGTTCCGCGGGTATGTCTGTGCCTGGTTCCGCGGCACAGAGCAGCTCCTGCGCAAAGGAGCAGGGGCTTTCGGATATTGTTTTCGCGGACGGCCCGGCCGGATTGCGCCTGAACCGGACCTATTTCGTAAAAGATGGCAGTGTGGTCAAAGAACCGTTTTTGAAGGGGATCGAGGGAGGCTATCTTTGCAGAGACACAGAGGAACCGGAAGGAGAACAGTACTTCCAGTATTGTACCGCGTTTCCGGTGGGCACTGCCCTGGCGCAGACCTGGGATCCGCAGACCGTCGCCAGAGTCGGCAAGGCCGCGGCAGAGGAAATGCAGATGCTGCTTGTCACCTCCTGGCTGGCTCCGGGTATGAATATCCACAGGAACCCCCTGTGCGGTCGGAACTTTGAGTATTACTCCGAAGACCCGTTCCTGACCGGTAAAATCGCGGCGGCGATGACCAATGGCGTACAGTCCGAGAAAGGCTGCGGCACCACCATCAAGCATTTTGCCTGCAACAACCAGGAGGATAATCGGAAGGGCTCTGACTCGATTCTCTCTGAGCGCGCGCTCCGCGAGGTTTACCTGAAGGGATTCGAGATCGCGATCCGTGAATCCCAGCCGATGATGGTCATGACCAGCTACAATAAGGTAAATGGCATCCATGCTGCGAACAACTACGACCTCTGCACCAAAGCAGCGAGAGACGAGTGGGGATTTGTGGGCTTTATCATGACCGACTGGACCACCACGCATGACGGTCCTGACTGCACCGCTGCCGGCTGTATGCGCGCCGGGAATGACATGGTCATGCCGGGACGTCTGGAGGATCACGAAAACATCCGTCAGGAGCTCGCAGAAGGAACGCTTTCTCTGGAAGAATTAAAAGCGTGCATCGGCCGTCTGGTAAATATCATCTGGAAGTCGAACATGTATTGATACAAGGGACGAAAGGTCATGAATGGAACGCTTGCATTCCAATTCATGACCCTTGGGACCGTAGTATCATAATTCTGGCGCTTAATCTGCCTGCAAAAGTGTGAAAACCCCAGATTTCATCTTGCGGTATCAGGAAAATTCTGCTATACTGCTTCGGTGGAAGCGCCCCCTCACTAACGTTCGGCGGCAGATTGCGCCGCCAATGGAAAAACGCTTTGCGTTTCAGCGGCGCTCGGGAAAACTGGTTTATTCTATGTGAAGCCGGTATTTTCAAAGGTAATGATACAGAATAGAATTTCAGGAGGAAGTTACAATGAAGGGAAATATTGTAGTAGGTCAGTCCGGCGGACCGACAGCTGTGATCAATTCCAGCCTTGCAGGCGTTGTGAGCAAGGCGAGAGAGCTTGGCGTGGAGAAGATTTATGGGATGCATCATGGAATCCAGGGTTTTTTGAATGAAGACCTGGTAGACATGAGCGAATATATTAAGGAAGACAAGGACATCGAGCTTCTGAAGAGAACGCCGTCTGCGTTCCTTGGCTCCTGCCGCTATAAGCTGCCGAAGATCGAGGGCAATGAAGCGGTTTATGATAAGATTTTTGAGATTCTTGAGAAATATAACATCGAGTGCCTGTTCTACATCGGCGGCAATGATTCGATGGATACGATCAAGATGCTTTCTGACTATGCGGCTCTGAAGGGGAAATCTCAGCGCTTCATGGGCGTTCCGAAGACGATTGACAATGACCTGCCGATCACTGATCACTGCCCGGGCTACGGCTCTGCGGCGAAATATATCGCGACCTCTCTGAAGGAGATCATCCGCGACAACGCGAGCTTCGGTATTGAGAAGCCAACCGTCTGCATCGTGGAGATCATGGGACGCAACGCTGGCTGGCTGACCGCGGCTGCCGCACTCTCAAGAGATGAGGACTGCGAAGGTCCGGATCTGATCTATCTGCCGGAGTCAACCTTTGATATGGATGATTTCCTGGCGAGAGTGAAGGATCTGGCGGCGAAGAAGAGCTCTGTAGTGATCGCGGTATCAGAAGGGATCAAGATTGCGGATGGCCGCTTCGTGTGTGAGCTGGGCGCCGGCTCTGACTATGTAGATGCGTTTGGCCACAAGCAGCTTTCCGGCTGCGGCGTTGTTCTGGCAAACAAGATTGCTGAGGCGACAGGACTGAAGACCCGTGCGATCGAATTCTCTACGCTGCAGAGAGCGGCGACACACATCGCGTCCCTGAACGATATCAATGAAGCGTTCAATGTGGGTTATCTGGCATGCAAGGCGGCTGATGAGGGCCAGACCGGCATGATGATTACCATCGATGTGAAGGAGCGCAGCCCGTATCAGGTTGGCTACAGCATCTATGACATTCATGCGATCGCGAACGTAGAGAGACCGGTTCCGGCAGAGTGGATCATCAACGATGGTACAGACATTGGAGAGGGCTATGTGGAATATGCGCGTCCGCTGATCCTTGGCGAGCTGACTCCGCTGATGGTGAACGGCGTTCCGAAGCATCTGGTGCTGAACCGCAGTGCTTACAGACAGTAATGTCAGAATGATATAGCGAAAGGTTTTTTGATATAGCTTTTGAAAGGAAAGCCGCTGTCGCTGCCATGCAGGCGTATTTCTTAAATATGAGAATCGCCGGATCTGGCGTCAGCGGTTTTTGTGATTGCGTATTTTGATGAAGTGTCAGGCACGGGAGGTGTAAGTCGTGGTCACTGATTCGAATTTTTTAACATTTCTTCTGGAGCGGTTTGTGATAGAACGAAAACGGTTTGACCGCTCTGGTGTATATGCGTTCACCCAGCGGCTTCTGGCTTATAATTCGAATAAGATTGAGGGAAGTACGCTGACAGAAGAACAGACGGCTTCTTTGTTTGACCGGGGGACGCTTCCAAAATCGGATGACTGTTATCGGGCAAAAGATGTAGAAGAGATGAATGGCCATTTCCTTATGTTTAACAGGATGCTGGACACACTGGAGGAGCCGCTGTCGCAGGAGTTGATTAAGGCGTTTCACTATGAGCTTAAATCGGGAGTCTTTGAGGACCGGGCGAATGGCTACGCGATCGGGGATTATAAAAAGAGAGCGAATATCATTGGGATTTATCCGACTGTTCTGCCTGTGGATGTGCCGGAAGAAATGGAACGGCTCCTTTCCTGGTATTCCGGTCAGTCTGTGAATCTGGCGGTGCTGGCTGAATTTCATGCCAGATATGAGAGCATTCATCCGTTTCAAGATGGAAACGGGCGGACCGGGCGGCTGATTCTGTTCCGGGAGTGTCTGACGCACGGGATTTGTCCGGTGGTGATAGAAGACGAGAAGCGGGGACTTTATTTAGACGGTCTGAAATTATATCGTGAGGAACGGGATATAACAAAGCTGGAAGAACTGTTCGCGGTGGAGCAGGAGTTTTATTATAAGAAGGCAGGCTATTTTTTATAACGATGATATGCCACAAATAATTTTTGATAGATATCAACGAAAATGACAAAAATTGACCGCCCGTCACGAAACTTTCAAAGATTATGCACAAAAAACTCAAAAATCTGGCAAGGATTTTCTTGACTGATGTGGGAAATATGTTACAATTGATGCAGAGGTGGGAAACGCTGTCTGCCACGAAAGGGCAGAGATGTCAGAGGATTCAGATATCGTAAGCCTCGTCAGAAAGTGGCTGTCAGCGAAAATCATATATCCACACGGGAAATCAATCAGGAGGAATTGTACAATGAACAAATGGGTTTATATGTTCACCGAGGGCAATGCGAACATGCGGAACCTGCTCGGTGGCAAGGGCGCGAACCTCGCGGAGATGACCAACCTGGGTCTGCCGGTACCGCAGGGCTTTACGATTACGACGGAAGCCTGCACGCAGTACTACGAGGATGGCCGCCAGATTAATGACGAGATCATGGGGCAGATCGTGGAAGCGATCGGCAAGATGGAAGAGATCACAGGCAAGAAGTTCGGGGACATTGAGAATCCGCTGCTTGTTTCCGTTCGTTCCGGCGCGAGAGCATCCATGCCGGGTATGATGGATACGATCCTGAACTTAGGATTGAATGAGGATGTTGTAGAGGTACTCTCCAAGAAGTCCGGCAATCCGCGCTGGGCGTGGGACTGCTATCGCCGTTTCATTCAGATGTTTTCCGATGTCGTGATGGAGGTTGGCAAGAAGTATTTCGAAGAGCTGATCGACAAGATGAAGGCGAAAAAGGGCGTTATTCACGATGTAGAGCTGGATGCGGATGACCTGAAGGAGCTGGCCTCTCAGTTCAAGGCAGAGTATAAGGCAAAGATTGGCAGTGATTTCCCGACGGATCCGAAGGTACAGCTTGTAGAGGCGATCAAGGCTGTGTTCCGTTCCTGGGACAACCCGCGTGCGAACGTATACCGCCGCGACAATGATATCCCGTATTCCTGGGGTACTGCGGTGAATGTACAGATGATGGCGTTTGGTAATATGGGCGATGACTGCGGTACCGGCGTAGCATTTACGCGTGACCCGGCGACTGGCAAGAAGGGTCTGTTTGGCGAGTTCCTGACGAACGCACAGGGCGAGGACGTAGTAGCAGGTGTCCGCACTCCGATGCACATCAGCGAGATGGAGCAGAAGTTCCCGGAGGCGTTTGCACAGTTTACCTCCGTATGCAGTACGCTGGAAGATCATTATCGCGATATGCAGGATATGGAGTTTACTGTAGAGAATAATAAGCTGTATATGCTGCAGACACGTAACGGCAAGAGAACCGCGCAGGCGGCTCTGAAGATTGCCTGCGACCTGGTAGATGAGGGCAAGAGAACCGAGGAAGAGGCGGTTGCGATGATCGACCCGCGGAACCTTGATACTCTGCTTCACCCGCAGTTCGATTCCTATATTCTGCACAAGGCAGTGCCGCTTACCAGAGGCCTTGGCGCTTCTCCGGGAGCTGCCTGCGGCAAGATTGTTTTCACGGCTGAGGACGCGAAGGCATGGGCAAACAGAGGCGAGAAGGTCGTTCTGGTTCGCCTGGAGACCTCTCCGGAGGATATCGAGGGCATGAAGAACGCGCAGGGTATCCTGACTGTCCGCGGCGGTATGACGAGTCATGCGGCGGTAGTAGCGCGTGGTATGGGTACCTGCTGTGTATCCGGCTGCGGCGACATTGCGATGGACGAGCTGCATAAGAAGTTTACCGTGAATGGCAAGGAATTCCATGAGGGCGATGAGATTTCGATCGATGGCTCGACCGGTAATGTGTATGAGGGTCTGATCCCGACCGTTGATGCGACAATCGCGGGCGAGTTTGGCCGTATTATGACCTGGGCTGACCAGTATAGAAAACTGAAGGTAAGAACGAACGCCGATACACCGAGAGATGCGCGCAAGGCGCGTGAGCTTGGCGCGGAAGGCATTGGCCTGTGCCGTACCGAGCATATGTTCTTCGGTGAGGAGAGAATTGACGCTTTCCGTGAGATGATCTGCGCGGAGACGACCGAGGAGAGAGAAGCCGCCCTGGATAAGATTCTTCCGTATCAGCAGGCAGACTTCGAGGCACTCTATGAGGCGATGGAGGGCAATCCTGTCACCATCCGTTTCCTGGACCCGCCTCTTCATGAGTTTGTCCCGACCGAGGAGGAAGACATCCGCAAGCTCGCGGACGCACAGCACAAGAGTATGGAGCATATCCGTACGCAGATTAATGCGCTCAAAGAGTTTAACCCGATGATGGGTCACCGCGGCTGCCGTCTGGATGTTACATTCCCTGAGATCGCGAAAATGCAGACGATGGCGGTGATCCGCGCGGCGATCAATGTGCAGAAGAGACATCCGGACTGGAAGGTAGTGCCGGAGATCATGATCCCGCTGGTAGGCGACGCGAAAGAGCTGAAGTTTGTAAAGAAGACCGTTGTAGAAGTAGCTGAGAAGGAAATTAAGGCTGCTGGCGTTGAATTGAAGTATGAAGTCGGTACCATGATTGAGATCCCGCGTGCAGCGCTGACGGCATCGGATATCGCGAAGGAGGCAGATTTCTTCTGCTTCGGCACGAATGACCTGACACAGATGTGCTATGGCTTCTCCCGTGACGACGCGAGCAAGTTCCTGACCTCTTACTATGACGCGAAGATCTTCGAGAACGACCCGTTTGCGAAGCTCGACCAGAATGGTGTTGGCAAGCTGATGGAGATGGCGATCGAGCTTGGCCGTCCGGCAAACCCGGATCTGCATTTCGGCATCTGCGGCGAGCATGGCGGCGATCCGTCTTCTGTAGAGTATTGCCATAAGATCGGCCTTGACTATGTATCCTGCTCACCTTTCCGTGTACCGATTGCGAGACTTGCGGCAGCGCAGGCAGCGATCGCGGACAAGAAAGCGTGATTTTGGATAAATAAACTCCACTTTTACGAAAGATGCCGGAAGGTACAAAAGACTCAGAAGAAACAAAAGATGTGAAGAATACAAAAGAAATTGAGCTACAGATGGCAGAGAAAGTACAGAAGATGGTGGAGTACATAAGACAGTAAGATACGAAAGAACAAAAGGAACGGAAAAACAAAAAAGATTTTTGAAACACAAAAGATTTTTGAAACACAAAAGATTCTAAAATACAAAAAAGTACAAATGAGAAAGACCCGGCCGTCCTGGAGAGATGCTTCAGGTTGGCCGGGTCTTGTATGCGCAGGGCTGCTGTATGCTGTTCGATCGCATGGCGCGCAAGGAATATTATCTGTACTTACTGCTGACCTTTGAGGTTCAGAGTCAGCAGAGAAAACACACCTTCTCCTGTATAGATCAGATAAAGCTCCTGTTCTTTTGCTGTAAATTCAACCTTTGTTTCAGCTGCCTTCCACCAGGAAGAAGCAGTCAGTGCTATTTGCGCTCTTGCATCAGAGTCGGGTGAAGTGTGGATTTCAAGGATTCCATTGCCGGACGCCCGGTATACGACCTCCACTTTTTTTGTCTCCATCAGATTGATATATTTATAGCCGATCATATCACCGTTCTTGATGTTCGCAACAAAACGCTCCCCGTCCATACAGGTGATATAAGGAAAGTCGACTTCTGCGTTTGTCCTTCCAAGTGAAGACAACGCACCCATATGGCCATTTGTAAGATTGCAGCAGTACACAGCCGGGTAAGATGCATCTCCAGCGAGAGGTTTCTTGTTCATGCCGCTTGTCGTGATGGTCACCTGAGCAATTCTGCCATTTGCGTCAAAAGATATCCGTTCCGCGCATCCCTGCCGATTATATTGATTCAACGAAGTGTGTCGATGATAGAAGATATACCATTGCCCGCACACCTCCACTAGCCCGCCGTGGTTGTTTCCAACAGACATCAGTTTGTCACTTTCCGTACGCCCCATGTATCCGACGTCTCCATTGCTGACAATTACGCCGCCATAAACAAAACCTTCCATCGGCTTATCACTGATTGCGTAACAGAGCTGATGAGTATTTATGGAAGAGTAGATCAGGTAATAGATACCGTTAATCTTGCGGATGGACGGGGCTTCGAAATACTCATTTCCCTCAAAAGATGTCCCCCTGCCATAGTTCAGGCTTGGAATGACGACGGCGGGGCTGCTTTTGACTGTAAGCATATCATCCTGCAGTTCCACAACGCTTCCGCCTTTTAAATCCTGTCCCTTGTAGCGGGGAATGTTAATCTGGCACGGCGCAAAACCGAAATACAGAAAAATTCCTTCTTCTGAACAGATCACGGAAGGGTCGTAGGGCTGGTTATCTGACATAAGCGAGCCGTCCGGATAATGCACTCTTCCGTAAAATTCATATTTCCCGGCCGGCGTGTCACAGACAGCTACGTGGATGGAATCCTGAAATTTAATACAATAATACAAATAAAACCTTCCATCCTTTCCCTGTACGACATCCGGCGCGTACAGCGGGAGCGCGTCTGCATTATAGGGGTCCTGGTTTTTACGGTAAATCACGTTTTCAAACTGCCAGTCTGACAAATCGTCTACCGGTGCGGACCAGGCGACATAATCCAGCTCGCAAAACTCATTTCCATTTTCCAGATCATGGCTTCCAAAGATGTAGAGTCTGTTGTGGAATACATGCGGTTCGCCATCCGGAATATGTTCGTACAGCGGAAGATAAGGGTTGAGACATTGTGTTTTCATAATAAGCAGTTGCCTCCTGGTATAATAATGATGTAGTCGGTAAGGACTACTGATTAATGAAACAGTATCAATCCGCCAGCAGAGCTGAGGAGACTCTCAGATGCTGGAGGCGATAAACAGAGTACCAGAATGTTCCCCCGTTGTATAATAGATGCAGATCTGGCAAACCGCTTAAAACACAACGGAGGTAAATTCATGGACAATCAGAGTTTATCACATAGTCATTATTATTGCACGCATCATATCGTATTTTTCTAAATTCCCTGATTCTGTTACAGGAGCAACAGAATGCCACATGAAAAACAGCTAAGAAACAACATAAAATAACAGATATAAATGTTGGATTATGTTGACATGCCTGCCAAATACGAGTATAATCCATATAAAAATAGTTGCGATTTGCTTCATATCATAATACAAGAAAAATGACATGGCATGTCGGATGGCATTCATGGGAAAGGAGAAGCATGGAGAGGTTTCACATTGTGGATCTTCCGAAAACGGAGCGGATCACGAAGCTGATTAACGACCTGTTTGCGAATATGCCGGTGATTGAGTCGGCCAGGGCGAAGCTGGTGACGGAGTCTTATCAGGAGACGGAGGGGGAGCCGATCATTATGCGCAGAGCGAAAGCGTTTGCACATATTCTGCGGTACATCCCGATTACCATCCGCGATCAGGAACTGATCGTGGGGAGCAGCACTCTGGCGCCCCGCGGCTGTCAGACGTTTCCGGAGTATTCGTACGAGTGGCTGGAGGCGGAGTTTGACACCGTGGCGACGCGCGCGGCGGATCCGTTTTTTATTGCGGAGGAGACAAAGGCGGAGCTTAAAGAAGTACATAAATACTGGAAGGGCAAGACGACCAGTGAGCTGGCATCCGCTTATATGGCGCCGGAAGCAGCGCGGGCGATCGAACACGGCATTTTTACGCCCGGAAATTATTACTACAACGGGATCGGGCATATTACCGTCAAATACTGGGAAGTGCTGGAGATTGGCTGCGAAGGGATCATTGAGAAGACAGAGGCCGAGCTGGCCGCCTGCCATGTGGGCGATGGCGATTTCGCGAAAAAGTCGAGCTTTCTGCGGGCAGTGATTGTAAGCTGTCAGGCGGTGATGGAGTATGCCGGCCGTTATGCGGCGCTGGCCAGAGAGATGGCGGGGCAGTGCGCGGATCCCGTCAGACGGCAGGAGCTTTTGACGATTGCGGCGAACTGTGATCGGGTTCCGGCAAAAGGGGCGCGCAGCTTTTATGAGGCCTGTCAGTCGTTCTGGTTTGTTCAGCAGCTGCTGCAGATGGAGTCGAGCGGGCACTCGATTTCTCCGGGGCGGTTTGACCAGTATATGTACCCTTATTATAAGAAGGACATGGAGCAGGGGAAAATCACCCGCGAATTTGCGCAGGAGCTGATGGATTGCATATGGGTGAAGCTCAATGACCTGAATAAGTGCCGCGATGGCGTGTCCGCGGAGGGTTTTGCGGGCTACAGTCTGTTTCAGAACCTGATTGCCGGCGGGCAGGATGAAAACGGAGAAGACGCGACCAATGATCTTTCCTTTATGTGCATTCAGGCCTCGAAGCATGTGCATCTGCCGCAGCCCTCGTTTTCCATCCGCGTCTGGAACGGTTCGCCGCATGAATTCCTGATTAAGGCGGCGGAGCTGACCCGCACAGGCCTTGGGCAGCCGGCCTATTATAACGACGAGGTGATTATCCCGTCCCTGCAGAACCGGGGACTTTCTCTCGAAGAGGCGCGGGATTACTGCATCATCGGCTGTGTGGAGCCGCAGAAGGCAGGCAGGACGGATGGCTGGCATGACGCGGCATTCTTCAATATGTGCCGCCCGCTGGAGCTGGTCTTTTCCAATGGCTGGGACAAGGGCGAGCTGGTGGGAATTGAGACGGGCGACGTCACGAAGATGGAGACCTTTGAGGAATTCTGCGACGCCTATAAAAAGCAGATGGATTACTGCATTTCCCTGCTGGTGAACGCGGACAATGCCATCGATGTAGCGCACGCTGAGCGCTGCCCGCTTCCATTTGGATCCTGTCTGGTGGACGACTGCCTGAAAAGCGGGAAATCTCTGCAGGAGGGCGGCGCAAGGTATAATTTTACCGGCCCGCAGGGCTTCGGCATTGCAAACATCGCGGATTCGTTTTATGCAATCCGCACCCTGGTCTATGAGCAGAAAAAATTTACCATGCAGGAGCTCAAAGAGGCACTGGCCTGGAATTACGGCAAGGGACTGGACGAGCGCTCAGCGGCAGATCTGACGACAACGATTCTGAGAGAAGCGTTAGCCTCCGGGCAGACGGTTGACGCGAATATGGCCGGGACGGTGCTGCGGACGGTGCTGAGCACGAAACCGGAGCCGGCAAAGCTGGCGCGCTATGAGGAGATTCATTCCTTGATCGAGGCGGCGCCGAAGTATGGCAATAATATTCCGGAGGTCGACCAGCTGGCGCGGGAAATGGCTTACTATTATACAAAGCCGGTTCAGACCTTCCGCAATCCGAGAGGCGGCTGGTATCAGGCGGGGCTGTATCCGGTCTCTGCGAATGTGCCGCTTGGGGCACAGACAGGCGCCACCCCGGATGGGCGCTACGCACACACCTCGGTGGCAGACGGCGTTTCTCCATCCGCCGGTCGAGATGTGAAGGGGCCGACCGCGGCGGCAAGCTCGGTGGCGCGGCTGGATCATTTTATTGTATCGAACGGCACTCTGTTTAACCAGAAATTTCACCCATCCGCGCTTTCCGGCCGGGAAGGACTGGAGAAATTCGTGGCGCTGATCCGCGGCTTCTTTGACCAGAAGGGTATGCATATGCAGTTTAACGTGGTCAGCCGTGAGACATTGCTGGACGCGCAGGAGCATCCGGAGAATTATAAGCAGCTGGTGGTGCGTGTGGCGGGTTACAGCGCGCTGTTTACGACACTTTCCCGCTCCCTGCAGGATGATATTATCAACCGCACCGAGCAGGGGTTCTGACGAGAAAGTATTGTCAATAACCAGTCACGAGACATGCTTGCATGTCAGAGGGGCTGGATATTAGACAATCAAGACGACATGAGTAAGTAGCGCGGATTACGAATGACGGCGGCAGCTGCGAGAGTGCGAAGCACGTAGCAACTGACTTTCTCGTACTTTGGCAAATGCGTATACGGGTAAGAGGAGGATGACATGGATTACATGGACACGACCGGCCGCGTTTTTGACATTCAGCGGTATTCCATTCATGATGGTCCGGGGATCCGTACAATTGTGTTTTTAAAAGGCTGTGTGCTCCGCTGCCGCTGGTGCTGCAATCCGGAGTCGCAGGAGTACCGGATTCAGACGATGATGGTGCAGGGTGTGGAGAAGACGATCGGAAGGGATGTGACGGTGCGTGAGATGCTCTCCGAGGTGGAACAGGATCGCCCGTATTATTACCGCTCCGGCGGCGGGATGACGCTTTCCGGCGGGGAATGTCTCTGCCAGCCGGAATTTACCGCAGCTCTTTTGCGGGCGGCGAAGGAGCATGGCATTAACACCGCGATCGAGAGTATGGCCTGTGCGCCCTGGGAGAAGATCGAGGCGATTCTTCCCTGGCTGGACCGTTATCTGATGGATATCAAGCACATGAATGGGGCGAAGCATAAGGAATTTACGGGCAGGGATAATGCTCTGATGCTGGAAAATGCCAGAAAGGTGGCACTCTCCGGGCAGACAGAGCTGATCATTCGTGTGCCGGTGATCCCCACCTTTAACGATTCGGTGGAAGAGATTCAGGCGATCGCGCGCTTTGCCGCGACGCTGCCCGGGGTGCGGAAAATTCACCTTTTGCCGTATCACCGGCTGGGACAGGATAAATACGACGGACTGGGTCGGGATTATCAGATGAAAGAGATTCTCCCTCCGACCGCGGAGCATATGGATACGCTGAAAAAAGCGGTGCATGCGGTCTGCACCCTGGACTGCCAGATCGGGGGATAAAAAACAGCTCTTATGAACAGCAGGCCGCGAACCGAACAGCTGTCTGAAACTGTGAAACAAAACGGAATCCAACACAAAACACAGAAAATCCAACAAAAATCAACAAGAAATACTTGACGGATTGTGTGGAGCGTTGTAGGATAAAAGTCAGAAAATGATAAATCTAATCACCCCACACGCCTCTTGCGAAGGAAAGTCGCAGCGGTAAGTGGAAGCACAAAAACATTCCGGTCTGCGGCAGCGCGTCCACATAGCGGAAGAACACACGGAGGCAAAATCATGGTAAATGAGTATGAGATCAAAAAACAGATTTGCGACATAGGAAAGCGCATCTATGACCGCAACATGGTAGCGGCGAATGACGGAAATATTTCTGTTAAGCTGAATGACAATGAGTTCCTCTGCACGCCGACCGGAGTCTCAAAGGGCTTTATGACCCCGGATTTCATCTGCAAGGTGAACGCGAAGGGCGAAGTGATTCAGGCGAATCCGGGCTTTAAGCCGTCGTCTGAGATCAAGATGCACATGAGAGTCTATGAGAAGAGACCGGACGTCGGCAGCGTAATCCATGCGCATCCAGTTTACGCGACTTCCTTTGCGATCGCGGGGATTCCGCTGACACAGCCGATCATGCCGGAAGCGATAATCGCTCTTGGCTGTGTACCGATCGCAGAGTACGGCACACCGTCTACGAATGAGATTCCGGATCGTCTGGAAAAATATCTTCCGTATTTTGACGCAGTGCTTCTGGAGAATCACGGCGCGCTGACCTGGTCGACGGACCTGACTGCGGCCTATATGAAGATGGAGTCCGTAGAGTTCTACGCACAGCTCCTCTACCAGTCGAAAATGCTGGGCGGCCCGAAGGAATTTGATGAGAAGAATATTGAAAAGCTTTACGCGATCCGCCGTAAATTCGGCATGGCGGGAAAGCATCCGGCAAGCCTTTGCCAGAATAAGGATGGAAAGAATTGCCACAACTGCGGGATCTGCGAGGATGAGAGCTATAAGCAGTTCCCGGGTTATCAGTATGATTTCGTAGGCAAGAATCCGTCTGAGAAAAAAGCGGACGGCGTAGACCCGGAGCTGGTTGCGAAGATTACAAAGCAGGTGCTGGAGCAGCTGGGTGCCTAGGAGGAAGAGCGCATGCCAATCAATGAAACGATGGTACAGGAGATTGTACAGGCAGTGCTGAAAAATCTGGACGCGCAGGGGCAGATGAGTGGCGAAAATACCGGTTTCGCAGGAAAAACGGCGGGAAAACACGGCATTTTCAGGGACATGAATGAGGCGATCGAGGCCGCAAAGAGCGCGCAGAAGATCGTGCGTGTCATGTCCATGGACCAGCGCGAAAAAATTATCTCCTGTATAAGAAAGAACATCCATGAGAACGCGGAAGTCCTGGCGCGTATGGGTGTGGAAGAGACCGGCATGGGCAATGTCGGCGACAAGATTCTGAAGCATCATCTGGTGGCGGACAAGACGCCAGGCACGGAGGATATCACGACGACTGCCTGGTCCGGCGACCGGGGGCTGACTCTGATCGAAATGGGGCCGTTTGGCGTCATCGGTGCGATTACACCGTGTACGAACCCGAGCGAGACGGTCCTCTGTAATACAATTGGAATGCTGGCGGGCGGCAACACGGTAGTGTTTAACCCGCATCCGCAGGCGATTCAGACATCGATTTACGCGATCAATCTGATTAACGAAGCTTCTCTGGAAGCGGGCGGTCCGGACAACGTCTGTGTGACCGTGGAGAAGCCGACACTGGAGACCAGCAATGTCATGATGAAGCACAAGGACATCCCCCTGATTGCTGCGACCGGCGGCCCTGGCGTGGTGACGGCGGTGCTTTCCTCCGGCAAACGCGGCATCGGCGCGGGCGCGGGCAATCCTCCGGCGCTGGTGGATGAGACAGCGGATATCCGCAAAGCGGCGCAGGATATCGTGAATGGCTGTACCTTTGATAACAACCTGCCCTGCATCGCAGAGAAGGAGATCGTAGCGGTGTCCACTATCGCGGATGAACTGATGCATTACCTGGTCACGGAAAACGACTGCTATCTGGCATCGAAAGAGGAGCAGGACGCGCTCACGGCGGTTGTACTCGAGGGCGGCAAGCTGAACCGCAAATGCGTGGGACGCGACGCGCGCACGCTGCTCGCCATGATTGGCGTGGATGCCCCGGCGAACATCCGCTGCATCGTCTTTGAAGGGCCAAAAGAGCATCCGTTGATTACGACGGAGCTGATGATGCCGATTCTGGGAATGGTGCGGGCAAAGGATTTTGACGACGCGGTGGAGCAGGCCGTCTGGCTGGAGCATGGCAACCGTCATTCCGCACATATTCATTCCAAGAATGTGGACAACATCACGAAATATGCGAAAGCGATTGACACGGCGATCCTGGTGAAGAACGGGCCATCTTATTCAGCCATTGGTTTTGGCGGCGAGGGCTTCTGTACTTTCACCATTGCGAGCCGTACCGGCGAGGGACTTACCAGCGCCAGTACCTTTACGAAGAGAAGACGCTGTGTGATGACAGACAGTCTGTGTATCCGGTAGGAGGTAATGAAATTTATGGAAATGAACAGTGCTAATATAGAAGAGATCGTCAGGCAGGTTCTTGCCGGGATGAATGGCAGCGCGGCAGGTACTTCCACAGGCGCGGTGCGCGGCGGCATCCCGAAGACGGCGCGGGTCGCTGTGCTGACGGCGAAAAATCATTTTGATGTAAAGGAATATCCGATTCCGCCGGTGGGCGATGATGATATTCTGGTAAAGGTAGAGGGCTGCGGTGTCTGCGGAACAGACGCGCACGAGTTTAAAAATGACCCCTTTGGCCTGATTCCGGTCGCGCTGGGACATGAGGGCACCGGTGAGATCGTGGCCATGGGAAAAAATGTAAAGACGGATACAGCCGGGAAACCAGTGAAAATCGGCGATAAGATCGTCACCTGCATGATTTTCAAGGATGACCCGGAAATCACGATGTTCGACCTGAATAAGAAAAATGTGGGCGGCGCGGACGTATACGGTCTTCTGCCGGACGATGATATTCATCTGAACGGCTGGTTTTCCGATTACATCTTTATCCGCGGCGGCGGGTTTGGCTCCACCTTCTTTAACGTGAGCGATCTGGACCTGGATTCAAGAATCCTGATTGAGCCGGCGGCGGTGCTGGTGCACGCGGTAGAGCGTGCGAAGACCACCGGCATCCTCCGCTTTAACAGCAGAGTGGTCGTGCAGGGCTGCGGTCCGATCGGCCTTCTGTGCATCGCGGTGCTGCGCACGATGGGCGTGGAAAATATCTGTGCGGTAGACGGAAACGAGGGACGGCTGGCATTCGCGAAAAAGATGGGTGCGGAAACCTCCGTTAACTTCAAGAACTTTAAGGGGATTGAAGCCCTGGCAGGCGGCGTAAAGGATGCGTTCGGCGGACATCTGGCAGATTTTGCATTCCAGTGCACCGGCGCGCCGGGCGGACATTCCAACATCTATAAATTCATCCGCAACGGCGGTGGCCTCTGTGAGCTGGGCTTCTTTGTGAACGGCGGCGACGCCACGATCAACCCGCATTTTGATATCTGCTCAAAAGAGATCACGATTGTGGGCTCCTGGGTATACAATCTGCGCGACTACGCGACGACCTTTGATTTCCTGCGGAGGGCAAAGGCGATCGGACTTCCGATTTCGGACCTGATTACCGACCGGTTCCCGCTCGATCAGATCAACGAAGCGCTGCAGACCAACCTGGCAATGACCGGTCTGAAGATTGCGGTTATAAACGATTGAGCGTATTTTCCTATATCAATGGGGACAGGGGCTGTCCCCTCGCCGGGGCGGCGTCCCGTACTCTGTGCGGGATAAGCCTCGTAACTGTGAAGATACGGAACAGTTATGAAACAATAAACGCAGGGAGGCACGAACCGTATGGCAGAGGCGGCGGGAATTTTAGAGGTTTACGGGCTGACGACAGCTTTTGTGGCGGCAGACGCGGTTTGCAAGGCGGCGAATGTACGCCTGGAGGTCTTTGACAAGAACAAACCGGCCAACGCGGATGCGCTTCCGGTACCGCTTCTTGTCTGCATGAAATTTCGCGGCAGCGTGGCCGATGTGACGGCGGCGATGGACGCGGGGCTGCGGGCAGCCGAGAGCATGACGGGCGTGGTGCAGCACCACATCATTCCGAACCCGGAAGAGGGGACGGAAAAAATGTTGAAAATCAGTGGCTTGGATAAAGATTAAAAAGAATAAGCGGAGGTAGATAACCATGGCACAGGAAGCATTGGGAATGATTGAAACCAGAGGACTGACGGCGGCGATCGAGGCGGCGGATGCGATGACGAAATCAGCGGAAGTCACGCTGACCGGTACAGAAAAGATCGGTTCCGGCCTCGTGACCGTGATGGTGCGCGGCGATGTAGGAGCGGTGAAGGCTGCGGTTGAGAGCGGCAGTGCGGCAGCCTCCAGACTTGGCGAGCTGGTGGCGGCGCATGTGATTCCGAGACCGCACAGTGACGTGGAGAAGATTTTGCCGAAGATCTGATCGGAGGATGAACTTCGAATGCCTGAATTTGTGGCAGAAAACAGGCCGGCAAAAGGCACGGGAATTTTTGACAGAGGGAATTTGCCCATGGATAAATCGTATGGCTTTATAGAAGTCTCGGGAGTAGTGGCGGCGATTGATGCGCTGGATATCATGTGTAAAACTGCTGGCGTGGAGCTGGCCTCCTGGGAGCGCAAGCTCGGCGGACGGCTGGTGACCATTATTGTGCAGGGCGATGTAGCCGCTGTCACGGAGGCAGTGGAAGCCGCTGCTGCGAATGGAATTAAAAAACCAGTCTGCAAGGCCGTGATCGCGCGTCCTCACGAGGAGATTGTCCGGATCGTGGAATTGAGCGCAGCCAGATGGAGAGAGCAGGGCGGCGATTTGGACTGACCCAGGGCCAAAGGTTTTCTTGATGTCCTGTCTGAACCGGGATATGGAGTGTGAGGAACAGAAGCATGGCTGACGAGAAAAAGGCAACATCCGGTACGGCGGCTTCGAAAAAGACGGACGCAGCGAGGCGGACGGCGAGGAGCCGATCGATTGCAGATAAAAACACGGAAGCTGCAAAAACGGAAATCGTGAAACAGGAAACAAACGATACAACATCCAACAAGGAGGAAAAGAAAATGACACAGGAAGCATTGGGAATGATTGAAACCAGAGGACTGACGGCGGCGATCGAGGCAGCGGATCAGATGTGCAAGGCTGCGAATGTAACGCTCGTTGGCACAGAGAAGATCGGTTCCGGACTGGTGACAGTAATGGTTCGCGGCGATGTAGGCGCAGTAAAATCCGCAGTAGAGAGCGGAAGCGCAGCGGCTTCCAGACTTGGCGAGCTGGTAGCGACCCATGTGATCCCGAGACCGCACACGGATGTGGAGAAGATTCTTCCGGCAATGAAGTAAAATGTGTCAGGCGGTTACTGGTTACAACCCGGCCACGTACTTGATGCGTGGTCAGGGCTTATCCCACACTTTATGTGGGATGCCACCCGGCGAGAGCTGAAGAAGCAGTGGAAGCAGCATCCGGCCCCTCGCGGATAGGCATATTCCTCCTGCGGACGGGATAAACCCCATCGCGCAGCGATTTTAACTGGCCGAAATGAAAAGAAAGCAGGTGCACCCTTGGAAACAGTGAATGTGGAACAAATTACAAGACTGGTGATCGAAGCGATCAGCCGGATGGAGACAGAAAAAAAGAACAGCGGGTTTGCTGTACCGGTTGGTGTTTCCGCGAGGCATGTACACCTGACGCAGGAGCATGTAGAAGCATTGTTTGGCCCCGGGTATCATCTTACGAAGCGCAGGGAACTGATGGGCGGACAGTTCGCCTCGAATGAGACGGTGACAATTGTGGGCCTGAAGCTGCGCGCGATCGAAAATGTCCGTGTGCTCGGCCCGGTTCGCAGGGCCTCACAGGTAGAGGTTTCCGCGACCGATGCGATTCGGCTTGGCATGAAGGTGCCGGTGCGGGAATCCGGCGATATTGCGGGCAGCGCGCCGATTGCCGTTGTCGGTCCCAAAGGTGCTATTTACCTGAATGAGGGTTGTATTGTTGCCATGCGTCACATCCATATGTCTCCTGCTGATGCGCGTCTGGCCGGTGTTCGGGACGGTGATTTCGTCTCTGTCCGGGCGGACAATGCACGCGGCGCAGTTTTTGATCATGTAAAAATTCGTGTAGATGAAAGTTTTACGCTGGAGATGCATATTGATACGGATGAGGCCAACGCGGCGCAGATTGCCACGGGAGATCGGGTGACGATCGTGGGCTGACGGTTCTTATTCGTGGCGGAGACATTTTTGGTTCACTGTGGAAGTACAGGAACCGTTATGCGTGCGCATTGATACGGCTATACGGCGCGGGGAGGCGTGGAAATGATTGTAGGGAAAGTAGTGGGCAGCGTGGTCTCCACGCGCAAAAGCGAAAAATTAATCGGAAGTAAATTTATGATTGTAGAGCCTGTGCAGTGTATGGCATCTGGCCATGGCCAGCTGGTGGCGATCGATATCATCGGTGCCGGCATCGGGGAGTATGTACTCGTGGCGCAGGGCAGTGCCGCCAGGATTGGCTGCGGGGTGGATTCCGCGCCGGTAGATGCCGCGATCGTCGGTATTATCGATGATGCAAGTGACATTTTGAAATGAATCATACCCTTTGTCGCTCGAATCATTTGATGTAACAGTTCAGAACAGCAGGCGGTCTGCGGCCTGCTGTTCTGAATAGTTATCATTTGATTGTAAATAACAGCTGCGAAATTTAAATGGAGTAACGCTATGGAAATAAAAGAACTTCAGGATATCATTCAGTCATGTGGTGTGGTGGGCGCCGGCGGAGCGGGGTTTCCGACTTATGCGAAGCTGACAGACAAGGCAGATACCATCCTTTTGAATTGTGCAGAGTGTGAGCCGCTTCTGAAGCTGCATCGACAGCTTTTGGAACGTCACGCGTATGAGATTATGAAGACGTTCCATCTGATCGCGCAGACGGTGGGGGCATCCGAGGCAATCATTGGTGTGAAAAAATCCTATGTGCAGACGGTGCGTGCGCTGCGGCAGCATATGGAGGAATTCCCCGGGATGTGTCTGAAGCTGCTGGATGAGGCCTATCCGATGGGGGATGAGGTGGTGCTGATCTATGAGGCGACCGGGCGCGTCGTGCGGCCGGGCGGACTGCCGATTGAACAGGGCGTTGCGGTATTTAACGCAGAGACCGTTTACAATGTGTACTGTGCGCTGGAGCAGAAAAAGCCGGTGACAGACAAATATGTATCGGTGGTGGCGGAGGTCAGCCATCCGGTGACCGTGCGGGTACCGATTGGCTCTATGCTGGACGAGGTAGTTGCACTCGCGGGAAATGTGACGGTCAGCGATCCGGTCTATTTTGTCGGCGGACCGATGATGGGGCGCATTGGCAGCGGGGATGAGCCGGTCACGAAGACAACGAATGCGATTCTGGTTCTCCCGAAGGATCACACGATCGTCAGAAAAAAACAGAGGAGTTCTTCGATTGATTTAAAGCGGGCGGCATCCATCTGCTGCCAGTGCAGCACCTGCACGGATCTGTGCCCGCGGCATGCTCTGGGGCATCCGATTGACCCGGCAAGATTTATGAGGGCAGCGTCAAATCAGGATTTCCGGGATCTGAATCCGTATCTGGACGCATCCTTTTGCAGCTCCTGTGGTGTCTGTGAAATGTATGCCTGTCCGCAGAGCCTCGCTCCGCGGTCTCTGCTGGCGGATATGAAGGCCGGCCTGCGGCAGGCAGGAGTCCGGCCGCCGCAGAATGTACAGGCCGCGCCGGTGGTTTCCTCCAGAGAATACCGGAAGGTACCGGAGGAGCGGCTGATGGCACGTCTGGGACTTTCCCGGTATGATGTGGATGCTCCGATGGATGAGACGCTGGCAGCGGTTTCCAAAGTAAAGATTCTTCTTAGCCAGCACATTGGCGCACCGGCGAAGGCCATTGTGAAGGTGGGAGAGGAAGTAACGCAGGGACAGATGATTGCGGAGCCTGCGCAGGGATTGAGCGTGGGGATCCACGCGTCGATTGGCGGAAGGGTGACCGAGGTGACAGACCGTCATATTGTGTTAGCGGCGATTTCTTAATGGCTCAGGCAGTGCGCAACGGAAAGGAAAGGAAAGTACAGCGATGAGTAAAGCGATTGGAATGATAGAATTTAAGACAACCGCCGCCGGCATTACTGCGGCGGACGCTATGGTAAAAACAGCTGAGGTGGAGCTGATTGAGGCACAGACGGTATGTCCCGGAAAGTATATCGCCATCATTGCCGGAGACCTGAGCGCGGTGAAAGCGGCGGTAGAGACGGCGGTTACTTCGTTCGAAGACAAATGCATTGACAGCTTTGTCCTGGGAAATCCGCATGAGTCAATCTTTCCGGCCATTTACGGTACCTCACAGGTAAAGGATATCCGTGCGCTCGGCATTCTGGAGACCTATGACGCGGCATCCATCATTGAGGCAGCGGATCAGGCGGCAAAGACAGCTATCGTAGAGCTGATCGAGCTGCGTATCGCGAAGGGAATGTGCGGGAAATCGTATATGCTGATCACCGGAGAAGTATCCGCTGTGGAGGCATCCATCGAGCGGGCAAAACAGCTGGTGGCAGAAAAGGGCATGTATCTGGATTCATCGGTTATCGCGCATCCGGATCGAAGAATGACAGAGAAGCTTCTGTAAAATTCACGTAACTGTTCAGACCGGGGGAAGCGCAAACCTGCGGTCTGCTGTTTGGAATGGCAGTGATTTTGTGACCTGGAGGATGGATCAATATGCTTGCACTGGAAAGACGAAATGAAATCCTGGAAAAGCTGCAGATGGAAAAGCGAGTGGTGGTTGCGGAGCTCAGCCAGCAGTATGGCGTTTCTGAGGAGACGATACGCCGCGATCTGGACAAGCTGGAAAAAGAGGGATATGCCACAAAAAGCTATGGCGGTGCCGTGATTAATGAGAATACAGGGATTGATCTTCCATTTAATATCAGAAAAAATCAGAATGTGCAGGGGAAACAGAAAATTGCGGAGCTTGCGGCAGCGCTGGTGGAGGATGGAGACCACATTATCCTGGATGCCAGCAGCACAGCCGTTTTTGTGGCAAAAGCGCTGAAAGAAACAAAAAGTCGCCTGACTGTGCTTACGAATTCCATGGAAATTCTACTGTCCCTGACAGATGCGCCGGAGTGGGAAATTCTTTCGACCGGGGGAGTAATGGACGAGCGGTATCTGACCTTTATCGGGATTGAGGCGGAGCAGGCGATTCGCGCGCACTTTGCGGATAAGGTCATTTTTTCCTGCAAGGCCTTCAGCCGGGAGAGAGGCTATATGGAGTCGAAGGATTCCCTTGCGGGGATTAAAAGGACCATGCTCACATCCGGAAAAACCAGAATTCTGGCAGTGGACAGTACAAAATTTGATCGGGACGCGTTTGCGATTGTAAGTGATCTGCGGGATGTGGATATTGTTCTCACGGACGAACAGCCCTCTGAAGCGTGGATGCGTGCGTTTGAACGGGCGGGCGTCAGGTGTATTTATCCGGATGCCGTTACAGGCTACACCTGTGGTGGTTAAGATAAGGTAAATTGATCAGGCTGTGACCTGTAACAAAAATCCATAAGGAAATATGAAGATTTTCCTAAGTGGTAGACAGGAAAAAGGAAAATATGGTAAGATAATCTTCATGAGTCTATTTGGCAGTTTATTCATAAGACCTTAGAAGGGGAGGAGACATAATGAAGAAAAAACTGATCTTATTACTGACTACGATGTTGGTTTCCGGCCTGCCATTTGGGATGGGATGCCAGGCATATGCTCAGGAGATTGCTTCTGAAGCGGTGATCAATACGGATGAGACGGATTCAGAGGATGCAAGCGGACGATTAGCGGATGGGACAGCAGCCGCGGCTGAGACGGCTGTGGAAGCGACGGCGGAGGAAGTGACCGATGCCGGGACAGAAGAATCCTCAGAGTCTGTCACAGAAGGGATGGATGATTCAGAGACGGCCGCATCCGATACGAGGACCACAGAGCCGGTGACTGAGGCAGAACTCACCGAAGCAGCAGCGACAGTTGCGGAATCAGAGACCGAGGCGGCTACAGAAGCAGTGACCGGGACGGAAACAGCGGCGGACGCTGAAACAGAAGCGGCCGGGACAGAGGCATCTGAGGAAACGGAGGCGGAGACCACCGTTTTGCTGCAGGGCCTGGTGACGGAGGATGGCTATACCTATTATTATGTGGACGGTGTGGCGCAGACGGGCTGGCAGACGGTAGGAAAATCCACCTATTATTTTTATAAGAGCGCGAAAGGATCTGCACCGAAGGGGGCCGCCGCGACGGGGCTGGTTAAGGTTGGCAGCTATCGCTATTATTTTTCATCAACCGGTGTGATGCAGACGGGCTGGCAGACAGTAGGAAAATCCACCTACTACTTCTATAAGAGCGCGAAGGGTTCCATACCGAAGGGCGCGGCTGCGACTGGCCTGCTTAAGATTGGCAGTTACCGGTATTATTTTTCTTCCACCGGTAAGATGAAGACCGGCTGGAAGACCATCAATGGCTACAAATATTATTTTCTGAAGAGCAGCTCGAGCGGGAAGCAGGGAGCGGCTGCGACCGGTCTGATTAAGATTGGCAGCTATCGGTATTATTTTTCATCCGTGGGTAAGATGAAGACCGGCTGGAAGAGAATTGACGGAAATAAATACTATTTCAGTA
>JAJQCQ010000017.1:0-7739 GCA_021202635.1 Lachnospiraceae bacterium | reverse complement strand
GGTAAGATGAAGACCGGCTGGAAGAGAATTGACGGAAATAAATACTATTTCAGTACGACCGGGTCGGGCAAGGAATACGGAGCCGCTGTGACGGGCTGGCAGACGATCGACGGGTATACGTATTATTTCTCATCGACGGGGGTTGTGCAGACTGGCTGGCAGACCATCAGCGGCAGTAAATACTACTTCTCGTCGTCCGGAAAAATGCAGACCGGCTGGCAGACCATTGACGGCAGCAAGTATTATTTCTCGTCGAGCGGTGTCATGCAGACCGGCTGGGTGACGATCAGCGGTGGTGCATATTACTTTAACAGCAGCGGCATTTTGCAGACGAATGGAATCGTAGGCTCCGCGTCAGAAGGCTATGGCCAGGTAGACAGCAGCGGCAAGCGTACTGCATCGGTCGAGACCAGCGCAGTGGCGATGATCAGCAAAGCGCAGTCCTACAGCAGCAGTACGAACTGGCTCCTGATGGTGAATTCTTCTACGAACCGGGTGGGCGTGTTCTATGGTTCCTATGGAAACTGGCAGCTGAAGTACTATTTTGTCTGCGCGACCGGTAAGTCCTCTTCACCGACGGTGAAGGGCTCCTATACCGTACTTGCAAAGGGCAAAGCGTTCGGGACTACCTATACCTGCTGGTATTACACGCAGTTCTACGGGAATTACCTGTTCCACTCGATCCTGTATGAGCCGGGCAGCATGACGCAGGTGCAGGAGAGCGGCCTTGGTACAAACGCTTCTCATGGATGCGTGCGGCTTTCCCTTACGGATGCGAAGTGGATTTATGATAATATCCCGATCGGTACGAAGGTAATCAGTTATTAAAGGTTTTCTAAAGATTTTGAGGAGGTATCTATGTCAGTATACTATCTTGCGGTGGATATTGGGGCATCCAGCGGGCGCCATATCCTCGGACATCTGGAGGATGGCAAAATTGTGCTGGAGGAGATTTACCGCTTTGAAAATGGCCTGGTGAAAAAAGACGGGGAGCTCTGTTGGGAGTATGACCGTCTGTTTACGGAAATCTTAAACGGGATGAAGTGCTGCCGCAAGCTGGGAAAAATTCCTGCAAGCATGGGAATTGACACCTGGGGTGTGGATTTTGTGCTTCTCGACAGCCAGGATCAGGTGATTGGCAATACGGTCGGATATCGTGACCATCGTACAGACGGCATGGACGAGGAGGTTTATAAGGTCATTTCTTCCGAGGACCTTTACGCGCGGACCGGGATCCAGAAAGCGATTTTTAACACAATCTATCAGCTGATGGCGATTAAAAAGAATCATCCGGAACAGCTGGAGCAGGTACAGACGCTTTTGCATGTGCCGGATTATTTCCATTTTCTGCTGACCGGGAATAAGACCTGCGAGTACACGGAGGCGACAACGGGGCAGCTGGTTTCTCCGGTGACGAAGGACTGGGATTATGAGCTGATTGACATGCTGGGCTATCCGAGGCGGATATTCCAGAAGCTGGTTATGCCTGGCACGGTGGTTGGCACTCTCAGTGAAAAAGTAAAAAAAGAGGTCGGATTTGATCTCCAGGTGGTAGCGCCGGCGACGCATGACACGGGGTCTTCTGTGCTGTCTGTGCCCGCGAATGATGACGATTTTATTTACATCAGTTCAGGTACCTGGTCCCTGATGGGGATTGAGCGGATGACGCCGGACTGCTCGCCCAGGAGCCGTGAGCTGAATCTGACCAATGAGGGAGGCTATGCGGGGCGCTTCCGTTACCTGAAAAATATCATGGGTCTTTGGATGATTCAGTCTGTCCGGCATGAATATTATGATGAATACAGCTTTGCTGAAATCTGTGCCATGGCGGAGGAAGCAAAGGATTTTCCGTCACGGGTAGACGCGAATGATTCCTGTTTCCTTTCCCCGGATAATATGACGGAGGCTGTGAGAGACTATTGCCGGAGGACCGCTCAGCCGGTTCCGGAGACGCTCGGAGAGCTTGCGACGGTGATCTACGGGAGCCTTGCGGACTGTTACGCGAAGACGGCGAAGGAGCTGGAAGAGATGGGCAAGCGGAAGTATCACCGCATTCACATCATGGGCGGCGGCTGCAATGCGGGGTATCTGAATGAGCTGACCGCGCGTGCGACCGGCAAGGAAGTCCATGCGGGTCCGACCGAGTCGACTGCGATTGGCAACCTGCTGGCGCAGATGCTGAAGAGAGGCGAATTTAACTCGATTGAGGAAGCACGCACCTGTGTTCATGACTCGTTTGATATTAAGGTTTATAATGAGCAGACACTTTCGTGACGTTCTGTGAGACAGGTTTTTGTATGTGTATTCGGACAGCGAATGCCATTCATAATATCAATATTAGGAGGGTTTTTATCATGTTAGTTGAGACAAAAGCGAGAGTCGGTGTTTTCTCCATCGCGCTGGGTGCCTATCTGCCACAGTTTCCGCAGCTGGTGCCGGAATTCGAGGCGCAGTTTGAGGCGTTCAAAAAGACACTGCCGGATACCGTGGAGATCATTGATGGCGGTATGGTGACGACAAAGGAGCAGTCTCAGGCAGCAGGCGATAAGTTTCGCGCGGCGGATGTGGACCTGGTGTTCCTGCAGCTGCTGACCTATGCGACTTCCTACAATATGCTTCCGGCGGTGCGGGACCTGGATGTGCCGGTGGTGCTGGTAAATGTGCAGAAGCTTAAGGCACTGGATTATCAGCATACCGATATCGCTTCCTGGCTCGGGGAAGGCTACGCCTGCGGCGCGGTTGGCGAGATGGTCGCTGATCTGGAACGCTTTGGCAAGAGACATGCTGTGATCACCGGAGTCGTAGAGGGCGGAGATGCCGGCGTTCAGGCGGAGATTGAGGACTGGTGCCGCGCGGCGCAGACCAGGCGCAGGTTCCGCGATACCAATATCGCGCAGATCGGCCGTCCGTATCCGGGTATGATGGATCTCTATATTGATGAGACCAACCTCTATCGGCGGATGAATCTTTATACGAAGCAGTTTGACTGGGAAAAGATGTGGATCATTGCGGACAATGTGACCGATGAGGAAGCGATCCGTGCAAAAGCGCAGGACATTCTGGACACGTTTGATATTGATGGTGGCGGAACGATCGAGAAGGTCTGGGAGATGGCGCGGTATGTGGTTGCCTTCGAACAGTGGGTAAAGGACGAAAAGCTGGGTCTGGTAGCGTCCCACTATGACGGACTCGCGACCGGTAAAGCCGGCGTGCTCGACAGTATGCTGATCCCGGCGTTCTCCATGCTGATTAAGCAGGGGGTAGCCTGTGCGGTAGAGGGCGACATGAAGGTCGCCATGGCGATGAGTATCTTAAAAACGATCTCCGGTACCGGACAGCTTGCGGAAATGTATTCCATTGACTTCAACGATGACATTGCCATCATCGGACACAGTGGCTCAGGAGACGCGGATATTTCCGACAAAAAGCCGACCATGAAGATCGTAGAAGTCTTTCACGGGAAGACCGGCGGCGGTTATCTGACGCAGTTTTATCCGTATTTAGGACCGGTGACTTATCTGGCGATCACGCAGGACGGCGATGGACATTTCAAGTTTGTCGTGGCGGAGGGCGTCAACGAAGAGGGCGAGATTCTTTCTTTTGGCGATACCAATATGAGAACCCGTTTCACCTGCGGTGCGCGGGAATTCGTGAACCGCTGGAGCGAGTGCGGTCCGACCCATCATTTCGCGGCCGCGACCGGCAGACACATCGACACGATTCTTAAGGTGGCGAAGATCTTTAACGTGCCGGTGGATATTGTGACAAGATAAAAAAGAGGGCAGGAAAATGAAAATTCTGGAAACGAGATTTATGCAGGGTTTTATTAAGATGGCGGACGATGGCTTCCAGCAGGGCTGGCATGAGAGAAACGGCGGGAATTTAAGCTACCGTCTGAAGCCGGACGAGGTCGAGCTGATCCGCCCGCGCCTGAACGCGCCGGGAGAGTGGGAGCCGATCGGGACGGAGGTGCCGGGACTGGCCGGTGAGTTTTTCCTGGTGACTGGCAGCGGAAAATATTTTCGTAATATAAAAGTCGACCCGGAGGTATGTCTGGCAATTATTGAGCTGGACGATGCGGGAGTGAACTACCGGATCCGCTGGGGACTCGTGGAAGGCGGGAGACCGACCAGCGAGCTGCCGACACACCTGATGAATCATGAGGTAAAAAAGAGGCTGACAAATGACCGTCACCGCGTGATCTATCATGCGCACACGACTAACATCATTGCGCTGACGTTTGTACTGCCCCTTAACGATAAGGTATTTACCAGAGAGCTCTGGGAGACCGCCACAGAATGTCCGGTCGTTTTCCCGGATGGCGTCGGCGTCATCGGCTGGATGGTGCCGGGCGGCCGCGAGATCGCGATTAAGACAGCGGAGCTGATGGAGAAATACGATGTTGTGATCTGGGCACATCATGGGATGTTCTGCTCCGGCGAGGATTTCGACCTGACCTTTGGTCTGCTGCATACTGTTGAAAAGTCCGCGGAAATCCTGGTTAAGATTCTTTCCATGAATCCGCGGAAGCTGCAGACGATTACACCGGAGAACTTCCGGGACCTCGCGAAGGGCTTTAACGTAACCCTTCCGGAAGAATTTTTGTATGAGAAACCGTGAAACGATGTTTATTGGTTACTGGTCACAACCCGACCACGCATTTGCTGTCTGATCAGGGGGGTGTCTGTAATAAACGGTTATCGGGAGGATGTAACAAATGATCAAAGGATTTAAAATGAAATTGTATCCGGGCCAGGAAGCAGAGTATGAAAAGAGACACAACCAGCTCTGGCCGGAAATGAAGGACATGATTCATGCGTACGGCGGTAAAAATTACACCATTTTTCTCGATCGTGAGACATTGACTCTGTTTGGCTATATTGAGATTGAGGACGAGGAAAAATGGGCGCAGAGCAATGACACGGCAATTAACCGCAAATGGTGGGATTTCATGGCGGATATCATGGAAACAAACCCGGATAACAGTCCGGTCTCTGTGGATTTGCAGAAGGTGTTTCATTTAGACTAAATTTTGGCAGTCTTTCAGAATGGCCGCCAGGCATATGACGCGTTAGCGGCATATAGCCTGCATCGCAGGCGATCTGCGGCCTGTTGTTCTGAATAGTTACGTTAATTCTATATTGACAGACAAACGGTTTGGATTTAAGATAGTTTCGCAGCGAAGGGGCCTGATTTTTCAGGCTCTTTTTTTGATGAGGAGGAAAAAGATCATGAATCAATCAAACCGGAAGACGTTCTTTCGACTGTCATACCTTCCGCATCCGGGAATGCGGATTCTGAAGTCAGCGGCAGCCATCATTTTGTGCTATTTTGTCTCCTTTTTGCGTGGGGACAGCGGAATTGTTTTTTACTCTCAGCTGGCGGCGCTCTGGTGTATCCAGATGTATACATCTGCCACTTTAAAAAATGCTTATCAGCGTATGATCGGTACGATCATCGGGGCTTTGTATGGCCTTGTTTTTTTGCTGCTGTGGGGAAGTCTGATTTCCATGGAGGCGCTGACAAAGACCACGATGATATTTCAGGTGCTCAATGCGGCGGTGATTTCCGGTATGGTGGTTCTGGTATTATATACTACCGTTCTGATAAAGAAAAAGCAGGCCTCCTATTTTTCCTGCGTGGTGTTTTTGAGCATTGTGGTGAACCATGCGGGTGATTCGAATCCATATCTTTTTGTATGGAACCGATTTCTGGATACGGTGGTCGGCATCCTGATCGGTCTGCTGGTGAATACGTTTTCCCTGCCGCGGAAAAAACGAAAGGATATTCTCTTTGTTTCCGGACTGGACGACACACTTATCGATGAGAAGGACACCATGAGCGATTACAGCCGGGTAGAGCTGAACCGGATGCTGGATGAGGGGGCAAACTTCACCATTTCCACTATGCGCACGCCGGCTTCCCTGCTCGAGCCGATGCGCGATATTCGTCTGCGTTTGCCTGTCATCGTCATGGATGGTGCAGCACTCTACGATATTAATGAAAAACGTTACCTGAAAAAATATATATTGACGGTTGAAGAGACGCATGAATTGCTTGCCCTGGCGGAAAACCATGGGCTTATGTGCTTCACAAATGTGATTCTGGAGGATATGATCGTTATTTATTATCAGAACACGGAAGAAAAAGTACACAGCGCTCTTGTATCGAAACTGCGGCGTTCCCCGCTGCGCAATTATATCTGCCGCCGTCCGCCCCAGGATGCAGAAGCTGTCTATCTGATGCTGCTTTATCCGAAGGTGAGGATGGAAGCTTTTTACGGGGAATTGAAGCGGCGGGGCTATTGTGAGCGCTTCAAGGTTCTCTGCTATGATTCGACCGACTATCCGGGGTATGCGTACATCAAGATTTATAATCGCGAGGCTACGCGGGAGCATATGCTGACAGAACTGGAGGCGAGGATCGGAATCAATCAAACCGTGACGTTCGGAAGTGTCTCGGGGAAATATGATGAAGTCATTCAGGGAGATATGAACCGTGTCGTGCGTATTCTGCGCAGAAAATATGAGCCGGTCATATGGAGCAGGGACGCAGCCGGGCTTCGCTGAGGTTTTTATTGCCTGTGCTTCGTGTATCGGTCGGCGCAGGACGCATCAGTTATTTTGGAAGAAGCGTTATCTGAGAAAGCATAGGGCGTTTTTTTGCAGCATAATATTGAAAAAGGATGCTGTTCGCCGGTGCCGGCCGGCAGACCGGATCGGAAGAACCTGTGCAAAATGTACAGGACGTTTTGGCGGGCGTGCACAGCAAAAAACAGTCGCACCAGAGGTTTTCTATATGAAGCGGATTTATGGAAGAGGCAGACGGGTACTCGTGGCGGCCGTCATTTTTATACTTTTGCTTTCCGGGCAGATATGCAATCATATAAAATATGCTGCGGCAGAGGAGGCGGAAAGCATTACCGCGGAGGCGGCGCAGGAGTCACCGCTTGATTTGTATGCCGCGAGTGCTGTCCTGATGGATGGCACCAGCGGACGGGTGCTGTATGATAAAGACGGGGATACCCCGCTTCCGATGGCCAGTACGACGAAAATAATGACCTGTATCCTGGCGCTGGAATCCATGGCAGACGATGCAGAGACGGTCTGCACGGTATCCGGTACAGCCTCCGCGCAGCCGGAAGTGAAGCTTGGCATGCGTACGGGCGATACCTTCTATCTGAGCGATCTGCTCTATTCCCTGATGCTGGAGTCTCACAATGATACGGCGGTCTGTATTGCGGAAACCGTTGGCGGCAGTGTGGAAGAGTTTGCCGCCATGATGAACACAAAGGCGGCCGAGATCGGCTGCATGCAGACGTACTATATTACTCCAAACGGTCTGGACGCGGAGGATGAGAACGGCGAGCATCATACGACTGCGCATGATCTGGCACTGGTCATGCGTTACTGCCTCACGCAGTCCCCGAAACGCGAAGAATTTCTGGCGGTAACACAGACTGCTTCTTACACCTTCTCCAATCTTTCCGGTACACAGACGTATAGCTGCACAAATCATAACGCGTTTCTGAACCTGATGGAGGGCGCCATTTCCGGCAAAACCGGTTTCACGGGGAAAGCAGGCTACTGCTATGTCGGCGCTCTTTTACGGGACGGAAAGCTTCTGATCGTGGCCCTGCTTGCCTGCGGCTGGCCGAACAATAAGGGCTACAAATGGGTGGATACGAAAAAACTGATGAATTACGGTCTCACGGAATTTGAAGCGCGTGATATTACGGC
>JAJQCQ010000090.1 GCA_021202635.1 Lachnospiraceae bacterium | reverse complement strand
ATGATAATCTACTTGATCTCTTTTAATATATACAACATATTGTTGATAAAATATAAAAATATTTTGTTTTCTTAATATTCTCGCCATCTCTCACATAATCATAATACTCATGTGCCGCAGCAAAAATCTGATTAATCAAAGGCTTTTTAGAATTTAAAACGATATATGCCTTATCAAATCCAGATTGTGGAATATACAATAAGCCGTCAATTTTATCACTATTAAAATCGACAACTTCAAAATGAATATTTGTATCTTGTTCTGTTATCCACCCGAAAATCTTTTCTCCGATTGGAGCCAAAGCATAATCAACTCGTTTCTCTTTTACAAGCGCTTTAATTGAATCAACTTCATCTTCACTTAAAGAATTTGTATTAAAATCATATTCTCTTTGATAATATTGTTCAAATAGTTCTTGATTATTTACTGATATCATCCAAACACCTTCTTGCAAGAATACTATACTTTTCCCTAGTGTGTATTTTTTCAATCATAAACTCAACCTTTCACCATTCACATTTAAATTTTCCAGGATAAGAGGATGATTCATTCCTCCATCTGCTTATTATCATTCCCTCCGCAATGCTTCGATCGGATCCATATTCGCCGCCTTCATGGACGGGAACAGCCCGAAGAGGATTCCTATCAGCATGGAGAATACGACTGCGATGATCGATGCCGGGATGCTGATGGCGACTGGTATCCCGGAGAGATGGTTGATAAAATACGAGATGCCGATGCCTGCCCCGACGCCGAGCAGGCCGCCGAGGCTTGTGAGGACGACGGATTCCGTCAGAAACTGGCCGAGGATGGCGCGTTTCTTTGCGCCGATGGCTTTCTTTAAGCCAATCTCGCTGGTCCGTTCGGTCACAGTCATCATCATTACGTTCATGACGCCGATTCCGCCGACCAGGAGGGAAATGCTGGCGATCCAGATCATCTGTGTGTTGCTGGAGCTTCCCAGCTGCTCCAGCAGGCTTGCCTGTTTCGCGAGGTCTTGTGCTTCGTAGCTCACTTCTGTCTGGTTGGGCGAGATTCTGTCATTTAAAATTTTCATGGTCTCCGAACCGGCCTTTTCCATATCGTCTGTACTGGCTGCTTTCACGATGACGTTCTGCGGTTCGTCGAAGCAGTAGAGGAGCGGCCAGCATGCATCCGGGAGAAACAGATACCCATAGGATACTTCTGTCCGGTTCTTGTAGTCCGATAGCGTGGAGATGCTGGCGGTATACGTCTTCGTCTCTGTGACAACGCCAATGATCGTGAATATCCTCCCATTGACGGACAGAGTTTCTCCGACCGGGTCCAGGCCTGAAAAATACGAATCCGCGAGGGTGTCGTCGATGATGACGACGTTGCGGAAGTTCGTATAGTCGTCTTCCATAAAGTCCCGCCCGGAGCGGACTTTATAGCCGAGTGTAGAGAAGTAGCTGGTGTCGATGCCGCGGATGGTCGGACAGCCCAGGTCCATGCTTTTATAATAGACACTTTCGTACTGGTTTATCCGTTCCGTGTAGGCGGTGACGCTCGCAACGGTGTCGAGTGCGAGAATCTGTTCTTTTACAGAATCAGACAGAACCGGCACGCCATAAGGGATGCTGCTGCTTCCGGAGATGAGGAATTTTTCGCCGTTTTTCATCAATTTGATCGTCACATTGTTTGTGCCGCCCCCGATCAGGCTTTCTTTGTTCTGTTCGTACGTTCCCTGAATCGTCGATACGATGGCGATGATGGAGGCAATGCCGATGATGATGCCGAGCATGGTCAGAATGGAGCGCATCTTGTGTGCCCAGATGCTCTGGAAGGATAAGCGAAGGTTTTCAATCATGATACGTTTTCGTCCTTTACAAAAATAGAGCATGTACGTGAATGATCCCAACCCGACCACGCTCCTGCTGCGAGGTCAGGGCTTATCCCGCACGAAGTGTGGGATGCCACCCGGCGAGGGTTGAAAACGCAGCGGCTGCAAGGAAACCGGTATGCCGGATGGACGGTTACCAGTCCATGTCAATGGCTGTTAAGTAATCTACTTCTGTCGTGTCTGCCCTGGCGGCGACGTTGTTCCCGTACGGAAAAGCGATGAGGTCCGTAAGGCTAAGGCCGGATGTGATCTCGATATACGAGCTGTAATACGTTTTTCCGACGGTGACGGAGCGCAGCTCCAGCTTATCGTCGCTGCCCTGCACGTAGACGGAATAGCTGCCGGTGCTGTCCTTTAACAGAAAGTAGCTTCTCAGCCAGATGGATGCTTCCGTATCCGCATTCTGCGATACGATCGTCACTTCTGCGTCCATGCCGGTCTCGACCCCGTCCGGGTCGTCAATCAGGGCGTAAAACGGGTAATACGCAAGGCCGGAGTCGCCGTCATACGTATTACCGCTTTCCGGGCAGGCTGAGATTTCTTTTATGACTGCGGTGAAGGATACGCCATAATTCCAGGAGGAGGCTTCCACAATATCCCCGATCGTGACAGAATCCAGCTGCTGTTCGCTGATGTAGCCTTTCACGTAAAGGCCTTCCGTATTGGTAATGATCATGAAATAATCCTCTTCCGCATCGTCAATGCTGACGACGGTGCCGGTCACGCTGCTGGTGACGGTTTTTCCGTCCACGATGCGCTGTGCTTTTGCCACATCCAGCTCCTGCTGTCTGATTTCGAGCTCCTGTTCCTTCATGATTTCCCGCAGGTCTTCGATCTCTTCCTGCGTAATACTGTCCGTAATACTGCCTCCGCTGTCATATCCGTAATCAGAAGCATAGCTATCCCAATCGTCCCAGCCAAATTCCGATTCCGTCTCAGTCTGTACTTCTGTCGCTGCTTCGATAAAAGGTTCCGATTGCAGTTCGGTTTCGGATTCCACGGACAGTTCGGTTTCGGGTTCCACGAGCAATTCTGTCTCAGATTCTGCTGTCAGTTCTGTCTCGGATTCTTCTGGCAATTCTGTCTCGGATTCTTCCGGCAATTCTGTCTCGGATTCCCATTGAATTTCCGTAATGAACTCTGATTCAGGCTCTGTGGATATTTCTGTTTCAGATTCCGCCAGGCTGTCTTCGAGCATTTCCAGCACATCCAGCTGTGTGACAGATTTTTTCGCGGTGCTGCTTAAATCTTCATAGGCATCCCTCGCCTTCTGCACAGCGGAGGCCGGATCGGCCTGTGCGGCTGCTTCGGTGATTAAGAGGTCCACGTAGTACGCGCAGAGGTGTTCCATCAGGGATGCACAGCTTTCCAGGGTCTTGACCCCGTCATCATCAAGGACAGCGGTTACAGAGTCTTTGATGACATACGTAGTGATAGTCTCCCCCTCTTCTGTTTCTTCTGTAATCTCATCTGCGAGTGTCCCGCGATAGCATTCCACCGCAAGAAGCAGCGCATCTTCGATCTCGTCAGACGTCACGTCTTCTTCGAATTCATCCAGGAAGGATACCAGCTCGCTCATCAATGCTTCGTAGCTGATAACGGCGTTCCGGATAGCGTCGCCCGTATTCGTCTCGGATTCGACGGTTTCGATTTTTTCGATCTCAAGGCCGCTGCCTTGCGAATCAGGATTTCCTGCGGCGGCTTCCGTACTGCTTTCGGTCTTGTATGTGCCATCCGCCTTGTATGTGTCATCCGTCCTGTCTGTGTCATCCGTCCTGTCTGTGTCATCCGCCAGGATCTCATCCCTGGGGGATGTGGTTCTGACGGATGAACGTTCTTCGAAAGAGGCTGTTGCGGAGGTACCGGTGTATTTCGCCAGCAGCTTCCTGTGTTTTTTTAACTGGAGCTCCGCTTTCTGCAGATCGATCTGCCTGCTTTCCAGTTCGATTTCCTGCTCGGTCATATCATACGAAAACAGGGGCGTCCCTTCCGTGACGGAATCTCCTTCCGATACGTATATTTCGGCGACGTCGTACTCTTCCTTCAGAGTGATGTTCTGGGATACCTTTGAGATTACAGTGCCGTTGCTCGTGGTCTCATCCGGGTAATAAGACATATCCTGCGCGACGTTCGCCACGGACGTAACTTCCACGGGCGCAGCCCTGCCGACCGTATGGTAAGCAGCATAGACACCGCCCGCGATCAGCGCTCCGGTAAGAGTCACGCTGATCAGTGCTGTTCGGATTTTCACTGGTCGCCTCCTCATTCTTCATAGACAAATTCAAGAGCCTCATAAGAAACAGCATCCTGGACTCCGTCTGCCGTTGCGGAAGCGGCATAATAGATCACCGGGTTGCCTTCAGTGATGGTATCCTGCAAAGGCGCGATGTAGTCGTCCGCATCAAGGCCGTCCAGGATCTCGTATTCGTATAAATCTTCGTCATAGTCCCCGACGGTGACCTCATGCTTTTCCATCACATTGGAAGAATTGGCGAGCCATACGTAATAATGGTCATCTTCCTGGATAAGATAGGATTCATTGAGCCACAAGCCGTCTTTTGTCTCATCCTGCCCGTTGTCGATTTCGATCGTGACATGCTGCCCGAGCGTCATGCCTTCGTCGTCATCCAGTTCCACGTAAAAGGAATAGGATACGGTTTCTGCTGATTCATAAGAGCTGTATGAATCCGTTTCTTCCGGTTCTGTCTGAATCTCTGTAATAACACCTGTCCAACGGATACTGGAATGAACCCGGGAGCGCAGGATGACGGCCATGCCCTCTTCGATGTCGCCGAGGTTCAGCTCGTTGATCGTGCCCCTTACCCGGTAGCCTTCGTTGGAAAGGATGGTCATGTAGACGCTCCCGCTTGAAGAACCGGAATTTTCGGAAGAATCCGGCGAATGGATGGACTGTACGGTGCCGGACATCTCGGCAGTCACGACGGCGCTGTCAATCGTTTCCTGCAAAGAGGCGATCTCCAGTTCGTTTTTCTGGATGTCAAACTCCTTCGACTTGATATCGTTCTGATACCCCAGAATGTTCAGATAGGCATTCATCTTGTCGTCTTCATCCGTGTAACTGGCCTGAAGCTTTTCGGTCGCTGTGATCTGCTTTTCCAGCTGCTCAATCTCCAGCTCATCCTGCTCGATATCCAGCTGCGCCTGCGCAAGTTCCTCTTCCTCATCCTGAGTATCGTATGAGAAGAGCTTCTGGCCTTCGATGACCGTGTCGCCCTCTTCTACAAAACATTCAGCCAGGGTGCGGCCGGAATCCAGTGTGATGGATAAGGTTTCCTGTACTTCCACCTGGCCGGAGTAAGTCTCTATCGTACCGAAACCCGTGCCGTAACCGGTAATGGCCGATACAGCCATGACGTACACGGCATCCTCGCTGTCCGAGGAGACGCGTTCTGCAGAAGACGTTCCTAGGTTCACATAGCAGTAAGCACCGCAGCCGGCGCCGATGATTGCAGCCGCAAGGATGGGAATAAGAAGTTTTTTCATGACTTTATTTGATCCTTTATAGAAAAGTCAGTCGATTGTGGTGATCTCCATGACCGGGGTCTCCTCCCAGTCAATGTCCGTTGTAAGCATTTTCCCGGCAGTTTCAAGCGCTGCCTGTTCCGAATCGGCCCACACCATTGCATACCCGGTATGCGTGATTTTTACGCAATAACGGGAATATGCCGCTGATTCCGTGGACGATTCGCAGGTAGAGATACGGCGGACGATCTCATTCCCATCGAATGCTTTCAGTACTTCCTTCGTTTCCGGCAGACCAAACAGGTCTTTCATGACGGTATCGCCGTCATGTACGCCAAACCAGTTTACGATGTCAATGGCTGTCATTTCATGCTGCGCGATCTCTGAAAATTCCGTGATTTTCAGATGGATCACATCCCTTGCCGTACCCGGTTCCACGCGGTAGCCGCTGCGGATGATAAAGAACTCGTATTTGCCGATGATGGTATCTGCGTCTTTCTCATGGATGTAATCCCCGGTTGTCCAGATGTAGTTCAGCTCTTCGAAACGCCGGATCAGTGCCTTTATGTCTCTTTCGTGCATGCAGTGAATGACCATGCCGCGGGAGAATGGTTTGAATTTCATGGTTTTTCACAATCCTTTCTTATTATAATGACAATCTTTCTAAAAGTATAACAATTCTATATGCTCCATGCAAGGATTATTTTGGAAAAGTATTGGGAGCACTCAAAAAAGGAATATTCCAGGGCTGAAATTTTGCAATGTGCTTATTTTTCCTGTTTCTGACAATAGATTCGTTTTCTGGCTAATCAGCTATGCGTACTTACTGATACAGTGCAGTCCCATCCAGGCAGATATATTCATCGCTATTGTCTGTCTCAAAACCATTGATGGAAATAAATCCGATTTTTCCAACCCTGATCCCTTTTATTGTAGACACCTGCCAGACTTCCTCCTGTATCTGTTTTTGAGTCATAGGAGCCGTGAGATACTTGACTTCATATACATCATAAACATCCTTTCTTTGCAAAACCACATCAAACTCGCCATGGGTTCTGGTTCTGGAATCATCGTAATAATAGGTGCCAATATTCAGTACACCTTTTATCTTGCGGCTTTGAACCTGGATGGAAAACCAGCTGCGACAGATATCCTCAAACCGGTGAGAAATAAAGATCACCAGTGAGGGCTCGATATACTCTTCATAAAAAGCTTCTGCACCCAGCATCTGCAGCGCACTCTTATTGCTGTAAACATAGGCGTAAAAGAACCTTAAAAGATTATCGGTAATCTCATAGCGGGCTTTCCGATTGTCATTTAGTTTGTTAATCGGTGCAATTTTCGATACCAATTCCATGTTAAGCAAAGTTTTCATTTGTTTGCTAAGCAAGCCATTTGATGTCATATCCAATTTTTCTTCAATCTCTGTATATTTCTTTTTCCCGTTTGCAATGGCAAAAAGAATACGGTCCATATTGCTGCTGACAGAAAGATCAGAGAGCAGCAGATTATCAGCGTATTGATAGACGGCACTGGAGGGATTGAGGATTGTGTGCATCACATTTTCTTTCAGAGATGCAGAAGGCATCAGCAGTTCGTTGATATACGGCGAGCCGCCAAAAACTGAATACATTCCAACCTTATCATAAGGATTTTTCTCCGGATAAAAAGCAGAAACCGTCTTATAATCCAGCTCTTTCAGGCAAATGACTGTCGTGAATCTGCCATAGAGCGCATTATTTTCCTCCAGGAGATCTTTCATCATACCCACATGGGAGCCGGAAATAAACAGCCGGATATTGGAAAGATAATTGTCAATGATAGTCTGAAATACAGAATCAACTGTTGAGGACTCCGTGAACTGTTTAAGGTAGGGGTACTCATCAATGATGACATTCAGCGTTTCGGGAAGCGTGTTCAGATAAAGAAACACATCCATGAAGCTGCTAAATGACATGGCGACGGGCAGTACCTTCATTCGCACGAGCACAGACACAAAACCATTAATATTATCCTTCATAGGTGCTTTCAGGCATTCATAATATACGGTCTTATCCGGGTGGTCTTTCAGGGCGTGGGTAAGCAACGTTGTTTTGCCAATCTTGCGTTTACCATAGATCATCATGCTTCCTCTTGGCTTATCAAGTATCTCCTGTATTAAGGCAATCTCTTTCTCGCGACCAACAAACATAGCACACCTCTCTTGCTGAAATATTTTTCACTGAATTCAAATTCAGTATATCAAGAAACACAATATTTGTCCAGCAATTAAACCACGAGTTGAAAATATTCGATTGGCTGATGTGGAAAAGCCGGAAATCTCAAAATACTTGCCACCACTACGTTTTCAAGCCTGACCCCGCAGCAAGTGCGTGGTCAGGCTTTTGATTTCAAATCCCGTACCGGGAATAATTATTTTACCGATTTCTTTTCCGGTTGACGCAAAAATTTCAGGGCACAATAACAGTAATATCAAATATAATCATACGGATCCTCCTCCTCACATTCATCAGAGAAGGTTTCGCTATCATAGATAGGGCCGTAATCTTCTCCTGCCTCTTCGAGCAGTGTTGCCAAATCAGATGAACTGCAATAATTTATACCAGTTGTATCATCGGGCATCTCTTCCTCGTACCCACCCTCAACTACAAACGAAAGTCCAATAGTCAGGAATGCATCCGGAGCTTTTCCGTCGCACACCCGTCCCTGTTTGTCCAGATGGTACTCAAAATATATTACGTTTCCTATATCATAGATGGTTGTAAGCGGAAATCCTTTATCCGGAAGGTCAGGAGATTTCCCTTTGCAAAGATGATTCGACTTATTGGTAATCATAGCTGTAAGAGCTTCATAGATCGTTTTTCCGGGTATTGGCGAGGGCCAGGGATACTCCTCCTTATCATAAAAATCAGGGAAACTCAAAACCAGGTCAGGGCGGCTACAGGAATAGCAATTTTTTTCTTTGCCTGTTTTTGGATCAATTATGTATTCACTCATATCGCAATTAAGCAATTTTATTTCATGTGCCATTTTTTCCTCTCCTTATATATTTGAAACATTTATTATCATACACACTTCGCAGCAATTATATGTAAGATTACCAAAACATCAGATCAGCTTCTTCTTCATAAGGATATTCCTGCTCATGAAAAAGGGAACATTTCCGGATCTTCAAACACCGGCTCATCAAAATCAGTGTTTATTCTTTCATATTGGAAAGCTTCATTTAAATTTACTGGATCCATGAAGCTTCCTTTGATTGTGATGTTATAAGTATCTTTTAATAAACCTGTCGTTTCGTATAAATCCATGAGTTCTTTTTCGCAGACAGGCACTGCGTTTATAGCAATAGAAAACCAGCCATCAATTACGATACAGGCATCCGGACAATCCGCACTGCATTCGTGCATCTGCTGGTCCATATACCTGTGCACTGTTATATAGTCCCCACTAATTGGAGCGTTATTAACTGAGATTTTTATATTTTGAAATTTGCTTTCATCCTTCTTTGGTTTCCATTCCGTATCAAAATGGTCTTCAAAGTGAAAGGCATCCTGCATCACATCAATTGCAAAATCGGTTATACGCTCAATGCATTTGGAATACCCATTATCTCCCGCTGCAAACGCTTCTTTTTGAGCCACAAAACTCATAGACCAGTCTGTATTCGACTCATTTTTGTTCAAACGTCTCCACTCGGTTTTCACACGCGCCTCCGGATCATGAAAGTACTCAATTACAGACATACAGGTAACTTTTACAATGTAATAATCATTAAATCTTGACAGGTCCAGCATTCTTTTTCCTCCCGGTATTATTCTGATGCAGCCTTTCAAAGCTGCTGGTTAATAGTTACGGGCATTTGGAGTTTCGCCCTTCCTACTGGAATGGTACCAACAAAAGTATAGCATATTTTCGAGAAAAACAAAGTAGTTTTCGTTCTTGTTTCGCTGCCGGAATTATGGTAAGTTACAGGTCACACCCTAGCCAGGACTCACTGAAACGGATTTAAGGACTAAATTAAAACCCTTAAAACTGCACAAAAATCTTCGTAAATAGGCATATTATTTTGTATATAAATATGCC
>JAJQCQ010000099.1:22111-45134 GCA_021202635.1 Lachnospiraceae bacterium | reverse complement strand
GTATTGAGATATGAGAAACAGTGCATTTAGGCGTAAAATTTCAGGAAGTTAACATAGAATCTATTCTTGCGTAAACTGCACTGGTATTTGCCATAATACCGCCTCCTTTTTTCTTGAAATTGTACCATCAAATGCTTGCGATTGCAAGCGTTTGCTTTGAGATGCAGTAACTGATTAAAATTTGTGTAGGATAAGCCTTGATCACGCAGTAGGTGCGTGGTCGGGTGTGAACAGTAACTAAATGATTCACAATGGTTCCGTATGTATTTTGCAGTAAGTGCGAGGATGTGGTTTAGTGTTTGACAAAAACATATTGACAAATGCCAAAAGGAAGCATATTATAGTTAGAACAGTCTCAACCCCAAAAACAGGGCTTAAAAAGCTGTTTTTCAGAATATTCTGATAATTATTTGCAAAAACAGGCTCTGGAAGCCGCTTAAATCAAGGGTTTTTGAGGGGGTACCGTAGAAATGGAAGTAGCCCGACGTAGTGGGCGATAACAAGCATACTCCTTTGCATTCGGACCGATGTTGCCTCGTAGAAATGGAAGTAGCCCGACGTAGTGGGCGATAACATACATCATGTACAATTCGAAGAAGTCGTAGGGCTGAGTAGAAATGGAAGTAGCCCGACGTAGTGGGCGATAACTAAATATAAAGTTTCATATTGACACCAAAAAGATAGAGGGTAGAAATGGAAGTAGCCCGACGTAGTGGGCGATAACCGAAATATTTTCTTCTAGTTTCTCTGATGTTTTTGTAGAAATGGAAGCAGCCCGACGTAGTGGGCGATATCTATAGCTTTCGATAGTCGTTGAGCATGCATGAATAGTAGAAGTGGAAACGAAGCAACATAGTAGGATTGCCAACCTTTTCTTCCTGCGGCAGGGGTTTCTTTGTCGTGGGAACAGAATATTTTTTGATATTCATTTTTCTTTCTTTCGCAGAACCAGTTCCCGTTATTTCACAAATTACCACAAGAAAAATCAATCTCTTTCATACGAGACAGTCACAGAAATCACAGGAGATTCTCGCTGCCCACATAATTTCGATTGATTTCATTTCAGCTTCAGCTTATAATCAGAGTCAGATAGTACCAATGTGAACACAGCTGCGATTGAGATGCTCTCTGAAAAGAGCATCTCCCGGAGCTTTGCGCAAAAACAAATGAGGACAAGGGGACAGGTATGAAGGTTACAAAGGTGGACGGGATTCGGTTTGGTGTAAGCCGGCGGGAGCGCGGGGAAGGCGACAGGGGGATTCTGTATCAGTCGCCGAAGCTGAAGGATGGCAGACAGACATTGGAGGTACGGTTCCAGGCTCGTGTGCGGGAGGCGAATAAAAGATACAGCGTGTTTTTCCGGGCTGACAATATGGACAGTCTGGAGAGAATTTTTAGTGAAGTCGTGTCCAAAGTATGGAAACAGACGGAGGAACAGAAGGAAGAAAAGACGGATGTAAGAGAAGTACTAAAATCTTGTATTTCTCCGCAAAAATACAGGCCGGAGGATACAAAAAGACTGGATGCGATCCTGAGACTTCATGTGCAGGCAAGGATGACGGATGCCTGGCAGGAGGAGAAGAATCGGCGGATTGCGGTAAAGATACTGAAGCTTTTTTGTCAGACTGGAAGCGCTGTGAGTCCCGAAAAAGCGCTGGCTGCGATCCCGAAGGAGGAGCTGGAAGTGTTTTGGCAGGTCTGCCGTAAGACACGCGGGGAAAGCCCATATGTACCGAAGTCCGTTCTGTCATCCAACGACGAGAGAGGAACGATTCTGATCGAGGAGGTGTTTTCCGTTTTACTGAAGACATTACTGGATTATTCTTCTTCCAACGAATCGGAGAATGACGGAGAAATTGCTTCCGATCCGGTGGAGCGGCAGATTGCCTGGCTTTTATCCGACGAGCCGCGGGTGCTCTCATTCAAATCCTGGGATAGAAAAACGAAGCAGACAAAAGAGAAAAAGGTGTCACTGGAGGAGATCCGCTGGTCGTTTGCAACGGAGGAGCGCCTGAGCGCGCTTCTGGTTCGTATGCGTCAAAGCCTGAAACGGGGAAGCAATAGACGGGTGGCGATCCGGCTGATGCAGGGTCTGGCGCAGCAGGATAATCAGAATCTGAAGCTTGTCGTAGAGGAGATGAAAGAGGACAGCCAGTCGTATGAGGAATTGAAGAGGTTTTTCGGTGCTGCGTATCGAAATTATTATAAGACGGATGTCCTGCAGTCGATTCGGAAAAAGAATATGAAAGTCCAGATCTATCAAAAGGAAAACGGACTGGGACAGCTGGAGCTTTCCAGTATTAGGAAGCCGGAGAAAGCAGCGCTGACCGGGACGCTGGAGCGCTACGCTTCCTCGGAAAAATCATCTGCGGAAGAGATGAGGCAGCTGAAGTCTCTTCTGTTTGGATATTTTTATCCGGATGCGAAACGGGAGATTTACCTTTGGGACGATGACGATAAGGACTGGAAAGAAAAACTTTTTCACTTCCCGAATGTAAAAGAGGTTTATTTTGACAGTGATTTTTTGCAGGAGGAACCGGCCGGAGAACGGGATCCGGGTGAGGCGCTGGAGGTACTCTGGCATGAAAGCACCCGGATGGAGCTGGATTATATCGCAAATCCAAAAGTGCAGAAAGCGGAGGAGAGGAGACGCTTCAACGCGGTGAAGAACCGCATCAAATACGTGAACTATGGGAAATATTTGCAGGGGCTGCGCAGGGAGTCGGATGAGTTTAAACGGTACTGGCTGCGATTTGTCAAGGAGTTTGTTGAGAAGAATTACACCGGTTCGGTCAAAATTACGCGGGAAGACTGCTATGCGACTAAAATGATGGTCTCCTGCTGGGGAGAAATCATTCGCTTTCTGTGCGGAAAATACATTGATATCGGGAAAGCAGTGTACCATTTTACCATACCGGCAGAGTCAGCAGAAACCGGGGAAATTCAATGCGGAAATGTGCTGGAACCATATCGGAAAGGAATTTCCAGCTTTGACTACGAGGCAATTCAGGCGGAAGATACGCTGAAAAGAGACATTGCGGTGATTTCTGTCTCCGCAAACCGTACCTTTTCCATGTCCGTCATTGACGAAGAAAAGAGAGAACAGAGAAGGAAAACGGAGAGAAAGCATCAAGATGATATCTTGATGGTTCATAAGCCAGCAGAACTGGAACCGCTTCTGAAAGAGGATGCACAGAAGCTTTTGCTGCGGTTTTATGGCGGAAACAGCACAATTTCTGCTCCGGTTTGTTCCCGGAACGATTTGCCATTGTTTGTTCTGGAGCTGAGCTCGCATTTGTATGCGATTCGCAATGAAAATTTCCATTATGTTCAGGGGAAAAAGAAGGAGCTTGAAGTGTCCTATACCAGAAAGCTGTGGGAAAACGATCGGGAGGCGTATGCCGCAGTGACCCGGCAGCGCTATTATGCTAATAATACCGGGAAATTTTATCAGGAAGAGGACATTCAGGGGATGGTCCGGAAGCTTTACGCAAAGCAGCCGGGGAACGAATCGGCGTCTGCAGAACAGGTACCGGCGTTCCGCAACGTATGGAAACGCCAGGCTCTGACCGATGATATAAATACCTACCTAAACCGGAAGAAACAAAAGCAGGAAAAACAGATTCCACCGTTCCTGGACGGTGCCGGGGAAAAGGAGAAAACAGAAAAGCGGGTGATGTACGAGGGCGCCCTGTACTTCCTTCTGAAGGAGGTTTATTACCGGGATTTTATTCGGAGCAGGGAGGCAAAAGCGTATTTTCTGAGGGCAGAAGACGAACATAAAAAAGCGGCTTCTGCGGAGGCCAGAAAAAAGGGTCTTAATTACAGGAAGCGTGACGACGCGAAAAAGAAGGAAAAGGCGGCAGAAAATTTCCATGCTTTTATTCAGACGGTAACGAAAAGTGATCCGAATTTATCGTTCGCGGGCATCTGCCAGGCGGTGACGCAGGAATTTACCATGCAGAACGCAAGACATCCGGAAACGGAGATTTACCAGCATTTCAAAATGCTGCTGCCTATTTGTATCAAACGGGCGCTGCAGAAATATCTGAAGGATAATTATGGCTTTCTTCTGACTCCGGTTGACCGGTCGTCAGAATGCAGCGGAGAAGCACATTACCTCGATGGAGAGAAACCTGATTGTATGGAGTTTCCGGAAGGCAATCAGACGCTTGCTGCGTGGTTCACCTTTGCGCATTTCATTCATCCGCGCCAGCTGAATCTGCTGGTGGGAGATTTGAAGAACTATCTGCAATATCGCGAAGGAATTTTGAAGCGGGAGAGGCTGGCGGATGAGCAGCGGGGAGGAAAGGCAGAAGCGCTCGGAAGAGACAGAAAACAGGCCGGGGCTATTCTGAAGGTACTCGAATTTGTCCGTGTGCTTTCGGGGAGAGTATCGGCACAGTTCGAGGATTATTACGGAGATAAAGAAGAGTTTGCCGAATACCTGAGCCACTATATAGCTTTTCCAGTTGAAAAGGACGACAGGAAATTTGAGTCTCTGAAACGGTTTTATGCTTCTGTTTTCCCGGAAGAAGCGGAAGGCTGTACCAACAGTGTCAGCGGTATTTACACAGATGCAAAAAATCCCAGACTTTTGCGCAACATCGAGATTGCACGTATGTACACAGGAGGCGACCATCCATTCCTGGGGGAATGCGGGATCCGGCAGCCGCTTACGGAAGAGGAATTCCGGGATTATAGCAGAAAAGAAACGATTCTGAAGGATAAGGCCCTGTTTGCCGCAGATCCGGATGCTGCCAGGGAGAACAAAAGTATGGTTGTTGATCAGCAGCACCGGAAAAACCGGATTACGCTGAATGATGTAACGGATCTCTATGCAATCCTGAATGATCTGCTGGGGCAGCTTGCTACGTTCGCTTATTTGAGAGAGCGTGACAAAATGTACCTTCTGCTTGGCTTCTACTACATGGCGCTCCGTTCCCCTCAGGATGGACAGCAGGGCTGGGAGAAAGAGGAGCTGCAAAGCGCCCGCTTTGAAAGAGGCAGCGTCAGAACCGGACTGGTGCTTTACCAGATCAGCAGTGTGTTCGAGTATGGAAAGAAGCTCCCGATGCTGGAAAAAGGGAACTGGGTATTTGGGAGAGGCTCTGAGACAATTGAGATGAAATATAAAAACTTCAGTGGCATCCACAAAGAATCGATGAACTGTGCGATGCTTCTTTTTGAAAAGCCACGTAAGCATGATGTCATCCAGAAGCTTAGAAATTATGTTGATCATGGGATGTATTATATGGATCATAAAAAGAGTATCGTAGATCTTTACAGCGAGTTTTACAGGGACTTTTTCTGGTACAGCAGAAAGCTTCGGAAGAATGTATTGGACAGCTTCAAAGCGATCCTGGAGCGTTACTTCATAGAGGCGCCCGGTTTGCAGCTCTTGCGTGATAACAATGGATTTCAGGTTGTCTCGGAAAGCGACAAGAAACAGCCGCTCCAGAGTGTGCAATTTACCTATAAGCTGGGAGACGGAGTGCTTAAAAAGGAAGCCAGGGATGAGACATTTATCGGGGAAGTGTTTCGTGCGCTGATTTATAAAGCGAGCGAAAAGGGGAAGAAGGACGAGAAAGCAACTTTCGCTTCACAAAAGAATGGGACAAGAATGAAAAACAGCTAAAAATCAGGAAACGCAAGAAGTAGGAGAACCCGTCTTTACGACGGGTTCTCCGGCCTTTCTATATGGAAGAGATCCATCTGCTTTTCGAGCCGTCTGACGATGTCTCTGTAGATTGGATCGCTTTTGTCTGGAAAGCGGATGGCACTTCCATATCCCATCAGGCGGATGGCCAGTTCCTTCTGGTCATTTTTCTGATAGGAGATGGTCAGTGTGTACTGCTTTGTCTTTGAGTCATAAATGCATTTCTTTTCCCACGGTGAAAACTCAGAAAGGAGACGGTCAGGTGTGTTGCGCTTATTAGTAAACTGTATAGTGACCGTTTTGGTGTTTCTTTGTTTATAGCGGGACAATGCAGCCTGAGCGGCCGGGTAGTCAAACGTCTGCGCATCCAGTACATTCAGGGTGCGAATCGAGGAAAACAGAAAGATCCAGATGTCTTTTCTGGTATTGGCATTTTCGCAGGTCTGAAAATAGCCGCGGAAGCAGTCATCCCGGTTGGAGTATTCCAGGAGGATGGGCCGGAAATTCCCCTCTCTTGTGCTGCCGCTTCTTGTTTCGTATTCAATATGGACGGGGTGTCGCTCCCGGATGGCGTGGAGAAGCTCTTGCATCCGGTTTCTTGTCTGGCTCTGGTTGGTGCTGTTCTTTGACTGGAAACGGTCATAATAATGGATGACGTCTGCGCGAAAAGGAGTAAAGGGCTCTTTTTCCTCAGACTGCATCACCGAGCGAATTGCATCGATTTCTTCCTCTGAAAGAAAGTAATGGATTTTGTCGTCTTCGAGGATGGTTAGAAGCCAGCGGCACTCCAGCTCTGTAAAGGGAAGCAGGTCGCGGTAAAAATCAAGGCTCTCATCGGAGATGGAGTAAATGGGCAGCAGAGCGTCTTTTTCCTCCGGCAGGTTATTTTTGGAGCCAATAAACAAGCGAGGCTGGTTGTCTTTTTTACGGGACGGTGATTTCATGTTGTATACTTCCCGCCCCCACTCTTTTTTGACATAGCGTAGGAGCTGGAATCTTCCGCCGTATTCAGAGGTATTCGTCAGCAGTTCCAGTACTTGTTCCCTGTCATGTGCGCTTGCTTTATCGCCAGACATATAGGAATAGCGACCCAGTGCGCTCTGCAGGCAATCCTCCACTGTTTGTTCGGAAGCATTTCTGTCTTCCTGTCTGCAGGCAAACATGGCCTCATGGTGCCCGCCAATGCGGCAGATCTGCATCAGTGCGTCGGCCATTACATGGTAATAAAATCCATAGAGCTCATTGAAAAGGAGATTGTGCGGCATTTCGCTCTGGGCTTTTTTGGCTTTTTTGGTTTTTTTGGACGGGAGCATGTCCATTTGTTCTGTGGTCAGATTCCAGCTGATCTTCGATGATTCCCGCTGCGGATCTATGGAAAAGTTGGCCCCCTCAATGTCTGTGAGAGCGTTATAAAAAGACTGTACCTCCTTCTGAATGGCGTTCGTTTGATATCGGATTCCGGCGACAACTGTGATTCTGGAATAGAAGGAACGAATCCAGTGCACCAGCCCATAGGAATCAGCTACATCAGCGGCGAAAGTGAGCCGGTGATTCTCTGCGTCCTCTGTGATTGTGCCAAACTGCTTCTCCCGGTATAGCCGGTCTTTGATGTAAAACTCTTCCTTAGGGTCACAGGTGATCTGAAACATGACATGCTCTGGCTGAATGTCATTTGCTGCGTTATTTTCCCGAACGGGGGTAGTGGACGGACCCCAGGAAAACCGTAAGGATTCCCGTGCTCGCGAAATTTCCCGGGTAATTTCTTCCTGGTCGAGCGAAAAGGTTTTGCAGATGAATGCCTTGTCATGATAAACGATAGCCTCGATGAATTCGAGCCGTATAAAGGAGTAGCTGTGATGGAAGGGCTCGTAGTATGCGAGGTATTCCCGGCCGAGGGAGGTACTGATTCTGATTTCCAGGGGAAAGCAGAGCATCGTTCTTTTTTCCCTTTTCATGCCCGAGGAGTGAACGATTTCACACCAGGAGTGCTGCTCGATCGCGCAGATCAGGTCAATCAGATTGAAATCATTCAAAGTCTGCATATAATACGCATGCTTAAAGCGGAAGTGATTTTCCTGGCGGCTTTCAAACCGATCCAGAAGATAGGTGCCGACCTCTCCCAGATAAAAATAGTTCGAATAGAAGAGAAGCGCTGCCTCAAAATGCTCTCGGAAGCTGGTATCCTTGCCTGTGCCGGCCGTCAGGAGCGCTGCCAGCGTGCGGGGGGAAAGCCTCCAGAAGCCTTTTTTGGAGGTATTCTGAACAATCCCGGTTCTTTTGAGCTGAGTTAAACGATTGTATAATTTTTTGTAATCTTCTTTCGGCTGAATTGTGTGGTCAGGATAGAAATAGAATATCTCACGGATCTTTAACGGCGCTCCCTTTGCAAGATGGGATTTGAGCGCCTGAATGGTGTCCTCGATTTCCTGTTCATCCTGTCCGGGGCAGATTTTGTCAATTTCCAGGGATTCGACACCCTCCGTAAGGCCTGCCTTTGGCGACAGGGCGAAAACTATGTGGAAGAGATACTGCATATTATCCGGTTTATGCAGGCAGTAACGGTAGATTTTATGAAAGGGGTTGTCCGGGGTGGATTGCGAATCCGTACTGAGATACATCACCTCATTTATATTCTGAGACCAGGAAAAGTCATTTTCCAGAATTTTGTTGAGCCGCTCCCAGGTATCACGGATGGTATTGCCGGCGCTGTCCTCGCGGAAATCGCGGAAGTTCAGGAAACCGTAGTTATAATAGTCTCTCAGCGGATTTTTGAATTTTTTCCCAAAAACGGAAGGACTGATTGATTCCGGATGGGTAGAGTTTGTCGGCATGGTATTTCTCCTTTCCGTTCGCATGAACGTGTTTATCTATGGCGATTTTATTTTCCCTTACTGTAGAAGGCTGTGCAAGATGGAAATGATTCGACGCCTTCAGAATTACGATTATCTTACCACAAAAAAGCACAATGCGGCAATCTGATAAAATCTCTTCGATGTTCAACTTTTCTTTCGGATCAGCCTGTGTACTATGAAAAGGATGTCTGGTATATTAAATATCACACTGAGCATCCTGCCCCGACGGGGGACAGGCCGGTGCTTGAAGGTTAAGTCTGACGACCAAAGGAGGAAAAAGATATGGATCAGAAGTTTTCTAAAACACTGAAGAGAATTGTGGGAACGATCGCGGGGATTTTTGTGGCAGGACCGGCAGTGTCCGCCCTGGGGACAGTGATCTCCGGCCGCTCGGCACAGAAGGTGGTGCCGGTGCTGGCGACATTGGCGATTTTGGCGACAATAGCGGTATTCTGCATTGTGCTTTAGGAAAAGAGGCAGTGAACGAGGATGCAGGGGAAACCTGACCAGGCAGGTCAGAGAGAAAGGAGAAAATGGGCGATGATGAACTGGAAAGAAAAAGCACTGTTTGGAGTAAACGCATATTTTGACGCATTGTTTCATGCGGGACCGGGACAGTTTCTCGGATACCTGCACGATGAACTGGAACCGGTCGGGAACGATATCAGTTATCTGCCGGAAGCCTCAGAACTGCTGAGCTTCTGTAAAACGCGGAACAGCTTCTGCAGGAAAGGAATGGAACTTTTTGCGCAGCAGAAATACCAGGCAGCGCATCGTCTGTTCGGGATGGCGAGTGCAATGCACTGCCCGGAGGCAGATTACTGCAGGGCGGTCTGCCTGCTGTCTGGAAAAGGCGTGCCGCGCAATCCGGATGAGGCTTTCCAGCTGGTTCGGAGCAGTGCGGAGAGATCCGGCTGCTGCCTGCAGCTGATGGGGCGGTGCTCCGGAGCTGTTCTACTTTTGCGGTGAGTACGAATGGGATATGGGAGAAAATGAGGAGGCCATCCGGCATATGGGGATAGCTGCTTTTGATATGGACTACGGTATAGCTTACTATTTTCTCGGAAAGATTCTCTGGGAAGAGGATAGTATGCAGGCGAGGGAATACCTGGACCGTGCAAAAAAGCTGGGGGTCAATGTTTCCAGCAGCTATTATGCAGACGAGCGTGCTTCCGTCAGCGACCTGGCAATCAGCGGGGGGATCAGCGGTGCTGACTTTGGTGGTGTCTGTGAAGGTGTCAGCACGGTCCAGTCGATTGTGGCTATGGTGGATGACACATGGACAGATATGGAGGAGAACAGGACCAGTCGGCTCCGCTCTGTGAATGAGCGGAAGGAGGCACAGAGAGCGGAGCAGATTGCGGCACTCAGTTATGAGGATGCCCTGAAGGGACAGAAGGACCTGAACGAAAGGAGAGAGCAGCACAGGAAGGTCCGAAAAAAAGTAACAGGAAAGGTGTACAGGGCGTTCGGGGAAGCGTGAGCAGGGCAGTCAGCCGGGAGGAAAGAGCAGAATGTTTGAGAAGAGGAAAGAAAAGAAGGAGCAGGCTTCGCTGTATACGGCGAAGCTGTATGAGCCGAAGAAGTATAAACCGACGCTTTATACCGCGCAGTTGTATAAGCCGAAGCTTTATGAAGCGCAGCCGTATAGGCCTGCACTGTATACAGCAAAAACCTATGTACCAGAGGTTTTTACGACTCTTGGATTGTCGGAAATGAAAGACAGTAAGGTGAGCCAGATCGAGCGTGAGTTTGGAAGGAAGACAAGCATCCTGAACAAAACAGACCTTTCTTTTCTGACTGTCGCGACGGCTTTACTGGTGGTAAAGGGTGTAGCGTTTGGGAGTGTTGCCGGAAAAGCGGGTTATGGCACCGGCTTTGACAGGAATACAAGAATGGCTCACAATGATCCGAAGATCGAACGGCGAGCCAGGGAGCGGAAGGATCGCTTTCGCGATCAGAGGATGGAAAGCCATCCGGCTGGGATCTGGACGGAGCTGATCTATCGGACGCCGCCATATGATATTACAGCTGGTTCTCCTAAGCTGGGGCGTAACATGGAAGGAGGGTATCACAGAATCCATACGCTGGGGCATGATCCCATCCTCGGATGGCTTTTTGGAACCCTGAATATTCTCACAGACACGATTACGTTCGAGGATTTCGCTTCTTATCGTGTTCAGAGAAAACCCCGCATGAAAATCACAGCGGAGCGGGTTTTGCTTCCCGGGATGATCCGGGAGGCGTACACGATGGTGCGCGCAGACTGGATGTGCCTCCCGGCTGCTGTGTTTGCCCAGGCTGTGCATCTGGAGTCAGACCGGCATACGAAGGCCGGCCTTCCGATTCCGGTTTTGGAAGTGTTTTCTCCGGAAATTGCCGGGAAGCTGTATAAGGAGCAGTATGACGAGCTTTGCCTTACCCGTGATCTGAAAACAGTGGCTACCTCTGCGCAGATCGCCATTTTCTTCAACATGGTCGTGGGTCTGCTGCACGGACTCTGCTATCAGCAGGGGCGGGATGGTTCCCGGCAGCTTTACGAGGCCCGTACAAGAAAAATTCTGGCGATCTCGAATACGGTAGCTTCATCAAGCAACATCATATATTCCGTAGTGACAAAGAATCCGCGGAATCTTGATATTGGAGGTCTGATTGTGACGGTCACCCGTCTTTTTAGCGATGCCCGTTTCGTGGCGAAGCTGAAAGAGGAATATATCCGGACGGGCAGCGGGATGTATCTGCCGTATTAAAAAAAATCAACTTTTCTTTCGGATCAGCCTGTGTACTTTGAAAAAGATGTATGCTATAATCTTCCACACATTGAGCTTCCTGCCTGCGGCGGGGGAAGCGGCAGATGTTTACAGCAGTGAATGGATACAAGGAGGAGAAATATGTTTGAGAATTTGACAGACGGACAGTTTTGGGCGATAAGTGTAGTGATCTGTGTGCTGGTCGGGGCAGTCTCTGCCATGGCGTACCGCTTTTTTACCCGGCGGCGCAGGAGTAAGGGATTTGAGGAAAGCCTGAAGGAATACAACAGGCGGGTGGAAGACGGAGAACCGCTGACCATGGAAATGGGTGTTTACAGATATAAAGACAAGGCGGTCTGGCAAAGGGTCTGTGACCAGTTCCGGGAAGAGGGCATTTCCATCTGGCAGACGGAAATCACAGAATTTCCGGACAAGCCGGAAGACAACTTCTACCGTGTTTCCGTGTATTCGGATGGGGATGAAAAATCTCATGCCCTGATAGAGAAAATTCTGCGGGAAAACCCGGATGGGAATGAGTAATGGTGTGGGCAGGAAGCCTGCCATTACAGCGAATCAGGCAGCAATTTTAAATTATATACATAGATCTAAAGGAGGACAAACAGAATATGTCTGGAAGTATCACATATGTGCAGTTTTGGGGTATCAGTGTCCTAATCAGTCTTTTGCTTGTTGGCATTGTCGCTATCCTGTATAAGAGACTTAGACGCTGGTACATAGACAAAAGATTCGAAGATGAGATAGATGAATTGAAAAACTGCATAGCAGAGAGAGAATCACCTGGTGTGGAGGTGGCTGAGTATAAATACAAGAACAGAGAAAAATGGGAAAAAGCCTGTGCCCGTTTCCGTGAGGAAGAGATCGGGATCTGGCAGATGCAGATCATAGAATACCCGGACCGGCCAGGGGATAATGTCTACAAGGTTTTGGTGTACGCGGGGAGCCGCAGGGATGAGCCACTGGGGAAATGGAAGGATTAGAATAGATGACGACCGAGGGGCACGATGGCATGAATTCGGTATGATAGCATTGGTTAAGATTATGGAAGTTCCAGAGGATGTGAGTGATGAAACATTAAAAAAGAAGTAAGAAGAACAAATGCAAAGTCGACCTGCAATGGGTCGACTTTTTGAATACCTGCTTTTATGGAGTTGTCTTAAGAAAAAACAGAAGAAGTGTTACTTGCACAGCGCCGCCATATCCTCATAAAATCCCGGATAGCTGATCTTCACACAGTCTGCGTCCAGAATCTCCATTTCCCCGGTGCAGGCGAGGGCGGCTACAGCGAAGCTCATGGCGACGCGGTGATCCTTGTACGGATCAATCGTTGCCCCGTGAAGCGGCTGGCCTCCTGTGATGATCATGCCGTCCGGCGTGGCTTCGACCGGGCAGCCGATGCGGGTGAGGTTCTCTGTCATGACGGCGATGCGGTCGGATTCTTTGACGCGCAGCTCGGCGGCATCCCGAATCACGGTGGTGCCGTCTGCGAAGGCGGCCAGAACGGCCAGTACAGGCAATTCGTCTATGAGCGTTGGGATCAGATCGCCGCCAATCTCGACTGCCTTCAGGTGGCTGCTGCGCACGAGCAGGTCCGCGCAGGGCTCTGCACCGGAGTGGTCTTCGTTGAGAAGTGTGATATCCGCGCCCATCGCCTGGCAGACGCGCAGCATTCCGTCCCGGGTCGGATTGATGCCGACGTTTTTCAAAAGCAGCTCAGAACCGGGCACCAGCAGCGCGGCAGCGATGAAATAGGCTGCGGATGAGATATCTCCCGGTACGCGTATCTTTTGCCCGGTGAGGACTGGCTCGGGGGCGATGGAAACGGTAAGGCCGGTCTGTATGTCCGCGCCAAAGTAGCGCAGCATCAGCTCGGAGTGATTCCGGGATATGGCTGGTTCTGTGACACTGGTGATACCGTCTGCGTATAATCCAGCCAGCAGGATGCAGGATTTGACCTGCGCGGAAGCCACCGGGGAATCATAATGTGTGCCGTGCAGCTTTCTGCCGCGTATCTGAAGCGGGGCACAGCCGTTATTTTTTACAGAAGAAATATCTGCGCCCATGGCAAGGAGCGGCGTCATAATGCGCTTCATCGGGCGTTTCTGAATCGAGGCGTCTCCGGTGATCGTCGTGTCGAAGGACTGTCCTGCGAGAATTCCCGACAGAAGCCGCATGGTAGTGCCGCTGTTTCCGGTGTCAAGAATACCGGACGGCGCATGAAGTCCGTGCAGCCCTTTGCCGTGCACCAGCACATGACCGCCCCGGCTGTCCTCCTCAAGCGTGATGTCGATTCCCATCTGGCGGAAACAGGCAATCGTCGAGAGACAGTCCGCTCCGGTCAGAAAGTTTGTGACTTCGGTTGTGCCATTTGCAAGTGCGCCGAACATAATGCTTCGGTGGGAGATGGATTTATCCCCCGGTATGGATAATTCCCCGCGCAGGGGAGCCGTATATTTGATGATCATGGGTAGTGAAAGGTTCCTTTCTTGTTTTCATATAAATGGACTGGGGGTTCCGATCCTTGTTATAGCAGGGGACTGGTAACTGTGAAGGTAATGAGCAGTTGCAGACTCTGTTGCGAGGCTTTCTGTTCGTGTATTACCGCACCCAGACCTGGTATCCGTCCGCTCTCAATACATTTGCCGCCTCCATGGAAGGCGCTTCCTCGTAGAATTCAATCCGCAGAACCCCTTCTTCGAATTCCCGGCTGTGTACAATGCCGATATTTTTGATGCTGATGCCTTTGTCAGCGAGCAGCGTAGCGATGGTAGAAATCGCGCCGGACTCGTCCACGATGTCGCAGTAGATCCGATAAGTCTTTTTGATGCTGCCGGGACTGCTTGAAGCGAAGGAATCGCGGTAATCGCGTGATTTTTCAAACATTTTATAGATGTATTCGCCATTTTCGCTGCACATGGCTTCCCGCGAGGCTGTCAGGAGGTCGATGAACGTATCCATGACAGAGATGATATTGTCTCCGTTGGACATGCAGATATGCTCCCACATCTCGGGGGAGGAGGAAGCGATTCGGGTGATGTCCTTAAATCCGCCCGCGGCGATCAGCTTCATCAGTTCGTCTTCGGAATCCAGATCGTGTACGGTGTTCACCAGTGAAGCGGCGATCAGATGCGGGAGATGGCTGACTGCGGCAGTTGCAAAATCATGCTGGCGGTAGTCGAGCACCAGGGGAAGCGCGCCGATGGATGCCGCCAGGGCACGGTAGGACTCCACCCATTCCTCCGGCGTTCCCGGGGAAGGCGTGATGATATAGTAAGAATTCTCGAACAAATGAGCCTGTGCATAGGCAAGCCCGGACTTTTCGGAACCGGTCATGGGATGTCCGCCGATAAAGCGGCCATTCAGCCCCAGACGTTCTGCCGCCAGGTGGATGTCCGTCTTGACACTTCCGACATCCGTCAGGATGCAGTCCGCCCGCGCGATGTCTTTTAGCTGTTCGAGCGCGGAAATGTTGCTGCCGACCGGGGCGCATAAAAAGATACAGTCGCATTTGGAAAACTGGTCATCAGACGGCGCGCTGCATATGGTGTCAATCACACCCTGCCGGAGAGCTTCCTCGACTGTCTTCGCTGTCCGCGTATAAGCCATGATCTTGCAGTCCGGCATTGCCCGTTTCAATGCTTTTGCCAGGGAACCGCCAATTAATCCCAATCCGATAAATCCAAAAGTTTCCATCTCCATAACCCTGTCCTTCCTTCATTTCACCGCTTTCATAAAAACTTTGACGATGATCGCAATCTCTTTTGCACTATTTTACCAGAGACTGGAAATCCCGTCAATTGAAAATGCAGAGGGATCCGGCCGCGCGAAAAAGGAATAAAAGAGAACCAGAATAAATACGAAAAAAGGACGAAAAAGAATTGTTAAAATTGAATAAAATGCTTGAACTGTTGCGTTTTTTTTAGTAGAATGTAACTATGTGAGCCGTTACGAATTTCAGAGCAATTTGTCTGGAGGTTGGAGGGCCGTATTACTAAATTATTGGAGGATGAAGATTATGAATGTTTACACAACTGACAAGATCCGGAACGTCGTAATTCTCGGGCATGGCGGCGCGGGGAAGACCAGCCTTGTGGAAGCCATGGCATATCTGTCGGGAATCACGAGCAGATTAGGCAGTGTAGCTGACGGCAATACGATCAGCGATTATGATAAAGAGGAGATTAAGAGAAAGTTTTCCATTACAACATCTATGGTACCGATTATCTGGGGCGATACCAAGATCAATATTCTGGATACGCCAGGATATTTTGATTTTGCCGGTGAGGCGGTTGAGGCCTGTGCAGCAGCAGATGCGGCTGTGATTGTTGTGAATGGCAAGAGCGGTGTGGAAGTCGGTACACAGAAGGCCTGGGATCTTTGCGAAAAGTTTAAGCTTCCCCGTTTCTTCTACGTATCGAACATGGACTTTGATAATGCCAGCTATCGTAAGGTCGTGGAATCCCTGACTGAGCTGTACGGCAAGCGCATTGCCCCGATTCATGTGCCGTTCCGTGAGAATGAGAAGTTTGTTGGCTATGTGAATGTGGTGAAAATGGCAGCCCGGAGATATGTGAATAAGCAGGAAAAGGTGGAATGCCCGATTCCGGATTATCTTCAGGAATACGTAGAGAAGTATCGTGAGAACCTGATTGAGGCGGTCGCTGAGACGAGCGAAGAGTTTATGGATCGCTATTTCAACGGAGAAGAGTTCTCAGAGGCGGAGATTATGGCAGCCCTCCATACGAATGTGGGAGATGGGTCGATTGTTCCGGTGACGATGGGCGCGAGCGTGAATCTGCAGGGGATTCTGATTCTTCTGGATGACATTGTGAGCTATATGCCGTCCCCGGAGAAGCGTAAATTTGCGGGTGTAAATACAAAGACGAAGGAAGTATTTGAGGCGAACTATGACTTCTCGAAGGCGAAGTCAGCGTATGTATGGAAGACTCTGGTGGATCCGTTTATCGGAAAATATTCGTTTATCAAGGTTGCTTCCGGCGTCATCAAGGGTGATGATACTCTTTACAATGATGCGAAGGGGACAGAGGACCGTGTGGGCAAGCTGTATGTGATGGAAGGCAGCAAGCCGGTAGAGGTCAAGGAGCTGCATGCCGGCGACATTGGTGCGATTGGCAAAATCGAGGCTGCGACGGGCGATACCCTTTCCACAAAGACGACTCCGATCGCGTATGGAAAGCTTGATACGCCGGTTCCTTATACCTATAAGAGATACGAGCCGAAGGTAAGAGGCGAGGAGGATAAGGTTGCGCAGGCGCTTATGAAGATGGCGCAGGAGGACCTGACACTGAAGGTGGTAAATGATGGCGAAAACCGTCAGACACTGCTGTATGGCCTTGGCGATCAGCACCTGGATATCGTAGTCAGCCGTCTGCTGACGAAGTATAAGGTTGATGTGAATCTGGAGAAGCCGAAGGTGGCGTTCCGTGAGACGATCCGCAAGAGCTCTGACGTGGATTCCAAGTACAAGAAGCAGTCCGGAGGTCATGGTCAGTATGGTCACGTAAAGATGCGTTTCTCCCCGCTGGATACTCTGGATGAGCCGTATGAGTTTTCCCAGGAGGTTGTTGGCGGAGCGGTTCCGAAGAATTACTTCCCGGCTGTGGAAAAGGGCATCGCGGATTCCTGCCAGAAGGGACCTCTTGCCGGATATCCGGTGGTTGGTGTGAAAGCGGTTCTTTACGATGGATTGTATCATCCGGTAGATTCTTCCGAAATGGCGTTTAAAACCGCTGCCTCCCAGGCGTTTAAGAAGGGCTTCATGGAGGCGAGTCCGGTGCTGCTTGAGCCGATCGCTTCGGTGAAGGTCACTGTTCCGGATAAGTTCACGGGCGACGTTATGGGCGACCTGAATAAGAGACGTGGCCGTGTTCTGGGTATGAACCCGGATCATAAGGGCAATACGATCGTAGAGGCGGATGTGCCGATGTCTGAACTGTATGGCTATTCGACCCAGCTGCGTTCCATGACTGGTGGTTCCGGTGATTTCACTTATGAATTCGCCCGCTATGAGCAGGCTCCGAATGATGTGCAGGAGCGTGAGATTGCGGCAAGGAACGCAGAAGAATAAAATGGAATCATGGGTAATTTATGAAAAAAGGCAGCGGTTACGCTGCCTTTTTTTGCCGTAACAGTTCTGAATAAGATACTTTTTGCCTGATAAGAAAAATTTCCGGGCCGGTGTTGAATGCCCATTGGACGTTTGTTTCGCGTGAATCGAATCGCAAAAAGGCGGCCATAGGCCGCCTTTCAGATAATTGCTGCTTTTTTATTTCACCGCAGCGTAATCGCTTTTGCCGGACATTTCTCGGCACATTTGCCGCAGCCGACACATTTCTCATAATCGATGTGTGCGATGTTATTTTCCACGGTGATCGCTTCGTACTCGCACTGTCTGACGCAAAGCTTGTATCCGATGCAGCCTGTGTCACAGCTTTTTTTCACAGTGGGTCCTTTTTCCCTGCTGGAGCAGCGCACGGCATAAGTCGCCTTGTCCGGGATCAGCTCGATCAGGTGCTTCGGGCAGGCAGATACACATTTGCCGCAGGCTTTGCAGAGTGTGCGGTCAACGACCGCGACTCCGTTTATGACGTGGATGGCGCCGAACGGACAGGCCTTCTCACAGGTGCCCAGTCCCATACAGCCGTAATCGCACGCCCATGGCGAGAGACCGCTCGCAGCAGCCGCAGCGCAGTCGTGGATGCCGACATAATTGCATTTCTGTGAGGTATGCTCACAGGTGCCAAAGCATTTGACGAACGCGACCATTTTTTCCTGATCGCCCGCGCTCACGCCCATGACCTGGCTGATTTTTTCCGCTACCGGAGCGCCGCCGACCGGGCAGCCGTTGACCGGCGCTTCTCCTTTTACAATCGCTTCGGCCATCGCATCGCAGCCGGCATAACCGCAGCCACCGCAGTTATTGCCTGGCAGATATTCACGCACCGCCAGCTGTTTTTCATCTACTTCTACTTTAAATTTTTTGCCGACCGTGATGAGGAGCATTCCCATCACAAAGCCGATCACCGCCACTGCTACTGTGGCGACAAGTACTGGATACATATTCAACCTCCTTGCCGGAATCTCATTCCTAATTGAGTCGAGCAGAAACCAGTCATTTTTGATTCCTGCTCTTATTGCTCAGATCACAGCGACAGGCTACTGAATCCCATAAACGCGATGGACATCAGGGCAGCGGAGAGCAGTACGACTGGTGCTCCGCGAAATGGTGCCGGGATAGCCGATTCGTCGATGCGCTCGCGGATGCCTGCCAGCAGCACGATGGCGATCGTGTAGCCGACACCGGTACCGAAGCCTGCAGTCACACTTTCCAGGAAGTTATATTCATCCTGTACATTTGTCAGAGCTACGCCGAGTACCGCGCAGTTTGTGGTAATCAGCGGCAGATAGATGCCGAGTGCCTGATACAGCGGCGGAGCGACTTTCTTTAAAAACATTTCTACGATCTGCACCAGGGTCGCGATGACCAGAATGAATACGATGGTATTCAGGTAAGTCAGATCCAGTGGTTCTAGGAGAAACGTGTAAAGCAAGTTTGCCACAGCAGAGGCGATTGTGATGACGAAGATCACCGCCGCACCCAGGCTGGCTGAGGTTTTGATCTGTTTGGACACGCCGAGGAACGAACAGATGCCCAGAAACTGGCTCAGGACGACGTTGTTGACCAGGGCGGTCGTGATAATAATTAACATCAGGGATGAATTCATGCTTTCGTCGCCTCCTTATCTGTACAGCCGGAATCATGGCTGACGGAACAGGTCGCACAGCAGCCGTCGCAGCCTTCGACCTTTTTGTTTGCTTCTGTGTGGATATGTACACCATTCATGATGGCAATGATGAACGCGATTACGAGGAAAGCGCCCGGCGCCTTTACGAATATGGCGATCGGCGGCACAGACTCCGGCAGAATCGTGAAGCCGAATGCGGTTCCTGCACCAACAAGCTCACGCACAAGGCCGATCACAGTCAGGGCAATGGTAAATCCCAGGCCCATACCGATGCCGTCGAATGCGGCAAGGTCCGGGGTATGCTTGTTGGCATAGGCTTCCGCGCGACCGAGGATGATGCAGTTTACCACGATCAGCGGAATGTAGATGCCCAGTGAATCATAGAGTCCCGGTGTGTAAGCCTGCATCAGCAGGTCTACGATGGTCACCAGGGAAGCTGTGATTACAATGTAAGCCGGCAGACGCACCTCATCCGGGATGACATTGCGCAGTGCCGAGATAATCATATTTGAAAAAATAAGTACGATCATGGAGGAAACACCCATGCCGAGGCCGTTGATGGCGGATGTGGTTACCGCGAGGGTAGGGCACATACCGAGCATCAGAACCAGGGAAGGATTCTCTTTGACCACGCCGTTATAGATTCGTTCCATGTATTGATTCATGTAAAAAAACCTCCTTTATTTGTCCTGCATCGATTTTTGACGCAGGACGCAGGCTACGCCTTTTCTGCTGCCACTTTGGGCTTGTGCTAAACGAGCGTCACTGGCTCTCTAAGCACCGCCGTCAGGCAATTTTGCATGGCGTGGCTTTCCTTACCCAATGTATTCTGCGTAGAACGCGAGCGCGGTGTTGACTGCGTTGACAACAGCGCCGGAGGAAGTAGATGCACCGGATACGGTGTCGATTTCGTTTTCTTCCGTAGAAGAGCCGGATTTGTTCAGGATGAATGCGTCTGTATTGACGCCATCAAACTGGCTCTTAAAGGCGTCTTCGTCTACACGCATGCCCATGCCGGCAGTCTCGTTCAGGGTTGTAAATGCGATCTTGATGACCGTACCATCGGTGGTAAGACCAACAGAGAGGGTAATGTCTCCCTCAAAGCCATCGCCGCTGGTGACACTGATCACATAGCCGACGATCTCATCGTTTGCGTCATAGCCAACCAGTACGTCATTGATGTAGGTCTTTCCAAAAGAGGAGGAATCATATGCTTCGCCGGCGAGCGCTTCCACTGCAGCATCCAGATCAGAGTCGTACTGGAAGGAATCTGCATCCGGGCACACCTCCAGGTAAGATTCCTGGTTGGCAGCGATCTCCTGTTCTTCGATTTTGGTCTTTGTCATAGCGTAAACACCGCTTAACAGGAGACCGGCGATCAGCGTGATGACCGTCAGGTTTATCGCTGATTTCGGGAATTCCCGTTCCTTATATTCGCCGCCATTGTAGCCCAGTGGTTTCGGGATCGGCAGCTTGTCTATGAACGGGACAAACATATTCGAGATAATGATGGCGTAGCTGAAGGAGTCCGCGGAGGAACCGTAGACGCGGAACAGGCCGGCCAGGAGGCCGATGATCGCGCCATAGAGAATGTGTCCGCGGGAAGTCACCGGGCTGGTGACTGGATCTGTCGCCATGAAGAAGGCACCCATCAGAAGTCCGCCGCCGCAGATCTGAGCTGCCAGATATGCAGGGGCAAAGCCGCCTTCCCCAAAGAGTCCCATAAACAGGGTAAAGACAGCAATACAGGAAACAGGGATCTCTAATGTAATGCCGCCGGCCGCCCACAGGTACAGCCCGCCAATCAGCAAAGCGACTGCGGAGCCGCCGATGACGCCGTTTGTTGTGCCCAGATAGAGCTTCGCGACATTAATGGTATCCTCCGCATTCAGAACAGCGAGCGGGGTAGCGGAGCTGACGCCGTCCACGCTGAAATTCGTCATTGCCGTTCCGAAGGAGATCAGCAGGAAACAGCGCGCCGTGAGTGCCGGGTTCAGGAAGTTTTTGCCAAGTCCGCCAAAGAAACACTTCACGACCAGAATCGCGAAAAGGCTGCCCAGAACCGGCAGATACAGGGGTGCTTCCGGCGGAAGAGAAATCGCCAGCAGCAGGCCGGTCACAACCGCGCTTCCATCTTTGATGGTATTTGGACGTTTGGCGATGCGGTCAAATACATACTCAGCCAGGACCGCAGTGGCGACCGCAAGCAGGATGACCAGCAGTGCGTGCAGCCCATAGCGGATGACACCGAAGACGGTAACGGGCATCAAAGCCAGCACCACGTCGAGCATGACCTGTCCGGTCGTCAGTCTGCTTCGGATATGAGGGCTGGAAGAAATGTTCAGTAGCTTATTCTCATTCATGTCTCATCCCTCACTTTCTTTTCGAAGCCATGATTTCGGCTTTCGTCTGCTTAAACAGCTGCATCAGAGGCCGCTTTGCCGGGCAGACCCAGGTACAGGAGCCACAGTTAATGCAGTCAAGACCATACAGGCGGTGTTCATACTGCTCGTAGTCTTTTCTCTGCGCGGCGTCTGCCATCATCTGCGGAATCAGGTGAATCGGACATACACGGGAGCAGCGTCCGCAGCGGATACAGGCCGTCATCTGCGCGTCGGCCAGCTCGACCTCGTCCTCGGCGAGCAGAGTCAGCGCATTGCTGGCTTTTGTGATCGGAGTGGCAAGAGAGGGCATGGCGATTCCCATCATCGGACCGCCGCTCAACGCTTTTTTCAACGTAACACCGCTCTTTAATCCACCTGCGGCATCGACAAGCTCCTCATAGGAGGTACCGATCGGGACGCGGAAGGTACCGGGATGTGCCACTGCGTCGCCGGATACCGTGAAGTAGCGCTGCATCAGCGGCTCGGAGTAATACACTGCCCGGTAGATTGCGTGCAGGGAGGCAACGTTGCATACGATGCAGCCTACATCTGCGGGAAGCATTCCTGCCTTCAGGTCGCGTCCGCTGACGACGGAGATCAGGTTGCGCTCGCCGCCTTCGGGATATTTGGTCTGGACAGGCTGCACCATGACGCCCTTTTCGCCGGCACAGACCGCTTCCATGGCTTTGATTGCTTCCGGCTTGTTATCCTCGATCGCGATCACACCCATCGCGTCCGGGAAGAGCTGCAGCACCAGACGGAGTCCATCGAGGATGCCGCGGCTCTGATCCTGCATCAGGCGGTCGTCGCAGGTGATATAAGGTTCACACTCAGACCCGTTTGCAATGATATAATCAATCGATTCCGGGTTTTTGGATGTCAGCTTTACATGTGTCGGGAATCCCGCGCCGCCCATGCCGACGATGCCGGCCTTCTGGATCGCGTCCAGGATGTCTTTATTAGAAAACGTACCGGCTTTATGTTTTTTGCCAACACCGTCCGCTAACGTATATGCGCCGTCATTCTCAATGACAATGCACATTGCCTTTGCTCCGGATGCAACAGGACGTTCTTCAATGGCCTTTACCTTGCCGGAACAGGAACTGACAATATTCGCTGAGACAAATCCGTCTGCTTCTGCGATGATCTGTCCTGCTTTTACCAGGTCGCCTTTTGCGACTACGGGTTTTGCCGGTTTGCCTATGTGCTGATTGACTGGAAAGACAAGGTCACCCTTCGGGAGATACGGTTTTACCGGCTCGCCGAGGGAAAGCTCCTTGTATTCCTCGGGATGGATGCCACCCCGGAATGTTTTTATCTTCATATGAGAAACCTCCATTCGTGTGGTAAGGGGTGGTTATTCGGCAGTATCCGTTTCGGGCTGTTCGGTTTCCTCTTCGTCAGCTGTTCCTGCCAGGAAAATCGAAGTCGGACCGTCCGCACCACCGATGATGACCAGATCCGAGCTGCCAGCCTGTGCCTGCGCAATGCAGTCCGCGACTGCCGCTTTGAACGCATCAGAAGTAATCGTTGCGCCTGAAACACCATCCACATCCGCAGACTGAGCGGTCAGAATCTGTCCGCTGATTTCCGG
>JAJQCQ010000099.1:0-22011 GCA_021202635.1 Lachnospiraceae bacterium | reverse complement strand
TCTTCGGTATCCGCTTCCGTGGTTTCTTCCGCTGCGGTTTCAGTTTCCGTCTCGACAGGAGCTTCGGTCATCTCCTCCGTATCGGCTTCTGTTTCTGTCTCAGTTGCTGCTTCGGTGATTTCTTCCGTCTCTTCTTCCGTGATGGCTTTAGCCTGTGCGATACAGTCCGCAACGGCTTCTTTGACGGCCGTGGATGTAACGGTAGCACCGGATACGCCGTCTATCTCCGCGGACTGCGCTTCCAGAATCTGGTCGCTGATTTCCTCGCCGATATCCGCGCCAATCCCGTCGGTCTCGCCTTCAAGCCAGGTACCAACGGCCACAATATTATATTCGTCAAAGGTCACATTGACGGTAATTTCACTTTCCAGTCCCTGCGCGGTAGCTGTGTAGGTGCCCGGGGTAAACGGAGCGTCAGCAGCAGCGGCGAGAACGGAGTCGCTGTCATCGTCAGCTACGTTTTCTGCATCTGTGTCAGATTCCGCTTCTGTTTCTTCTTCCGCCGCTTCGGCAACAAAACCAGCCTGCTCCATGCAGTCCGCCACAGCGGCTTTGAAGGCGTCAGAGGTGATCGTAGCGCCTGAGACACCGTCTACTTCGCTGGACTGCGCCTCCAGAACTCTGGCAATCATGGTATCCCCAATGTCTGCGCCGATGCCGGCGGTTTCACCGGAAACATCAGCTTCAATGGAAACCAGACCAGTCTCATCAAAGGTACAGGTAACCGTCACATCGCTGCTGATACCGGCAGCAGAAGCAGTGTAAGTGCCGGGAACGAAGTTGCCGCCTTCAATCGCTGTCGATTCATCGACTGCTTCTGTATCCGCAGCCGCGGTCTCCGTTTCCACAGTTTCTGTTTCGGCGGTTTCTGTTTCAGCTGCTTCTGTCTCGGTATCTTCGCTGTCGGCCTTCGCCTGTGCGATACAGTCCGCAACGGCTTCTTTTACGGCAGTGGAAGTGATGGTAGCACCGGATACTCCATCCACATTCGCAGACTGTGCTTCCAGAATCTGGCTGCTGATTTCTTCTCCTATGTCTGCGCCGACTCCGTCCGTCTCACCTTCCAGCCAGGTGCCGACTGCAATAATATTATATTCGTCAAAGGTCACATTGACGGTGATTTCACTTTCCATTCCCTGAGCAGCAGCAGTGTAGGTGCCGGGAACAAATGGAGCGTCTGCGGCGGCAGCAAGTTCTGTGGCGTCATCGTCTGTCGTCATGCTTTCTGCTTCAGATTCTGCTTCAGATTCCGTTTCTGTTTCGGCTTCTTCTACCATAAATCCGGCCTGCTCCATACAGTCTGCAACCGCGGCTTTAAAGGCATCAGAGGTAATCGTAGCGCCTGATACACCGTCTACTTCGCTGGACTGCGCCTCCAGAACTCTGGCAATCATCGTATCCCCAATGTCCGCGCCGATGCCGGCGGTTTCATCGGAGACATCCGCCTCAATGGAAACCAGCCCGGTTTCATCAAAGGTACAGGTAACGGTCACATCACTGCTGATGCCAGCGGCAGAAGCGGTGTAAGTGCCCGGAACGAAGCTGCTGTTACCCTCAATCGCAGCAGACTCATTTGTTGCCTCAGTTTCCGCAGTTTCCATTTCAGTATCCGCAGTCTCGGTTCCAGTTTCAGTTTCCATAGCTTCCGTATCTGCGGCTTCCGTCTCAGCTTCTACAGCCTCGGTATCTGAGGCTTCCGTCTCAGCTTCTACAGCCTCGGTATCTGCGGCTTCCGTCTCAGCTTCTACAGCCTCGGTATCTGCGGCTTCCGTCTCAGCTTCTACAGCCTTGGTATCTGCGGTTTCTGTCTCAGCTTCTACAGTCTCATTTTCTGCGGCTTGGGTTTCAGTCTCTGTAGCTTCCGTTGTATCTTCCGTAACAACAGTGGCTGTATCTGTTTCATCCGTGGAAACAGAAGAACTGCTTGCCGCCTGGTCAAGTGCATCCGCCAGTGCGGTTTTTACCGCGGTAGAAGTAACGGTAGCGCCAGATACGCCATCGACATCCGCGGACTGCGCGTTCAGGATCTGTTCGCTGATTTCCGTCCCGATTGCCGCGCCAATACCATCTGTTTCGCCGGAGACATCGATCCCTAAAGAGAGGATACTGGTCTCATCCACGGTGACGGTGACTGTGACATCGCTTTCCATGCCGGCAGCGGTAGCGGTATAGGTACCTGGTGTATAAGTCCCGCTTCCGGTAGCTGCAGTACTATCAGAAGCGGCGGCAGTGACTTCGCTGTCTGCTTCGGATTCTGTCTCAGTTTCGCTGACATTGCCGTCTGCTTCGGTTTCTCCCTCGGTCTCGTCCGCTTCCGTATCAACAGCGGCATCTGTTTCTGCTTCAACTGCTGATTCAGCTTCTGTAGTGTCTATATCTTCTTCTTCAGAGGAGATGGAACCTTCCGTTGCCCCTTCATCTGCTTCCTCAGAAGAGTCGGAATCGCCGCCGGAGCTTCCCGTGGCTTGAGCGATACAGTCCTCAAGTGCCGCTTTCAGAGCGTCTGATGTGATAGTAGCGCCGGAGACTCCATCTACGTTAGAACTCTGTGCTGCCAGGAAGCTTTCGATCATTTCATCGCCAATATCTGCGCCGAGACCAGCCGTTTCACCGGATACGTCTACGGTAATAGAGGTAATGCTTCCCTCATCAAACGTGCAGGAAACCGTTACATCGCTCTGGATACCGGCAGCGGTAGCCGTGTAAGTGCCAGGCGTATAGGCAACGGTACCTGTGGTGGACGACACGGCAGTACTCGCGGCTTCCTCAGAAGAATTGATGGAATACTCGCCGATCTGGATAATACCTAAACTGGCGGCAACCACTACACAGGCTGTGACCCCCTTGGCAAGGGTGGTCCGAGAAATTGTCTGTTTACCCATTTTTTCCTTCCTTTCCTTATTTGAAATATAAAAACATAAAAAGTAAATGAATACTATTCATTTACTATTGCAATTTTGATAAAAGCAAAAAAGAAAACACCTGAATTTGCCGAATGACCGCAAAAGGAGACACAGGTGCCTCCATATGCGGTCACAGGTATTTTAAAGCATAATATTGTAATATTTCATATACTTAGTCATCGTCATCCTCATCATCTTCGTCCTCCCCTTCCGGTTTCTTCTTTTTGAACTTAAGCAGGAAAGCGGAGAGATAAATACTGAGAATATAAAGACCAAGCATCGGGAGCGCTACCATACTCTGTGATACGATATCCGGTGGCGTTACAAGTGCGGCAATCAGGAATATCACAATAATGGCGGGCCGAATCCCTTTCTTCATCCATTCTACCTTGATCAGGCCAAGCTGTGTCAGGAGAACAGATACGACTGGCAATTCAAAAATGAATCCCATCACGACAAAAATCGTAATCTCAAAGTTCAGGTATTTCTCTACACTGATAGAGGCCTGAATATTTGTACCGGAACTGAGATCAATCAAAAATCTCAGCATGAACGGCAACATGATTTTATAAGCGAAGATGACACCGATTACAAAACAGATCAGGCCGGATATAATCACACCGATGAATAACCGGTTTTCCTGTTTTTTCAGAGCGGGCTGTACGTAAGCCCAGATCTGATAAAGCAGAAGCGGAAGCATTACACATATGGCTACCACCAGCGAGATCGTGAACTGCTGCATCAGAAGCTCCTGGGGAGAAATATAGACAAATACATAATCATATTTCTCACCCATAGTAGTCAGAAAGTTGATGATATTCTGAGAAAAATACAGAGCGACCAGGAACGCAATCACCAGTCCGACAAGGCAGACTGCTAACCGGTTGCGGAACTCTTTCAGGTGTCCGGTAATCGTCATTTTGCCATCTTCTGACTTTTCGTTTTTCTGCTTTTTGGAAGCAGTCTGTTTTGCTGCGTTTTGCTCTTTTTTCATCACTGCTCCGTAGTCTCAGATTTGGTTTCGCTGGTAGTCGCTTTCACTTCACCTTCACTTGCGCCTTCATCAAAATTCTTTTTCGCTTTTCCAAACATCTTGCTCAGCTTCGGAATCTGGCTCGGTCCAAAGAGCAGAAGAATAATTGCCAGGATTATCAGTAATTCAGTAGTACCAAGTTTCATGATTTGTTCCTCCTTTGATTGTGCAGTATATTGTATCTGCGTGTGCTTTCCGGTTTGCCGGAAAGGGTAAAGCTTTGTGCGTTTTACGCTTCTGCAGCTACAGCTTCTGTCTGTACCGGATCATTCGCAGCAACTTCGGGTGTCTGCGCATTTACAGCGGTATCTGTCGGCTGTGTCTGTACGTCAGCGCTGCTGTCAGCTGTCTGTGCCGGAGCTTCCGCAGCCGCTTCAACAGCTTCAGCCTCAGCGGCCAATGCAGCAGCTTCCGCCTTGGCCTGTTTTTCTTTTTCCCGGGCTTCTCTGGCTGCGCGAACCCGCTCAGCATTCGCTTTTGCCCTGGCGGCTCTGGCTTCTCTGGCGGCCTTTATCTTTTCCGGATCCGCTTTGGATGAGCTGGTCTTTTTATGTACTGCATTGCCGGCAGTGCCATCCGCCGCTGTCTCTGTGCCGTCTGCATCCGGATTCTCAGTTACTGCATCATCTGAGGCAGCCTGCTCACTGCTGACTGTGGCAACGCTATCCTCGCCGACAGCGTCCGCTGCTTCCTCTGAAGTGCCTTCCGTAGCATCCGTGCTTTCTTCTGCCGCAGCCGCTTCCTCTTCCGCATTCTTCTTAGCTCTCGACTTCCTTGACGGCGTAGTCTTTAATGGCTTCGTGACATCATTGAAGGATTTCTTGATGTCATTCATACCTGCATTAATCTCATCTGTAATGTCCGTGATAGGCTCCATCGCTTCCCGCAAAGGCTTCTGCGCTTCCGCGAGAGGTTCTACGACTGTCTCACGGAGCTCTTTGGTCGCTTCGCCTGTGACATTCTTAAAACCTCTTAATACCTCGCCGATTTTCTTGGTGTACATGGGTAGCTTGTCAGGACCGGCTACAAATAAGATGATTACGAATATGAGCATCATTTCTGTTGCGCCGATTTTCATATCTCTGTCCTCCTTTCTATAGGGTAGTGAAAGCGTAACCCAAATGATTTTGCTTTCCTGTAAATCACCTCTCATAGAATAACAGGTTTTTGGACATCTTTCAGCGTATAATCTTTTGTTTTTTTTGTAATTTATTTGTGTGAATGAATAAAATGAAGCATTCCGTGTTTGTAAAAAATGACAGAAAGATAGGAATGATATACTGGACGCATCGGAATATTTGTGTTATACTGGTCGAAAATCACGCGAAAAATGGAAGATTTTTCGGAATAAGGAGGATAATTATGGCAAAGAAGAATGCAACGGAAAATGTAAAAGGTCTTTCACGCCGCGATTTTCTCAAAGGCACAGCGACCGGCGCGGTAGGTATGGCGGCGGTTGGATTTCTCAGCTCTGGGACAACTCTGAGTGCGCTGGCAGAGGAGACGGTGGCGGAGCCGCAGACGGAAGTCGAGAGAACCGAGCAGGGCATTTCCGGAAGCTATGAGATCAGCGAGATCATTGAGACTGACGCGGTGGTAGTCGGCTGCGGCGCGGCCGGGATCCAGGCAGCGCTCACGCTGCAGGCGGGCGGCGTCAATACCTATTTATTAGAGAAAGGACTCAGCTGCGGCGTTTCGAATGGCTCTCAGGCAGGCGGACCGGCACTGGCGGAGACGAGAGTGCAGGAGGCGGAGGATGCGACTGTATCGGTTCAGACTTTATATGAGTGTGAATACGGATTCAGCAATGGAACGGTCAATGGCGCTCTGCTGAAAAAATGCATCGAGCAGGGCGAGCGGGTTGTTTCTAATTTTATGGATAACGGCGTTAACATGGGGCTGCGCCGCGACGCATACGGTATGGGGTTCCGGGCACGGCATAATTTTGCGAATACCGAAGGGACACAGGTCAGCGGTACAGACCGTTTTCAGCCATTGATTGATAAGTTCGAAGAAGACGGCGGCGTTTTCGAAACATTGCGGGAAGGCATTGCCCTGGTTAAAACCGGTGATACGGTAACTGGTATTATCGTGCAGAATCTGGAGGACAATACCTACATTCAGTACAACGCGAAAGCGGTGCTGATTGCGACGGGCGGTTATGCGGGAAATGACACGCGTCTGCGCGAACACTTTGGCGATATTGAGATTTATCCGCTGTGTAATACGCTTTCTGATGGGAAAGGCTACGATATGGTCATTGCCGCGGGCGGTATTGCGGACCGGAACTGGGCTTTGTGCTGCAATGAATTCGGCGGAGTAAATACAAAGATCGAAGGCGCTTCCGGCTCTGGAATGGCGTTTGCGAACGCGGCTGAAAAGTTTGCAATTTATGGCGGCCTTCTGGTCAACGGGATGGGAGAACGCTTCATGAATGAACAGTATATGTCTGACCGTCCGCTGGCGCTGGGCGGCGAGATGGTGCTTCGTGAAGGAAAATTCTTTGCTGTCATTGATGAGACTACTTATGAGACTTGCCGCGATGAGGGTATTTTTGCTTACTATGGAAGTCCGGAAGACTGGTATGTGGGTGCGACCGGCCTGGAGGGTGTCATTCTGGATACTTTGGATGATGATATGGAGACAGCAATTGCGGAAGGCTGGGCGGTAAAAGGAACGCTCGCGGAATGCGCGGAATTCTTCGGTATGACAGAACTGGAAGCGGCGGTAGAGGCATATAATGAGCTTTGTGAGGCGGAAGAAGACGATCAATTCTACAAATCTTCCTACCTGCTCAAAGCGCTGGAAGGAGACACCTTTTATGTGATGGAATACATTCCGTCGATCTGGTGTACCTTTGGCGGCGTGAAGACAGATGCGTACTGCCGTGCCCTCACAAAAGCACAGGAGCCGATTCCGGGTCTGTATGTAGCGGGCGTGGACAACGGCAGTATCTATGCGAGTCCGTATTATGAGAATGAGGGCGCAACTCTGGGTACCGCTTTTACCAGCGGGATCGTGGCAGGAGACTGCATGATTGATTATATCAGCGGATTATCTGAGTGATTTTATTCTGCTCTGTGGGGAGAATCAATGGATATACGTGGAGACTGTGACTGATTAAAATCATGGATGAAAAAACCATACGGCGACGCTATGAGCTGGTGGACCGCATTTGCTATAGTGTCTGCATTGGAAATGAATTTCAGACAGTACGGGCGGTTCGCGCCTGGGTGAAGCTGGGCGTCCAGGGTGAACTGCCGGATGAACTGACCGAATGGAAGTTTGATCTGATCCGACAGAAAGCCCTGATTATCCAGAGTCTGCGGGATATTGGCGTACCGGAGTTATCTCTTGAGGATGTGAGTGCGGAGTACACATCGCGGATTTACCAGGCAATGGATGTGCGGGAATGCCGCCGCATCCTGGAAGAGATGGCGGTTCGTTTCTGCCATATGAATTCCCTGAAGGAAATTCAGCGCTATTCCTTACTGGTGCAGACGGTGCTTCAGACCGTCGACCGGGATCTGAGCCAGCCGCTGACGCTTCAGGATTTTGCGAAAAAACTGAATGTCAACAGCTCCTATCTCTCGAATCTTTTTAGCAAAGAGGTGGGAGTTACCCTGACGGAATATGTAACTGCGCAGCGGATTTCCTACGCGGCGGATCTCCTTCTGACGACGCAGGAGCCGATTAAAACGGTCGCTAAAAAGGCAGGGATCCCGGATGTACAGTATTTCAGCCGCCTGTTTAAAAAGAAAACAGGGCAGACGCCGAGCCAGTACCGGATGCGAAGTGATAAATAAGAAGGAAGCAGTTCAAAACGCAGGCAGACCATTATGCTGGACGGTTAAAAAAATTAGTGCTTTTATTTTCTTCCATTATGTGATAAACTGTCAAAAGTTGTGTGGGAAGATTCTACGCAAAGATTTTACAAGGAGGACGAGGCTATGAAACATATTAAGACATTGAATACCAAGCCGTTGCAGAATACCCTGAAAAAGGGCGGCTGCGGCGAATGCCAGACTTCATGCCAGTCGGCGTGCAAGACCAGCTGCACCGTAGGCAATCAGACCTGCGAGAACGGGAAATAATTTTGTAACAGTTCAGAACAGAAGTGAAGCGTAAACTGTGGCCTGCTGTTTTGAATAGTTACATATTTTTTTCGTGAGAGTGGAAAGCCCCGCATGCAAAATTGCGCTAACGCGCAATGGCGGGGCTTATCTGTTGTTACGCTACAGATTTCCTGTTTCGCAGCGAGAATCTGCGGATTTGATTCTATTTTGAAAAAAACGTTTGAGAGAGGTGTAATGCTGTGATCCATCAGTATAAGAATAATGGATACAACATTGTGCTGGATGTGAACAGCGGCGCGATTCATCTGGTAGATGATCTGACCTATGATGTGATTGCTCTTCTGGATCAGGGAAAGAGCAGAGATGAAATTTCTGACGAGCTTGTTTCACGCTATCCGGCACAGGAGATTATGGAATCCCTGGATGAGTGCGCCCAGCTGACTGAGTTTGGCGTGCTTTTTACGGAAGATATTTATGAAAAGGCAATTACGGACTATAAGGCGCGCAAGACGGTAGTCAAAGCGCTCTGCTTACATATTGCACATGACTGTAACCTGGCCTGTCGCTATTGCTTTGCGGAAGAGGGCGAATATCATGGACGGCGCGCACTGATGAGCTTTGAGGTCGGCAAAAAGGCACTGGATTTTCTGATCGCGAATTCCGGTTCACGGCGAAACCTGGAGGTCGATTTCTTTGGCGGAGAGCCGCTGATGAACTGGCAGGTGGTTAAGGATCTTGTCGCCTACGGACGGGAGCAGGAGAAGATATATAATAAGAACTTCCGCTTCACGATGACGACGAACGGCGTCCTGCTGAATGACGAGATTATGGAATTTCTGAACCGGGAAATGGCGAATGTCGTGCTCAGCATTGACGGCCGTCCCGAGGTGCACGATTACATGCGTCCATTCCGGAACGGAAAGGGCAGCTATGATCTGATTATGCCGAAGTTTAAGCATTTTGTTGAGCTTCGCATGCAGGCGGCTTCGGAAGAAAAAACGGATGGGGAGGGGGAAGCTCTGGCGGCGTCTATGGATCCGCATCGGGCGGCCTCCGGCAATGGGAAGACCTGGTATGTGCGCGGTACCTTTACGCACAATAATCTGGATTTCTGCAATGATGTGCTCCATCTGGCAGATGAAGGCTTCCGTCAGATTTCCGTAGAGCCGGTTGTGGCGGATCCGTCAGAGGATTATGCCATCCGCGAGGAAGACCTGCCGCAGATTTTTTCGGAGTACGATCGCCTCGCAAAGGAAATGGTCCGGCGGGAAAAAGAGGGAAATGGATTCACGTTTTTCCATTTTATGATTGACCTGACAGGCGGACCGTGTGTTTATAAGAGATTATCTGGCTGCGGTTCCGGTACAGAGTATCTGGCTGTAACGCCATGGGGGGATCTTTATCCGTGCCATCAGTTTGTCGGGCACGAAGAATATCTGATGGGCAATGTAGATGAGGGCGTGACAAGACCGGATATCGTGGATCAGTTTAAGGCCTGCAATGTCTACACGAAGGAAAAATGCAAAAATTGTTTTGCAAAGTTTTATTGCAGCGGCGGCTGTGCGGCAAATTCGTACAATTTCCATGGCACAATCCAGGATGCGTATGACATCGGCTGTGAGCTGCAGCGCAAGCGTGTAGAGTGCGCCATTATGATTAAGGCGGCGCTGGCGGATGCATAATCTTGTGGGGTCTGTGTCATGCATCCTTTTGGATGTATGACTGGATATAGGAGGAACGATTATGAAAATGAATAAGAGGAACGCGAGGATCACGCTGGCTGTGATGGCTGTTCTGCTGATTTTTCTGGGGTATGTAGCGGCGATCGGTATTGGCCCGACGGGAACCGGTGCGGCGAAGAATATTATTCTCGGACTGGACCTGTCTGGTGGCGTGAGCGTGACCTATCAGGTGGTGGATGAGGACCCGACTGCGGAAGAACTGAGCGATACGGTCTACAAGCTGCAGCAGCGTGCGGATACCTACAGCACGGAGGCGAATGTATATCAGGAGGGCTCGGACCGGATCAGCATTGAGATTCCGGGTGTTTCGGATGTCAACGCGGTGCTGGAAGAGCTTGGGCAGCCGGGTTCTCTGGAATTTCAGCTGGAGGATGGAACGGTGGTTCTGACCGGTTCAGATATCCAGACCGCTTCCGCAGCGACGCAGAAGGATGAACTGGGAAATCTGGAATACGTAGTGAAGCTGGAGCTTACCAGCTCTGGCGCGGATGCATTTGCTACGGCGACTTCTGAGAATGTCGGAAACTATATCTATATCGTTTACAACGATGAAATCATCAGCTCTCCGGTGGTGAACGAGGCCATTACCGGCGGCTCTGCTTATATTTCCGGTATGAGCAGCGCGTCAGAGGCACAGTCACTGGCATCTTCGATTCGAATTGGTGCTCTTTCTCTGGAACTGGAGGAGATCAGCTCGAAGGTCGTCGGTGCACAGCTTGGACAGGACGCGATCCGGACAAGCCTGATTGCCGGTGCGATTGGCATTGCAATTGTGATGGTTTTTATGATTATCGTGTATGCGCTTCCGGGCGTGGTAGCGGCGTTCTGTCTGCTTCTTTATACCTGCCTGACGCTGATCAGCCTGAATGCGTTTGACCTCACACTCACATTGCCGGGCATTGCGGGTATCATTCTGACGATCGGCATGGCGGTGGACGCGAACGTGATCATTTATGCACGGATCCGGGAGGAGATTTCTGCCGGAAAATCCGTGAAGGGCGCGATCCAGACCGGCTATAAAAAAGCATTCAGTGCGATCCTTGACGGAAATATCACGACTCTCATCGCCGCGTTTGTACTGAACATGCTTGGAACCGGCAGTGTCAAAGGCTTTGCTCAGACGCTGGCGCTCGGCATTGTACTCTCTATGATTACCGCTCTGGTGATTTCCAGACTGATCATGAATGCGCTTTACGAAGTGGGATTCCGGGATGAAAAGTATTATGGCAGGGCGCGCACGTATAAGCATTTTGACTTTGTCGGACATCGCCGCGTATTCTTTGCGATTTCTATTGTGCTGATCCTTCTGGGACCGGTATTCATGGGAGTCAATTCTGCGATGGGCAATGGTGTGCTGAACCTCAGCCTGGATTTCAAGGGCGGTACCTCCACCACGATTACGTTTAACGAGGAGATGACGCTGGATGAACTGGAGGCAGATGTAAAGCCGATTTTTACGGAAGTGACAGGAAATGCGGAGGTGCAGTTCCAGACGACGCAGGGGTCTACGGATGTCTATGTCAAGACCGGTGTGCTGGATCTGGATCAGCGGCAGGCGATTTCGGAGGCGCTTGAAGAAGCCTATGATCTCGAAGCGACAGCGATCCTGTATGATTCAATCTCCGCGACGGTCAGCAGCGAGATGCGCCAGGATGCGGTAGTGGCTGTGATTGTAGCCGCGATCTGTATGCTGATTTATATTACCATTCGTTTCCACGATGTGCGTTTCGCGGGGAGCGCGGTGATTGCGCTGCTGCATGATGTGCTGGTGGTATTTGCCTGCTATGCGATCGCGCGGATTTCCGTGGGCAGTACCTTCATCGCCTGTATGCTGACCATTGTCGGTTACTCAATCAACGCGACAATCGTTATTTTTGACCGCATCCGCGAGAATCAGAAGCTGATGGCCGGCTCGGATCTCGTTGAAATTGTGAACGCAAGCGTGACCCAGACCCTGACGAGGAGCATTTATACTTCCTTTACGACCTTTATCACCATATTCATGCTGTTCCTGATCGGAGTGGCGACCATCAGGGAATTTGCACTTCCGCTGATGGTTGGCGTAGTTGCGGGCGCTTATTCTTCCGTATGCGTGACAGGTTCGCTCTGGTATGTTCTGAAAACACACACGGCGGGAAAAGAGTCTGAGGCAGAGAATTCCGGAGACGGCCAGGAAGCTCTGACGGAACCAGCGGATGAACAAAAGACGGAAAGGACAGATACGGCCGCGGCGCAAAAAAAGATTCAGCCGCAGACGGCGGGACAGACCCCGGTCAGGAAGAATTCTTCAAAGAAAAAATCAAAGAAGAAATAGAGGCTGCAAAACAAAAGATTTGCTTGAAAAAAAACACATAAAGGGATACAATAAACGGGAATTTCAGAAAATATTCTGAGAAAATTTAGTAACTTTATATTATAACATTCAGAGCAGAAAGGTATCCCTTTTCCATGAAATCGCTTCTGAATTGTTATATCACTTACAGGGAGGTGAGCATTTGGAGGACTACACCAAGTATCGGTTAAAAAGCGCTGACGAGCTGGCGCCGATCCTGGCCGGAACAGATCATCTGTTCGTGATTGCCTGCAACAAGTGCTTCAAAGAGTTTACGACCACGGAGGAACCGGACCTTGCCGAGTTTGAGAAGATGGCTGCGGCACAGGGGAAGACCATTACGGGGAGTACAAGGGTAGACTTTTTGTGTAACAAAACACAGACGGTACGGAAACTGAAGGATATGATTCCAGAGGGGACGGAAGGTGTCTGTGTGATATCCTGTGGACTTGGCGTACAGACCATCGCGGATCTGATGACAGAAAACGGCGGCTCTGATTCCAGGCCAGTTCCGGTATTTGCGGCTGCGGATTCGCTGAATTATACAGGACATCACGGCATGGCGCTTACGAAAAAGAGCTGTGATGCGTGTGCGCAGTGCTACCTGAATATCACAGGAGGAATCTGTCCGATCGTTGACTGCTCGAAGAGTCTGGTGAACGGACAGTGCGGAGGCGCGAAGAATGGGAAATGCGAAGTGGACCCGGACAAGGACTGCGCCTGGGAGAAGATTTACCGGAGACTGGAAAAGCAGGGCAGGCTGGAAGAATTCCTGAACCAGCCGGTACAGCTTCGTGATTATTCCAAAGTGAATTTTAAATTTGTAAATGAATATGTGAAATCAATCCGGGAAAACAGACTGGATGGCTATTATGGAGGGGTTCATCCTCTTGAACGCAAGGAGTTTACGGAGCATCTGGCTTTGCAGAAATTCCCGGAGCCTGAGGTGGTAGCGATTCCGCTCTCCATGCATGCGGGAGCTCCGGCCAATCCGATTGTGGCTGTGGGCGACACCGTGAAGGTGGGGCAGAAGATCGGTGAGTCGGCCGGGTTTATCAGCAGTCCGGTGCATTCCCCGGTCAGCGGTACGGTGATTGCGATTGAGACGCGCGGACATGCGACCAGAGGAACCTGCCCGGCTGTTGTGATTCAGTCAGACGGAAAGAACACGCTGGACGAGTCGGTACAGCCGCATAAGTCACTGGAAGAGCTGACAGCGGAGGAGATTATCGATATCGTCAGAGAAGCTGGCATTGTCGGCATGGGCGGCGCCGGTTTCCCGACCTCTGTGAAATTAAAGCCGGCCAAGCCGGTGGATACCATTCTGCTGAATGGCTGTGAATGCGAACCTCTTCTGACTGCGGATCACAGAGTGATGCTGGAGTTTGCGGATGACGTTGTTTTTGGCTTGCGTGCGATCGTGAAGACAGTGGGAGCCGAAAGAGGTCTCATTGTGATTGAGGATAATAAGCAGGACGCGATCGAGCTGATGAAAGAGAAGGTTGCCGGGTATGACAACCTGGATGTGGTGGTTGCGAAGACCAAGTACCCGCAGGGTGCGGAGAAGATGCTGATTAAACGTGTGCTGAAAAGACAGGTTCCGAGCGGCGGACTTCCGGCGGATGTTGGCTGCGTTGTGAGCAATATCAGCACGACCAAGGCCATCTCGGACGCGATTCAGAAGGGTATGCCGCTCATTGAGCGAGTTGTGACCGTGACGGGCGAGCGCCTGAAGAATCCGGGCAATTTTATCGTGAAGATCGGTACGAACACGAAGGACCTGATCGATTACTGCGGAGGCGTGGATTCGGAATGCGAGATTACATATAAGGCGGGCGGGCCGATGATGGGCTTTACGCTTACGGATCTGAATGTTCCGATTATGAAAGGCTCCAACGGTATCATTGCAGTCGATACGGAGCATTCGAAAGAGCAGCCGTGTATCAAGTGCGGACGCTGCGTCGATGTCTGTCCGATGGAGCTCTCTCCGCTGTATTTTGCGAAATATGCGGATGAAGAGAACTGGCAGGCGATGAAAGAGAAGAATGTCATGGACTGTGTTGAGTGCCGCAGCTGTGAGTATATCTGCTCTTCAAAGATTCCGCTGGTGACAAAGATCAAAGCCGGGAAAGCCGCAGTAAGGGGGATGAAGTAATATGCTGATTACACAGTTAAAATCAAAAGACACGATCCTCTCCCTGACAGACGGGAAAAAGGTTTTTATCATTAACTGCTTTGGATGCCGGGAAGTCTATTTTCCGCTGGAAGAAGCGGCTGAGCTCCAGAATGAGATGAATGAATCCGGCAGGGTGACCGGAATCCTTACTACGGACTATATCTGCAATCCGGAGAATCTGGAGCTTCAGCTTGCGCGCCGCCAGAGTGAAATTGACGCGGCAGATGTAGTGCTGGTGTTTTCCTGCGGCGTTGGTGTACAGACCGTTGCCGCCCGACTGGAAGAGAAGACCGTATGCGCGTGCTGCGATACCTGCCGGCTTCCGGGTTTTCAGGGCGTTACGCCTCTGGAATACGACTGTGGCCAGTGCGGGGAATGCTATCTCAATCTGACCGGGGGTATTTGTCCGATTACCGCCTGCTCGAAAAGCCTGGTGAACGGCCAGTGCGGCGGTGCAAAAAATGGAAAATGCGAAGTGGATCCCAACATGGAATGTGGCTGGGAGCGCATTTATCGGCGCCTGGAGAAGATCGGACGTCTGGATGCGATGAAGTGTCCGGTGCAGATTCGCAATTTCGCGACTGACAAAGAAGTATAAGCAATCCATCAGAACAGCTGGTCAGACCGCATTCTTCGTTTGATGCTGTTCTGAACTATAAAAATATAGGAGTGACTGAACATGAAAATCACAGAAAAATTCGAGCAGGGCGAGTTTGTCGTCACCGCGGAAGTCGGCCCGCCAAAGGGGTGCCACATCGAAAATCTGCTGGAAGAGGCGAAAACTTACTTAAGCGATATTACGGCTGTTAATGTGACCGATAACCAGTCTTCCGTTATGCGTCTGGGATCACTGGCTACCTGTAAGGCACTGAAGGACGAGGGACTTACCCCTATCTTTCAGATTACCTGCCGTGACCGGAACCGGATCGCACTGCAGTCTGACCTTTTAAGCGCTGCGATGTTTGGTATTGAGAACCTGCTGCTTCTGACCGGTGACCATACGAAGCTGGGCGATCATCCGCAGGCGAAGCCGGTCTTTGATCTGGATTCGGTTTCCCTGATTCACACAGTGAAGCAGCTGGAGGCAGGCGTAGATCTGGGTGGAAATGCCCTGGTCGGTGAGCCGCCGAAATTTGCGAAGGGTGCAGTTGTGTCGCCGTGCAGCGATTCTGTTGACGCGCAGCTGGCAAAGATGGAGCGTAAGGTACGCGCGGGTGCGGATTACTTCCAGACCCAGGCTGTCTATGAGCCGGAAAAATTCATCCGCTTTATGGAAAAGGCAAGCCAGTTTGGCAAGCCGGTTCAGCTTGGCATCGTGATTCCGAAGTCTGCCGGTATGGCGAAATATATGAATGACAACGTCGCGGGCATCCATGTTCCACAGGAAATGCTGGATGAGCTTCGCGCGGACAAGGAAAAGACCAAAGCGGGCATCACCGGTGTGGAAATTGCGGCGCGCATCATCAAAGAATGCAGGCCGTACTGCCAGGGCGTACATATCATGGCACTCGGCTGGGAGTCCAAGATTCCGGCTCTTTTGCAGCAGGCGGGACTCCGCTGACAGAGCATGAAACAGAAGCATGAGCTTATAAAGGGAACGATTTCGTTCCCTTTATTCCCGTAAAGAGAAGGTGCCGCCATAACAGGAAATCAAGACGAATGTGGAAGGAGACGTTATGGAAATCACATACGAGAAGGACAACAAGGAACGGGTCCCGTTTGAACATTATCTGGGAGCGTACCAAAAAGCAGACCCGCGCGAGGTGTGTGCGCGGACCGGCGCACGCTGGCGGGAGGACTCCTCCGAATTTCTTCTCCCCTTTCTGGGGGTGGAATATGCGATTCGTTATCCGGACTTTTCTGTTCGAAGCACGCAGAAGACGGACCGGCCACTCACTCTGACGGAAATATCTGCCGCCCGGACGCTTGTGATTCGTTTTCTGACAGAATGCTGCACGGCTCGAAGCACAGGAAAATTTCTGACCTACCGTGAGGTGCCCTGGGGAGAGGTTTATTACCGTCAGTTCAGCGGAAGGTGCCTGGCACGGCTGGCTTATTCGTATGGCAATCGTCTGGAAGCGTTTTGCACTGCGATGGAGAAACTGGGTGCAAAGAAAATAGCGGCAGGGGATGCCGGATATGAAATCGAAGTGTTTGACGGTTATTGGATCCGTTTCCAGCTTTGGGGCGGGGACGAGGAATTTCCGCCTTCTGCGCAGATTCTCTTCAGTGATAATTTTGCGGCGGCTTTTCACGCAGAAGATCTGGTGGTCGCCTGCGATGTTATCATCGGAGCAATGAAACTGGTATAGGTGTAAAGGATATATGTGAAGTAAAAAGACAATTTCCTTGACAATTCTGATGCAATCGAATTATAATTTTGCTACAACAGTTTAGAACAGCTTCGAAATGGAAAGAGAGCCTGTGCAGGTTTACTTGCAAAAGGCTGTTCTAAGTAGTGATAGAATCACGCAAGGAGGAAGCTATGGGATTTTCAACAGTACCATGCAATGAATTCGTAGAGGTGCTTGCTTCAAAGGCACCGGTACCGGGCGGCGGCGGTGCGTCGGCGCTCGTAGGCGCGGTTGGTACGGCGCTCGGAAATATGGTCGGCAGTCTGACCGTAGGAAAAAAGAAGTACGCAGATGTAGAAGATGAGATGTGGGAGCTGAAGGCCAAATGCGACAGGCTCCAGGCAGAGCTTCTGACGCTCGTAGAGAAGGATGCGGAGGTGTTTGAGCCGCTTTCAAAGGCTTATGGGATGCCGCGGGCGACAGAAGAGGAGAAGGCGGAAAAAGCGCGTGTGATGGAGATTGTGCTGAAGGATGCCTGCTCCGTTCCCATGGAAATCATGGAAAAATGCTGTGAGGCGATTGAACTGATCAAAGAATTTGCAGCGAAGGGTTCCGCACTGGCCATCAGCGACGCGGGTGTCGGCGCAGTATTTTGTAAGGCTGCACTGCAGGGTGCGAGCCTGAATGTATATATTAATACAAAGTCGATGGCAAACCGCGCCTATGCGGAGGAACTGAATGCAAAGGCGGACGCGATGCTTGCAAAATATCCGGCGATGGCGGATGAAATTTATGAGAGCGTGCTTGCAAGACTGAAGTAAGCGCAAAGGCAGCGATCGGACAACTATTTTTGCGGGTTTCCGCGATAGAGACTGGGAGGCAGACAAATGGCAAAACAACTTCTGGGAAAAGAGGTAACAGCAGCTCTGAATGAGCGTATTAAAGCAAAAGTGGCTGAGCTTGAGGCCAAGGGCATAAAGCCGACGCTTGACATTATCCGCGTGGGGGAGAACGAGAGTGATATTTCCTACGAGAGAGGTGCAACCAAGCGCTGTGAAACACTCGGCGTAGCCTGCGAGAAAATCCTGCTTCCGGGCGATGTGTCTCAGGAAGAGCTTCTGAAGGTAATTGACGATGTAAATAAAAATGACGCGATTCACGGTGTCCTTCTGTTCCGTCCGCTTCCGAAGCATCTGGATCAGAGCGTGATCGAGAACGCACTGGATCCGGCGAAGGATGTCGACTGTATGACCGATGGCTCCATGTCCGGTGTATTTACGGGCAAGGCGATCGGATATCCGCCATGCACACCGCAGGCCTGCATGGAGATCCTGGATCACTATGGCATTGACTGCACCGGCAAGAAGGCAGTTGTGATCGGCAGAAGCCTCGTGGTAGGCAAGCCGGCTGCCATGATGCTGGTAAAGAAAAATGCGACTGTGACCATCTGCCATACCAGAACGGTGGATATGCCTTCTGTAGCGAGAGAAGCGGATATCATTATTGTGGCGGCCGGCCGCGCGGGCGTAGTAGGTGCGGAATATGTAAAGCCGGGTCAGGTGATCATTGATGTAGGCATCAATGTGAATGCGGAAGGCAAGCTCTGCGGTGACGTGGATTACGCCGCGGTAGAGCCGATCGTGGATGCAATCACACCGGTACCTGGCGGAGTCGGAAGCGTGACGACCTCTGTTCTGGTGAGCCATGTCGTAGAGGCAGCGGCGAAGAAAGCCGGAATGTAAGGACTCGTTTCGAACCGGAATTATAAGATAAGGACAGCCTGTGCAGATTTAGCTGCAAAAGGCTGTCCTTTTTTGCGAACAGGTGGTCAGATATACACAGAAAAACAGATTGACGTACTGTCATTTTTATGCTATAGTTTGGACGTGTAATTCAATATTGCCACGTCAAGTGCAGCCCCGGAAGGGACTGAAGAGGGAATCAGGTGAGAAGCCTGAGCGATCCGGTCACTGTATACAGGGAGTGAGATCTCAAAAGTCCATTGCGTACCCGATCTGATAGCGCGAGAAGGAGAGATTGAGCAAAGATCTGTGAGCCAGGAAACCTGCTTGGTGTGAGAGAAGAGCTTCCGAGTAAAGCTGAACACTCCGCCGCAGCCAGATGATCTGAGAGGCTGTTGTCGTCTGTGATGGGGAAACAGGCATGTGAAATGAAAAGGAATGTTGTCTCGAGGCAATGGCAATACACAAACATACCTCCTTGTGCCAGAAGACCTTTCAGTACTCCGCAAATATTGAGAGGGTTCTTTTGGAACAGCGTACAGATGACGTTCCGCAAGCTGATCTGTACGACCAGGCACAATCTTCAAAGGGCAGTCCGCAATGTCCGAGGGGATTGTGCCTTTTTTATGCGCACGGCCGCGTAAGGAATATTTCCGGCAATTCATATTTTCCCTTGCCCCCGCATATATTGTAACAATTGTGAACAGTCTGCTGTTTACAGGTTATGAGTGCAGGGGGTCTTTTTATGGACAATTTTGATTTGTACAGAGATATCCGCATGCGGACGAATGGCGAGATCTATGTGGGGATTGTGGGCCCTGTGCGGACGGGAAAATCAACGTTCGCCAGAAAATTCATGGAACAGCTGGTTTTACCGGAGCTGAAAGGGCATAACAGAATTGCCGCGCGGGATGAAATGCCGACAAGTGCGTCAGGAAAAATGGTGACGACTGTGGAACCCAAATTCATCCCCAGGGAAGCCGTTTTAGTCCCGACTGGCGATGGAAGCACTATGGCGGTACGCCTGGTGGATTGTGTGGGATTTCCGGTTCCGGGTGCGGAGGGGCTGGAAGAAGACGGAAAGTCACGTATGGTAAAGACGCCCTGGCAGGAACAGCCGATGCCTTTTGAAGAGGCAGCCAGAATGGGAACCCGGAAGGTGATCCTGGAGCACGCAACGGTAGGTCTGGTGATTACCTCTGACGGAAGCTTTGGCGAGCTGCCGCGGGAGAGCTTTCTGGAAGCGGAAAAGGAGACGATTCTCAGCCTGAAGCAGATTGGGAAGCCATTTCTGGTGATTGTGAATTCTGCGTCGCCGTATTCCGAGAGAGCCGGAAATGCGGTATCCCAGATTACAGCTGCTCACGGTGTTCGGGCTCTGTCTCTGAATTGCGAACAGATCGGACCAAAGGAGATCCGGCAGGTGTTCGAACAGCTGCTTCCGGAATTTCCGCTTACGCGGGTTATTTTTCAGATCCCGAAGTGGGTAGAGACACTTTCCCAGGATCACTGGCTGAAGCAATCGCTGTTTGCGTCTGCGAAATCTGCCATGCAGGGCCTGCATACACTTGGCGATGTCACGCGAGCCGTAAATGAGAAAACATCGCCAAAGGAATCCGGCGAACACTCCGGCCATATGGAAATCCCCGCAACGGAAATACGATCCTCGAAAGCGGCAGAGCGCGCTCTTTTCCAGGACAATTCTTATGTGAGACGGGCGAAGCTGGATCATGTGGACTATGCCCTGGGAAGTGCGGAAATCCTCGTTTCCCTGAAGGAATCGCTGTATTATGAAATACTAAGCGAAATGACGGGGGCGGATATTCGCAGTGAGTATCAGCTGATTTCCCTTGTAAATGAGATGTCGTCAAAAAAAGCAGAATATGAAGCTGTCTCAGAAGCGCTGGAAGCGGTCCGCCGTACCGGATATGGCGTTATTTCGCCGCGCAGAGAGGAGATTCAGATTGAGGAGCCGACTGTCATTCGGCAGGGGAATCGCTTTGGCGTTAAGATTACGGCTAAGGCTCCCTCGATCCACCTGCTGCGGGCCGACGTAGTCACAGAGGTGGCGCCTGTTGTCGGAAGCGAAGAACAGGCAAAGGATCTGATCTCCTATATGAAGCAGAACGAAAACACGGATGAGGGCATTTATCAGACCCTCATTTTCGGGAAATCGGTAGAGCAGCTGGTGGATGACGGAATTCGCTCGAAACTTTATTCTGTGAATGAAGAGTGCCAGGTAAAACTTCAAAATGCGATGAAACGCATTGTGAATGAGTCAAAAGGGAGAATAATATTTATCCTGTTATAAAAACAACATTGACTTTTTAAGAAACGTAGCATATAATATGAATTAATTGTTACGAAATATGAACTATTGATTTCAAAATATTGTGGAGAACGGATCATGGAGTTACAAAATACGAATTGGAGAAAACAGATTCTAAAAGGATTTCTTTTTATCCTGTTATTGCTGTGCTTTTCTGTGAAAGCCAATGCGGCCTGGACGGAGAATGCGGACGGCTCCTGGTCCTGGTACACCAGCAGCGGAAAGCTTGCGACAAGCAAGTGGATCCAGAGCCAGTACTACGTGGATGAGAATGGAGTCCGCGTGACCGGACTTCAGAAAATTGACGGAAAATACTATTTCTTCAGCAAATCTACCGGGAAACTGATCTGCGGTACCTGGATCAAGTCGGGGAGCAAATATTATTACGCGAAGAAAAACGGCGTGCTCTGTGTCAGCTGTATCAAAAAGATTAATGGCTCTTCCTATTATTTTAACGCGAAGGGCGTGCGCAAGACCGGAAAAATTACGGTAGACGGCAATACATATTATTTTAATAAATCTACCGAAAAGATGGTCACCAGCAAATGGGTCTGCATCAGTAAAAAGTACTATTATTTTGGCAGCGATGGCATCATGGTAAAGAGTGCCTGGGTCGGAAGGTATTACGTCAACAGCAAGGGCGTGCGGGTTACAAATACCTGGGTGGATGATAAATATCTTGGCAGCGACGGGAAATGTGTTTCCGGACTGCAGGAGATTGACGGAAAATACTACTACTTTAACACGTCGACCTACAAGAAGGTTACAGGTATGACCATTCAGGTCGGACAGTATACATACGTCTTTGACAGTGATGGAGTCGGAACCATTGCCAGCATCAATGACCGGCCGCTGGCTTCGGTTTCCGTGGAAAATACGTATTATACGGACCTGCTTGTAGAGGATGAAGACCTGCTGGCCGCGATCATTTTCTGTGAAGCGGGCAACCAGTCCTACACCGGGCAGCTCGCGGTAGGCCTGGTGATTCTGAACCGTGTGAACAGTTCGACATTCGCGGCTTCTACCCTGCGCGAGGTGATCTACTCGACTTCTCAGTTTGAACCGGCTCGGACAGGGACTCTGAACAAAGCGCTTTCCGGTGTGATAACCGTATCGGACAGCTGCAGGCAGGCAGCGGCTGAACTGATGGCTTTGAATGAAGAATATCAGAAAGGTGTAACACCGACACTGACCGTGGACGGGGAAGAGATTGCGTTTCCTTATCTCTTTTTCCTGACACCATCCGCTTATCGGGCGCAGGGATTGACCGCATCCTATATCACCATCGGTGATCATGTGTTTTTTAAAGTCTGGAAGTAAAAATCAGAAAAAGTTACAGGTCACACCCTAGCCAGAGTAGATGAATCTAAAAGCCACGCCAAGT